>DASRFA010000046.1:0-72403 GCA_035651755.1 Binatia bacterium | reverse complement strand
CCACTCCAGGTGCTCCACAGCACGAGGGCCCCGAGGCAACTCTCGACGGGCTGGCCTGCTCTCAGGACGCCTCTAACGACATCCGAGAGCAGCTGGAAAGGTACAGGGGCCCCGGCGGGCTTTGCCCGACGGGGCGAGGGGCGCGAAGCCCCTCGTGCGACAACGCGCGAAGCCCCTCGTTCGACGACCCTCAGCCGAAGTTGCCCTCGCGCGCGTTCTTCGGGAGCGTGGCGGCGTCGCCCTGCGGGCGGACCTGCTTCTGGCGGAGGTCGACGCGCCAGAGCGCGGTCTTGTGCTTCTCGCCGTCGCGCCAGAGCATGGTGACCTCGTACTCGGGACCTTCCTTCTGCTTCGCTTCCCACGCGAACTCGCCGACGTAGCCGCCCTTCTCCTTGGCCTTGATCGAGTAGCCGCGGATCAGGTCCTCCATCGTGTCGGTGCCGCCGTCGGGCTTGAACTGCTTCACCAGCGTGATCGCCTCGGGGCCGCGGTTCGACCACTCCTCGGCGGTCCGGAGCTGGTTCAGGATGATCCACCCGAAGAGGACGCTGAACAACGCGAGCCCCCCCCAGCCGATGATCGCGGGCAGGGCGCTTTCCTTCTTCTTCTCGGTCTCTGCCATGCAGACGGCCTCTCTTCCGTGCGAACGGCGTCTCTCGTCGGACGCGAACCTGTAGCCAGGAGTCGTTGGGGAGGCAAGCGTCGCCGCGGCCGCTGCGGTCGCGGGAGAGGTGGACGCGAGCCGTCAGCGCACCGTCGATTCGGAGGCTCTGCACGAGGGCCGTTCGGGGCCGGCCGGAATCGCGGATCGCGGATCGCGTCGGCAGCGCGAGCCGAGGCGGACGGCGCGCCGCGCGCGCACCGTCCGCCTCGGTGTCCCGCTTCACGCGAGCTGTCGATCGCGGACGGGTGCGAGCGCGACCGACGCGTGCGCCGAGTGGCCGAGCTCGGGCGCCAGCGATCCGCCGGCGAAGCCGTAGGCGCTCTCGCTGTGCTGCGAGAGGTCGAGTCCCTCGATCTCGTCCTCGTCGGAGGCCCGGAGCGAGCCGAAGGGGATCTTCAGAAGCGACAGGATGACGACGGTCGCGATCGGCGCGAACACCGCCGTGAACGCGATGCCCTGGAGCTGCACCAGGATCTGCTGCGCATTCGTCTCGACGCCCGAGCCGAGCGTGACGGCGAAGATCCCGGAGGCCAGCGCGCCCCACGCGCCGCCGAGCGCGTGCACGCCGAAGACGTCGAGCGAATCGTCGTAGCCGACGGCCGGCTTCAGGAACGTGCAGGCCGCGTACGAGATGATCGCGACGCCGAGGCCGATCGCGATCGCGCCGGCGGGAGCGACGTTGCCGCACGCCGGCGTGATCGCGACCAGGCCCGCGACCGCCGCGGTCGCGCCGCCGAGGGCGGTCGGCTTCCCGCGATGCATCCACTCGATCGCGGCCCACGCCACGACGGCCATCGAGGCCGCGGTGCCGGTGTTCAGGAAGGCGAGCGTCGCGAGCGGGCTCGCGGAAAGCGCGCTGCCGGCGTTGAAGCCGAACCAGCCCGTCCACAGGAGCCCGGCGCCGATCAGGCAGAGCGGCAGGCTGTGCGGCGGCATCGGGTCCTTCCCGAAGCCGCGCCGCTTCCCGAGCATGATCGCGGCGACGATCGCGGAGAAGCCGCTCGACATGTGCACGACGAGGCCGCCCGCGAAGTCGATTGCGCCCGACTTGAAGAGCCAGCCCTCGGAGCCCCACACCATGTGCGCGACCGGGCAGTAGACGACGAGCAGCCACACGGTGATGAACGCGACCCACGCGCTGAACTTCATGCGCTCGGCGATCGCGCCCAGGATGAGCGCCGGCGTGATGATCGCGAACATCGCCTGGAACATCACGAACGCGTACTCGGGGATGTTCCGCGGCGGGCTCGCGAAGTTCGCCGTGACCGACTCGAGGGTGACGCCGGCGAGCCCGAGCTTCGAGAAGTCGCCGATGAAGGCGTTCCCGGTGCCGAAGGCGAGGCTGTATCCGACGAGGATCCAGAGGACCCCGACGACGCCGGCCGAGATGAAGCACTGCATGAGGACGTTCAAGACGTTCTTGGCGCGCACGAGGCCGCCGTAGAAGAGCGCGAGGCCGGGGAGCGTCATCATGAGGACGAGCGCCGAGGCCGTGAGGACCCAGGCCGTGTCGCCGGTGTCGACGGTCGCGGCGGCGGCCGCCTCCTCCGCCCAGGTGGGGCGGGCCGCGAGCGCGGCGAGCGCCGCGGCCGCGATCGCGAGCGGGCGCGCGCGGCGGGCCACGAGCGTCCAGCGCTCGCGCGCGGACGGCGTTGGATCGAGGACGTGATTCGACATGCTGACTCCTGGCGGCGCGCCGGCGAGCGGCGGACGGAGGTCCGCAGCCCGGCGTCGCCGCAGCTCGAGGTTCGAGGGCGCAACGGCACGTGCGCGCGCTCGTCGCCGAGGGCGATCGAGGCCGGTTGCCGCCGCGAGCTTTCGCCTCGCCTACCGCCGGGTCGTGGATGGCCCGACGAGGCGATGCCGATCGGACGGAGTCAGGCTCCGATCGGCGGAGCGCGGAGCGGCGGCGACGATTGATCGCCGCGCCGATCGCCCGGAAGCGAGCGCTCGGACGCGGCGTCGCGGAGGCGCGACGTCCGGTGGCTCGACGTGCTGGCGCCGGCGAGCGCGTGTGGCGCCCAGCCGCGCCATGCGGCGAGCGACCGCCAGGAGGGGCTCTCGACGACCGCCCGGCACTGCTCCGGCCGGACGCGTCCGTCGATCCTGCCGCCGCGCCGCGCTGGAGCGGGTGCGGTTCCCGTGCTTCTCGCGACGGCTGCGCGCGCCGCCGTCGGTCGGTTCGCGCCGCGGATCTCCGCGGTGCGGTTCGGGCCGCGGATCGCGCGCCGAGCGCCCGCCCAGTCGCGATGGAGCGCCGCCTGCGCGGCGCGGTCGGCGGAGAGCGGCGACCGATAGGAAGCGGGATCGATCGCCCAGACCGCGGGCGGAAGCGCGCTCCCGGCGAGCAAGGTCCAGGCGACGACGGATGCGACGCGGGCCACGAGACGACCGCGCGCGGATCGTGGCGCGCATTCGCATCTCGGGTGCTCTGGTGGCAACGGCATTCGCGTTCGCGGCGACGGAAGATCGCCGACCTTCCTCGGCGAGCCGCCCTGCCGGCAGCAACGGCGATGCCACGGTCGGGCGCCGGATCGTTCGGGCGGAGCTCGACATCCGGCCGGGAAACCGCACGCAGGGGCTTTCGCGCGGCGCGCATGGGGGAGGGTGCGGGCGACCCCGGCGACCGTCGCCACGCGGCGCGCGCATCCGGGCGTGCGCAATTCATGGGCGCGTGCCCGAAAAGTCGCCACGATCCGGGATCGGCGCGGCCCGCCGCGCCGGCGAGCGGAGCGCCGCCCCCCGCGGCCCCCGCTCGCCGGCGCGAGACGTCACGCCTTCCGCGCGGCGTACGACGTCGCCATTCCGGACGCCGGCGCGCGCTGCGCCTGGAACGCTCCGTGGACGAAGGCGGGGCCGCCGCCCGGGGTCGCGGCCGCGTGCAGCGCGTACTCCGGGTACGCGGGGACGCCGTGCTCGTGGAGGTCGAGGCCGTGGAGCTCGCCCTCCTCGGAGACGCGCAGGTAGCCCATCGCCTTGACGGCGTACATGAGGACCATCGCGACGCCGAAGGTCGCGGACGTGACGATCAGGCTTCCGATCATCTGGGCGATCAGCACCGTGAAGCCGCCGCCGTAGAAGAGGCCGGTGAGCGGCGTCGCGTTGTCCGGGCTGATCGGGCCGGTCGCGCCGTACTGGCCGCAGGCGAAGAGCCCGAGCGACAGCGTGCCCCAGATGCCGCAGATCCCGTGCACCGGCACCGCACCGATCGGGTCGTCGATCCGGAGGTACTCGAGGACGTCGATCGCGACCACGACGATCACGCCCGCGATCAGGCCGAGGATGATCGCGCCCGTGGGCGACACCCAGTAGCAGGGGCAGGTGATCGCCACGAGCCCGGCGAGGAAGCCGTTCACGGTGAAGCTGATGTCCCAGGATTTCGTCTTCGGGAACCCGTAGAACATCGCGGACAGGCCCGCCGCGCACGCCGCGAGCGTCGTGTTGGTCGCGACGCGGCCGATGCCCTCGAAGTCCATCGCCGACAGCGTGCTGCCCGGGTTGAAGCCGTACCAGCCGAACCAGAGGATCAGGCCGCCGACCGACGCCATCGTGAGGTCGTGCGGCAGCATGGGGCCGCCGCCGTCGCGCTTGAACCGCCGGCCGAGGCGAGGCCCGAGAGCGATCGCGCCCGCGAGCGCGATGAAGCCGCCGATCGTGTGCACGACGGTCGAGCCGGCGAAGTCGTGGAAGCTCGTCCCCACGAACGGGAGGAAGTTGCCCTCGCTCCCCATCGTCGCGAGGAAGCCGTCCGGACCCCACGCCCAGTGGCCGACGATCGGATAGATGAAGCCCGACACGCCGATCGAGTAGATCAGGTCGCCGACGAAGCCGGTCCGGCCGATCATCGCGCCCGACGTGATCGTCGAGCAGGTGTCGGCGAACGCGAACTGGAAGAGCCAGAACGCGAGGAACGCGACGCCGGTGGATCCGTACGTCGCGGGCACGCCCTGCAGGAAGAAGAACTCGGTGCCGACGAACGGCGTGCCCGAGCCGAACATGAACGCGAATCCCCACGCGTAGAACAGAAGTCCGCAGAGGCACGTGTCGACGATGCACTCCATGAGGACGTTCACGGTCTCGCGCGACCTGCAGAAGCCGGCCTCGAGCATCGTGAAGCCGGCCTGCATGCCGAACACGAGGAACGCCGCGAGGAGCGTCCACAGCGTGTTGATCGGGTTGACGATGTCGTTGCCGGCGACGACGGGAGCGTCGTCCGCACGCACTTCCGCGCCGATCAGGCTCGAGACGAAGAACATCGCGCCGAAGACGAGCGCGATGCCGAGAAGCTTGCCGCCGAGCAACAGGTATCCGTACCGCCGCCACTCCGGATCGCGGAAGCGCTCACGCCCCGCGAGGTCGGCCGAGGCCTCCGGGACGGCTGCGCGAGCGCGCGACCGCCGATCTCTCTTGCACTCCAGTTCTGCCATCGAAGGACCTCCCCGAGGTGAGTGTTTGATGCGCGGGCAACAGCAAGCGTGGTGCCGCCACGTCCCACCTGCGTCTGGTGGCTTCGGCGTCGAAGCGAGCAGCGGCTGCCCAAGATTGAGGCGCGAATGGCGCGATTTCGGGCGAGCGACCGCGGATGTTTGTATATACATTGGACGATGCCCGAATCCCCCGCACGTTTGAGGACATCACCCCGAAAGGGTTGCGGGCAGCCGGGAGCCGGTTCGGGAGAAGCGGGGAGGGCGCGCGCGCTTCAGCTGCGCTCGCCCGTCGGGCGCGCCACCCGGAGCGCGAGCTCCATGCGGTCGCGCACGCCGAGCTTCCGGAACACGCGGTTCAAGTGCGTCTTCACGGTCTCTTCCGTGATCGCGAGCTCTTTCGCGATCTCGGCGTTCCGGAGGCCGCGCGCGACGCAGCGGGCGACCTCCTCCTCGCGCGGCGAGAGCGCGTTCTCCGCCGGCCGGCGGAGCTCGGCCGCCATCGAGGTCTGGAGGCTCGCCGGCAGCCACACGCCCCCCGCGGAGACCGCGCGGATCGCGCTCATCAAGCTGTCGACGGCGAAGCGCTTGAAGACGACGGCGACGGCGCCCTTTCGAACGGCGGCGACCGCGTCCGCCTCGACCTCGCTCGCGGTCAGCACCACCACCGGCACGCGGGCCGCCAGCGATTCGATGTCGGAGAGGGCGTTCCGCTCCATCTGGAGGTCGAGCAGCAGCACGTCGCACGCGACCCGGTCGAGCAGGGCGGGAAGCTCGTCCGCGCGCTCGGTCTCGGCGACGACGTCCACCTCCGCCTCCGAGCGCAGCAGCGACTTGAGCCCCTGCCGGAACAGGAGGTGGTCATCCGCGACGACGATGCGGATCGGACGGCCCACGCCGCTCACCTCGGCGGCAGCGTGATGTCGAGGCACGCTCCGCTCGACCGGTCGGACGCGATCTCGATCCGGCCGCCGACCTCGTTCACGCGCGAGGCGATCGACCAGGGAATCTCGTTCCCCTCGAAGCCGACGCCGTCGTCCTCGATCGTGAGGCGCACCGCGGAGCCGTCTCCGCGCACGTCGATCCGTGCGTGTCGCGCGCGGGCATGTCGGCGGATGTTCTGGAGCCCTTCGCGCGCGATCCCGAGCACCCGCTCGACGAGCGCCACCGAGCCGGCGACCTCCGCCCGGAGCGAGACGCGCGTCCCGCCGCCGTCGTCGTTCGCGGTCGGCGTGGGGTCCACGCCGGCGAGCGTCCGCGCGTAGCGCCGCAGATCGTCGAACTCGCGCTTGACGCTCACCTGAAGGTCGGTGAGGTCGGAGAGCACGTCCGCCGCGCCTCCGTTTCGAAGCGCGCGGCGCGCCCCTTCGAGCCGGAGATCGATCCCGGCGAGGGCCTGCGCGTACCCGTCGTGGAGGTCGCGTCCGATTCGGTGGCGCTGCTCCGCGATCTCGAGCTGGCGCATCTGCTCCTGGAGGTCGATGCGCTGCTGGCCGAGGTAGCCGACGACGTAGCCCGTGATCCCGAGGTAGACGGGCCGCATGATGACGAGCTCGGCGGCCCGGTTGTTCGAGAGCAGGATCAGGAGGACGTACAGCGCGAGGCTCGCCGTCGTGACGAGCGCCGCCTGCCGCATTCCCCCGCGGAGCCCGCTCGTCACGACCGCGAACGCGAAGAAGGGATAGGATGGTCCGGTGACGCCCTCGGTCATCGTTCCGATCGCGACCGCGAAGAGGACGTCGACCCACGTGGTGATCGCGGCGGCCCGCATCGAAGACAGGAAGCCCCCGCGCCCGAGATACACCATCGTGCTGTAGGTGAGATGTCCCGCCATCACCATGAGAAGGCGGGGGTCCATGTGGAAGGCGCCCCAGGAGAACGGGATCCAGCGCGCGATCAGCGGCTCCTCGGGGTCGACGTACACGACGATCATCGCCGCCAGGGAGAGCAGCACGCGGCAGCGGGCGATGTTGTGCTCCATCTGCCGGAGTCCGGTCGGGGTCACGGGGCGTACCTCATCGCCGGTGCTTATCACTCGAGGCGCCGGCCGGCCGTTCCCCGGCGTCGTCCGTCCCCGCTGCCTCGCGCGGCCCGGGCGTGCGCCGCGAGATCCGACGGCGGGCCGGTGCGCCGGCGCGGCGCCCGTTTCCCATTGGCCACGGTCCTCTCATGTCGTAGGCTGCCCGCCTCCGGCTGCCCGCCATGCTGCAATCCGGCCCGTCCTACTTCTCCAGCTCGGCACCGCGGCTCCGACTGTTCGGCCGCGAGAGCGAGCGCGCCACGCTGCGCGCCGCGCTCGATGGCGCCTTCGAGGGTCGAGGCGGCTTCGTCCTGGTGCAGGGGGAAGCCGGCATCGGGAAGACCCATCTCGTCGAGAGCCTCGCGTACGATGCGAGCGCCGCCGGCGCGCGGGTGCGCTGGGGACGGTGCTACGACGGCGAGGGCGCGCCCGCCCTCTGGCCGTGGCTCCAGGTGCTGCGCGCCGAGATCGAGAGTCGCGACGCCGCCGCGCTCGCGACGCTCGTCGCCGAAGCCGGTCCCGACGTCGCGCACGTCGCACCCGAGATCCGCGAGCGGCTGCCGCAGGTCCCGGCAGCCGCTCCTCTCGACACCCCGGAGGCGCGCTTTCGACTCTTCGGCAGCGTGACGGCGCTGCTCGCGAGCGCCGCCGTCGAGACGCCGCTCGTGATCCTGCTCGACGACCTGCACCGCGCGGACGAGTCGTCGCTCCGGCTGCTCGAGTTCCTGGTGCAGGGAATCGCCGCCACCCGCATGCTCGTCGTCGCGGCGCACCGGACCCCGGGCGACGGTCCGGTGGACCCGCCCGCCCACGCCGCGCTCCGCGATCTCGCACGCCGCGCGACCGAGCGCATCGCGCTGGCGGGCCTCGATCGCGACGGCGTGGCGGCGCTCCTCCGGGCCGGCGTGGCGGCAGCGGTACCCGACGCCGTCGTCGACGCGGTGTGGGTCGTGACCGCGGGCAATCCGCTCTTCGTCGGCGAGATGGCGCTCGATCTCGGAGCCCACGATCGCTTGCAGGGCCGCGCGCACGTCGACGCGGCGCCGATGCCGGCCGGCATCCACGAGGCCATCGCCCGCCACGTGGCTCGGATGTCGCCCCGCTCGACGGAAGTGCTCCGCGCGGCATCGATTCTCGGGAACGAGTTCACCGTCGCCCTACTCGAGGGCCTCGTGCCGCAACCGCGCCCCTCGCTGCTCGACGCGGTCGACGCCGCCATGGAGGCGCGTCTGGTCGTGCAGGAGCCCGATCACCCGGGCCGCTACCACTTTCGGCACGCCCTCATTCGCCACGCGGTGTACGAGACGCTCGGTCCCGCCGAGCGGCGCCGATTGCACCGTCTCGCCGGCGAGATGCTCGCGGCGCGCGCCGACGAGGACGAGCATCTCGCCGAGATCGCGCATCACCTCGCGGCGTCGGGCGCGACCGCCGGCGGCGCGTCCGCCAGCGCCTACACGCGGCGCGCCGCGGATCGGGCGCTCTCCATGCTCGCATTCGAGGAAGCGGAGCGCCTGTACCGCCTCGCGCTGGCGCGCCTGGCAGCCGAGGATCCCGGCGACGTCCGCATGCGCGCGCGCATCCTGATCGACCTCGGCCGGGCCCTGAGCGGCTCCGGCGACGGCGAGCGGGCCAAGGCGACTTTCCTCGAAGCCGCCGCGATCGCACGCACGATCCCGTCGCGCGAGCTGATCGCACAGGCGGCGATCGGCTACGGCGGCGAGCTCGCCTTCCCCGAGGCGGGCGCTCGCGACGACGCGCACGTCACGCTGCTGGAGGACGCGATCTCGCTGTGGGGGGAGGAGGACGGCGGACAGCACGCCCGGCTCCTCGTTCGCCTCGCGACCGCGCTTTACTTCACGGACGCCCCCGGCCGCCGCATCGCGCTCTGCGACCGGGCGCTCGCGATGGCGCGCCGGGTGGACGACCCCGACGCGCTGGCCGACGTTCTGCTCGCAACCCACTCGGCCACCTCCGGCCCGGACAACCCGCGCGAGCGCGTCGGGATCGCCGACGCGCTCCTTCGCCTGGCGAACCGGAACGGCGACCGGCGTCTCGCGTTCCGCGCGCGCGCGGCCCGCATCTGGGATCATCTCGAGCTCGGACAGATCGCACCGTTCGAGGCGGACGTCGCGGCGTGCGACGAGCTCGCCCGCGAGTCACGCCAGCCGTCGCAAATCGCGCTCGTGACGAGCTTTCGCGTGACGCGTGCGACGCTGAAAGGTCGATTCAACGAGGCGGAAGCGCTCGCGGCCGAGGTGCTCGAGAACGGCCGCTGGCTCGGCCAGGCGGCGGAGGCGGTCTTCGCGCTCGAGCTGATGATGGTTCGCTATCTGCAGGGTCGGCTCTCGGAGCTGATCGACGGCTTCCGCGCGTTCGTCGCGCTGCACCCCGGGATCTTCGGCGCCCGGTGCGCTCTCGGGCTCACGTACCTCCAGATGGGCGCGCACGGCGACGCGCGCGCGATCCTGGCGGAGCTCATGGCGCACGATCTGGCCGACTGGCCGCGCAACGGAACGTTCCTGCCGACCTGCGTGCAGCTCGCCGACATCTGCGCCGCGCTCGGCGAGCAGCGCTTCGCCGCCACGATCTACACCGCGTTGCTTCCCTACGCGGACTCGTGTGCCGCGATCCCCAATGCCATCGCGTTCATCGGCTCCGTGAGCCACTACCTCGGACGTCTCGCCGCGACGCTCGGGCGCCACGACGACGCGACCCGCCACCTCGAGCGCGCGGTCGCGGTCCACTCGGCGATGGGCGCGGAGCCGTGGCTCGCGCTCTCGCGCTGCGAGCAGGCAGCCTTGCTGTTCGCACACGGCTCGGCCCACGACGTCGCCCGCGCCGCGACGGCCATCGCGCAGGCCGTCCAGACCGCGGACGCGCTCGGCATGGGACTCCTCGCCGAGCGCGCGCGGGGAATCCGGCAGCGCGGGGCGACGCGCGAGCCGGTTGTTCTGCAGGCTCCGCCCCCCGAGCGAACGCCCCCCGCGGAGATCGGCGGCGGTCGGGCGTCCGACGTCGCGGTCGGGGTCTTCCGCTCCGAGGGCGACTACTGGACCGTCACGTATGGAGCGCGCACGATCCGCCTGCGTGATACGCGCGGCGTCCGCTACGTGGCGCAGCTCGTATGGCACGCGGGACACGAGTTTGCGGCGTCCGATCTCGTCCAGCTCGCCGACGGCGGCGGCGCACCGCCGCCCCGGAACGCGGGCGGCATCGCGGAACGAGCGCGCTCACTCGGCGACGCCGGAGACGTCATCGATGCCGAGGCGCGGGCGCAGTATCGGCGACACCTGGCGTCGCTCGTGGAGCAGGCGCTCGAAGCCGACGAGAACAACGAATGCGAGCGCGCGACCCGCCTCCGGGCGGAGATCGAGGCGGTGCAGCAGGCGCTCGCGGAAGGCGCGTTCGGACGGCGGGTCGCGTCCCACGCCGAGAGGTCGCGCCTCACCGTGACGAAGGGCATCAAAGCCGCGCTCGTGAAGATCGAGACCAGCCACCCGGAGCTGGCCGCCCATCTCGTCGGCAGCATTCGACGCGGCTACACCTGCGTCTACGTGCCGCGACATCCGGTGCGCTGGGAGCGCTGAGCCGAAGAGGCCGGTGACGCCCTCGTCGCGGCGGCCGCCCCCTTCGGCGCCTCACGGGATCGGCGTCGACCCCGCACAGAAGAGATCTCCACGCGCGCCGTTCATCGCGTTCTCGATGCGATCGCCGATCGCCGGCGCGTTGGCGACGACGCACGGCGGGCAGCCGGCGAGGTGCGCGGCGCTCGCGTCGTACTTCGCTCGCGCCGCCGCTCGGCAGGCGCCGTCGTCGAACGGCTTGCCGCGGAACGCGTTGTCCGCGGCCTTCTTCTGGCAGGTGAGGCTCGCGTTCGCGAGCTTCGCCGCCGTCGACTCGAGCTTCGCCGAGCAGCGCAGGGCGATCGGATCGGGAGGCGCGTACGCGAGGCCGTCGCCGGGAAGGAGCGCGGTTCCCGCGCAGTAGAACGCGCCGCGAGCCCCGTCGAAGAGGTCCTCGGTCGCCGCGCGCAGCGCCGCTTCCGCGCTCGTGGCACACGCGGGACAGCCCGTGAGCAACGACGCCGCAGCATCGTACTTCGTACGCGCGGTCGCCTCGCACGCCTCCTCGTCGAACGGCATTCCCTTGAAGGTGGCGCTCGCGGTCTTGTCGTTGCACTTCGCGATCGCCTTCGCGAGCGTCGCGACGCCCTTGCGGACACCCTGCTCGCATCTGAGCGACGCGGAATCGGGTGGAACGAATCCCGCTGGCGATGTCTCCGCGACCACGAACGGCGAGAAGCTCGACACCTCCGCGCAGATCCGCTTGTTCACCGTGTCGATCGGGAGGACGGTACGATCGACCCAGACGCCGCTCTCCTGGTGCAGGACCCGGAGCTGGCTCGCCGTCTGGTCGTCGAGGACCGGCGCGTAGCGGTAGCAGACCCGCGCGGGCGGCGTGAAGACCGCCGTCGTCGACACGTCCTGGTACCACTGGATCGGACTCCCGAGGCCTCCGCCGATGCTGAAGTTCGGCGGCAGGTTCGTCGGGCCCACGCAGGTCGCCGTGAGCTGCGTGGAGCCCGGAACGGTGACCTCGTCGAAGATCACTTCGACCTGATTCGCGCTCGCACACGTGAGCCCCGAGTCGGCGAGCGCGAGCGCCACGTTCTTCCCGGCGGGCGTGTTCACCGGGAGGAACGCTTGGATCTGACAAGCGCCCTCGTAGCGCCGGCTCGCCGCGTCGAATTGCAGCCGCGGGATGTCGAGCCGGTACGCGGCCCGCCTCGGGAGGAGATTCCCCGTGATGTTCCGCAGATCGAAGGACACGCCCTGCGCCATCGGCCCGTAGGAGCCGCTCGCGTCGAACGAGAGCGCGGCCGCCTGGAAATGGAGGCCGAGCGTGCCGCTCGCCGGGAAGCCGCCCGAGATCACGAGCGTGCCGACCGCGCTCGACGGATCCAGCGAGGTCCCGAAGACGTCGGTCGTGCCCGGGTCGAACGTCATCGTGCCGGTCGTCCCCGTCGCGGCAGGCAGAGCGAAGTCGAGCGAGCAGAAGCCCGACGCCACGGTCGTCGCCGCGCCGGCTCCCGGACCGCCGCCGCCGTTCGTCAGGAACTGGCCGAACGCGATCGGCGAGGTGCCGGATCCGACCGGCGTGGACGGCGCGAAGAACGGGAAGCCGATGCCGTCCGCGCTGCTGTCGTAGAAGCTCAGCGAGTCCGAGCCCGGGTTCGCGACGTAGAGGCGCGTCGCGTCCGCGTTCGTCTGGATGCCGAACACCGACGTCATGCCGTTCTCGTTGAAGCGGTGTGCGGGCGGGCTGACCGTGACGTCGAACACCTGGATCTGGTCCGGCGTGAACGCGGCGTACAGCCGCGTTCCGAACGAGCTCACGCTGACGCCCGGGCCTCGGGTCCCGACGAGAACCGGGATGACGCTGTCGGAGCTCGTGTCGATCACCGTCAAGTAATCGGAGGTGACGCCATCGGGCACCGCGAATGCGCGCGTGCCCAACGGGTTGACCGCGATGCCGGTCGGCTTCGCGTGAACGGCGATCGTGGCGCTCACCGAGTTGGTGGCGGTATCGATCACCTTCACCTGGTTGCTCGACTGCGCGGTGACGTAGGCCTTCGTGCCCGTCGGGTTCACGGCGACCCCGAACGGTCCGCACGATCCCGCGCACAGCGGGACGGTCGCCACGACGGCGCTCAGAGCGGTATCGATGACCGACACCGTGCCGTCGCCGAAATTCGCGACGTACGCCCGCGTCCCCTCCGGGTCGAGAGCGATGCCCGTAGGCGTCGCTCCGACCGGGATCGTGGCGACCACCGTGTAGTCGAATGCGTCGATCACGGAGACCGTGTTCGCTCCGCGATTCGTCACCCAGACGTGCGTCGCCGAATGGTTGACGGCGACCCCGAACGGCTGGTCGCCGACCGGCACCGACGCGACGGGGAACGGCGAGTCGGTCGACACGTCGACCACCTCGACCGTATCGGTGCCGTTGGCCGTGAGGAATGCGCGCGCGGGCAGAGCGTCCGGCAGCGGAAGCCGCGTGAACATCACGTCGGGATCGTTCCGCCCGCCGGGATACGCGGCCGTCGTCGCGACGCGCCGGTTGTCGCCCCACGCGTAGTAGAAGCTGTCGCCGTCCGCCGTGACGGCGAGGTAGTCGCCGAGGTAGCACTCGGAGCGCGCCGGATCGAAGTTGTGGCTCACCGTCGGCTGGCCGCTGATCGGCGGCACGGGCGAGCTCTGCGAGGTGAGGCGGCGAATGGGATCGAAGCTCTCACCGCCGTCGAACGAGACGGTGCGGTAGACGTCGATCGCGAGGTTCGCGGGGTCGAGCCGCCGGTCGTACCAGACGATCGACAGCACGCCGTCGTCCGCGACCGCGACGTTCGGAAGGAACTGGTCGGAGACGGTGCCACCGGCGATCTGCACCTCGGGGAGGAAGCTCACGCCCCCGTTCGTCGATCGGCTGAAGTAGACGTCGCTGTTGTCGGCAGCGCCGGCCGGATCGCTCTGCCAGACGACGTAGACGCTTCCGCGGGACGGCCCGTTGCTCGTATCGACGGCCATCCACGCCTGCGGCGGCGTCATGCGGACGTCGCCGTTCAGCGTGTAGCTCGCGCCCTTTCCGACGCAGGTGATCACGCGGTCGCGCCCGGACGGGCGGGTGGGTGCCGCGTTCACTTGCACGACCGGGTCCCAGCTTCCCGCGGCTCCGCCCTGCAGCGAGCGGCGGAAGCGAATCGGGTTGCCCGAGCTCTGCGTTCCCCAGGCCGCGTAGACCTCTCCGTTCGGGCCCACCGCCACGGTGCAGCCGAAGGGATCCACTTCGCCCGCCGGCGACAGCACCTGCTCGTCCGTGAACGTGACGCCCGCGTCGGTGGAGCGCGAGAAGTGGATCTCGCCCTCGCCGAAGGCCGGATCGTGCGTCCAGCACGCGTACACGTTCCCGTCGCGCGCGCCGCCGCTGTTGTCGACGGCGATCGTGGGCTTGTCCTCGAACGCCGGGTCGGTGCAGACCTGGCCCGCGGCGCACTGCGAGTTCTGGGTGCAGGCGGTCGGCGTGCCGGGCGCGCACACGCTCGCCGCGCCGACGCTCGGCGTGGCGTTCGCGGGCCCCACGAAGGTGACGCAATCGTCGGTCGATCGCGACACGCCGACGATCGAGCGGAGCGTCTGCGACGGACCGAGCCCGCCCAGGCCCGCGGTGCTCGCGTAGTAGAACCGCCCGCTCGCGCGATGCACCGCGAGCGACGGGTCGGATCCCTGGAGCGAGGAGACGTAGCCCTCGTCGGCCCAGGTGTCTCCGGCGTCGCCCGAGCGCGCGAGCCCGGCAAGAGGCGAGGGGAAGTCGCCCGCACGCGTGCTGTTGTAGCCCGCGCACACGGTCGAGCCGTGAACGGCGAGGGAGGTCTCGCTCTGAGTCGTGTGATCGCCCAGCGTATCGAGCGCGGGAGCGTTCACCACCACATTCGTCTGTGCTGCCGCGGGAGATCGCAGCGCGAACGCAGCGACGATCACCGCGACCGCCCACGCTTGCCAGGTCCGTGAGCGGGCATCGCCGAGGGCCTCCCGCGACCCGCTGCCGTTCGGCCGCCGGGTCGCCCGCATCGTGCTCACCTCGTGAGAGGAATGAAGGGGAAGCAGAGCGGTCCGGTGATGAAGATCGCTCCCGTATTCGAGTCCCAGGTGTAGAGCTGGCACTTCGGCACGAAGTAGAAGCCTGTGCTGACGTCGGCCTCGCTCGCCGTGGCGTAGACGATGCCCGCGTGTCCGGCGTTCGGCCCGCCGTCGTTGCAGACGCACGGGGTCTTCTCGAGCTTCGCGAGGAGCGAATACATCTTGGGCTGGGTGGGCTGGATGGGCTCGGCGACGGCGACCACCGCGGAGCTCGCGAGGACGGCGAACGGCACGGCCAGCATCAGAAAGCGTCGAAGCGACATCTCGATTCTCCTGTCTTGGTCGAGGCGATCGGCACGGGGCGGCGTCGCCTCAGGGGCATCCGTCCTCGGCGGCCGGGGTCGTTCCCGTCGCCGAGATCTTGAAGAGCTTGTCGGTGTTCGCGGTCGGGCTGATCGCCCCGCCCGCCGCGCCGCCGAGCTTCATGCAGTAGGAGTGGCCGTCGAGGATGGTGAGCTTGACGCTGCCCGCCGTCCCGGGATCGGGCGGTATGACGTTCACCGCCGAGGTCTTCGCCGAGATCGACGCCTTGATCTGGAACACCCCGGTCGGCGTCCGCCGCACCTGGAGCGTCTTCACCGGACCGAGGAGCTGCGAGCCGTCGCTGTACTTGAAGCCGAGGCCGCCGGGGTACGCGCGCCACGCCGCTCCGGCGGGCAGCGGGAAGGTCTGCACCGTGCCGTTCGCGCCCGCGGTCCGGATCGTGAGCTGCGCTCCGCTCGCGACCGGGTCGCCGAAGATCACGTCCGGGCTGCTCTTCTCGAGGGCGATCAGCGAGATCGAGCGCTTGGTCGCGTCGACGCCCGGCTTCGGGTCCTTGACGATGAAGGACTTCCCGAGGATCACCTCGCACGTCGCCGCCTCGAACTGGCACGTCGACGAGCAGCAGTCGCCGTCGGTCGTGTTGCCGTCGTCGCAGGTCTCGCCGGGGTCGACGACGCCGTTTCCGCATTGCTGCTCGAAGACGGCGACCGCGCTGTCGACGTTGCTCGCGACGTAGACGTGCCGCCCGTCGGAGAGCGGCACGACGGAGCGGGCGCCTGCGAGGCCGTCGACGCCGCCCACGCCGTCGCGGCTGACCTGGTCGAGCGTGAGCTGACCCGTCGACGCATCGCGAGAGAAGACGGCGAGGGCGTTTTCGCCCGATCCGGCGACGTATACCCACCGTCCATCGAGGCTGACCGCGACGCCGACCGCGCCGCCGATCCCGTCGACCCCGCCGACGCCGTCCTTCTTCGCCTCGACGAACGTGAGCTGACCGGTCGTGGCGTTGCGGCCGAAGACCGCGACGGCCGAGGAGAAGTAGCTCGCCGCGTAGACGTGCGCGCCGTCGGGGCTGACCGCGACGGAGAAGGGCGCATCGAGCCCGTCGACGCCTCCGACGAGGTTCTTCTCGATCTCCACGAAGGCGAGCTGGCCGGTCGCGGCGTTCCGGCCGAAGACGGCGATCGCGTCGTCGCCCTCGCCCGCGACGTAGACGTGGTTGCCGTCCGGGCTCACGGTGATGGAACGAGGGTGGTTCAGCCCGTCGACGCCCGCGACGCCGTCGGTCTTCTTCTCGACGAACGTGAGCGCGCCGGTCGACGGGTTGCGGCTGAAGACGGCGACCGCGTTGTCGTTGTAGCCGGCGGCGTAGACGTGGCTGCCGTCCGGGCTGACCGTCACGGTGCCCGCACCGGCGAGCCCGTCGACGCCCCCGACACCGTCCTTCTTCGCCTCGACGAAGGTCAGCTCTCCGCTCGTCGTGTCTCGGCCGAAGACGGTGACCGCGTTGTCGTTGGAGCCGGCCGCGTAGACGTTCTTCCCGTCGGGGCTGACCGCGACCGAATAGGCGCCGTCGAGCCCGTCGACGCCGCTCACCCCATCGACCTTCTGCTGGACGAACGACAGCGTCCCCTTCGTCGCGACCGGCCGGAACACCGCGACGGCATCGTCGTCGAAGCCGGCGACGTAGAGGTTCTTCCCGTCCGGGCTCGCCGCCGCCGCGAGCGCGTTGCTGAGGCCCGCCGTCCCGACGGACTGTTGTTGCAGCTCGACGTACGCCAGATCGCCGGTGCCGGGATCGCGGCTGAAGACCGACACGCCGCTGTCGAATGCGCCCGTGGCGTAGAGGCTCGTGCCGTCCGGGCTGAGCGCGACCGAGAGCACGATGAGGAGCCCGTCGATGCCGTCGCTGCCGCTCGCCTCGACCTGCTGGAACGCCGGATGGCCCGTCGTCGCGTCCCGACCGAAAGCGGCGACCGCGGCGCCATAGGATCCGACGTACACCTGCCGACCGTCCGCGCTCACGACCACGTCGGTGGCGCCCGCCAGCCCCTGCACCCCGTCCACGCCGTCCTTCACCGCCTCGACGAACGTCACCTGACCCGAGAGAGGATCGCGGCTGAACACGGCGAGCGCATCGTCCAGGCGCCCGCCGACGTAGACGTGCTTGCCGTCCGGGCTCACGACGACGCCGAACGCGCCGTCGAGGCCATCGACGCCGCCGACGGCGTCCTTCTCCACCTCGACGAACGAGAGGTGTCCGGTAGTGGAATTGCGGCTGAAGACGACGAGCGCGTCGTCGGTCGCACCGGTCGCGTAGACCTGGCTGCCGTCGGGGCTGAACGCGACGTGCTGGGCGCCCGCCAAGCCGTCGACGCCTGCGATGCCGTCTTTCTGGATCTCGACGAACGTGAGCTGGCCGCTCGTGGGATTGCGGCTGAAGACCGCCACGGCGTTGTCGTTGAAGCCCGTGGCGTACACCTGGTTGCCGTCCGGGCTCACGACCACCGAGGAGGCGCCGTCGATGCCGTCGACCCCACCGACTCCGTCTTTCTTGGCCTCGACGAAGGTCAGCTGGCCCGTCGTGATGTTCCGGCTGAAGACGGCCACGCCGTCGTCGCTGGAACCGGCGACGTAGACGTGCGCGCCGTCCGGGCTGACGGCGACACCGTCCGCTCCGTTCATCCCGTCGACGCTCGCCACTCCGTCATGGTGCGATTCGACGAAAGCGAGTTGACCCGTCATCGCGTCGCGCCGAAAGACCGCGAGCCCGCCGCTCGCGCCCACGACGTAGACGTGGGCGCCGTCCGGGCTCGTCGCTACCCCCTCGGCGAAGCCGGTGCCGTCCACGGGCGGCGTCTCGAACGTCGCGGCGACGAATCTCACCATCGCGTGCGCGGGGAGGACGCTCGTCGCCCAAGCGGCGCTCGCCGCCACGGCGACCACGGCTGCCCGCGTCCAGCGGCATCGAATCGAATTCATGACGTCCCCCTCGCGAGCTCCAGCGAGCTGCCCGGCGAATGGATTTCCTCGTCCAGGGAGCGTGAAATCCGAGGGCACACTTGTGCCGTCGGTCTTCACGCCCCCAAGGACGTGGGCGACGGAGTGCGAGGTTGAGACCGCCCGAGCGCGCGATGTTCTTCTGCGAGGGTGAAGTGTGGACCATCGCCTTCGACGGGACCCTGGTGCATCTCCGCGACGCGCGCGGGATGCGCTATCTGGCGCGGCTGCTGCGCGATCCCGGTCGTCCGATTCCGGCGAGCGATCTGGTGGCCGCCTGCCGCCCACAGAGCGCGACGGGCCGCACCATACCCGATACGAGCGAAGACGCCGGCACCCGCGCCGCCCGCGACCGCACGTCGGTCACGAAGGCGCTCAAGTCGGCCATCGATCGGATCGCGGCGGTGAGCCCGGGGCTCGGACGCCACCTCGCGGTCAGCGTCCGGCGCGGCACGGCCTGCGTGTACTTGCCGGACCCGCGCGTACCGATCGAATGGCTCGGGTCGCTCGACGGCGATGGAACCCCGGGCACGCCGCCGGAACGGCCGCCGCGCGGCTCGCCCGCGGGATCCGAACCCCGGGGCGAGGGGTTCGCCGGGGGTCGGCGGTGACGTCCTGCGTGCGGGACGCTCTTCCGGGCCCGGGTGCCGGGCCGAGATCGCGGCGAATCAGCGCTCCCCGTGCGGCGACGCGCTCCTCGGGATCGCATGAGCAGAAACGTGCCGTCGTTCGTCGAGAGCGAGGTTTCTCGAGCGCTCCATGCCCTCTACAGACAAGCGCAGGCGCGCTGCCCAGATTCCACCGCCGCGGTCGAGGTGGTGGGAGAGACGTCGATCGCGATGGTGGCAACGCCGTACGGGGACCCGACGATGCATCCAAGCCCACCGGCAGGAGGGAAGAGGTTCGTGGCAATCGCCCCGTCGACGCGAAATGCGGCCATCACGGACAAGCAGTTGAGCCAGCGTTCCGCACCGACCGCGTTGCCGTCACTGCCGGCGAGCGATCGCGTCGCCGGATCGTACGCCGCTCCGTGTGTGGCACACGTCGCGTCACAGCTCTCACCGAGCGTGCCGAGGAACCAGCAGGCGCCGGCCACGGGTTCGCCGGAGCAGGATACGCGCGCAAGCACCTTGTCGACGTAGGCGTCGGCGTCCGTCCCGAGATCCGCGGCGGTCCCTTCGCAAACTCCCTGGAGGCCCGCTCTGATCACGGCCGTCGCGAACTTCGCCTCTGCCTTCAGAAGGCACGCCGGGTCCACCGCGGCGTCCTTGAGCAGTGCCTTCTGCTGGCACTTTCCCTCGTCGAGCACCTTCTTCGTCGCCGCCTTCACCTTGGCGGCCTGGCACGACCGAACCGGGTTCGTCGCCGCGCTCGCGGTCGCGGCAAGCGCAAGAGCGAGCGCCAGGAAGGCGAGTCGCCCCATCGGCATCATCGACTCCAGCTCCAATGGTCTAGCGCGCTAGCGAATCGACTGCGGCGCACAGTAGTCGATGCTGTTGAAGTGGAAGGCGGTGGCCTGGTGGTTCCCGCTGTTGTCGGTCGTCTCGACGCCGGCGAACCCGGGCAGCGGGAGGTAGAAGGAAAACTGGTACCAATAGCCGACGTCGGACAACGTGAAGCGCGCCACGGAGCCATCCGACGTCGTGCAGGCAGTCCCGTTCACCGGAACGTCGGGCGCAAACTCGCCCGGGAAGTAGCCGACGAAGTTCTTGCATTTCCCTCGGCTGGGGATCTTGAAGCCTTTGGCGATGAACTTTCCGCCGGTGTCCATCTGAAAACACATGTCCAGGGCTTCGGCCTGCGCCGCCAGCGCCAGGATCCCCGAGCAGAGAACGAGAGCTGCCAATGACCTGTGAAAGAGTCGTCTCATCGTCTGACCTTTCCTCCGGAGTGCCGTAATCGCGACGGCCGCGTCCGTTCCTCTTCGCGACGCTTTGCCGGTCGAGCCGTGCGGCGACGCTTCGTTTCACCGGAGGAGCGTGAAATCCGTGAGCACACTTGTGCCGTCGGATTTCACCGCTCGTGGACGTGGGCGCCGAGACCCGTCGCGATCCCACCGGAGCCGACTTCGCCCGATCCGCCCGCGAGCATCGGACCGGGGCGCCGCGAACGGGCCGTGCAGGCTGGCGTCTAGTGCGGCGCTCGGCGCCCGCCCTCGGCGAGCGCAATGCACGCCAGGTTCGCGAAGAGCCGGACGAGGGATGACTCGGCGTCGGAAACGGCCGTGTCACCGGCGCGCGACGCGAGGATCAGGCCGACCGCGCGACCCTGGACGACGAGCGGCTCGATCGCGAACGACCGCGCCGGAATCGCCGGCGGCGCCGCTCCGGGCGGGACGAGCAGCCCCGCGTGTCCGTCGCGCACGAGACGAGGAGTGCGATCGAGGATCACGTCGGCCAGGAGGCCCGATCCGCGCCGTAGCGGCACGGACAGCGTCTCCAGCTCCTGCCGGACGCCGTCGCCCCACGCGAGGCGGGCGAGAAGGCGATCGCGCTCGCGGCTGAGGAGCCCGAGGACGACGGCATCGAACCCCCCGCTCCGCGCGATCCCTTCGAGCACCGCTCCGAGAAGGCTTCCGATGTCGTGCCCGGCGTGGATCGAGTGCGTGATCTCGGTGACGATCTCGAGCGCGAGCGCGCGATCGCTGGCTGCGGCCGGGCCGCCGGTACCGGCGTGCGCGGCCGCCGTCGCGCCGCCGGCGGCCGCCGCGCGTTCGGGTGCGGCGGCGCGCGCGAACATCGGCTCGGGGTGCGGCTCGCCGGTTTCGCCGGACGGCTTCGCGGCGCGCTCGCCGTCGGCGCGCCGTGGCGGCCGCTTCGCCGCCGGCGGAGGCGGCGTCGGTGCCTCGATTCCGAGCGCCCTCATCTGGTGCTTCAGCTCCGACTCCGCGCGCTGCAGGAGCACGGCCGCCTCCTCGGTCGAGAGCGAGAGCGCCTCCTTCACGTCCTCGACGGCCTGCGCGCCGAGCGTGGGATCGCGCTCCACCGAGCGGGCGTAGGCGTCGGCCAGCGCGACGATCGACGCGAGCTGCTCGGCCGCGGCCGGCCCGGCGCCTGGAGCCCGCGCCGCCTGCCGCTGGAAGTAGCCCGCATACGTCGTCGGCAGGTTCCACTGCTCGAGGACGCGCGCCGCGATCGCGGCTGGCGAGACGCCGAGCGTCCGCGACACGGCATCCTCGATGGAATCCGCCGCGCCGGTCTGGAGCAGCGCGGCCGCCTCCTCGAGGTCGGAAGGGTAGTGCGCGCCGAGCCACAGCATGCCGATGTTCGAGAACATGCCGAGGAGGTACGCCTCCTCCGGAACCGGGTATCCGCCGTGGCGGGAGAGCGCCTGTGCCACGACCCCGCAGCGCAGCGACCGGCGGAGGTGCTCGCTCAGGACGCGATTGTTCGTCCCGTTGCGCGTGAACTGCTCCAGGAGAAGGAGGCCGGTCGCGAGCTCGGAGATGCGATCGAAGCCGAGGAGGATGATGGCGCGTGTGATGGTCGAGACCGCGACGCCGCCCGTCCGGTAGAACGCCGAGTTCACGACCCGGAGGATCTTGGCCGACAGCCCCGGGTCCTGGAGGATCACGTGCGCGAGGCCGAGGGTCGTGCAGTCGTCGCGCGCGAGCACGCGTCGCACGCGCTCCATCGCCTGCATCGCCGCCGGGAAGTCGCCCTTGGCGTCGATCTCCGCGAGGATCCTGTCGCCCCGGCTCTCCCGGGGGGCCGCTTCCATGGACGTTCGAGCCCTCTCCGCCGAGAGTCTTCGTCCGTCCGCGGCCGAAGCTTGAGCCAACCCCCCGCGAGCCCGATCGGGCGCGCGGCTGCCGAGCGAGCGCCGGCGGGACCGGCCGCCCCGACGTTGCCTCCCCGCCGGGCCCGGGATACGGCGACCGAGGGCTCCGGGCATCCGCATGGCCGCGTACGAGCAAGCGCTTCGGCGGCTCTACCAGGCGCCGCTCTCGGACTTCCTGGCCGAGCGGAAGCGGCTCTCCCACGAGCTCGCGAAGGCGGGCGACGCGAGCGGGGCGCGTGAGATCGCCAAGCGCCGCCGACCGACGACCTCGGTGTGGGCGGTCAACCAGCTCCACGGTCGCGAGCGCGCCGCTCTCGACGACATGCTCGCGACCGCGGCGCGCGTCCGCCGCGGCGAGCTGCGCGCGACGCGCGCGCTCCACGACGAGATCGCGGAGCTCCGGAAGAAGGCGGGCGACATCCTCAGGGAGGCCGGGCTCGGCGCCGGCGACTCGACCCTCCGGCGGGTGGCGACGACGCTCGCCGCGCTCGCGGCGAGCGGCGGCTTCGCGCCCGATCCACCGGGTGCGCTCTCGGCCGATCGCGATCCACCGGGCTTCGAGGCGATGGACCTGCCGGAGCGGCCGAGCCGAGCCGCTCGCGGCTTGGAGCCGGCAACGGGCCGGACCCGGGCGCGCGCCGACGCCGCCGAGCGACGCGCTCCAGCGGCGAGCGCCGCCGAGCGGCGGAAGGCCGACCGCGACGAGAGAAAGCGCGCCGCCGAGGAGCGCGCGCGGGTCGCCGACGAGGAGAGGCGCGCGCGCCGTGCCCGCGAGACCGAGCGGGCGCGCGTCGCCGCCGAGCGCCGCCGCCTCCAGAGCGAGCTGCGGGGCGCGGCTCGCGACGTCGAGCGGCGGCGACGCGCGGTCTCGGAGCTCGAGGCGAAGCTCGCCGCCGCCCGGAGAGCCGAGAGCGACGCCCGGCGGACCGCGGAGGAGCTCCAGCGCGCTCTCGCCGCGCTCGCGACCCGCGCCGAGTGAGGGGCGCGGCCGCCCCCGCGGAGCGCGCATCGCGCCGTGCTCGCTTGACAACCCTGCGACGAACGCCCTTTGACGAAAAGGGGCTACGAAGATCCGCTTCCGCGCTTCGCGGAGAGGGAGGGGGAATTGACGGCTCAGAAGGGACGACCCGGCACCGTCTTCGTCGTGTCGCCCGACGCCGACGAGAGGGCTCAGCTCGAGCGCGAGATCCGAAAGCGCGGCTACGGCGTCGTGCCGCTCGCGACCGGGCTCGGCGCGATCGCCGGAGCGCGACAAGGCGTCCTCCCGTGTGCGATCGTCTTCGTGGTCTCGGCCGAGGACGATTGCGCCGACTTCCTGCGCCTCCGCCGCGCCGACCCCGCGCTCGCAGCGAGGCCGATGATCATGGTCTCGCTCGGCGACCGGTCGCCGCAGGTGTCCGAGGAGGCGGCGGCCGTCCTCGCGCATTTCGTGGAGATCCACTGCACGTCGACCGACACCCGTTGACTGCGAGCACGGTGGACAGGACCATCTTGGCGGGGGGCGGCACCATGGCCCACGCTGCCAAGCCGATCCTGGTCGTGGCGGGTCGGTCGCGGACGGGAAAGCTCTTGTCGGACGCGCTGGAGAGAGGCGGGTTCGACGTGGTCGCGGAAGCCCACGTCGACGACGCGCTCGAGCGCGTCCTGCGCGAGCCCGAGCCCGCCGTGATCGTCGTCGACCTCGGCGCCGACCAGCTCGCGGGCCTCGAGTTCCGGCGCGTCCAGGTCGCCGACGCGCGGCTGCGTGCGATCCCGACCGTCCTGTACGTCCCCGGGGGACGCCATCCCGCGTTCGGGTCCGCCGACGCGCCGCAGGACCTCGTTCAGCTGCTGCAGGTCGTCGCCGGGCTCTGCGCGCGCCCGGATGAGGACTGATCCCGCGCCGATCCGCGCGCGTCCGAGGCGCCGAGCGGCCCGGCGGCCCATGGCCCGTCGCGCGGCGTCGCCGGCGGACGCCGCGCGAGGGACCGACCCGATTCGCCGTTGACGGCAGGCGTCGGACCATCGATCATGCGCGGCCGAAACCCGGCACCTCCCGAATACCGACACCACAGGAGCACCCCCGATGTCCCGAACCGCCCGTGCGCGTGGCCGAGTCGTCCCGTCCTTCGGTCTTCCAGGTTCATCGAGCACCGCGCCTGCGATCGGCCACGCTTCCGCGCTCGGACGCGCGCTCGTGGGAGCGGGCGTCGCGGTCGCGGCGGCCGCGCTGATCGCAGCCCAGCCGTCGCTTGCCCGCGCGAACCTCTTCCGCTGCCCGATCGACCTCCAGCAGAACATCTGCTTGGAGGCGACCGGCACCTGCCCGCCATATGCGCCCGTCGGACCGGCGGCGAGCGACTGGCCGGTCTTCCAGCAGAACGCCCAGCACACCGGTCGAAGCCCGGAGACCGGGCCGACGTGCGCGAACGAGGTGTGGCGGTCGAAGGTGAAGGCGAAAGTCCTGAGCGCGCCCGTGGTGGGCGCGGACGGGACGCTCTACGTCGCGTCGGCGAAGAACCCGATCTGCGCGCTCGATCCTTCGACCGGCGCCATCTACTGGTGCAGCACCGACAACCTCGGCCGGCTCCCCGACTACTGCAGCCCCGCCGTCGGCAACGGGAACTTCATCTACATCGGGACGCGCGACAACGACCTGTGGGCGATCGACATCCCGCCGCGGAGCGCGACCGAGGCGACGGTCGCCTGGCGGCAGAAGGTGTGCACCGACGGCGACGTCACGACGCCGCCGCTCGTCGGCCCCGACGGCCTCGTCTACATGGGGTCGAACTCGCTCAGCGCAGGCACGATCATGGCGATGTGCCCGGGCCCGACGCGGACGGTGAAATGGTGCATCCATCCGCTCGATGGCGGCATCAGCAACGTCTCGCCGGCGCTCAGTCCGGCGAACGACGTGCTCTACCTCACGCACAGCGGCGCCTACGTCGACGCCGTGAACGCATCGACCGGACAGCAGTACTGGAGCGTCCGGCTCGAGCACCGCCTGAACGGCGTCCGCGTCCCGAACTACACGCCGGTCGTCCACCCGACGACCGGCAAGGTCTACGTCGGCTTCGATACCGGCCTCTGGGAGGTGACGCCGCCCGCGACGCCGACCGGCACGCCGTCCACCCGGCTCCTGTTCGCGACCTACGACCGCGCGCACGAGCGCGTGCTGTCGCCGCCAGCGCTCGACGTCGCTCGCGGGACGATCTTCCTGCTCGCGTCCCGGCGCCTGAAACCGACCTTCTACGCCCTCGACTTCGACGGCAACGTCAAGTGGTCGAAGTCGACCGCGGAGATCGGGAACAGCCTCGCGCGGAACACGCCGCCGATCGTCGACGCCGCCGGCAACGTCTACCTCGCGGTCCGAAAGGCCCTCTACGGCTTCGGCCCGAACGGCAACGCGCTCTTCACCAAGGAGACGCCGGCCCCCTTCGCGAGCTCCCCGATCCTCGCCAACGGCCTCCTGTACGCGGCGACGGTCGACGGCACGGTCTATGCGATGGGCGGGTGCCCGTAGCGCCCGTCGCAGCGCGCGCAGGGGCCGTCGCCGAGCGATCGTCGCGAATCGTCGCCCCGCCGAGCGCCGGGGGGCTCGCCACTCGACCACCGTTCGGATACCAAACGTAAGGGCACGTGCCGCGCGCTCGCGCGGAAGCCCGAAAATCAGGGGGATCGCCTCGTCCGGCAAAGCGCCAGATCGGCGTGCGGTTGCTGCCGGTCCACATGGCCGTCGAGTCGGGCAGGATGACCATGGGGTCTCGCGAGGACGTGGGCACGATTCGGGAGTCGAAAAGAACGAAGATCGGCGGCGCGACGAGCACGCTCCCCAAGGCGGCCACCGGCATCCGCGGCCTCGACGACATCACCGGCGGCGGGCTTCCGCTCGGGCGGCCGACGCTCGTCTGCGGGACCGCGGGGTGTGGGAAGACGATGTTCGCGCTCGAGTTCCTGGTGCACGGCGCGACCGAGTTCGGCGAGCCCGGCGTGTTCATGAGCTTCGAGGAGAGGACCGAGGAGCTCGCGCAGAACGCGGCGTCGCTCGGTTTCGACCTGAAGGCCCTCGAACGCCGGCGGAAGATCTCTCTCGACTACGTGCGGGTCGAGCGCGCGGAGATCGAGGAGACCGGCGAGTACGACCTCGAAGGGCTCTTCATCCGGCTCGGCCACGCCATCGACGCGATCGGAGCCAAGCGGGTCGCCCTCGATACGATCGAATCGCTCTTCGCCGGCCTCTCGAACGCCGCCGTCCTGCGGAGCGAGCTGCGGCGGCTCTTCGGCTGGCTGAAGGACAAGGGCGTCACCGCCGTCATCACCGCGGAGCGCGGCGACGGACAGCTCACGCGCCAGGGCCTCGAGGAGTACGTCTCGGACTGCGTCATCCTCCTCGACCATCCCGTCATCGAACAGATCTCGACGCGCCGGCTCCGCATCGTCAAGTACCGCGGCTCGAGCCACGGGACCGACGAGTATCCTTTCCTCATCGATCGCGACGGGCTCAGCGTGCTGCCCATCACGTCGATCGGGCTCGCGCATCCGACGTCGGACGAGCGAGTGTCGACGGGCATCGAGCGCCTGGACGCGATGCTGGGAGGCCGCGGCTACTACCGCGGCAGCAGCATCCTCGTGTCGGGCACTGCAGGCACCGGCAAGACGAGCATCGCGGCCCACTTCACGCAGGCGGTCTGTCGCCGCGGCGAGCGCTGTCTCTACTTCGCGTTCGAGGAGTCGCCGAAGCAGATCATGCGCAACATGCGGTCGATCGGCATCGACCTCGGACGGTGGGAGGACGGCTTGCTCCGATTCCACGCCGCGCGTCCGACGGCGTTCGGCCTCGAGACCCACCTCGCGCTCATGCATCGGCTGATCACCGACTTCGCACCCTCGGCGGTCGTGATGGACCCGATCACGAATTTGATGGCGGCGGGCAGCGAGAGCGAGGTGGCGCGGATGCTGCTCCGGCTGCTGGACTTCCTGAAGAGCCTTCAAATCACCAGCGTCTTCACGAGCCTGACCCACAGCGAGTCCCTCGAGACGTCGGACGTCGGCGTCTCGTCGCTCATGGACACCTGGCTGCTCCTCCGGAACCTCGAGGAGAACGGCGAGCGCAACCGCGGGCTCTACGTGCTGAAGTCGCGCGGCATGGCGCACTCGAACCAGATCCGCGAGTTCACGCTGACGGACGAGGGCGTGGTGCTGCGCGACGTCTACGTCGGCCTCGACGGCGTCCTCACCGGAACCGCGCGCCTCGCGCAGGAGGCGCGCGAGCGCGAGGAGGAGATCGTTCGCCGCCGCGAGGCGGCGCGCCGGCGCACGCTGCTCGAGCGCAAGCGCCGCGCGCTCGAAGCCCAGATCGCCGCGTTGCGCGCGACCTTCGACGCGGAGGAGGAGGACGATCGCGCGCTCGATTCCGATCTCGGAGCGGAGGCGACGCGCAGCGAAGCCGATCGCCGCGCGATGATGTCGAGCCGGTTCGGGGACGAAGAGGCGCCGGGTCCGAACGGCGGCGGCAACAGTCGGGGGAGAAGGCGATGAGCAAGACGATCGGCCGTTCGAGCGGACCGCCGCGGCGCACGGGCGGCGAAAGCGAGGTCTGGAACCTGCGCCTCTACGTCGCGGGCCAGTCGCCGAAGTGCGTGGCTGCGCTCAACAACCTGCGCGCGCTCTGCGAGGAGCACCTACCGGGCCGCTATCGGATCGAGATCATCGACCTGCTCGAGAAGCCCCAGCTCGCGCGCACGGACGAGGTCGTCGCCATCCCGACGGTGGTGCGAAAGCTGCCGCCGCCGGTGAAGCGCCTGATCGGCGCGCTCGGCGACCGCCAGCGCGCGCTCGTCGGCCTCGAGATCGGGGGCGAGCCGTGAGCCCGCGCGCGGCGCGCCGGCGCTCCGCCCGCGCGAAGGAGATCTCCGGCTCGGGCGGCGAGCGCTACGATCTCCGCCTGTACGTGACCGGCGCGACGGCGCGCTCCGCTCGCGCCGTCCAGAACATCCGCCGGATCTGCGACGAGCTCCTGCGCGAGCGCTACGCCCTCGAAGTGGTCGATCTGTACGAGCAGCCCGAGATGGCGAAGGCCGACCAGCTGGTCGTGGCGCCGACGCTCGTCAAGCGACTCCCGCCGCCGACGCGCCGGCTCGTCGGCGACATGGCGGATCGCGAGCGGGTCCTGCGCGGCCTCGACCTCGCGACGGGCACGTAGCGGGCGGCATCCGGAGCGGCCGACCATGGCGAGGAGCCGCGAAGCACGTCCCGCCGACATCGAGGACCTGCGAAGCCGTCTCGACGAGGCGGAGTCGACGATCGACGCCATTCGGTCGGGCGACGTCGACGCCGTCGTCGTTCAGGGCCCCGACGGCGACCAGGTATACACGCTCGCGAGCGCCGACCGTCCCTACCGGCTCTTCTTCGAGCAGATGGAGGAGGGCGCGATCACGCTCAACGCCGACGGCGTGATCCTCGCGTCGAACCAGCGCTTCGCGGCCATGGTGGGCCGGCCGGTCTCGGACCTCGTGAGCCGGCCGCTGAAGGAGCTCGTACACCGCTGCGACGTCGAGCGCGTCGAGTCCTTCCTCCGCCAGCGCGGCCGGCAGGACGTGCGGCTCCTGACGAGCGACGGAACCTTCGTCGCGACCGGCTTCTCCGCGCGCGAGATGATCGTGGACGACCTCGCCATGCTGTGCGTGGTGGTCGTCGATCTGACCGCGCGGCGACGAGCCGAGGAGGCCGATCGGGCGGTGCGCAACCAGGCGCGGGCGCTGGTCGCGGCGCAGGCGGCGACGTTCTCGTGGGATCCAGAGCGCGGCGTCTTCGAGGGTGACGAGAACCTGCCGAAGCTGCTCGGCGTCGACGCCGACGTGGTTTCGTTGAACGGCGAAGGCGGCACAGCCGGGGAGCGCGATGCGGTCGCTCTTCTCCGGCGCGAGATCGCGCGCCTCGCCGACGCCGACCGCGCCCTCGACACCGAGCTCTGCCTCGAGCACGGGACGGCCGGCGAGCGCTGGATCCAGATCAAGGCCAAGGTCTTTCCGAGCGACGACGGCGGCCGGCTCGTCGCCGGCGCGGTCGTGGACGTCACGAAGGAGAGGCGCCTGCAAGCCGAGCGCGAGGCCGCGCTCGCGGCGCTGCGCCGCTCGGACGAGGCGCTCCGCGAGGCGAACGATCGGAAGGACGAGTTCCTCGCGATGCTGGGGCACGAGCTCCGAAACCCGCTTTCGCCGATCAAGAACGCCGTCTTCATCCTGCAGAAGAGCGGCCCGGCCGACCCGACCCTCGACCGCGCCCGGGCGATCATCGATCGGCAGGTCGACCACATGACGCGCCTCATCGACGACCTGCTCGACGTGTCGCGCATCACGCAGGGGAAGATCGCGCTGCAGCGATCGGCCGTGACGCTATCGGAGATCGTGGAGCAGGCGATCGAGATCACGCGGCCGCTGATCGAGCGGCGCGGGCTCGGGCTCCGCGTGTCGCTCGAATGCGGGTCGGATCGAATCGAATGCGATCGCGCGCGCATCGTGCAGATCTTCGAGAACCTGCTGACCAATGCCGCGAAGTTCACGGAGCCGGGCGGGGAGATCGAGGTGCGCGCGACGGCCGGCGACCGCGAGCTCGCCGTCACCGTGAAGGACACCGGCATCGGGATCTCCGGCGAGGTCGCGCCCAAGGTGTTCGACCTCTTCGTGCAGGAGACGCGCTCGCTCGACCGCGCGCAGGGAGGGCTCGGCGTCGGGCTCACGCTGGTTCGCCGGATCGCCGAGCTGCACGGCGGTCGCGCGGAGGTCCACAGCGACGGGCTCGGACACGGGAGCGAGTTCACGGTCTGGCTGCCGCGCGCGCCGCGTGCGGTCGTGGAGCCGGGCACCGGCGCTGCCGGCACCGACGCCGCCGCGCGATCGGAGAACGGCGCGGTTCCCGGCTCGACCTCCGTCGCGGCCGACGCCGCGGCGCGCGACCGCGCGCCGCTCCGCGTCCTCATCGCCGAGGACAACGCGGATTCGGCGGAGAGCTTCCGGACCCTGATCGAGCTCGAGGGTCACGACGTGCGCGTCGTGTACGATGGGCGGGACATCCAGCGGGCGGCGCTCGACTTCCGGCCCCACGTCCTCTTCCTGGACATCGGCCTGCCCGGAATCGACGGCTACGAGGCGGCGCGGCGGCTGCGCTCGGATGCGCGCCTCGCCGACTCGCTCCTGGTCGCGGTGTCCGGGTACGGCCGGGACGAGGACAAGGACGCCGCGCGCCACGCCGGCTTCCGATACCACCTGACGAAGCCGGTGGACTTCGGGACCATCCGCCGTCTGCTCGCGGACGCCCGGACCGGCGTCGCCGCGTCGGAAAGCGTCGTGCACTGAAGCGACGGGACGCCGGCGTCGGCTGCCTGCCGCCACTACAGGCAAGACCGACGACCGGCGTCGGGACGGGCCGAGCCCGCCCCCGATTCCCGCGCTTCCTCCTCTCGGCGAGACGGCGCTGGCGGCGCCGCACCCGCAACGTCGGGATACCGCGCGCTCTGCATCGAGCCTACACGCAAAACTACGCGCCCGGGCTTCGCCCAGTGCGGCGACCCGGCGAGCGCGGCGCACCGCGCCGCGCTCGCCTCAGCGGAGGCGGACGGCGGCGAGGCTCGGGCCCGGCGAGCGCAAGCGATGGACGGACGGGGGGCGAGGGCGGTGGTCGGTGCGGAGCTGAACCGCGTCGTCGTCCTCGGGGAGGTCGACGTAGACGACCTGCCCGCTGAAGCGGTTGAAGATGAATCCCTCTCCGTACTCCCAGATGCCGCCGTACAGGAAGGCGGCGGCCGCGAATCCCAGGGCGAGGAGGAACGCCGCTCCTCGGGTCATACGGTCCTCTCAGCGCTGTCAAACATCTCGGCTCGACTCCTTCAGGCGCCCTGAATGCGTTCGATTCCCTTCGAACGGCGCCGGATGCCTTGCCGTCCTCGGACGCCGTAGATATACCACCGCGGGCCGGCCGGGAACTCCTCGGCCGGCGCTTCCACGAAAGGGCGGGGGAGGCGTGCGGCGTGACGAATACGAGTCTCGCGAGGACGCCCTGCTCGCGCCCTGGGCGATGCGAAGTGCCCAGTCGCGCGGCCGGGAGCACCCCGAGCGCGAGCATCCGATGCGCACCGCGTTCCAGCGCGATCGCGACCGCATCGTGCACTCGACCGCCTTCCGCCGGCTCGAGTACAAGACCCAGGTCTTCGTCAACCACGAAGGCGACTACTACCGGACGCGTCTCACGCACACGATGGAAGGCGCGCAGATCACCCGCACGCTCGCGCGCGCGCTCCGCCTGAACGAGGACCTCGCGGAGGCCGTCGTCCTCGCGCACGACCTCGGGCACACGCCCTTCGGCCACGCCGGCGAGCGCGTCCTGAACGGCCTCATGGAGCCGTACGGCGGCTTCGAGCACAACGCCCAGAGCCTGCGGATCGTGGAGCTCCTCGAGGAGCGCTATCCCGGCTTCCCCGGCCTGAACCTCACCTGGGAGGTGCGTGAGGGCATCGTCAAGCATTCGAGCGAGTACGACCGCCCGCAGGTCCGCCGCTACGACCCGGACGTCGCCCCGTGCCTCGAGGCCCAGATCGCCGACTTCGCCGACGAGATCGCCTACAACTGCCACGACATCGACGACGGCCTCCAGTCGGGAATGCTGCGCCCCGACCAGATGGAGCAGGTGCGCGTCTGGCGCGAGCACTTCGGCGAGGCCTCGCGCGAAGCGCCGAACGCGCCCTTCTCGATCCTGCGCTACCAGACGGTGCGACGCATCCTCGACGCGATGGTGTCCGATCTCGTCTCGCACACGGAGCGCGAGCTCGAACGCCACGGCGTGAAGACGATCGCCGACATGCGCGCCGTCAAGCCGCGCCTCACCGGCTACGGCCCGGAGATGGCGGAAAAGGTGCGCGAGCTGAAGCAGTTCCTGATGGACAACCTCTACATGCACGTCCGGATCACGCGCATGGGCATGAAGGCGAAGACGATCATCTCCGGGCTGTTCCGGACGTACCTCGACGAGCCGCGCCAGATGCCGCCGCACGTCTTCGCGCAGATCGAGAGCGGCGAGGCGACGCCCCGCGTGATCGCCGACTACATCGCCGGCATGACCGACCGCTTCGCGCTCGACGAGTATCGGAAGCTCTTCGACCCGCTCGAGAAGGTATGAAGCGCCGGGTCGGGCTCGAGATCCATCGTGACGATCACAAGTACGACGCCCTCGGCCAGGTCTTCCTGGGCGCGGCGGATCGCGGGCACACGCTCGAGCTGCTGCGGGCGTATCTCGGCCCGCACGCAGCGCTCAAGCACGTCGAGCTCGAGGACGCGGTCATCCGCATCGAGGTCGACGTGCAGGAGTTCCCGACCGAGAGCCGGACGCTCGTCGAGCTGGGCCGCGAGATGCTGCGCCAGGGACGCATCAAGGCGGCGATCGGCCACCTCGAGGAGGCGCTCCGCCTCTCGCCGCTGAGCGCCGACGCCTTCAAGACGCTCGGGCGCTTCCACTACCGCCAGCGCCAGCGCGACCTCGCGCGACACTACCTCGTCCGTGCCCGCGAGGTCGCACCCGCCGACCTCGAGGTGCTGCGCATCCTCGCAGAGATCGCGCTCCACGAAGACCGTCCGCTCGAAGCGCGCTCCTACCTCGAGCGCGTCCTCACCGTCCGGCCGACGGACCGCCGCGCACGCGCGGCCCTCGCGCGCCTTCGCCCGGCCCAGGCATAGCGCCGCTCGCCCGCCGCGGCGTCACGGCAGGCGCGTCCCCTATAGGGTTCGCAACATTTGCTTTACGTGCGGGGCGCGCGCGTTTTTGCGCTGCGCTCGCCGTAATCTCTCTTGTTGGTCTTGACGTGCGTCGGGGCACGATGTGCTCACGGACGCCGACCCGGAACGCATCGGTCCTCCAAGGCCGTGAAGCCCGCGACCGGCACCCGCTTCCCCCGTTCTCTTCATCGACATCAGGGCTCGGAGACGTCGCTCCTTGTGGGCGCGGCGCGCGAGCCCACAGCCGCAATCTTGCGCCAGCAAGGAGGAGCGAAGTGTTCAAGAAGAAGTTCCAGTGGGGCCCCCGGGCCATCGGCCTGCTCGCGAGCGCGTGGCTCATCGCGGGCGCGGCCGTCGACGTCGAAGCCGCGAACAGCGTGAGCGGGGAGGCCTACGGCGTCTTCGCGGAGACCGTCACGCCGCTCGGGACGGTGACGGTCGGGAAGACGCCGAGGGTCGTGCTGCCGCCGCAGGGCGGGGCGGACGAGGAGCAGGTGGCGAACGTCGACTTCCCGGGCCTCGTCGCGTCGGACACGCTCGCCGTCCAGACGACCGGCACGATCGGGGCCGCGCAGGCGAGCGCGACGAGCACCTCCACCGTCGAGGACGCGAACGCCGTCGACGGGCTGGTCACGGCGACCGTCGTGAGGGCGCGCTCGACCAGCGACGGCAACGGAACGACCGCGTCGAGCAGCGCGGCGGGTTCGACGATCCTCGGCCTCGTCGTGAACGGCATCGTCCTCGGCGACGTCACGCCGCCGCCCAACACCGTGATCCCGCTGCCCGTCGGGGTCGTCGTCCTGAACGAGCAGGTCGCCTCCGGAAACGGCATGCAGACGAGCGGGCTCACCGTGAACATGATCCACGTGATCGTGAGCACGCCGGTTCCCGTGGAAGTCGTGATCGCGTCCGCGCACAGCGACGTGAGCTTCAGCCTCACGCCCGAGGCGGAGGCGGGTCCGCGCCGGGACGCGACGGTCGTTCACGGGCAGAAGAACCTCAACAACGGCGCCAACGGAAGCCTCCTCGTCGGGCAGCAGATCCACCCGCTGTTCGCGTTCGACATGAGCGGGATCGATCCGCGAAAGGTCCTCGGCGCGCGCCTCGTGCTCCGCGTCTGCTACACCCCGAGCGATCCCGCGCTCTGTCCCGACCGCCCGGACAACTGGCCGGTCGCGGGCGGAGACGTGTTCGCCTACCGGCTGCGCGACGGCTTCGAGCGGTGGGCGGAAGGCAACGGCGACAACTTCCCGGTTGCGAACTCGCCCCACGGGTCGGGCCGCGGCGTCACCTGGAACTGCGTCATCGACTCGAACATCGCGAACGTGGCGCGCAACTGCACGGGAGCCAACTACTGGGCGACCGGCGGCATCGGCGACTCGGGACCGGCGCGCGGCCCCGTCAAGCATTTCGACTTCCCGACGATGGACGACGGCTCGGTCGTCGAGTTCGACGTCACGACCGACGTCCGGAGCGGCCTCGGCCCGGCCGACCGTCGCTTCATGACGTTCATCGTCCGGAAGCCCCAGGGCGGCGGCTCGGTGAGCTACTACTCGCGCGAGGGCGCCGCGGAGCGGGGAGACGCGTCCTTCGCCCCACAGCTGATCGTGACGCTCGCCCCGTAGGCCGACCGCCCCGGCGCGCCGGCGACGCGAGAGGAGGGCGGTGGGGCCGTGCGACGGTCCCGCCGCCCGAGATCGGTGTGCCGTGCCGGGGGCCGTGTAAAGTCCCGGACAGCCCCCCGGCTATTGGGGACTATGTCGATCTTGACCCCATGGCGTAATCGAGCTAGTCGGCCCGGAAATGGGCCTCGAAACCCGGAGCGCTACCCTCTCGCCTTCTTGGGCGGGGGGGCCTGGACCAGACGGCGGATCACATCCTCGAACTCGGCTGCATCGACCGAGGTATCGGGCGGGACCGCCTTGGCGCGCTCTGCGGGTGTCAGCTTCGCGAACTGGTCCTTCGCGGGCTTGCGCTTCTTGGTCGGCACCGTCGCGAGTCTACACGATCGCAGGCGATCCGGGGAGACCTGCCCGCGGGGACGGCGGGCGAAATCTTGTCGTGCGCGTGACCGGCCAGATTCGGGTGCGATAGGACATGGCCAATGGAACTCGCCAATATCCTCGAATTCACTAGGCAGGTCGCCGCTCAATGGCTGTTCCTCGTTGGCGGTGGTCTCATGAGCGGCCTGATTTGGGCGCTGGAAACCTGGCGCGCTGGTCGCTCGGTACGCAAGAGGAAAGGTCGCAGACCGAGCCGTAGCTACTCAGCCCTGGAAGTTTCAGCGATCGTTGCGCCGACCGCGTTCTCGATTCTTTTGGCCTGCGCGCTCGCGTGGAATGGCGAGCATGAAGCGAACAAGGCGGCCACGAAGAGGGCGGGCGAATCGGAGCAAAAGCTAGCGGCCTGCGAAGATACCTCGAACCCCAAATTATCGGTCGACATGCCGACCGTAATCAGTGGGGATTCTGTCGAAGAACACGGGGCCTCCGTGTTCGTCTTGGCGTCAATAGCGAATACTGGCGCGCCTACAGTTCTGCGAAATTGGAAGATAGAGATCGACGCCAACGACGTAAAGTTCTTCGGTGACGCGCAGTACATTCCCGATCCGTTCACCATCTATGACGAGACGGGTAAGGCTGTCGCCGTGTTCCGTGGATCGGAAGCGCTACCGGAAAAGGTGTCCACCAAGCCACTCGATCGAGGTGGTGCTGTTGTGGGCTGGTTGAAGTTCAGGTTCCAGGGCGTCCAAGCCGAAGCGCTACGGTCGTCGAAGACCAAATACTCTCTCACCTTTTCGGATATCTACGGGCGGACCTACAACGCGTGGAAGATGTTCGATGATTCACTAGGTGGAGGAATGGAGCAGTGTCTTCGGTTCTACGTGCCCGGCAGCGATCAGCCGTTTTGGCGCGCGCGTCAGTAAGCGCTTCGGACTGTTGACCGAGGCGTCTGTACTTCTGCTGGGATGCGCTGCCTCGGTCGTCCGGTCCTCTCGGATTCCATGGGCGCATCCTCAGCATCCTGCGAGTAACGCCTCGAAGATGTTGGGATCGTTTCGGTGATTGAACCGCCACGAGAACTCGTTGAGGTAGAGCGGTAGATAGTCCTTGGACACGTTATGGAACGAGCCCATGACCCCGCGCTTCATCAGCGACCAAAAGCTCTCGATTGTGTTCGTGTGGACTTGGCCGCGCACGTACTCGCCAGCCCCGTGATCGACGGATTCGTGGGGCAGGCCACGGCGCACGTAGTTGTAAGCGTGATCCTTGTCGGTCGCGAGGAGCTTGACGTCATCGGACACCACGCGGCGAACGAAGTCGCTCTTGGTGCGGGCGTCCATGTCGCCGATGACGGACGCGACCACGTTGCCCTTGCGAGCAATCGCGCCGATCACGCCCACCTTGCCGTAGCCAACCGCTTCGCCGGGCAGGGCGGGAGAGCCCGACTCGCGGCCCGCAGCCTTCCGCATGTCCGCAGACTTCTTGCCCTTGTGCCGGTTTCGATCCTTGCCGCCGATGTACGACTCGTCCACTTCGACGATCCCGCCGAGCGGGCCGCCGCCGTGCTTCATCGCCGCGCGAATCCGGTGGCACATGTACCAAGCCGTCCGGTAGCTGCCCTTGGAACCGCGCACGGGGTCGATCATCCGGTGGACCTGGAGCGCGCTGATTCCCTTCTTGGAAGAGACCATCAGGAAACCGACCCGGAACCAGATGGGGAGGGGGACGTTCGTGTTCTCGAAGATGGTCCCGGTGATGACGGTGAAGCGGTAGCCGTTCTTGTTGCAGCTCTTGCACTTCCACCGGAAGTCCTCGCCCGCGCGGTAGACCTTCTCGGAGGCGCACCGGGGGCACCGGATGCCGTTCGGCCAGCGCAGCTTGGCGAGCATTGCCTTGCACGCGTCGTCGGTCGCGAACAGGGTCTCGACCTGGCGGTAGGTAAGGCCGGGCTTGGTGGTCTTCGTCTTCGCCATGACCCGGATACTGGCACGTTTTCAGGTTGGGGTCAAGTCCCGCATAGTCCCCCGGCTATTTGACATAATCGATCTTATCGGACGTCGTTCCCGGCCGGCGCGAGGCTGCCTTCCCGGGGCCAGCGGCCTCGCACGCTCGCCGGCGCGGCGGCGTCGCCGCGTCCCGCGTCGGGCCGTACGCGAACGAGCTCCGTCAGGCCGCGCGCCGCGGGGTCCACAGGCGCACGCCACGCACGAGCGAGATCTCGTAGACGTAGAGGCCGTCCTCGAGGTGCGCGACCGCGTCCGGGTCGATGCGGCGAATGAGCCGGAGCATCGGCTCGTTCTCCGGAAGCACGTTCGCGACCAGCGACCGGATCCCGCGCTCGCGCGCCGCGCTCGCGATTTCCTCGAGGAGGATCCGTCCGAGACCGCGGCGCTGCAGCTCGTCGACGACCGTCACCGCCACCTCCGCCGCGTCCGCGCGCCCGTCGAGGCGGTGGAACCGCGCGACCCCGGCCTCGATCGGGTGCCCGCCGAACGCCGGCACGGTCTCGGCGCCGATGGCGACGTGGCGCCAGCCGTCGATCGCGGTCAGGCGCGCCAGCATCGGCTCGCTGAGGCGCGGTATCGGCGTGAAGAACCGCCGGTAGCGGGACGTCGGCGAAAGCCGCTCGAAGCCGGCCCGGATCCGCGGCCCGTCTCCCGGACCGAGGTGGCCGATGGCGACCACCGTCCCGTCGGCGAGGCGGCGAAGCACGACACGTCGGCGATCCAGGGGCCACGCGCGCGGCGCGGTCGATCGGGGTCGGTCCGGAAATGCGACAGCCATGGGTGCCTCCGCTGGGGAGCAGAGCAATCCGCCTGCCACCGCTCGGAGGCCGCCCGGCGGCCCGAAGCGCTACTGAACCGCGATCTGCGGAGCGCCGCCGCCCGGGAAGCTCGGCGGCGCGACCGCCGGCGGCGTGCCGCCGAGCGCCAGGATGCGCGTTCGCGCGAGGTCGCGCGCGACCGCGTTCGGGTCGTCGCTGAGGTAGCGCTGGTAGTCCTCCAGCGCCTTGTCGTTCTGCCCGGCCGCCTCTTCCACGCGCGCGAGCTCGAGGATCGACTCGCCGCGCGCGGGACCGTCCATCTCGACCGCGCGCGAGAGCTCCTGGCGAGCCGTGTCGAGCTGTCCCTGCGCCGCCAGGGCGACCCCGAGGTTCATGCGCGCGAGCTGCTCGATCGCGGGATCCGAGACCGGGCTCGCGAGAAACGCCTGCAGGTGGCCGACCGCCTCGGCCGACCTTCCGCCGCGCAGAGCCGCGCGCCCGGCGTAGAGCCGCGCCAGGCGACCGTACGGCGTGCTCGGAAGCGCGTCCGCGAGCTCGACGAAGCCCTTCTCGGCCTGATCCCACTGGTCCCGCTTGAAGAGCTCGTCGGCGGCGTAGAAGTCGCGCGCGGCGCGGGCGGCGCGCGACTGCGCGACCCAGCTCCAGAGCCCGAACGCGATCAGCAGGACGGCGACCGCGCTCGCCGCGATCGCGACCGCGCGCGAGTTCTCGCGCGCCCACTCGGCGACCTGGCCGGTCAGGGTGACGAATTCGTCGGGCTGGCGCAGGTCCTTGCGCCGCAGCCTCTTGGTGGCTTCGCTCATTGCGGAGAACGCTCGGCTGGCGGACGTTACATCTTGTACTTGAAGTCGTCCGGCGCCATCTTCTCGAGGATCTCGGCCCAGCGGTCGGGCGAGACGTTCGAGAGGTTCTGCTCGCTGCCCTCCTCGCCTTCCTGCAGGAAGCTCGACTGCTCGAGGACGCGCTTCGCGACGTAGATCGTCGCCTGCGTGCGAAGGGCGAGCGCGATCGCGTCGCTCGGACGCGAGTCGAGAACGATCTCACGGTCGCCGGCGCGGATCGTGATGCGCGCGAAGTAGGTGTTCTCGCGGAGGTCGCACACCTCGACGGCCTGCACCTCGCCGCCGAGCTCGTCGAGCGCGGTGCGCAGGAGGTCGTGGGTCATGGGCCGGGCGGTCTTGATGCCTTCGAGCTCGCTCGCGATCGCCGTCGCCTCCATGAGGCCGATCCAGATCGGGAGATTGAGCTTGTTGTCGGCGTCGCGCAGGACGACGATGGGCGCCTTGGTGACGGGATCGAGGGTGAGCCCGCCGACGCTCATCGCGATGCACTCCTCGCGGTTCATCACATACCCCTACCGACCCGGCACGGCCGGGTCAAACGCGGATCGCCCGGCGAGCGCGCGCGACGCGGTGCGCGACGCGTTGGCGCGCGCTCGCACCGCCGGTTCAGCGCTCGTTCAGGTCGCGACCAGGCGGTCGACCACGCGGTAGAGCTGGTTCAGGTTGCGACACTCCTCGACGAGGTCGCAGAAGGGCGCATAGCGGTCCATCTCGCTGTCGCCGAAACCCCACGTCGCTCGGCTCTCCGGGTTCAGCCAGATCACCTGCTTCGCCTTCCGCTGCACCTCCTTCAGCACCCACTCGTGCGGAAGGTTGTAGTTGTTGCGGGCGTCGCCGAGGACGATCACGGTCGTGCGCGCGTTCACCGCGGCGAGGTGGTCGCGGTGGAACGTCTTGAAAGCGCGCCCGAAGTCGGAGTGCGCGAAGACGTTGATGACGTCGCCGCGGAGCGACAGATCGATCGCCTGGTTGATCTCGTGCTCCTCGAAGAGGCGCGTCACCTCGCCGATCTCGCTCACGAAGATGTAGCTCCGGACCTTCGAGTAGAGGTCCTGCAGCGAGTAGACGAACTGCAGCATGAAGCGGGAGACGTTCCGGACGGAGTCGGAGACGTCGCACAGGATGACGATCTGCGGGCGATTCCGCTTGCGCTTGATGAGCTGCACGTCGAACGGGATGCCGCCGTACTGGATGTTGCGGCGGAGCGTGCGCTGGAGGTCGAACGCGCCGCGCTTGGCGCGCGTCCGCTTGATCGAGACGACGTGCTTCAGGCGCTGCGCGAGGCGCGTGACCGCCTCCTTCATGCGCCGGATCTCGTCCTCGGTCAGATAGTAGAAGCTCTTCTCGGCGAGCGAGTTCATCTTGCCGGCGTCGCGCAGGCGGGGATCGCGCCGCTCGCCCTCGATGCGCGCGGCGCGCTTGATGAGGTCCGCGAGGTCGGCGAGCCGACGGCGGATGAGCTCCCGCAGCTTCTCGGCGGTCTCCGGGTCGACGCCTTCGCCGTCGAGCTCGTCGGCGAGCTGCTCGAGCGATCGCGTCACCTCGGAGAGCCCGAGCTCCTCGCCGAGCGCGTGCCCGAACTGGCCCTCCTGGAAGTTGCGCGCGCCGCGCGACGCGCGGACGCGCTCGCTCGCCTCCCGGATGCGCCGCTCGAGCGTGCCGTCGTCATTTCGGAGGAGCGCCTCGGCGAGTTCGGACAGCTTCTGCTCGCGCCCTTCGAGCATCTTCTGGAGCTGCTCGAGGAGCTTCTCGAAGTCCGCCGCGGTCGCCGCGACGGCACCTGCCGCCTCCTCCGAGCGCTCACGGATCGCCTGGCCGAGCGCGGAGAAGTAGAGCTCGAAGACCTCGTCGAAGGTCGCCAGGTCGACGCTGCGCTTGACCATGGTCGCGCGCAGGACGTCCTTCACGAGCTGGCGCGATCCGAGGCCGGTCTCGCCGAGCGCGGCGAGCGCGTCGAGCGTCTCGGCCGGCGAGATGCGGAGGCCATGGACGCGCAGCAGCGCTCCGAACTCGAGGATGCGCGAGTCCACGATCCGCTCTCAGCGCGCGCCCTCTGCGGCGACGAAAGCCATGCTGGCGACGATCGCCGCGGAGGCGGCGCCCTCCCCTCGCCGCGCGCCCGCGGTCAGTGGAGGACGTCCTTGTCGGGCGCGGCGGATCCGGTCGACCCGGCCGGTCCGGACGAGCCGGCCTCGGACTTCGCCTTCGCCTTCTGGCGCGCGACGAAGTCGCGCATCTCGTTCTGCGCCTTCCGGATGTCGCCCTCGTACTTGAAGATCGTCGAGAGCGTGTCGTTCACCGACTCCTCTCCCAGCGTCTCGACGTTCAGCAGCGCGAGCGCGCGCGCCCAGTCGAGCGTCTCGCTGATGCTCGGCGACTTCTTGAGGTCGAGCTTGCGGACGGCCTGGACGATGGAGACGACGTCGGCCGCGAGGGCGTCGCGGATCTCGGGGACCTTGAGCTTGATGATCTCCAGCTCGTGCGGCGCGCTCGGGAAGTCGATGAAGAGGTGGAGGCAGCGGCGCTTGAGCGCGTCCGACACCTCGCGCGTGTTGTTGCTGGTGAGGATCACGAGCGGGACGTTGCGCGCGACGATCGTCCCGAGCTCCGGCACGCTGACCTGGAAGTCGCTCAGGACCTCGAGCAGGAAGGCCTCGAACTCGTTGTCCGACTTGTCGATCTCGTCGACCAGCAGCACGACCGGGCGCTCGGAGCGGATCGCGCGCATGAGCGGTCGCGGCAGGATGAAGCGCTCCGAGAAGAAGACTCCGTCCTGCTGCGAGATGCGATCGACCGCCTCGTTCAGCGTTCCCGTGCCGACCAGGATCTCGCTGATCTTGTCCTTGAGGATCTGGGTGTAGAGCAGCTGCTTCGCGTACTCCCACTCGTAGAGCGCCTTCGCCTCGTCCAGGCCCTCGTAGCACTGCAGGCGGATCAGGTCCTGTCCGAGCGCACCGGCGAGCACCTTCGCGAGCTCGGTCTTGCCGACGCCCGCCGGGCCCTCCACGAGGATCGGCTTCCGCATGTGCGCGGCGAGGTAGACGACGGTGGCGATGGTGCGGTTGCAGATGTACTTCTGCTCCGCGAATCGCCTCATGACCTCGTCGATGGAGTCGAACATGAAACCTCGGCGTCGGGGGTGGGATCAGACGCGGGGCTACCACACGCCCCCTGCCAAGACAATGCAGACCGACGCCGACCGGCCGTACGATCGTGTGCACGCTCGCCGTCTACACGCGTAGCCTGCCCGGCCTGCCGCTCGTGGTCGCGGCGAACCGCGACGAGTTCTACGCGCGGCCCGCGACCGGCCCGCTCCTCCTCGCGGAGGAGCCGCGCGTCCTCGGCGGTCGGGACCTCGTCGCCGGCGGGTCCTGGCTGTGCGTGAGCGAGCGCGAGCTCGTCGTCGGGGTCCTGAACCGCCGGACGGGCGAGCCGCCGGATCCCGCGCGCGCGTCGCGCGGCGCGCTCTGCCTGGAGCTCGCGCGCGCGAGCTCCGCGGCCGAGGCGGCGGAGCGCCTCGCCGACGTGCCCCCTCGCTTGCACAACCCGTTCAACGTGCTGGTCGCCGATCGCGGCCGCGCGTTCGTCGCGCAGAACCGCGACGCGGGAACGGTCGTCGAGGAGCTTCCCGCGGGCACGCATCTCCTGACGAATCTGAACCTGAACGACTCGACCTGCTCCCGCATCTCGCGCTCGGCGCGGCGCTTCGCGGAGGTCGGCGAGCGCTTCGCCGAGACCGGCGACGCGAGCGAGCTCGTCGGCGGGCTCCGCGCCGTGCTCGCCGATCACCTGACCGCGCTCGACGACCGGCAGCCGACCGACCAGCTCTGCATCCACACGGCGCTCTACGGGACGCGTTCCTCGACGATCCTTCTCGCGCCCGACGTCGGGCCGCTCTTGTACCTGCACGCTTCGGGTCCGCCGTGCCGCCGGCCGCACCGGCGGATTCCGCTTCCGTGGAACGCGCCCGGCGGCGGCCGCGGCGCGATCGCGCTCAGCGCCGACGGATCCGGCTCAGGACGCGCGCGGCCGCGCCCTCGCGCGCCGCGATCATGAAGTCGCGCGACGGCTCGCCGCGCAGCAGACCCCGAAGGTCGACCGCCTTCCCGCTCTTCAGGTAGACGAGCTCCCCGCCCGACGCGGCCAGCAGCGCCGCACCCGCGGCGACGTCCCACACGTGGACGCGCCCGACGATCGCCGCTTCCGCGGCGCCGCGCGCGACCAGGCTCAGGTGGTACGCCGTCGAGCCGAGCGCGCGCATCTTCCGCGTGCCGGCTCCGAAGCGCAGGAGGTGTCGGCGATGGAACTCCGAGTACGCGAGCACGAACCCCTCGTGCTGCGGCGCGACGCCACCGCGCGGGACCTCTTCGCCGTTCCAGCGCAGCCCGCCGCCGTACGCGACGTAGAGGTCGTCGAAGGCCGGCAGGTAGACGACGCCGGCGACGGCGGTGCCGCGGTCGAGGATGCCGATCGAGACCGCCCACGTCGGAAGTCCGGCGACGTACGCGTCGGTTCCGTCGATCGGATCGATCGCCACCGACCAGCCGGCTTGCGGATCCCCGACCGCATCGAACTCCTCGCCGAGGATCGCGACCTCGGGGTGGTGACGACCGAGCTCGTCGCGGATCGCGGTCTCGATCTCGCGGTCGGCCGCGGTGACGAGCGTCGCGTCCGCCTTCCCTTCCGCCTCCGCCCGCCGGAAGTGCGCGAGGCCGATCGCACCGCCCTTCCGGGCGAGCCGGACCAGCGTACGGGCGTCGAGCGGCGGCCGCGGCGCGCGGGCACCGTCTCCCGCGGCCGCGCTCAACCCGCGTCCTCGCCCGCCCGCTCGAGCGCGCGCTGCGTGAAGAGGTCCTCCGCGAGCCCCTGGTCGTAGCGGACGTCGGACACGTCGACGACGGTGCGCGTCCCCGCGTCCGGCTGCACCATCTCGAGCCGGCGCGCGGTCGGCACGACGCCGGCGGGCTCGATCCGGTCGAGCCGGAGCACCTTCTTGGGCGCGTCGGCGTCGCGGTAGAACTCCATCCGGCGGATCACGAGGTCGCGCCGCGAGAGCGCGATCACGATGCGCGAGTAGCCGACGTCCTTCTTGAGCGGGACGAGCTCGATCAGCGCCGCCTCGTCGCCGTCGATCGTGTCGTTACCCTTCGAGGTCGCGCGCGCCTCGTCGGCCGTCCACTCGAGGACGTCGGTCAGGAGCTCGAGGTCCCGGTAGCTGAAGTCGGTCCCCATGAAGCTCTGGTCCTTGGCGCGCGATGTGATCTGGCGGACGCGCTTCAGCTCCGGGAGGTAGAGCCACTGCTCGGCGTCGCGGTCCTTGTGCGCGAACTGGAGGAACGACGTGCCGCGCACCTCGCTCGGCTCGCGAAAGACCGTGATCGTCTTGTCCTCGCCGCCGTGGCCGCGGAGAGTCTTCATGACGAGCTCGCGCCGCCGCGTCCCGCCGCGGCCGTCGAAGATCTCGAGCGCGAGCGTCTGCTGGCGGTCCTTCCAGGCGCGCGCGCCGTCGTTCAGGCGGCGCGCCTGCTCGATGAGGTCGCGCGCGTCGTCGGCCGCGAACGCAGGACGGGGATGCAACGCGAGAGCGGCCGTGACGCACGCGAGCGCCGCGACCGCAGCGCGTGCGAACGGTCGAAGCGCCTGCCCTGGACGCGGGCGGCGGCGCGGGGCGCGTCGCCCGTCCGTGCGCTCGCATCCGCTCATGCCGGTCGAGCCTGGTACCACGCGAGGCCGCGCGCGACGTACTGGACGCCCGCGACCGCCGTCGCGCTCGCGGCCGCCGCGAAGATCGCTTCTTGGGGGATCGCGCCGTCCGTGCTCGGCTCGTACAGGACGAGCAGCGACGTCGCGACGCCCGCGAGCTGCAGCACCGTCGCGAGCTTCCCGACGAGGCTCGGGCGGACCTCGATGCGTTCGCCGGTCAGGAAGAAGAGGAGCGCGTAGCCGGTGATGCAGACGATGTCGCGCGTGAGGATGATCGTCAGCACCCAGCCCGGCACCATGCCGAGGAGCGTGAGCTTGATGAGGAGGCTCACGACCAAGCCCTTGTCGGCGAGCGGATCGAGATACGCGCCGAGGTCGGTCCGGGTGTTCGTCATGCGGGCGATCCCGCCGTCGAGCCCGTCGGTGACGCCGGCCGCGATGAAGAGCGCGAAGGCGAGGCCGAAGCGGCCGTTGTCGAGAGCGATCAGGATCGCCGGGATCGCGACGATGCGAAGGAGGGTGAGGGTGTTCGGGACGTTCAGCATCGCGCTCAGAGGTCGAGGCCGAGCGACTTCCGAATCCGTCCCTTGAGCTTGGGAGTGACCATCGCGGTCACCCACGTTCCCCGATCGTCCCGGGCTTCGTCAAGCACCGCGCCCTCGCGGTGGAGGCGCGCCAGCACGTCGCCGCGATCGTACGGCACGCAGAAACGGATGCGCTCGGCGCGCGCCACGAGGCGCTCGTCGACGGCCGTGAGCAGCGCCGGAATGCCCGCCCCGGAGCGCGCCGAGACCGCGACGCCCCCTCCCCTCTCCGCCTCGACCTCCGCCGCCCGCCGGCCGGCGGCGTCGAGCCGGTCGATCTTGTTGAGGACGAGGATCGCCGGGCGCTCCTCGGCCCCGATGTCCCGCAGGACGGCCTCGACGACCCCCCGGTGGGTCTCGTGCGCCTCGTTCGACGCGTCGACGACGTGCAGCAGGAGATCGGCGTTCCGGACCTCGTCGAGCGTGCTCTTGAAGGCCTCGATGAGCTGGTGCGGGAGCTTGTGGATGAAGCCGACGGTGTCGCTGAGGAGCGCGACCCCCGAGCGCCCGAGCTCGATGCGGCGGACGGTCGGGTCGAGCGTCGCGAACAGGCGGTCGTCGATGAGGACGTCGGCGCGCGTGAGGCGGTGCATGAGCGTCGACTTGCCCGCATTCGTGTAGCCGACGAGCGCGATCGTCGGGAACGGCACGTCGGCGCGCTCGCGGCGATGGAGCGCGCGCGTGCGCGAGACCTCCGTGAGGCGGCGCTTCAGCATCGCGACCCGCTCTCGCACGCGCCGGCGGTCGACCTCGAGCTGCGTCTCGCCCGGGCCGCGCGTCCCGACACCCCCGCCGCCGAGGCGCGACAGGTGCGTCCAGTGCCGCGTCAAGCGCGGGAGGAGGTACTCGAGCTGCGCGAGCTCCACCTGGAGCTGGCCCGCGACGCTGTGCGCGCGCTGCGCGAAGATGTCGAGGATGACCTGGCTCCGGTCGACGACCTTGACCTTCGGCTCGTTGCCGGGCCCGAGGCCGATCGCCTTCTCGAGATTCCGCTGCTGTGCCGGCGAGAGCGGGTCGTCGAAGACGACCACGTCGGCGCCGTGCTCGTCGATGAGCTGACGGATCTCTTCGACCTTGCCCGACCCGACGAACGTGCGGACGTCGGGCACCGGCCGCCGCTGCGACGTCCGGGCGACGACGCGCACGCCCGCCGTGTCGCAGAGGCGCTCGAGCTCGTCGAGCGACTCGTCGACGCTCGGACCCGAGCGTGCGGCCGCGCCGCGGGTCAGCTCGAGGCCCACGAGCACGGCGCGCTCCGTCTCGCGACGGACGTCGACCGGGGTGCGTCCCTTCATGCGAGGCCGCCGTGCGCGAGGCGGGTCGTCGTCACGATACGAAGCGCGCCTCGGCCGCGGCGACCCTCTCCGTCAGGGCCGCGATGAGCTCGTGCGTCGCCGCGACGGCGTGCTTCTCGAGCGAGATCCGGGTCTCGTACTGCTCCCGCACCAGGTGGATGTAGGCGGGACACGTGCCGGGGAACCGCGCCAGGGTCTGCGCGATGCGAAGGAGATCGTCGCGCGTCGCGCGCTGCGCGTCGAGCAGGATCTGGACCTCGCGCACCGTCTTTGCGCGCGCCTCCTCCAGGCGCGCCATCTCGTCGGCGACGATCTGGCAGCGCTCCTCGCTGACCTCGAGGCGACCGTTCAGCCAGAGCGGGTCGCTCCCCGCGATCAGCCCCTCGTGCTTCCGGAAGCAATCGGGCCACGCGATGACCTCGACGATACCGTGGCGGTCCTCGAGGAAGAAAGTCGCGTATCGGTCGCCCTTCTTGCTGTTCTTGAGCTTCAGGCTCTGGACGACGCCCGCGACGGTCACCTTCTGCTGCGACGGTAGCGCGCGCAGCTCGTTGGTCTTGCAGGTGACGAGCCGGTCGAGCTGGCGGCCGAAGCGGTCGAGCGGGTGCGCCGTGATGAAGAAGCCGAGCGTCTCCTTCTCGGCGGCGAGGAGCTCCTGCTGCGACCAGTTCGTCACCTGCGGGAGCGCGAAGCGCTCCGGCTCACCCGACGGGCCGCCCCCGAAGAGCGTGTGCTGGTCGGCCTCGCTCGCGATGCGCGCGGCCCACTTGACGAGGTCGTCGAGCGCCGCGAGGAGGCTCGCCCGGTCCTGGCCGGTCGAGTCGAAGGCGCCGCACTTGATCAGGCTCTCGATCACGCGCCGGTTCACGTGCGCGGACTTCATGCGGCGCACGAAGTCGTCGAGGCCGCGGAACGGTCCCGCCGCCTCGCGCTCGGCGAGGATCGCCTCGATCGCCTTGCCGCCGATGCCCTTCACGCCGCCGAGGCCGAAGCGGATGCGCCGGCCCTCTTCCGACAGGACGACCGTGAAGTCCTCGCGGCTCTCGTTCACGTCGGGCGGGAGCACCCGGATCTTGCGCTCGCGCGCCTCCGCGATGTTCTTGTGGGTGCGGTCGGCGTCGTCCATCTCGAGCGTCATGAGCGCCGCGATGAACTCCTCGGGGTAGTGCGCCTTCAGGTAGGCCGTCTGGAAGGAGATGAGCGCGTAGGCGGCGGCGTGCGACTTGTTGAAGCCGTAGCCCGCGAAGGTCTCCATCTGGTCGAAGATGTCGCCCGCGAGCTTGTCGGTGAGGCCGTTCTTCACCGCGCCCTCGACGAAGCGCGACCGCTCGCGCGCCATCTCCTCCTTCTTCTTCTTGCCCATCGCGCGGCGGAGGTTGTCGGCGTCGCCCAGCGAGAAGCCGGCGAGCACCTGGGCCGCCTGCATGACCTGCTCCTGGTAGACCATGATCCCGTACGTCTCGCGCAGGATCGGCTCGAGGCGAGGATGGAGGACCGAGATGTCCTCCTTGCCGTGCTTCCGCTGGATGAAGCGCTCCACCATGCCGGAGTCGAGCGGCCCGGGGCGGTAGAGCGCGTTGATCGCGACGATCTCCTCGAAGCAGGTCGGCTTGAGGCGCGTCACGAGCTCGCGCATGCCGCTCGATTCCATCTGGAAGACCCCGACGGTCTCGCCGCGCGCGAGCAGCTTGTAGGTCTTCTTGTCGTCGAGCGGCAGAGCGGCGACGTCGACCTCGTCGCCGCGCGCCTCCCGGATGCGGCGCACGACGTTCTGGATGAGCGTCAGGTTCTTGAGCCCGAGGAAGTCGAACTTGATGAGGCCGACCTTCTCGATGTCGACGCCCGAGAACTGCGTCAGGACCGCGCCTTCCTTGTCGACGCAGAGCGGGACCGACTCGACGAGCGGCCTCGGCGCGATGACGATGCCGGCCGCGTGCTTCGAGTGGTGGCGCATGAGCCCTTCGAGCTTGAGGGCGTAGTCGAAGAGCTTCTTCTCTCGTTCGCCGCGCTCGCGCATCTCGCGGAGCTTCGGCTCCATGTCGAGCGCCTTCACGAGCGGGAAGTCCTTCCCCTGGCGCGGCGCGGGGTAGAGCTTCGCGAGGCGGTCGGTGTCGGCGAAGGTGAAGTCGAGCACGCGGCCGACGTCCTTGAGCGCCGCCTTCCCCTTCAGGGTCCCGAACGTGATGATCTGCGCGACCCGGTCCTCGCCGTACTTCCGGCGGACGTAGTCGATCACCTCGTCGCGCCGCTCGAAGCAGAAGTCGACGTCGATGTCGGGCATCGACTTCCGCTCGGGGTTGAGGAAGCGCTCGAACAGGAGGCCGTGCTGGATGGGGTCGAGGTCGGTGATCCGGAGCACCCAGGCGACGAGGCTTCCGGCCGCCGAGCCGCGGCCCGGCCCGACCGGAATGCCCTCGCGCTTCGCCCAGTTGATGAAGTCGGCGACGATCAGGAAGTAGCCGGCGAACCCCATCCGCCGGATCACGCCGAGCTCCACGTCGAGGCGTTCGAGGTACGGGCGCCGCTTGTCGTCGTCGAATCGGCCCTCGCGCGCCGCGATGGCGGCGATGCGCGACTCGAGCCCGTCCCGCGCCTCGCGCTCGAGGACCTCCTCGAGCGGCTCGTCGGCCGCGGTCGCGTACTCCGGGAACTGGTACTGCCCGAAGCTCATCTTGAAGTCGCAGCGGCGAGCGAGGTCGATCGTGTTGTCGATCGCCTCGGGGAACTCGGCGAAGGCGGCGCGCATCTCGTCGGGCGACTTGACGAAGAGCTGATCGGTCCCGAATTTCCAGCGCTTCGGGTCGGAGAAGGTCTTCCCCGTCTGGATGCAGAGGAGCGCCTCGTGGGCCTCCGCGTCGCCCGGCTCGAGGTAGTGGCAGTCGTTGGTCGCGATGAGCGGGAGGCCGAGCTCGCGCGCGAGCGCGGTGAGCTCGCGGTTCGCGGCGACCTGCTCCTCCAGGTGGTTGTCCTGGACCTCGATGAAGTAGCGGTCGCCCGCGAAGATCTGCGCGAACTCGGCCGCGACCTCGCGCGCGCGCTTCAGGTCGCTCTTCGCGATCGCCTGGTTGACCTCGCTCGCGAGGCAGCCCGACAGGCAGAAGAGCCCCTCGTGGAACTCGCGCAGGAGCTCCTTGTCGATGCGCGGCTTGTAGTAGAAGCCCTCGCGGTACGCGGTCGTCACGAGACGGCAGAGGTTCCGATAGCCGCGGTCGTTCTGCGCGAGCAGGATCAGGTGGTAGTTGCCGCCCGCCTCGGGATCGTCGGCGCGGGCCTGCGACTTGTCGAAGCGCGAGCGCGGCGCGACGTAGACCTCGCACCCGATGATCGGCTGCACTCCGGCGTCCTCGGCCGCCTTGTAGAAGTCGACGGCGCCGAACATGTTGCCGTGGTCGGTCATCGCGACCGCGGGCATGCCGAGCTTCGCGACCCGCGGCAGGAGGTCCGAGACCTTGTTCGCTCCGTCGAGGAGCGAGTACTGCGTGTGCAGGTGCAGGTGCACGAAGCTCACGGCGCGAATCCCCTCGTCACGTCCGACCCCCCTTCCCCATTCGTCCCGCCCGTTGCTCCCGCGCGCCGCCCTCGGCGCCTGGCTTCACTCCCACTCGATGGTCGCGGGCGGCTTCGACGAGATGTCGTACACCACCCGGTTCACGCCGCGCACCTCGTTCGTCACCCGGCGCGCGATCGTCTCCAGCGTCTCGGGCGAGAGCCGCGCCCAGTCCGCCGTCATGCCGTCGACGCTCTCGACCGCCCGCACCGCGATCACGCGGTCGTAGGTGCGCTCGTCGCCCTGCACGCCGACGGTCTGGACCGGCAGCAGGACCGCGAATCCCTGCCAGAGCCGCCCGCGCTCCGGTGACTCCGCGAGCACGTCGCGGACGACGGCGTCCGCCTTCCGGAGGAGCTCCGCGCGCTCCGGCGTCACCTCGCCGATGATCCGCACCGCGAGGCCCGGGCCGGGGAAGGGCTCGCGCGCGACCAGCTCCTCGGCGAGGCCGAGCTGCCGGCCGACGCGCCGCACCTCGTCCTTGAAGAGCTCGCGCAGCGGCTCGATCAGGCGGAGCTTCATGCGGTCGGGAAGGCCGCCGACGTTGTGGTGCGTCTTGATCGTCGCCGACGGGCCGCGCACGGACACCGACTCGATCACGTCCGGGTAGAGCGTTCCCTGCGCGAGCCAGCGCACGTCGCGCAGCTTCGCGGCCGCCTCCTCGAACACCTCGATGAAGAGGTTTCCGATGCGCTTCCGCTTGACCTCGGGGTCGATCACGCCCTCGAGCGCGGCGAAGAAGCGCGGCGCGGCGTCGATCGTCCGGATGTCGAGGCCGAGGTGCGCGAGCGAGCCCTCGACCATCGCGCGGTCGCCGGCGCGGAGGAGGCCCGTGTCGACGAAGATGCAGGTGACGCGGTCCCCGAGCGCGCGGTGGAGGAGCGCTGCGGCGACGGTCGAGTCGACGCCGCCCGACAGCGCGCACAGGACGCGGCCCTCGCGCGCCTGCTCGCGGAGGCGCGCGATCGTCTGGTCGACGAAGGACGCCGGGGTCCAGTCGGGCTTCACGCGGCAGATCTCGAACAGAAAGTTCGCGTAGATCTCGCGCCCGCGCTCGGTGTGCTCGACTTCCGGGTGGAACTGGATCCCGTAGAGCCGACGCGTCGGGTCGCGGAAAGCCTGGATGGGCGCGTTGTGGCTCTCGGCGAGGACCGTCCAGCCCTCGGGCACCGACTCGACGCGGTCGCCGTGCGACATCCAGACGGTGGTCTTCTCGCCGGTCGTGAAGCCCAGGAAGAGGTCGGTCGAGTCGAGCACGCGGACGGGCGTGCGGCCGTACTCGCGGCGGTCGGCGCGCGCGACCTCGGCGCCCCCCGCGCGCGTCAGGAGTCCCATCCCGTAGCAGATGCCGAGCACCGGGACGCCGAGATCCAGGATGCCGCGCGCGAGCTGCGGCGCGCTCTCGACGTACACGCTCGCCGGGCCGCCCGAGAGGATGATCCCCGCGGGGCGGCGCTCCGCGACCTCGGCGACGGTCGCCGTGCACGGCAGGATCTCGCAGTAGACGTTCGCCTCGCGCACCCGCCGCGCGATGAGCTGCGTATACTGACTGCCGAAATCCAAGATGATGATCATTCGCGATTGGCAAGGGAGCGGCGCAGGCTCGGCCTGCGCCGCGACGCCCATCGGAGCAGCGGAGCGTGGAGAGCGCAGCTCTCCACGCGAGCAGCGCACGGGGGCGAATTGGAGTAGCTCATTCGAGGCGGTAGTTCGGAGCTTCCTTGGTGACGATGACGTCGTGCACGTGGCTCTCGCGGTGGGCGGCGTCGCTGATGCGGATGAAGCGCGCCTTCTCGCGCAGCTCGGCGAGCGTTCGGCAGCCGAGGTAGCCCATGCCGGCGCGGAGCCCGCCGACGAGCTGGTGGACGTTCGACGCGAGCGACCCCTTGTACGGCACCCGGCCCTCGATGCCCTCGGGCACGAGCTTCACGTCCTCCTCGTCCTCCTGGAAGTAGCGATCGCGGCTCCCGGAGCGCATGGCGCCGAGCGAGCCCATCCCGCGGTACATCTTGTAGGTCCGGCCCTGGTAGAGGACGGTCTCGCCGGGGCTCTCCTCGGTGCCGGCGAAGAGGCTCCCGATCATGACGGTCTGCGCGCCGCACGCGAGCGACTTGACGACGTCTCCCGAGAAGCGGATGCCGCCGTCGGCCACGAGCGGGACGCCGGCGTCGGCGCACGCCTTCGCGGCCCCGAAGATCGCGGTCACCTGCGGCATCCCGACGCCCGAGATGATGCGGGTCGTGCAGATCGACCCGACGCCCATCCCGACCTTCACGCCGTCGACCCCGGCGCGGATGAGCGCCTCGGCCCCTTCCTGCGTTCCGATGTTGCCGGCGACGACGTCGACGTCCGGGAAGCGGCGCTTCAGCACGCCCGCCGTCTCGACGACGTTCCGCGAGTGCCCGTGCGCGGTGTCGACGCACAGCACGTCGACCCCCGCCTTCACGAGCGCTTCCGCGCGTGCCTCCCAGTCGCCGATGCCGATCGCGGCGCCGACGCGCAGGCGGCCGCGCTCGTCGCGGGCGGCGTTCGGGAACTGTGTCGTCTTCTCGATGTCCTTGACGGTGATGAGGCCGATCAGGCGCTGGTGATCGTCGACGACGAGGAGCTTCTCGATGCGGTGCTCGTGCAGGATGTTCTTCGCCTGCTCGAGCGTCACGCCGGGCTTCGCGGTCACGAGGTTCCGGCTCGTCATGACCTCGCTCACCGGGCGGTCGAGGCGCTTCTCGAAGCGGAGGTCGCGGTTGGTGAGGATGCCGACGAGACGGCCGTCGCGCGTGACGGGCAGGCCCGAGATCCGGAAGCGGCGCATGAGGCCGAGGGCCTCCGCGATCGGCTGGTCGGGCGCGACGGTCATCGGGTCGGCGACCATGCCGCTCTCGAACTTCTTGACGCGCCCGACCTCGCCCGCCTGCGCCTCGACCGGGAGGTTCTTGTGGACGAACCCGATGCCGCCCGCCTGCGCCATCGCGATCGCGGTGTCGGACTCGGTCACGGTGTCCATCGCGGCGCTCACGAGCGGGATGTTGAGCGCGATCCGGCGCGTGAGCTGCGTCGAGACGTCGGTCGCGCGCGGGAGGACGTCGGAGGCCGCGGGAACCAGAAGGATGTCGTCGAAGGTGAGCCCCTCAGAGAGCGGGTGACGTTCCATGGGCGCGTCTCCTCCGCGAATCGCGGCCGAGGTCGGCCGGCGTTCGCGTCGCTCTGCGTTGCACGGGGCGGCGATCGGGACTAACCATGACGCCTCCTATCAGAGCGCAGCGCATGGGACAAGCTCCGCCCGCGACAACAACATCTTGTGGTTGGGATGATTCGTCCTTTCGGTGAAAGGCGCCCGTCCGTCGACCCAACCGCGGTCGTCTTCGAGAGCGCGTTCGTGATCGGCGGGGTCGCGATCGGCGCGCGCTCGAGCGTCTGGTTCGGATCCGTCGTGCGGGGCGACGTCGACGACATCGCCATCGGCGAGCGCACGAACGTCCAGGATCGCTGCGTGATCCACGTGACGACCAAGCGCTTCTCGACCCGCCTCGGCGACGACGTCACCGTCGGCCATGCGGTGACGCTCCACGGCTGCACGATCGGAAACCGCGTCCTCGTCGGCATCGGCGCGATCGTCATGGACGGGTGCGAGGTCGGCGACGACTGCATGATCGCGGCCGGGTCGCTCCTCGCGCCCGGCACGAAGGTCCCCGCGGGACATCTCGCGCTCGGGTCGCCGGCCGCCGTCAAGCGCCCGCTGCGCGACGAGGAGTGCCTGCACCTCCGGCGCTCCGCCGAGAACTACGCGCTCCTCGCGGCGCGCTACCGCGAGCTCGGGATCGCCTGAAGGAGGCTCGATGCGTCAGGTGTGGATCACGCGGCACGGGCCGCCCGACGTCCTGCAGGTCCGCGATTCCCCCGAGCCGACCCCGGCGGCCGGGGAGGTGCGGGTCCGCGTCGACGCTGCCGGCATCAACTTCGCCGACGTCTCGGCCCGCATGGGGACGTATCCCGACGCGCCGCCTCCACCCTGCGTCGTCGGCTACGAGGTCGGCGGCACGATCGACGCCGTCGGCCCCGGCGTCGACGCGAGCCGCGTCGGCCGGCCCGTGATCGCGCTCACCCGCTTCGGCGGCTACTCCGAGGCGGTCGTCGTCCCCGACGTCCAGGCGATGGACCGGCCGCCCGGGCTCTCGGCGCGCGACGGCGCAGCGATCCCCGTGGTCTACTTGACGGCATACCAGATCCTGATCGAGGTCGCGCGCGTCCGCGCCGGCGATCGCGTCCTCATCCACCAGGCGGCGGGCGGCGTCGGCCTCGCCGCGCTCGATCTCTGCGCGATGCTCGGAGCCGAGACGATCGGGACCGCCTCGGGCGCGAAGCACGCGTTCCTCCGCGAGCGCGGCCTCTCGCACGCAATCGACTACCGGACGCTCGACTACGAGCCGGAGGTGCGCCGCATCACCGGCGGCCAGGGCGTCGACGTGATCCTCGACCCGATGGGCGGCGGCTCGTGGAAGAAGGGGCTTCGGCTGCTCGCGCCGAACGGCAAGCTCGTCTGCTTCGGCATGTCGGCGATGAGCACCGGGCAGGAGAGGTCGTACGTCGGCGTCGTACGCGCGCTCGCCTCGGTGCCGTGGCTCGCGATCAACCCGATCTCGCTCATGAACGGGAATCGCGCCGTCGCGGGCGTGAACGTCGGCCGCCTCTGGCAGCACACGGACCGCCTGGCGGCCTGGCTCGCCCGCATCCTCGCCTGGTGGGGCGAGGGCAAGGTGCGGCCGCACGTCGATCGCGTCTTCGCCTTCGACGACGCGCCCGCCGCGCACGCGTACATCCAGGAGCGCCGGAACGTCGGAAAGGTGCTGCTCGCACCCGACCCCGCGCGCGTCGGTTGATGTCGTAGGCTCGTCCCGGCCTAGCGCAGAAGGTTCTCGCGCAAGCGGCGTAGCGTCGCCGGGTCGAGCCCGAGGCCCTCGCGCAGGTAGGTCTCGACGTCGCCGTAGATCTCGCGGATCGCGTCGAACGAGGCCTGCAGGTACTCGGGCCGGACCTCGAGCACCGGCCGCAGGAGCTCCGGGTCCCGCATGAGCGGCCCGACGCTCGCGATCGTCTGCTCGTTCCGCTCCGCGAGGTACGCGTTCGAGAGGAGGTAGTCCTCCATCACGACCGACTCCGGCACGCCGAGCGCGAGCAGCAGGATCGCGCTCGAGAACCCCGTGCGGTCCTTCCCGGCCGTGCAGTGGGTGAGCGCGGGAAGCGCGGCCGGGTCGGCGAGGCGGCGGAGGCAGCCCGCATATTGGTCGGTCGCCTTCGTGACGAGGAAGCGGTTGCCGTCGATCAGGAGCTGCTCGTTCCGCCCTCCTCCGAGGAGCTCCTCCTGGCGGGCGAAGTCCGCGCTCGTGATCGCCCCGCGGATCTCCGCCTCGTAGTCGTTTTCGGGGTCGTAGATCGGGAGGTGCAGGACCTCGGACGCGTCGTCCGGGGGAAGGCGGTCGGGAGAGCGGCCGACCTCGGTCGGCGACCGGAAGTCGCAGACGAGCTTCACGCCGAGATTGGAGAAGATCGCCTGGTCGGCCTCGGTGAGGCGATCGAGCTGATCCGAGCGGAACACCTTCCCCCACGCGACGCGCTTGCCCGATGCGGTCGCGTAGCCGCCCAGGTCGCGAAAGTTGACAGCGCCGACGAGCGGAACGCGGCGCTCCGCGACCACGAGCTCCGAGCGCCCGGCGACCACCGCGAAGTAGGTGCGGCGCGCCGGGTCGAGACCCGCGACGACGGCCGAGCCGGATGGACCGCCCTTCCCGACCGCGACGTCGCGCGCAATCGCGTCCGGGTCGCGGCCGGCGTAGACCGTCACCTCGCCGGCATCGGGCACGGCCGTCCACGACACGACGAGGTCGCCGCTCGCGAGCCGCTCGACGGATGCGTCGCGGATCGCGGAGCCGCTGGTCGACGAATCGCCGCAGGCGCCGAGCGCGACGGCCGTGACGAGCGTGAGCGCGACACCCAGCGCACGCCGCGCGGCGGTCGTCCTGGATCCGCGTCGATTCATGCGCGCCGCCGGCACGCCGTCGCTCACTGATCCAGCGTCACGCATGGCTCGCCTCCGCACACGTCGACGAGCCCGCCGCCGGTCTTCAGGTACTCCGAGACCAGCGCGAGCACCGCCGGCACGTCGCCCGCCTTGCCGTGCGGGTCATCGCCTTCCCGCGGCGGCAGGTTCTCGACCGGCGGCGGCGGCGTCCCGAAGTCCCACACGATGAGCGCCGACCCGGGATAGGGATACGACGGCACGGGCTCGAGCCCGTAGTAGGGCTCGACCGCCGACGCCCGTCCGGGGCGGAGCGCCGGCTGTCGCAGGCGCGCTCCGATCGTGCGCGACGCGACCTCGGTGCCGACGTTCGCGACCTGGTGGTCCGCGAACGCCTCGAAGTACAGCACGTCGTGGACGGGCGTGTCGTGGTACGGATCGGCGGTCAGGTGCTGGAGGTACGCATTGGACTCGCCGCGGTCCCACAGCATCTGGATGATCCCGAAGCCGAGGCGGCGGTCGAGCGGATCCGGGTACGCCGACGCCAGGATCGGATCGAACTCGTCGAAGTCGACGCTGCGCGGGATGAGGAGGCTGTAGTTCGACGCCCCGACCGCGAGCACGGCCCGCGTCCAGTCCTGCGCGACCGCGGTCGTCCCGCCGCCGAGCACTCCGCCCTGGCTCGCGCCGAGGAAGAAGACGTCGCTGCCGTCGAGGACCGACGCGCCGTCGCGCTGGAAGGCGGGGTCGCTGCCGAGGCCCTGCGGGTGGCGCATGAGACGGCCGAGGAAGAGGAAGTTCAGGTGACCCTGCTGGAGGCGGTCGGCCTGGCTCCGGAACTTGCCGAGGTCCTGCAGGATCGCGACCGCGTTCGGAACGTCCTCCGCCGCCATGCCGATCCAGTCGGTCGCGCAGAAGGCGACGTTCACGAGCGCCCCGGCGAGGCCGACGCCGACGACCTGGCTCGCGGTCCCGAGGAGGCCGTGGCCGTAGAGCGCGACCCGCGCCGGATTCGCCGCGCTCGCGGACGACGGCACGGTGCAGACGAAGTTCGCCGTCTGGAGGCCATTCTGCGCGGGCAGCGAGTCGGCGCCCTGGTCGTTGAAGACGGATCCCGGCTTTCCGTCGCCCGTCAAGTAGCGCGGCACCTGGAAGGTCCCGCTCACGACGTGCGCGACTCCCTGATCGGACGTGCTCGTGACCGTGAACCCGGGCGCCGCGTCGCCGAGCGTCGCGAACGCGTCGTCGCGGATGTGGAGCAGGCGCTCGGAGAGCGAGCGCTCGCTCGCGACCGTGAAGTCCCATGCGAGGTAGAGGTCGCTCCGGCCGACGCCGGCGCGCGAGAGGTCGTCGAAGATGCGCTCCATCTCCGGGCGGCGCGCCTCGATCGCGTCGTCGCGGGTCCGCAGGCGGTCGCGGTAGGCGCGGAAGACGTCGGACGGCGCGATGTCGGCGCCGTCCGCGTCCACGAGGCGGCGAAGCGCGACGACGTGGCGGTGCCCCTCGCGCAGGTTCCGCGCGGGATGGACGAGCAGCGCCTTCCGCGCGGGGTCGGTCGCGTGCGCGTCGAGCTCGGCGAACGCGATCACGCGCTCGCCGGTGTCCGCGTCGAGGAGGACGAGCGACGAGTCGGGATCGAGCGAGCGGGCGATGTCGGTCACGGGAGGAAGGCCGGAGCGCCCGGGGTCGAGGCCCGGGACGACGAGCGTGATCTGCGCTCCCGGGCTGAAGCCGTCGTTCCGGTTCCACTCGGTCGGATCGACGTGCACGCCGCTCGCGTTCGCGGGCATCGACTCGGCGTGGAACGCGACCCGCCGGCCCGTGTCGGTCGCCGCGTCCGCGACCGTGAGCGCGTCGCTCGGGAACGGCAGCAGGCAGTGGTCGGGATCGAGGATCTCGCAGCGATCGGCGTTCGGCGCGGTCACGTCGATCGTCGATCCGCCGGATCCAGAGCCGCCGCAGGCGGCCACGCCGAGCCAGGCGACGGCGGCGCCGATTCCGATCCAGCGACGCGCTCGCCGCGCGAGACGAACACCAGGGGTCTTCGAGAGCATGGCCCGGGAAAATACGAGGGGTCCCGGCTCCCGGTCAAAAGGATTCCACTTGCCGCGGCGCGCCGGGCAGCCGGGGGCACGGCGGCGCGGGCCGACGCCGCGCTACTTCTTCACGGTCACGCTCTTGATGACGACCGGCTCCGACGGCACGTCCTGGTGCATCCCCTTGTTCGTCGTCGACACCGCCTCGATCTTCCGGACGACGTCCATGCCCGAGGTGACCTTCCCGAAGACCGCGTAGCCCCACCCCTGCGGCGTCTTCGACTTGAAGTCGAGGAAGGCGTTGTCCTTCGTGTTGATGAAGAACTGCGCCGTCGCGCTGTCGGGGTCGCTCGTCCGCGCCATCGCGATCGTGCCGAGGGAATTCTTGAGGCCGTTGTCGGCCTCGTTCTTGATGGGCGCCTTGGTCGGCTTCTGCTTCATGTCGGGCGTCATGCCGCCGCCCTGGATCATGAAGTCCTTGATGACGCGGTGGAAGATCGTCCCGTCGTACTGGCCGCTCTCGGCGTACGAGAGGAAGTTCTTGACGGATTCCGGCGCCTGCTTGGGATAGAGCTCGACCTCGATGTTCCCGAGCGACGTCGCGATCACGACCACCGGGTTCCTGTCGGTGGTCCCGGCATCCTTCGTTGCCATCGGCGCACTCCCCTTCGTCGCCTTCGCGGCTCCGGCGGCGGGCGTCGGATCGGCGGCCCGCGCCGAGAGGGCGAAGAGCAGCGACACGGCGACGGACGCGACGGCGGCGAGGCGGGTTCTCATCGGATTGTCTCCCTCTGATCGAGCGTGCCGGCGGGCTTTAGCGATCGGACCGGCTCGCGGTCAACGCGACGCGGGCGACGTTCCGCCGACGCGTCGGACCACCGGCTTCCATTGTCACGGGGCTGCTCCCGACCTATGACGGCGCGATGGCGCGCCGCATCTGCATCACGCTCGACTGGCAGAACCTGACCGACCGCGACAAGCTCTTCCGACAGGTCCAGATCGCCGACGAGGTCGGCGTCGACACCGTCTGGGTCGCGGAGGCATGGGGCCGCGACGCGTTCAGCCTGCTCGCGCTCCTCGCCGACCGCACCCGCCGCATCCAGCTCGGCACCGGGATCGTGAACGTGTACTCCCGGACGCCGGCCGCGCTCGCGCAGCACTTCGCGACGCTGGACGAGCTCTCCGGCGGTCGCGCCGTCGCGGGGTTCGGCACGAGCGGCCCGCAGGTCATCGAGCACTTCCACGGCGTGCCGTTCAAGCCGACGCTCGCGCGCCTGCGAGAGACCATCGAGATCTTCAACACGCTGATCTCCGGCACCCCGCTCCGCCACCGCGGCCGCCTCTTCCAGCTGGAGCGCGGCTTCACGCTCCGCTTCGAGACGGTGCGAAAGCACATCCCGGTCTGGCTCGCGTCCCTCAACCCGAACGCGCTCCGCCTCACCGCCGAGCTCTGCGACGGCTGGATGCCGATCATGATCCCCGAGCCCGTGCTGGCGCGCGAGATCGCGGCCTTCCGGAAGCTCGTGACCGACGCCGGCCGCCCCGCGAACGCCGTCCAGGTGCGTTCGCCCGACCGCGTCGTGGTCGCGCTCGAGGACCCGAAGCGCGCGCGCCGCCAAGCGGCCGGGACGCTCGCGTTCTACATCGCGCGCATGGGGACCTTCTACGGCGCGCAGCTCGAGCGCTTCGGGCACGGCGACGCGGTCGCCGCCGTCCGGAAGGCGTGGAGCGAGCGCGGCAGCGAGGCCGGCATCGACGCCGTCCCCGACGAGCTCGTCGACCAGGTGACGACGGTCGGCACGATCTCCGAGTGCACCGCCCGCCTCGACGCGGAGTCGAAGGCCGGCGTGGACATGCACAACGTGAGCGTGCAGACCCGATCGGAGGCGGAGCTCGAGCGCGCGCTCGGAGAGCTCGTCGGGTCGTGAGCGAAGCCGCCCGCGGGTGCGAGCTCTGCGCGCTGGTCCGCTCGACGCGCTGGTACGCTCAGTTCTTCGATCCCCTGCCCTTCACCATCCTCGACTGCGACTCCTGCGACACGCCGATGGCCGTGCTCGCCGAGCATCGGAGCCAGGTGAGCGAGGAGGAGAAACGCATCATGACCGAGGCGCTCGCCCTCGTCGGCCGCGCGCTCGGCCTCGGCGACCTCTCCTTCGACGACCGCATGCGCCAGATCCCGGAGCACTACCACGTGCACCTGCGCGCGCGGCCGCGCTGGTGGCCGCCGGCTGCGTCCGGGCCGGGCGCGGCCTAGCCGGGCCCGCCTGGGAGCCTAGAGGTTACAAGCGCGCCGGCAGACCTCGCGCGCGTCGGTGATGCACTCGCCCGTGTCCTCGTCGGTCGCGGCGGCGCGATCGCCCGGCACGCCACACGGGCACTCGAAGCGCGGGCAGCGGCTCCGCCGGGCGCAGATCTCGTCGCACGAAGGCGCGTTGCAGCAGCGGGTCCGCGGATCGAACGCGCGCGCGAGGACGACGTTCCTCCCGCGCTGGCACGGACAGACCATCTCGGGGCACGCGAGGATGCTCGCGACCTTGCCGCTCGGGCACGCCGGGTCGAAGCCGGGCGCGAGAGCGCGCGGGTCGGGAGCGGAGACCGACTCTGCATGCGTCGTGGTCGTCGCCGCAGCAGCGGGCTCGGCACGCGCGGAGCGGCGGTCCCTCTTCGCCGCGGTCGAATTCGTCGAGGCCTTCCGCGTCGTGCGCCTCTTCGCGTGCGTCGCCTTCGCGGGCGGGTCGTTGATCGCGGACGCGAGCCCATGCGCGCGCTCGGGGACCGCGAGTGCCGCCGAAAGTAGCACCGCCAGCCACACCGCCCGCCGGCCCGAGCGTCGCGAAGGCATCGCGCAAGGCTATCGCCATGGCAAGGCGTGGGGAAGCGCTTTCCCGCTCTCGCTCCAGGTCATGCGCGAGGCTTTGGGCCATCGACCGAACCGCCGAATAGCGGTCATGACGACCGACCTCGTTTGCTCGATCCGAGCGGCATGGAGGCGACGCCCGCGGACGTCGCGAGCGACCCGCCGGCGCCCCACTCTCGTCGGCTTCCTGTCCGTGGCCATCGCACTGGCCGGTGTCGCGCCAGCGGCCGCGCGCGAGGGCGCGGTTCGTTTGTCGACCCTTCGCAAGGCGGAATCGGGCCGGCCGGTCCGGATCATCGCGCGGCTCGATCTCCCGACGCGCCCGGAAGGCGAGGTCGCCGGTGCGAACGCGATCGCTTCGCAGCGCACCGCGATCGCCACCGCGCAGAATCAGCTCGTCGCTGAGCTGGGAACCGGTGGCTGGACGCTCGCGCGCCGTTTCGCGGCGATCCCGTTCGTCGCGCTGAAGGCCGATGCCGAGACATTGCTCGCGCTCGAGCGTTCGTCGCTCGTCGTGAACGTGCAGGAGGACCGTCCGATACCGCCTGCGGACCTCGAGAGCGTCGGCGTCGTCGAGGCCGATCTCGCGCAGCAAGCCGGGTTCGACGGCAGCGGGCAGACGGTCGCCGTGCTCGACACCGGAGTCGATCGCTTTCACCCGGCCCTCGCGGACGCCGTCGTGAGCGAGGCATGCTTCTCGTCGCAGAGCAGCTGCCCGAATGGCGGAACGACCCAGCTCGGGGCCGGTTCCGCCGCACCGTGCGGCTACGCGCCGGACTCCTGCACGCACGGGACGCACGTCGCCGGCATCGCCGCGAGCCGCGACGCCGACGTTCCGGGCGTGGCGCCGGGGGCGAGCGTGATCGCGATGCAGGTGTTCGGCGAGTTCAGCGGCTCGGACGACTGCGGCGACGGCGAGGACCCGTGCGCCCGAAGCCTCGCCTCCGACCGCATTGCGGCGATGGAGCGGGTGTTCGCGCTCCGCGATGCATTTTCGATCGCGGCGGTGAACATGAGCATCGGGGGCGGCAAGTACACGTCGCAGGCGGAGTGCGATGCCGACCATCAGGCCGAGAAGGCAGCGATCGATCTGCTGCGCTCGGTGGGGATCGCGGTCGTGGTGTCCGCCGGCAACGAGGCGTACGCCGACGCGCTCGGATCGCCGGGCTGCATCTCGTCCGCCGTGAGCGTGGGCTCGACGACGAAGAGCGACGGGATCTCGGTCTTCTCGAACTCCGCGCCGTTCCTGTCCTTGCTCGCCCCCGGGACGAACATCACGTCGACGCTTCCGGGAGGCGGCTTCGGGGTGAAGAGCGGCACGTCGATGGCCGCGCCGCACGTGACGGGTGCGTGGGCAATCCTGAGGCAGAAGAATTCGGCGGCGACGGTGAGCCAGGTCCTCGACGCGCTGCAGACGACCGGCGTGCCTCTCGAGGACCCGGTCAGCCTGGTGACGACGCCGCGGATCCGCATTCTCGAGGCGCTCGACGCGCTCCCGTCAGGCGGCGGAGCGAGCTTCGTCGGAGTCCTCGAGAACCCGCGCGGCGGGGTGAGCGGCGTCACCCTGTTCTCGGGATGGGTGTGCGGCGACACGGTGAATGCGGTGCACGTGCAGGTCGACGGCGGGGAGCTCCTTCCGGTGGCCTTCGGAACGCCGCGCAACGACACGCAGGCCGTCCCGGAGTGCCATGGCGGGATCCACAACGGCTTCGGCCTGCTCTTCAACATGGGCCTGCTCGGCCCGGGCCCGCACCATGTCGTCGCGTACGCGAATGGCGCGGCCTTCGACCAGACCGACTTCACGGTATCGACGTTCGGCGTGCCCTTCCTCCAGGACGGCCCCTCCACTCTCTACCTGATCCAGGATTTCGCGGGCACGAGCCCCGTCCTCCAGTGGAACAAGGGGACGCAGAGCTTCCAGATCGTCGGCTTCCAGTGACGAGGAGCGCGTCGCGAGCGCCGGCGCTCAGGCCTTTCGCTTCGGTCGGAGCGCCTGGCGCAGGATCCGCTTCCGGATCCGGATCGAGCGCGGCGTCACCTCGACGAGCTCGTCGTCGTCGATCCAGTCGAGCGCGTCCTCGAGGCCGACGGGCTTCGGCGGCGTCAGGCGGATCGCCTCGTCGTGGCCGGCGGCGCGGATGTTGGTGAGCTTCTTCTCGCGGACGATGTTCACGTCGAGGTCGCCGGCGCGCGAGTACTCGCCGATCACCATGCCCTCGTAGACGCGCGTGCCGGGCGCGATGAACATCGCGCCCCGCTCCTGCAGGTGGAAGATCGCGTACGGCGTCGCGACGCCCTCTCGATCCGCGACCATCGCCCCGTTCACGCGCCGCTGGATGTCGCCGCACCACGGGCCCCACCCGTCGAAGATGGTGTTGATGATGCCGGTACCGCGCGTGTCGGTGAGGAACGGCGAGCGAAACCCGATGAGACCGCGCGAAGGCACGCGGAACTCGAGGCGAACGCGCCCCGAAGCCGGCGGCGACATCCGGGTCATCACGCCCTTCCGCATCGCGAGGAGCTGCGAGACGACGCCGATGAAGTCCTCCGGCAGGTCGATGATCGCGATCTCCATCGGCTCCTGCACGACGCCCTTCTCCTCGCGCGTCAGCACCGTCGGCTTCGAGACCTCGAGCTCGTAGCCCTCGCGCCGCATGGTCTCGATCAGGATCGCGAGCTGGAGCTCGCCGCGCCCGGAGACCCGGAGCCGGTCGGGCTGCTCGGTGTCCTCGATCCGGAGCGCGACGTTCCGCCGCTCCTCGGCCTCGAGCCGCTCGCGGAGCTTCCGCGACGTCACCCACTGGCCCTCGCGGCCGGACCACGGCGACGCGTTGACGCCGAAGACCATCGCGATCGTCGGCTCGTCGACCCGGAGGCGCGGCAGCGGACGCGGGTCCTCGAGGTCGGCGACCGTGTCGCCGATCTCGATCCCTTCCACGCCCGCGATCGCGACGATGTCGCCCGCGGCCGCGCGCTCGAGCGGGATGCGCTTCAGGCCGTGCCAGCCGTAGAGGTTCGTCAAGCGAAAGGGCGTCGGCGAGCCGGCGGCGCCGCACAGGAGGTAGGTCGAGCCGGTCGCGAGCTCGCCCGCGACGACGCGACCGAGCGCGAGCCGGCCGACGTACTCGTCGTAGTCGAGGTTGTTCGCCTGGAACTGCGTCGGCGCGCCATGGACGACGGCGGGACCGGGGAGGTCGCTCAGGACGAGCTCGAAGAGCGGCTTCAGGTCCGTGCCGGGGACGGCCACGTCGCGGGTCGCGGTGCCGGCGCGCGCGTTCGTGTAGACGACCGGGAACTCGAGCTGCTCCTCGGTCGCGTCGAGGTCGATGAAGAGTCCGTAGACCTCGTCGAGCACCTCCGCGATGCGGGCGTCGGCGCGGTCGATCTTGTTGATGCAGACGATCGGCGAGAGGCCGCGCTCGAGCGCCTTCCGAAGGACGAAGCGCGTCTGCGGGAGCGGCCCTTCCGACGCGTCGACCAGGAGGAGGACCCCGTCCACCATCGCGAGCGTGCGCTCGACCTCGCCGCCGAAGTCGGCATGGCCGGGGGTGTCGACGATGTTGATCCGGACGCCGCTCCAGGTGATCGCGGTGTTCTTCGCGAGGATCGTGAGGCCGCGCTCGCGCTCGATCGCGTTCGAGTCCATGACCCGCTCGGCGACGCGCTCGTTCGCGCGGAAGACGCCGCTCTGGCGCAGGAGCGCGTCGACCAGCGTGGTCTTCCCGTGGTCGACGTGGGCGATGATCGCGAGGTTCCGGACGTCGGGCCGGCGCTCGGCCGCCGGGCTTTCGGTGCTCGTCGCGAGAGGCACCTAGCGGCGGCTAGCAAAGCGCCCGCGCGGTCGCTACGGCTGGAGCCCGCCCGCGCTCGAATCCCAGCGGTACGTCTTGTCGCCCTGCGGGTGCGACCCCGTCGCCGCGAAGGCGAAATTGTCGGCGGACACGATCGACAGGACGACGTTCGCGGGCGGGTAGTACGGCGGAAGCTCGGCCATCTGCGACGTGTAGCGGCCGTGGGTCGCGAAGTAGGCCTCCTCGGCCTTCGCCAGGCTGTTCAGGCCCGCGAGCGAGTGCGCGTTGTAGCCTTCCGCCTTGTAGGAGGAGAAGGTCGGGATCGCGACCGCGGCCAGAATGCCGACGATCGCGACCACGACCAGGAGCTCCACCACCGTGAAGCCGCCATGCCTCCGCACCGCCTCCGCTCCACCGAGACGCGCTCCGCACACCGTCTCACGTCTCATCGCCGCTTGCATGGCAGCTTCCACCTTCCTCACCAGCCGGCCACCGGCCCCTGCGGGCACGCGGAGCAAGCGACGAGCCACCGCGCCCGACGATGCGTCGCCGGCGCGAGCTGGAAAAACCGTGATTTTCCGCGGCCCGTGAGCGGAAGGTGCCGCGCCACGGCACCGCGGGAGAGCGCCGCGGCGTGTCCTCCCCGCGGGTGCCGTTCTGCGGCACCGCGCACGCATCTCGGGCGGCATGGCGTTTCGTGGAGCGCGAATGCGGCGGCCGGCACCTGGAAAATGCGAGCGCCGGCTCCTAAGAGGGTCGTCCTCGGGCCGCGGGCGCGCGGCCGAGCGCGAGCGGGGTGGAAGCGATGAGCGACGCGAGTCTCGAGGCGGATCTCCGACAGGCGGCGGAGCAGCGCTACCTGTCGTACGCGCTGTCGGTCATCACGTCGCGCGCCTTGCCCGACGTGCGCGACGGGCTGAAGCCGGTCCAGCGCCGGATCCTGTACGCCATGTTCCAGAACCTTCGGCTCGGCGCGGGATCGAAGCCGAGGAAGTCCGCGCAGATCGTCGGCGAGGTCATCGGCAAGTACCACCCGCACGGCGACACCGCGGCCTACGACGCGATGGTCCGGATGGCCCAGGACTTCTCGCTGCGCTACCCGCTCGTGCACGGCGAGGGGAACTTCGGCTCGCTCGACGGCGACGAGGCCGCCGCCTACCGCTACACCGAGGCGCGCTTGACGGCGATCGCCGAGGAGATGCTCGCCGACATCGTCGCCGACACGGTCGAGTGGCGGGCGAACTACGACGCGACCCTGGAGGAGCCCGTCGTGCTGCCGAGCCGCCTCCCGCAGCTCCTCATGAACGGCTCGACCGGGATCGCGGTCGGCATGGCGACCAACATCCCGCCGCACCACCTGGGCGAGGTGTGCGACGCGCTGGTCGCGATGATCGACGAGCCCGATCTCGACGTGAAGGGCTTGCTGAAGCACATCAAGGGCCCCGACTTCCCGACCGGCGGCGAGCTCCTCTCGAGCCGCGCCGAGGTGCGCGCGGTCTACGAGTCGGGACAGGGCGCGCTCCGCGTCCGCGGGCAGTACCGGGTCGAGAACCTGCCGCGCGGGCGGCGCCAGGTGGTCGTCACGTCGATCCCCTACACGGTGAACAAGGCGACCCTCGTCGAGCAGATCGCGGCGCAGATCACCGAGCGGAAGCTGCCGCAGGTCGTCGACGTGCGCGACGAGTCGACCACCGACGTGCGCGTCGTCCTCGAGCTCAAGCCCGACGCCGAGCCCGAGGTCGCGATGGCGTACCTCTTCAAGCACACCGACCTCGCGATCAACTTCAACGTGAACCTGACGTGCTTGACGCCGACGTCGAACCCGCTCGTCGGCCAGCCCGGCCGCGTCTCGCTGCGCGACCTCTGCCGGCACTTCCTCGACTTCCGCATGCAGGTCGTGACGCGCCGGCTCGAGCACGAGCGGAGGAAGCTCGCCGAGCGCCTCCACATCCTGGACGGCTTCATCGCGCTCTACGACAACCTCGACAAGGCGATCAAGATCATCCGCGCCGCGCAGAACCGCGCCGACGCCGGGACCAAGCTGAAGGCCGCGTTCCGGCTCGACGACGTACAGGTCGACGCGATCCTCGAGCTCCGGCTCTACCAGCTCGCGCGCCTCGAGATCGACAAGATCCGCAGCGAGCGCGACGAGAAGAAGAAGCGCCTCGCGGAGGTGGAGCGCCTCCTGAAGCGCCCGGCCGAGCGCTGGAAGCTCGTGCGCGGCGAGATCCTCGAGGTCCAGAAGAAGTACGCCGACAAGCGCCGCACCGTCGTGTCGGCCGGCGGTCGCGAGGAGCTCGCCTACGATCCCGACGCCTACATCGTGCACGAGGAGGCGACGGTGCTGCTGTCGCGCGACGGCTGGATCCGGCGCGTGCGCGAGATCAAGGACCTCTCGAGCGCGCGCCTTCGCGAAGGCGACGCGCTCTTCGCGGCGCACGAGGGCTCGACGCGCGACCGGATCGCGCTCTTCTCGAACCGCGGCGTGCTCTACGTCGCGCCGGTCAGCGACATCCCCGCGACGACCGGCTACGGCGAGCCGGTCCAGTCGCTCTTCAAGTTCGGCGACGGCGAGCGCGTGATCGCGACCCTGCTCGTGGCCGGGCGCGGCGCGGACGCCGCCGGCGAGGCCGATGGCGACGGCGCCGCCGGTACCGCCGGTGCGGCGGACAAGCGCGGGCGCGGCGCGCAGCGAGATCTGTTCGACGGAGCGCAGCCGATCGAGCTCACCGAGGAGACGCGGGCGCTGCTGGTCGCGTCGGCGCGCGGCTACGGCTTTCGCGCCGCGCCGGACCTGAGCGTCACGACCCGCGCCGGCCGCCGCTTCGCGCGCGTCGCCGACGGCGACGAGCTGATCGCCGCCGGCGAGGCGATCGGCCGGGAGGCGCTCTGCCTCGCGCGCAGCGGCAAGGGCCTCCGCTTCCCGCTCGACGAGGTGAGCGAGCTCGCCGGCGCCGGCCGCGGCGTCATCCTGATGCGGCTCGACCCGAAGGACCGCATGGTCGGCTGCGTCGCCGCCGACAAGAAGGCGAAGCTCGTCGCCGACATCGAGGGCGGCGGCGAGCGCGAGCTCGCGTCCGAGGACTTCTCGGGCGGCCACCGCGGCGGCAAGGGGACGAAGGTCGTGAAGCGCGGCACGCCGATCGGGCTCCGGCGCGCGTCGTCGTCGTAGGGCGGGCGGACATCCGGTTTGCCGGCCGGCTCGGGTCGGCTACTCATCGAGCCCCGGAGGCCGAGCATGGATTTCACCCTGAGCGACGAGGACCGACAGCTCCGCGACGCCGTCAAGCAGTTCGTCGAGGACGTCGTGAACCCGGTCTGGCAGGAGATCGAGCGCACCGACCGGCTGACCGACGCGGTGATCGCGGGCGCGAAGGAGCTCGGGCTCTTCGGCCTCACGATCGCGCCCGAGTACGGCGGCCTCGGGCTGTCGGTCGTCCAGAAGGCGCTCGTCCACGAGATGCTCGGCCGCGGCCCGTGGGGCCTCGCGAGCTACATCAGCGTGCACACCGGGATCGGCTGCATCGGCATCAACCTCTTCGGGACGAAGGAGCAGAAGGACCGCTACCTGCCGCGGATGGCGAGCGGCGAGTGGCTCGGGTCGTTCGGGCTGACGGAGCCCAACGCCGGCTCCGACGCCGGAAGCCTCGAGACCCGCGCCGAGCGCGACGGCGACCACTGGGTCCTGAACGGGCGGAAGATCTTCATCACGAACGCGCCCTACGCGCACCACGTGATGATCTTCGCGCGCGCGCCGAAGGGCATCACCGCGTTCCTCGTCGACACCGACACGCCCGGCTACGCGGTCGGCCAGATCTTCGACACGCTCGGCCACAAGGGCTCGGCGATCTGCGAGCTCGTGCTCGAGGACTGCCGCATCCCGGCATCCCAGCTCATCGGCGAGGAGGGCAAGGGCTTCGACATCGCGAAGCGCTGCCTGTCCGAGGGCCGCACGATGCTCGGCGCGCGCGCCGTCGGCGCCGCGCAGAAGGCGATGGAGCTCGCGATCGAGCACGGCGAGGCGCGGAAGACCTTCGGGAAGCCGCTCCTCGACCACCAGGCGCTCGCGTTCCGCCTCGCGCAGATGAGCGCGCGGACGGAGGCCGGGCGCGGGCTCGTCTACCGGAGCGCCTGGTCGATCGACCGCGGCTCGCCCGCGATCCGCGAGTCGTCGACCGCGAAGTACTTCGCCGGCGAGAGCCTCTGGCAGACCGTCGACGACGCCATCCAGATGCTCGGCGGCTACGGCTACATCCGCGGCGAGTACATGATCGAGCGCATCTGGCGCGACGCTCGCGTCGTGCGCGTGTACGACGGCTCGTCCGAGGTGCAGCAGATCCTCATCGCGCAGCGGCTGCGAAAGGGCGACGTCGAGACGGCGTGGTAGCGGCGCGGTCTACCGTTGGGTCCGGTCTCTACCGCGTGATTCCGACCCGGATCGCCGCGCTCGCGTGGACGGCCTCCGAACCGCCCGCGTTTCCGAGCTTCCCCGCGCACCAGGGTCTGAACGGCGCCGCCGTCGCCGCGGGCGCATCGGTGGCGGTCCAGGACGTCAGCCGCCACCCGCGCTACTCGCAACGTTCACGACCACGGGCTCCGAGGCGATCTTCCCCGTCGCAGCGAGGACGGCCGATCGTCGGGACCATCCACGTCGGGAGCGACGGACGCGGCGCGTTCGCCCGAAACGATGAGGCATTCCTCGCGACCTGCGCGGAAGCGCTCGCACCGCTCTGGACGAAGCCATGAGCCGTCTGCCGGCGGCGCCTCGTCCCGCCGGCCGGCGCTCGGTCAGGTGCTCCACCCGGTCCGTGCAAGCCAGGTGTGCGGCCTGGACGTTAGGCGCCGCTCCACCGCCTCGCCTGCGCGGGCCGACGTGTCGCGAGGCTCGTCGAGGCACGCAGCCGACGAAAACGGATCGCGATCTCGCTCGTCGGCTGGAAGAGCGAGATGCTCGCCGTGCTTCCGGAAGTTCATGAGCACGTTGGCGATCGCATTTCTCACCTCGGTCGGAGTGGAGAGCGCGCGCACGTGGCAACGATCGCCCCAGATCGCGCCCGAGCGGCGGAACAGACGATTGAGACGCACCGCGAGCCGGATCGTCAGGGACCGGATCCCCCGCGACCGTGCGTCGGCGCGGTCGGCCTCCGCGATGACGTGAATGTGGTTCCGCTGGACCGAGAAGTGAATGACTCGGAACCCCGCAGCGGGCGAAGACGCAATGGAGCCGCACACAACCCGAAATGCCTGCGGAGAGCGCAGCGACGGAACACCCTCCGCTCCACGCAACGTCAGGTGGAACGGCTGCCATCGCCGGTGCACCGGTCGCGCGCGATGCGGCACGCGACCGCGCCCGGGTGAGCGTCTGCGGCCGGCTCGAGCTCGCGGACCACCCCACTTCGGTCGCTCGAGCAGCGAGAGTTCGAACTGCCGTGCGACCATCCCGTGTCAATACACGATCGCGACACAGATGTCAAGCATAGTCTATGGCGAGCCAGCAAAGCCGTGGCGGACTTGAATAGGGCGATAGTCGTCTCCGACGCGTGCGACACGAGCGCCGCGGCACGCAAACGACCAGCTGCACGTTCGAGCAGTCCAGCCGAATTCAATCAAAACGCGCGCGACGCGCGACGTCCGGCGCGCCATTGCGCCAGCCTCCGAATGCGGAGGCGACAGTGAAGATCGTAGTGGTACGATCACTCCTCGTACAAGGCGTCGCAACGAGCAGCCCGGCGGCCACGGCGCCCGACGAATCGGCGCGCGCTCGACGACCGCCCACCCGCACGCCATACGGGCGCCCTTTTCTAGTGCACCGCCGTCGAGATGCGGTCAAGCATTCGGCGCTGGGAGGGAATGATCGCGTGGGCGGGCTTGGTCCACGCGAACGGCGTGGGGTTGCGATTCCAGTTGCGCATGAATGCAGCGAGGTGTTCTCGCAGGGCGCGGGTCGATGGGAAGTCCGTCACGCGGAGCGATTGCTTGCCGAGGATTCCGAAGAAGCCTTCCACCTGGTTGAGCCAGGATGCGCTCGTCGGGGTGTAGTGAAAGTGCACCTTCGGATGTTCGGCGAGCCAGGCCCGCACCTCGGGTGTCCCGTGCGACGACGAGTTGTCGAGGATTCCGTGCAGCTCACGGCGAGGGTAGGAGCGGACGACCTTACGCATGAACGTCAGGAAGTCGGCCGCCGTGTGCCGGGAGCTGAGGCGGTGCGTGACCTTGCCCGTCGCCACTTCGAGCGCGGCGTAGAGGTCGACGATGCCGTGGCGCTTGGAGTCATGCGCGTGTCGCGCAGCGCGACCGGCTCGCAGCGGGAGCGGCTGCTGCGTGCGCTCGAGCGCCTGGATCGACGTCTTCTCGTCGACGCTCAGCACAACCGCATGCTGCAGCGGATTGAGATAGAGCCCGACGACGTCCTGCACCTTGGCGACGAAGGCGGGATCGCGGCTCACCTTCTACGTGCGGGTCAGGTGGGGCTTCAGCCCGTTGCGGCGCAGGATGTCGGAGATGCATCCGGCGCTGACGCCGACCGTCTTTCCGAGGAGTCGCGTCGTCCAGCGGCTGCGGCCCGCCGGCGGCGGCGACATCGCCAATTCGATCACCCGCTCGACCGTTGCCGGTGGCACCGCGTGGTCCGTTCGTCCCGCTTTGGGCTGCGTCTGCAGCCCAGGCACGCCGGTCTCCGGGAATCGCCGCCGAATGCGCGCGACGGCTTCGGGCGAGAGGTGCAGCCGGCGAGCGATCTCCTGGCCCGAAACGCCGTCTGCGGTCCAGAGCACGACGTGCGCTCGTCGCACCACGCCGGCCGATTCAGATGTGCGCGTCACGAGACTTCGCAGCTCGCGCCGCTGCGTGGCCGAGAGGATCAGCTCCAAGGTGTGGCTCATCGCACCTTGGACGCATCCCCGTCGAATTGATTCTATGTCGCGTACGGTGCACTAGTTTCGACCAGTGCAACGGGATCCCTCTACCCTCGGGGCGTAGTTGCGCCGTCACGGTCGCTCAGGCCGCTTCGTGCCGTGTTGTCGCACCGACGACCAGGGTGCACGTCGTGATCGAGGTATGGGACAGTGACACGGGCAGACTTCAGGTCATGTTCCCGGCCGCAAAAGAATAGGCCAGGATTTCTCAGAAGGTTTCGTTCCTCAAGTAAGTGCTACCTTGAAGAATCTGTCCATCTACCCCTCGCCCTTCGAGCGCCTCTCGTCCGCATGGCAGACTCGCGGTCGATCTCGGCCAGGCCCCACGTTCCGAGGCGATCCTCGGCCACACTTCGGCGGTAGAAAAATGGACATCGCTTGCCGGATTGGTCACAAACAGGATGGATGGGCCGCGTTCATTTGGGAAATCCGGGCTTAGAGGCCGCCGCGCACCGCCCTAACGTACGCGTAGTCGGTCTTGATTAGCCAGAATACAAGCCCCGCGTCGAAAAGCACACCCCAGGCGCTTGTTGGATCGGCCGCGCGGGAAGACGACGACCAGTACAGAGTGGGGGACGACGGCATCGGCCCGAAGATCGGGTTGATGCACGGAAGGGTCTGGCAGGAGGGGTAGTCCGGCGGCTCACGGATCGTCAGAAGCTCCGCAAGTGTCGGCAGCCGCCAGTCGCAGTGACTGGCAAAGCACTCTCGAACAGGAGCCGGCAGAGGAGTGAAGGCGGTCCCGTCGCCGGGTACCAGTACCCCATCGGTGCTCAACGAGAACTGCCTGCTCACGCCCCAGACGGTCGTGTTGTCGCCGAGCTTCTTCTGCCATTCCAGGCCCGTCAGCCGATCGCCGACGGTCAAGACGCTGGTCGTGTAGCGATCGACAGACCCGCCGCAGAACGGCTGTATCTTCGGCCACGTCGCCGCGTACTTCGCGACGCACTTCGCTACCGCGACGGAGGGGTTGGGGTGGGTACCTGAAACGTACGCACCCGCCAGGGCATTCTGCACACAACTCGCGTACCTGCCAGCGGCCTTGCTCTGCTTCGAGTGGCAGAGCTGATCCGGCGTGACGGAATGCGCCGCGCTCGCGCCGCACAGTAGCATCCCGGCAAAGAACGCCATGAAAACAGTGCGATGATGACGGCACATGACGGGATCCCCCTTCCTACGTGGCAAACGCACCCCGACGCGCCAGCGCGCTGACCGGCAAACGCACGCGTCTCAGATCCGATCGAAGCCCGGCAGTCCTAAAAAGCAGCACGACGCGTGCCACCAGGTTCAGACCAGCGACCGCGTCTAGTGTCCCGTCTCACAAGTTCGCCCCACGGGCGTGAGGCTTCTTCGGAGATCGCGAGGCGTCTTGGTCCAGCGGAACGGTTTGGCCTCGGCGTTCCATGCATCAAGGTACTTCGTGATCGCTCGGACAAGGCTTCGGA
>DASRFA010000045.1:0-33913 GCA_035651755.1 Binatia bacterium | reverse complement strand
TCGCGGCAGACCCGCCGAGGCGCACGTCCACTCCAGGTGCTCCACAGCACGAGGGCCCCGAGGCAACTCTCGACGGGCTGGCCTGCTCTCAGGACGCCTCTAACGACATCCGAGAGCAGCTGGAAAGGTACAGGGGCCCCGCTCGGCTCGGCCGAACGGGGCGAGGGAGCGATCCCCTGGTTGGACTAGCCGGCGCGGCAGGACGGGCAGCGCGAGTTCGGGCGGATGTCCACGATGCGCCAGGCGACCCGCGCCCCCGAAAAGATCGCGAGCCGGTTCGCGAGCGCCGGCTCCCGGCCGTCGACGAGCGCGAGCGCCTCGCGCGCGGCCGCGAGCCCGATCGCGCCGACGACGGGCCCGAGGATGCCGGCCTGCTGGCACCCCGGCATTTCCTCGGGGTCCGGAAGCTCGACGAAGAGGCATCGGAGGCACGCCGTCCGGTGAGGGAGGATCGTCGTGAGCTGTCCCTCGAGACCGATCGCCCCCGCGTGCACGAGCGGGACGCCGAGCGCGAGCGCCGCCTCGTTCAAGAGGGCCTTCGCCGCGATGCCGTCGGTGCCGTCGACGATCGCAGCGTGGTCGGCGAGGAGGGGCGCGGAGCGCTCGTCGATGCGGATCTGGTGCGCGGTCACTTCAATCCGGGGGTGGCGGGCGCGGATCCGGCCGGCCGCGACCTCGACCTTCGGGCGCCCCACGTCGCCTGCGCCGTAGAGCGGCTGGCGCGGCAGGTTCGAGAGCTCGACGACGTCTGGATCCCAGAGCGAGATCCCGGAGATGCCGGCGGCGGCGAGCGCTGCTGCCGCCGGCGCGCCGATCCCGCCCGCGCCGACGATCGCGACGCGACCGCCCTTCAAGGGGTCGCCGTCGCGGGCTCCTCGTGCGCCGCCGCCGCCGCCGCCGCGACGTCCGGGCGTCCCTGCCGGTCGCGGAGCGCGGCGACGACCGCGGCGGTCGCGGGGCTGGGCCGCGGCGCCGTCGCCGCCCTGGCGGCCGCCCCCGACCCCGCCGCGCCCGGAGCGGCCGACGCATCCGTGCCGCCGGTCGCGGTGCGCTCCTGCAGGGCCGCCTCGGCGAGCCGCGCGAGCTCCGCGTCGTCGGCCGAGCGCGCGTCGTCGGCCACGCGCTGCAAGGCCTCGCTCGACGCTTCGGTCTCCGGGTAGCGCGCGAGGACCTCGGTGATGCGACCGCGTGCCGCGCGCGCCTTCCCCTGCCGGTAGTAGAACGACGCGATGTAGAGCTCGCGCGAGGCGAGGTGCTCGCGCGTCGCCTTCAGCTTCTCGCGCGCCTTGTCCGCGTACTCCGAGCGCGGGTACCGCACGATCACGCTCTCGAAGCGCTGCGACGCGTTCGTCGCGGCTGCGAGGTCCCGGTCGATCGTGCTCATCTGATCCATGTACGCCTGGCCGATCGTGTACTCGACCTCGGGGAGCCGGGCGCTCGTCGGGTGCATGCGCTGGAAGTCGCTGAAGGCGGCGATCGCCTCGGGGTACGCCTCGTTCTTGTAGTGGTCCTGCGCGATCGAGAGCTCGACCTCCTCGGCGCGCTCGTCGAGCGGGTAGTTGTCGAGCAGCGTCTTGTAGTCCTCGATCGCCGAGTCGTAGTACTCGTTCTGCTCGTGGTCGCGCGCGCTCTGGTACAGGTCGTCGGCCGGCTTGACGACCGGCTTGCTCGATCCGCACGCGGCCGCGAGCACGAGGAGCGCGGTCGTCGCGGCCGTCGCGCGGGCCCGTGAAGCGATGCGCGCACGCATTGGCGCGGGTTCCGACATGCGCTAGACGGTAGGCGATGGCTCCCCCGGGAGTCAAATTCCGCGGGCCCTCGCCGACGCCGTGATGCCGCGCTCGCTTCGCCGCGGCGAGCTTCTCGGCATGTGGGCCAACACGCGCATGGTCGTGCTCGCCGCGATGTCGGCGTCGCTGTATGCGGCGATCCTGATCCCGTTCAAGGTGGTGCCGCTCATTCCCGGGATCACGGAGCTCCGACCCGCGAACGCGGTGCCGGTCGTGTGCTCGTTCCTCTTCGGGCCCGCGGCGGCCTGGGGAGCGGCGATCGGAAACATGATCGGAGAGACGTTCGGCGGCCTCGGGCCCGGCGACCTCTTCGGCTTCTTCGCGAACCTCCTCTACGGGCTCGCTCCGTATCGGATCTGGCGAGCGCTCGGCGGCGGTCCGCCGGTGCCCGCGAGCGCCGCCGGCTGGGCGAAGCTCTTCGCCGCGATCCTCGGCGGCTCGGCGGTGTGCGCGCTCGTGGTCGGGTGGGGACTGAACACGCTCGGCTTCGTCCCGTTCCCCGTGCTCGGGAACGTCGTCCTTCTGAACAACCTCCTCGCGGCCGGGCTGATCGCGCCGCTCGTCCTGCGCGCGCTCTATCCGCGGGTCGCGCGCGCGCGCCTCCTGTACAGCGACATCGCGCCGCACCCCGCGCCGGGTCGCGCGCGCGCGGCGATCGGCCTCGCGCTCCTCTTCGGCGCGACCGTCGCCGGCCACGTGGTCGGCAACCTGACGGCGACCGGAGCCTGGCTTCCGCCCTGGGCGTGGGCGACCGATTCGCCGACGCGCGCCCCGCAGGTGGCGGTCGGAGTCGGTCCGTTCGTGGTCCTGTCGGCGATCGCGCTCGCGCTCCTTGGATGACCGCGTGATGGGCGGACCGCCCGTCGCCGAGCGGGCGACCTCCGGGCCGCCCACCGGCGACGAGCCGCTGATCGAGGTGGCGGGGCTCTCGTGCCGCTATTCCGACGGCACGCTGGCGCTGGCGGGCGTCGACCTCGAGGTGCGGGCGGGCGAGATCGTCGCCGTGATGGGCGCGAGCGGCGCGGGAAAGTCGACACTCCTCCAGTGCCTGAGCCGCGTCATCCCGACGCTCGAGCCCGCCGACGTCGCGGGGACGCAGCGCCTGTTCGGCGAGCCCGCCGACTCGTTCACGGTCGCGGACCTCGCGGGGAGGATCGGGGTCGTCTTCCAGGACTTCGAGTCGCAGCTCTTCTCGACCAACGTCGCGCTCGAGATCGGATTCGGGCTCGACCAGCTCGGGGTCCCGGCGCGCGAGATCCGCCGGCGTGCGGCCGAGGCGCTCGAGCGGGTCGGCCTCGCGGGGTTCGCGCGCCGCGACCCGGCGACGCTCTCGGGCGGCGAGAAGCAGCGCCTCGCGATGGCCGCGATCTGGGCGCTCGCGCCGGAAGTGATCCTCCTCGACGAGCCGACGACCGACATCGACCCGCTCGGGAAGCGCGCGGTATTCGACCTCCTGCGCGCGTTCCGCGACGCCGGCGCCGCGATCGTCGTCGTCGAGCACGAGCCCGAGGCCGCCGAGATCGCCGATCGCCTACTCGTGCTCGAGCGCGGCCGCGTCCGCGCCGCGGGCCCGGCGCACGAGGTCGCCCGCCGGGTCGACGTCCTCGCAGCGTGCGGCGTGCGGCCGCGCGAGCTGGACGTGGTGGCGGCGGGCCTCGGCATCGAGCGCCGCCTCGTCGACGTCGACGACGCCGAGGACGAGCTCCGCCGCCGCGGCCTCGCGTCGCCGCGTCCGGATCGGACCGCCCCAGCCGGCGCCCCGACCCGCTCGACGGCCTCGTCGCCGGTTCGGGCCGGGGCATCGAGCGTCGGCGCGCCGCGATCGCCGGCGCTCGCCGACGTGCAGGACCTGCGGCACGTGTACCCCGACGGCACCGTCGCGCTCGACCGGGTCTCGCTCGCGATCGGCGCCGGCGAGTTCGTCGCGCTCGTCGGCCACAACGGCTCGGGGAAGACGACTCTCGCGCAGCACCTGACCGGCCTTTTGCTGCCGACCGCGGGCGCGGTCCGCGTCGCCGGCCGCGACACGGCGAGCGCGGGTGCGGGATGGATCGCGCGCCACGTCGGCTTCGTCTTCCAGGACCCCGACCACCAGCTCTTCTCCGCGACCGTCGAGGACGAGGTCGCGTTCGGGCCCCGTCACCTCGCGCTCGCGCCCGAGGCGCTCGCCGAGCGCGTCGCGCGCTGCCTCGAGCGGACCGGGCTCGCGGACAAGCGCGACGCCGATCCGTTCCTCCTGTCGAAGGGCGAACGGCAGCGGCTCGCGGTCGCGTCCGTCCTGGCGCTCGAGCCGAGCATTCTCCTCCTCGACGAGCCCACCACCGGCCTGGACGATCGCGAGCAGCGCTCGCTCATGGACCTCCTGCGCGATCTCCAGCGGTCGGGGACGGCGGTGGTCGCGATCACGCACGCGCCCTGGCTCGTCGCCGCCTACGCCGAGCGGGCCGTCCTGCTGGCGCACGGGCGGATCGCCTTCGACGGTCCGGTCGCCGACCTCTTCGCCGCGCCCGACCGCCTCGCGCGCGCCGCCTTCGACGTGCCGGCATCGGCCGCGCTGGGAATGCGCCTCGGCATCCCGGCGCGCTCGCCGGACGAGCTGGTGCGCGCGCTGCGCGCGTACCAGGACGGCCCATGACTTCTTCGCTCTACCTCGACCGCGCGACGCCGCTCCATCGCGTCCATCCCGTCACGAAGCTCGCGGCGGCGGCCGCGCTCTTCGCGGCGGTGTTCTCGCTCGAGGATCCGGCTTCGCTCTGGCCCTATCCCGTGCTGCTCCTCGCGACCGCGGCGCTCGCGGGAGCGCTCCCGAACGTGTGGCGCCTCCGGGCGCTCCTCGCCGCGATCCCGCTCGGGGCGCTCCTCCTGTGGACGCTCTTCTTCGCCGGCGGCGAGGCGGTCGTCGCGGTCGGGCGGCTCCGGGTGTCGTCGGCGGGCGCCGTCTTCGGCCTCGGGATGGCGCTAAAGCTCTTCACGTTCCTGCTGCTGAACGTCGTGCTGCTCTCGACGACGCGAGTCGAGGAGCTGACGTTCGCGTTCACGCGCCTCGGGCTTCCGTACCGGGTCGGGTTCGCGCTGACGCTCGCCTTCCGGCTGGTGCCGGTCTTCGTCGACTCGGCCGGCAAGGTGCTGCAGGCGCAGCGCCTCCGGACGCTCGGGGACGAGCCGCGCGGCATCGTCGCCCGCGTCCGACGAACGGCCCCGGTGATCGTCCCGGTCTTCATGGGCGGGCTCCGGCGCGCGGATCGGATGGCGATCGCGCTCGAGCTCCGGGGCTTCGGCCGGCCCGGAAAGCGGACGGGCATCCTCGAGCTCCGGGTCGGTGCGTGGGACCCGGTCGTGCTCGGGCTCGCCTTCGCGGCGCTCGCCGCGGCCGTGGCCGTACGGGCCGCGGGCGGCGGTCTCGTCGGGCGCTGAGTTGACACATTCGCCGGACCTTCCGTACCTACGGGACGTGGACCGTGGAGCAACGCCGCGGCGTCGCGTGGCCGTCACCGGCCTCGGCGCCGTGAGCCCTCTCGGCACCGGTATCGAGCGCAACTGGCAGGCGCTGCTCGACGGCCGCTCGGGGATCGTCCCGATCACGCGCTTTCCGGCCGCCGAGTTTCCGTCGCGCATCGCCGGCGAGGTGCCGGACTTCGTCCCCGAGGACTGGGTCGAGAAGCGCGACGTCAAGAAGATGGACGTCTTCATCCAGTACGCGCTCGCCGCGGCGACGATGGCCATGGACGCGTCGGGCCTCGTCGTCGACGACGGCAACGCCGACCGCATCGGCTGCATCGTCGGGGTCGGGATCGGCGGCATCTCGTCGATCGAGGAGACCCACAGCTCCTTCCTCGAGACCGGCACGCGCAAGCTGTCGCCGTTCTTCATCCCGAAGCTGATCGGAAACCTGGCTCCCGGACAGATCTCGATCCGCTTCGGAACGCGCGGCGTCAATTACGCGCCGACGAGCGCGTGCGCGTCGGGCGCGCACGGCGTCGGCGAGGCGTTCCGACTGATCCGCGACGGCTACCTGGACGCCGCGATCGCCGGCGGCGCCGAGGCCGCCATCTCGCCGCTCGGAGTCGGCGGGTTCTGCGCGATGCGCGCGCTGTCCACGCGGAACGACGAGCCGGCGCGCGCGAGCCGTCCCTTCGACAAGAACCGAGACGGCTTCGTCGTCGGCGAGGGCGCGGGCATCCTGATCCTCGAGGAATGGGAGCATGCGCTCGCCCGCGGCGCGCAGATCCACGCCGAGATCATCGGCTACGCCGCGAATGCCGATGCGTTCCACATCACGCAGCCGTCGCCGGAAGGACGGGGGGCCGCCGCGTGCATGAGCCTCGCGCTCGCCGACGCGCGCATCGAGCCGTCCCAGGTCGGCTACGTGAACGCGCACGGCACGTCCACCGACCACGGCGACGCCAGCGAGACGACCGCCATCAAGCTCGTGTTCGGGGAGCACGCCGGGCGCCTGCCCGTGAGCTCCACCAAATCGATGACCGGCCATCTGCTCGGGGCGGCGGGCGGCATCGAAGCCGTCTACACCGTGCTCGCGCTGCGCGAGCAATGCCTGCCGCCGACGATCAACTACGAGGAGCCCGACCCGCTCTGCGACCTCGACTACGTCCCGAATCGCGCGCGCGCCGCCAGAGTCGAGGTCGCGGTGTCGAACTCCTTCGGCTTCGGCGGAACCAACGCCTGTCTGGTCTTCAGGCGCGCGCGGGACGGCGGCGCGGAGAGCGCGAGCGGGCGGTGACGTTCGACGAGCTCCTCGAGCGTCGGCTCGTCTTCACGGTCGGGAAGGGCGGCGTCGGTCGGACGACGGTGACGCTCGCGCTCGCGCTCGAGGCGGCGCGGCGCGGGCGGCGGGTGCTGGCCGTCGAGCTCGAGGGCGCGCACGCGCTCGGCCACGCGCTCGCAGCGCAGCGCGAATCGCGTCACCGGTCGCCCGGCATCGAGCGCATCGATCACCTCGTCGTCGACGGCCGGCGTGCGCTCGAGGAGTACCTCGCGCTCGTGATCCCGGTGCGACGGCTCCTGAAGACGATCTTCTCGAGCAACGTCTATCAGTACTTCGTGGCGGCCGCGCCCGGGCTGAAGGAGCTCATGGCGATCGGCAAGATCTGGTACGAGGTGGAGCGCGGCGACCGCGAGCCGGCGCGCGGGCGGCGCGGGCGCGGGTCGACCGCGCCCGACATCGTGGTCGTCGACGGGCCGGCGACCGGCCACAGCCTCCAGTACCTTCGCATGCCGCGCGCCGCCGCCGACGCGTTTCCGGTCGGGCTCGTGCACCGCGAGGCGGAGCGCATCTCGGGCCTCCTGAAGGACGACCGCTCGACCGCGGTCGCGATCGTCACCATCGCGGAGGAGATGCCGGTCAACGAGACGGTCGAGATCTACGCCGGCCTCGGACAGCTCGAGCTGCCGCGCACGGTGCTCGTCGTGAACCAGGTGCACCGGGCGCCCGCGACCGACGAGGAGCTCGTGGCTCTTCGCGCCGGCGTCGCCGCGTCCGCCCGCGACGGAGCGCCGTCCGGTGACGGCGAGCCCGCCGCGAACGGCGATCGACTCTTCGCCGAGGTGGTCGCGCGCGCGGAGGAGGAGTGCGGCTGGGCCGGGATCCACCGGCGCAACATCGAGCGTCTCGCCGAGGCCGTGCCGCTGCCGACGGTCCTCCTGCCGTTCATCTTCGCCGAGGAGTTCTGCCCCGAGCACGTCGCCGAGCTGTCGCGGACGCTCGCGGCTCAGCTCGACGGCGGGCCCGCACGCGCCGAGCGGGCGGCCGGCACGCGTCCCGCGGCGCGGAAGCGCGCGAGCGCGGCGGAGCGCCGATGAGCGCGGTCGCCGCCGAGCGCGCGAGCGAAGAGGGCGGCGAGGGCATCGCGCAGCTCGTCGCACGCCATCGCATCGTCGTCTGCGCGGGCTCGGGCGGCGTCGGCAAGACGACGACCGCGGCTTCGCTCGCGCTGTGGGGGGCGCGCGCGGGGCGGCACGCGATCGTGCTGACGATCGATCCCGCCCGGCGACTCGCGGACTCGCTCGGCATCGGCCCGATCGGCAACACCCCGCGGCGCGTTCCGGACGACGTGCTGCGCTCGCTCGACGTCGCCGCCGGCGGCACCTTGACGGCGATGATGCTCGACCAGAAGGGGAGCTGGGACGAGCTGGTCGAGCGCCACGCGCCGACGCCGGAGGCGCGCGCGCGCATCCTCGAGAACCGCTTCTACCGGCAGCTCTCGCAGAGCTTCGCCGGCTCGCAGGAGTACATGGCCGTCGAGCAGCTCGGCGAGCTGGACGCGAGCGGCCGCTACGATCTGATCGTCGTCGACACCCCGCCGACGCAGCACGCCCTCGACTTCCTGGAGGCGCCCGATCGCCTGCTCGCGTTCCTCGACCGGCGCATCGTGCGCTGGTTCGTGCGTCCGTCGATGTCGATCGGTTGGTCCGCCTTCCAGTCGATGAACCGAACCGTCCGCTTCCTCCTCCGGAAGATCGAGGATGCGACCGGAGTCGCCACGCTCGCCGAGGTGAGCGACTTCTTCACCTCGATGTCGAGCCTCTTCGACGGGTTCGAGGCGCGCGTCGCGCGCGTGACCGAGCTCCTGCGCGACCCGAAGACCGCGTTCCTGCTGATCTCCGGTCCCGACGAGCAGGTGCTCGACCAGGTCGACTACCTGGCGGGCCAGATGGCCGCGCGCCGGATGCCGCTCAAGGGGGTCGTCATGAACCGCGTGCACCCGCTCTTCCAGAGTGAGGGCCTCGACGACGAGAGCGCGGACACCATCGCGCGCGCCGTCGCGGGGCCGGCCGGGCGGGCGCTCGCGGCGCTTCCCGAGCGGCACCGGAAGGACCTCGTGGGTCGCGTGGCAGCGAACTTCGTCGCGCACCAGGCGCGCGCGCGCGGCGACGCGCTCCGGATCGAGGTCTTTCGGCAGGGGCTGCCGGAGGGCGTGCCGGTCGTCCAGGTGCCGGAGCTGGCGCGCGACATCCACGACGTGCACGGGCTCGCGGCGCTCCATCCGTACCTGATGGCGGGCGAGTGACCGCATCCGCGGGCGCCGGTTCGGGCGTTTCGCGGAAGCGGCCCTGCTGATAGAGGGCGTCGCCATGGATCGGCGGACCTTCGGACGTCTCGCGGTCGCCGCGGCCGGCGCCGCGCTCGCGGCCTCGCCCTGGAGACGCGCCGTCGCGGCGCTCGCGCGCGGCGGCCCGAGCCCGTACGGGTCCCTCCTCCCGCCCGACGACCTCGGCATCCAGCTGCCGGCGGGCTTCCGTTCGCGCCTGATCGCGACCGCGCGGGAGCGGGTCGCGGGGACCGACTACGTGTGGCCGATCTTCCCGGACGGCGCTGCGACGTTCCGCGCCGGCGACGGTGGCTGGATCTACGTCGCCAACAGCGAGTGGGTCGCGCCGGACGGCGGCGGCGTGAGCGCAATCCGCTTCTCCCGCTCCGGGGCCATCGCCGATGCGTACTCGATCTGCAGCGGGACGCGCACGAACTGCGCCGGCGGCGCGACCCCTTGGGGCACGTGGCTCACGTGCGAGGAGTACCCGGCCGGCAACGTCTGGGAGTGCGACCCGCGCGGCGGCGTCCCGGCGGTCCGCCGACCCGCGCTCGGCACGTTCCAGCACGAGGCCGTCGCGGTCGACGCGCGGCACCACCGGCTCTACTTGACGGAGGACGTCCCCGACGGGCGCCTCTATCGCTTCACGCCGGCCGCGTGGCCGAGCCTCGAAGCCGGCGCGCTCGAGGTCGCCGAGGTGTCGCCGGAGGGCGTGGTCGCGTGGCACGCCGTCCCCGACCCGACCGGCTCGTCGACGCCGACGCGCCACCAGGTCGAGGCGAGCACCGCGTTCCGGGGCGGCGAGGGGATCGCCGTCAGCCGCGGGCACGTCTACTTCACGACCAAGGGCGACGATCGCGTCTGGGATTACGACCCGGCGCGCTCGCGGCTCTCCGTCCTGTACGAGAATGCGAGCGATCCGAGCCACCAGCTCTCGGGCGTCGACAACGTGACGTCGTCGCGCTCGGGCGACCTGTTCGTCGCGGAGGACGGCGGCAACATGGAGCTCGTCCTGATCGCGCCCGACGGGAAGGTGTCGCCGCTGCTGCGGGTCGTCGGGCAGGACGGCTCCGAGCTCGCCGGCCCCGCGTTCTCGCCGTCCGGCCGCCGCCTCTACGTGAACTCGCAGCGCGGAGGCGGCGCAGGCCTGACCTACGAGATCACCGGCCCGTTCCGCGCGACCGCTCGAACCGCGAGAACGCTGCCCGGACTTCGCGTCGCGGGCTGAAGCGGCGCCGCATCGTTCACACGACCCACTCGTACGAGCCGTAGGCGCCGCACGCGCAGTGGTCGATCCAATCGCCGACCGCGCGCTGGCACGCCGTGCAGCGGTATCCGAACGGGCGATGGCTCCCGGCTGCCGCGCGCGAGAAGAGGTTCGCGGCCTCCCGATCATGCCCGCGCGCGAGCGCGAGCTCGGCCGTGACGAGGTCGCGCTCGGGGGCGATGTCGTTCCCGTCGCGGAGGAAGCGCGGCGTGTCGCGCGCGAGGTCCTTCAGGTCCGCGTCGGCGGCCTCGAGCTTGCCGGCTGCGACCAGCGCGCGCGCGAGCGTCAAGCGCGGCCCCGCGAGGTGGTTCCCCGAGCAGGCGTCGCGCAAGGTGGCGAGCGCGCGCTCGGCCTGTCCGCTCGCGACGTGGAGCGCGCGGTAGCCCTCGAGCAGGACGCCGCGCGGCCGGCGCTGGATCGCCTCGCGCAGCACGCGCTCGGCGGTGCGCCCGTCGCCGGCCGCGCGCGCGCGCGCCGCGAGCAGCACGACCGCGGGTACGAAGTCGGGCGCTTCGCTCACGAGGCGGCGGAGCGCCTCGTTTCCTGCCGGGGTCTCGCCGAGCGCCGCCGCCTCGCGATAGCGGAGGGCGAGCCAGGCGCGCTGGGCGTGCTCGCGGCGGCCGGGCTCGCGCTCCACCGCGAGCCGCCGCCGCGCGGCCTCCACCGCTTCGCCGAAGCGCCCCTCCGCCGCGAGCGCCTCCGCGAGCTCCCCGAGAAGGCGGGGGCTCTCGGGAGCGACGCCGGTCGCCTCGCGGAGCGCGTCGGTCGCCGCGCCGGCGTTGCTGCGGAGCATCGCCAGGTGTCCGAGGAGCGACAGCAGCCGCGGGTCGGGCCCGTGCTGCGCGCGCGCGGTCTCGAGGACGCGGCGCGCGCTCTCGATCTCGCCGCGCTCCTCGTGCGCCCGCGCGAGCGCGAGCGCCGCGTCGATGTCCTCGGGCGCCCCCTCGACGACGCGGACGAGCAGCCGCGTCGCGCTCTCGAGCTCGCCCGCCCACAGGTGGCGGCGACCTTCGTCGCGCAGGCGCGCGAGCGCGTCGCGGCGGCGGCGATCGCGCCGCGCGCGCCAGCGCAAGAGGCTCGTCGCTCCGGCGCGCAGGAGACCGCCGAGGAGGACGAGCCCGGCTCCGAGCGCGAGCGCGCCGAGCAGCAGCAGCGCGAGCGGCGAGTCGATGCGCGACTCGGGCCCGAGGTGCAGCGCGACGCGCTCGCCGTTGTAGTAGTAGAGGAACGCGACGCCGGAGGCGACGAGCGCCACCAGCGCGGCGATGCCGATCCGCTGCAGCAGCGGCTACCTCGCCGCTTCGCGCTCGCTGCCGGCGCGAACGACGTCGCCCGCTTCCGTGATCGCGGTGCGCGGCGCGCGCGACCAGAGGCGCTCGAGGTCGTAGAAGTCGCGCACCGGCGCGTAGAAGACGTGGACGACGACGTCGCCGTAGTCGATCAGCACCCACTGCCCATGGCGCAGGCCTTCGACGGCGAGCGGACGGCGGTCGAGCGCGACCATCGCCTGCTCGACGGCCTCCGCGATCGCGCGCACCTGCGTGTCCGATCGGCCGGAGGCGAGCACGAAATGATCGGCGAGGGAGGTGAGCTGGCCGACGTCGAGAAGCGCGACGTCCGAGGCTTTCTTCTCGAGAGCGGCGCGCGCGCACGCGAGCGCCTGACCGTAGATGCGATCCGCGGCTTCGCCGCGACCTTCAGTTGCCATCACGTGGGATGGGGTCCTCCATGGCGGTGCGATAGAGGCCGCGCTCGGCGATGTACGCCACGACCTCCGGATCGGTGAGGAAGCGGATCGAACGGCCGGCGCGGACGAGGTCGCGAAGCTGCGACGCCGAGATGTCGAGAGCCGTCACGGGGACGAACTCGAGGCGACGCCCACTTGGATGCCGGAACCACTCCCGCTTTTCGTCGTACCAGAATGCCCGTCGCACGGCAATCGGTGCGCCGATCGCGGCGAGCGCGTCCGGTCCGGAAGCGACCGCGTCCGGCGGGCGCGACGTCACGACCAGGTCGCACGACGCGACCAGGTCCTCCCAGCGATGCCAGGAGTCGATCTCGCGGAACGCGTCCGCGCCGAGGATGAGGCAGAACTCGCACCCCGGGTGCGCCGCGCCGAGCGCGTGGATCGTGTCGATCGTGTACGACGGTCCGGAGCGCGCGATCTCGCAGGTCTCGATGCGGAGACCGGGCGCGGAGCGGAGCGCGAGCTCGAGCATGCGGAGCCGATCGGCGGCGTCCGCGACGTCGCCGCGGCGCTTGTGGGGCGGGTTCGCCGCGAGGACGAGCCAGACCTCCGCGAGGCCGAGGCGCTCGCGCACCTCCTCCGCCGCGCGCAGGTGCCCGAAGTGCACCGGGTTGAAGCTCCCTCCCTGGAGGCCGATGCGGCGCGCGTCCGGCATCCGCGTCAGCGGACCTGCCCGTCGCCCTGCACGACGTACTTCGTGGTGGTGAGCTCGCGCACGCCGAGCGGCCCGCGCGCGTGGAGGCGGTTCGTCGAGATGCCGATCTCCGCGCCGAAGCCGAACTCTCCGCCGTCGGTGAAGCGCGTGGACGCGTTCACGAACACGGCCGCGGCGTCGACCTCGCGCGCGAACCGGCGCGCGGCCGCGCGGTCCTCGGTCACGATCGCCTCGGCGAGGCCGGTCGAGTGGCGCGCGACGTGCGCGATTGCCTCGCCCAGGTCGGCGACGACCCGCACCGAGAGGATCAGGTCCAGGTACTCGGTGTCCCAGTCGCGCTCCGTCGCCGGCACGACGTCCGGGACGAGGGCGCGCGTCTCCGGGCAGCCGCGCAGCTCGACGCCGCGCGCCCGCATCGCGGCCGCCATCTCCGGCAGGAACGCCGCCGCGACGTCGCGGTGGACGAGCAACGTCTCCAGCGCGTTGCAGACGCCCGGCCGCGACGTCTTCGCATTGAGCGCGATCGCGAGCGCCTGCGCGAGGTCGGCGGCGCGGTCGACGTAGGTGTGGCAGACGCCCTCGAAGTGCTGGATCACCGGCACGCGCGCCGACTCGTGGATCGCGTGCAGGAGGCTCGGCCCGCCGCGCGGGATGATCACGTCGATCCGGTCCTGCGCCTCGAGCATCTGCTTGACGACGGCGCGGTCGGTCGTCGGGACGAGCTGGATCGCGGCCGGCGGGAGCGAGGCCTCCTCGAGCGCGCGGCGGGCGAAGTCCGCGATCGCGCGGTTGGTCGCGATCGCCTCGGAGCCGCCTCGCAGGATGACGGCGTTGCCGGCTTTCAGGCAGAGCGCGGCCGCGTCCGCGGTGACGTTCGGGCGCGACTCGTAGACGACGCCGATCACGCCGAGCGGGACCCGCACCTGGGCGATCTCGAGGCCGTTCGGGCGCCGCCACGCGGTCACCGTTTCGCCGACCGGGTCCGGGAGGGCGGCCACGACCTCGACGCCGGCGGCCATGCCCTCGATGCGCTCGGGGTCGAGCGTGAGCCGGTCGCGGAACGCCTTGGTCTCGCCGGCGACGGCGCCGAGGTCCCGCTCGTTCGCCGCCGCGAGCGCGGCCTGCTCGGCGCGGAGGAGGCGGGCGAACGCTCGCAGCGCGGCGTCCTTCTGCACGCTCGGCGCGACCCGGAGGGCGGGCAGGGCGGCGCGCGCGGCTGCCGTCAGCTCGTCGACGAGTCGCGTGTCATTTTCGCTCATGAGCGGCCTCTCGCGGTTTCGCCCGGGCGGTCACCCGGCCGGCGCGGCCGGGCCGCGCGAGCTCATCGCCGCGCGTCGCCGGAGCCGTCGCCCGCGGTCACCACCAGGTCGTTCCGGTGTACCACGGCGTCCCCCATCTCGTAGCCGAGGATCGTTTCCACGTCGCTGCTCTTCCGGCCCGCGATGCGCGCGACCTCGCCGGCGCCATAGCTCGCGAGGCCGCGCGCGAACTCGGCGCCGTCCGGCCCGACCAGGCTCACGCAGTCGCCGGCCTCGAACCGGCCGGAGACCCCCGTGATGCCCGAAGGGAGGAGACTTCGCCCGTGGCGCCGGATGGCTGCCGCCGCCCCCTCGTCGCAGTGGAGCGTCCCGGCCGGCTTCACCGTGTGCGCGATCCAGTGCTTCCGGCGCGCGAGGCGGTCCGCGACCGGCAGGACGAGCGTCCCGACGTCCGCGTCGGGATCGAGCACGCGGGCGAGCGTCCCGGGCGCGCGGCCGTCGGCGATCACGGTCGCGATCCCGGCCGCCGCCGCCTTCCGCGCCGCCTGCAGCTTCGACCGCATGCCGCCGGTTCCGAGCGCGTTGCCGCCGCTCGCGAGGTCGAGGAGCGGAGCGTCGACGCGCGTCACGATCGGGATGCGGCGCGCGCCGGGGTGCGCGACCGGGTTCGCGTCGTGGAGGCCTGCGACGTCGCTCAGGATGACGAGGAGATCCGCGTCGACCAGGCTCGCGACCAGCGCCGAGAGGTTGTCGTTGTCGCCGAACTTGAGCTCGTCGACCGCGACGGTGTCGTTCTCGTTCACGATCGGCAGGATGCGACCCTGGTGCAGGCTCGCGAGCGCGTGCTGCGCATTCAGCCAGCGGCGGCGGTTCGCGAGGTCGCCGGCGTCGACGAGGATCTGCGCGACCGTGACGCCGCGCTCGTCGAGCGCGCGCTGGTACTCGGCCATGAGGAGGATCTGCCCGACCGCGGCAGTCGCCTGGCGCTCCGGGATCGAGCGCGGCGCGGCGATGCCGAGCCGCAGGCGGCCGGCCGCGATCGCGCCCGAGGTGACCACCGTGACCGCGAGGCCGCGCCGGTGGAGCTCCGCGATCTCGTCGCAGAGCCGGGTGAGCTGGGCGCGGTCGAGTCCGCGCTCGTCCGCCAGGACCGAGGAACCGATCTTGACGACGATCCGGCGGAGGCGCCGGAGAAGCGGCGCCTTCACCTCTGCCTGCACGACCTCCGTCACGGCGAGACCTCGTCGCGTTCGGAGCCGGGCGGCGGCGCGCCGTTGCGGCGCGCGGGCAGGAGGCGCGCCGCCGCGGCGACGAGATCGCGCAGCCCTTCGCCGGTCGCCGTGGAGATGCCGATCACCTCGACGCCGCGCTCGCCGAGCCGGCGCGCGACGTCGGGGAACCGCTCGCGCGCCTCGGCGAGGTCGAGCTTGTTCGCGGCGACGACCTCGGGCTTCGCCGCCAGCTCCTCGTCCGCGAGGGCGAGCTCGCGCCGGATGACGTCGTAGTCCGACACCGGATCGCGACCCGACGCCGGCGAGAGGTCGAGCAGGTGGACGAGGACGGTCGTGCGGGAGAGGTGGCGGAGGAAGCGCGTGCCGAGCCCGGCGCCGCGGTGCGCTCCCTCGATGAGACCGGGCACGTCGGCGATGACGAAGGACGCGCCCTCGTCGATGCGGACGACGCCGAGCTGCGGGACGAGCGTCGTGAAGGGGTAGTCGGCGATGCGGGGCCGGGCCGCCGAGAGGCGCGCGATGAGCGACGACTTGCCGGCGTTCGGGAACCCGACGACGCCGACGTCGGCGAGAAGCCGCAGCTCGAGCTTCAGGACGCGCTCCTCGCCCGGCTCGCCGGGCGTCGCGGTGCGCGGCGCCCGATGGGTCGGGGTCGCGAAGTGGATGTTGCCGAGACCGCCGCGACCGCCGTGCGCCGCGATCATCTCGGCGCCGTGCGCGTCGAGGTCGGCGAGCCGCTCGCCGGTCGCGGCGTCGGTCACGATCGTTCCGACGGGCACGGCCACCGCGAGATCCTCGCCCGACTTCCCGTACTGGTCCTTTCCCCGGCCGTGCTCGCCACGCTCGGCCACGAGGCGCGGGCGGTAGCGCAGGTCGAGGAGCGTCGTCAATCCACGGTCGGCCCGCAACACCACGTGCCCGCCGCGGCCGCCGTCGCCGCCCGAGGGCCCGCCGCGCGGCACGTACTTCTCGCGGCGGAACGCGACGCAGCCGCGGCCGCCCGCGCCGCCGATCGCCACGATCTCGACCTCGTCGATGAACCTCATCGCGCCGCCCGGGCTCGTCGCATCCGGGATGCGGTCACCGCGCTACGCGTCGCTCGACCGGGCGGCGCCCGGCCGCTCGCTCGGGGCGGAGAGGGCTCGCCCGGTCAGGCGTCGGGCGTGGAAGGGGCAGCCTTCGCGCCGTCGGTGGCCGCTGCGACGACGCTCACGCGCCTGCGGTCCTTCCCCATGCGCTCGTAGCGAACGACGCCGTCGATCTTGGCGAAGAGGGTGTAGTCGCGGCCCATGCCGACGTTCGGTCCGGGGTGGATGCGGGTGCCGAGCTGCCGTACGAGGATGTTGCCCGCGCGCGCGGTCTCGCCCGCATACACCTTGACGCCGCGCCGCTGTCCCTGGCTGTCGCGACCGTTCCGGGTGCTGCCCTGTCCTTTTTTGTGCGCCATGCTGCCGCCCCGATCTCAGACCACCGCGACGACCTGGACCGTGGTCACGGCCTGCCGGTGTCCGGCGCGCCGCCGGTAGTTCTTGCGGCGCTTCTTCTTGTACACGAGGATCTTCTTGGCCCGGCCTTGTGCGACGATCTTCCCCGTCACCTCGGCTTCGGCCACGAGCGGGTTTCCGACCGTCAAGCCCTCGTCGGTCGCGCGCAGGAGGACGTCGCCGAAGCGAACCGCCGCGCCGACGTCGCCGGGCAGCGCTTCCACGCGAATGACGTCCCCCGGCTCGACGCGATACTGCTTTCCCCCGGTGCGAATGACTGCGTATGGCATCGATCAATCCCTTGGCAAGTGTAACCGCCTTGGCTACCGAACCCCTGTGGGCGAGTCAAATCAGGGGGGCGAGCGGCGCGTTGTCGTCCTGAGCCGCGCCGAATGCTGCCTCTGCCACGAGGCGATCGCCGCCGCGGAGGAGGCGCGCCGGGTCGTGCCGTTCGCGCTCGAGGTCGTGGACGTCGACGGCGACCCGCAGCTCAGAGACCGCTACGGCGAGGAGGTCCCGGTCGTCCTGGTCGACGGCCGGAAGGCATTCAAGTATCGGGTGACGAGCGCGCAGCTCGTGCGCCGGCTCCGGCGCCGGCGCTGGCTGCCGGCGCTCTGAGGCGGCGGAGGGGGCGGCAGGATGCCACGGATCGCGGTCGACGCGATGGGCGGGGACTTCGCGCCCGAGGAGGTGGTGAAGGGCGTCGCGCGCGTGTCGCTCGAGTCCGACATCGAGATGGTGCTGGTCGGAAACGCCGACCGCATCCAGGCGCTCCTCGACGCCGGCCCGTACAACCCCGAGCTGATCTCGGTGCGACACGCGTCGACCGCGATCGGGATGGGGGAGGAGCCGCGCGAGGCGCTGCGCGCGAAGCGCGACGCCTCGATCACGGTCGCGACCCGCATGGTGGCGGGCGGCGACGCCGACGCGGTGGTCTCGGCCGGCAACACCGGCGCCTGCGTGCTGGCCGCGGCGAAGAACTTCAAGCTCATCCGCGGCGTGAAGAAAGCCGCGCTCGCGAGCGTCTACCCGCGCCAGACGGAGTATCCCGGACAGGACGTCTTCGGTCTACTGCTCGACGTCGGCGCGACCATCCGCTGCGACGCCGTCGAGCTCGCGCAGTTCGCGGTGATGGGCAGCGCGTACGCGCGCCGCATCTCGAAGCAGCCGGCCGCGCGCGTCGGCCTTCTCAACATGGGAAGCGAGGAGACGAAGGGCGGCGAGGTCCTGGTCGAGGCGCATCGCCGCCTGCGCTCGCTCCCCGCCGTCAACTTCGTCGGCAACGTCGAGGGCAACGAGATCGCGACCGGGCGCGCCGACGTGATCGTCGCCGAGGGCCTCCTCGGCAACGTCGTGCTGAAGCTCCTCGAGGGCATCAGCGAGGTCGCGACGAGCCTCGCGCTGCAGGCGGCGCACGAGAGCTGGCGCTGGCGCCTCGGGATGGCCATGCTGTCGTCGGGGATCGCCCGCATGAGGGACCTGACGGACTTCAAGACCTACGGCGGCGCGCCGATCCTCGGCTTCGAGAGCCTCTGCATCAAGGCGCACGGCCGCTCGACGGCGCCGGCGATCTCGAACGCGATCAAGGTGGCCGCCAAGGCGGTACGCGATCGCATCGCGCCCGAGATCGCGGACGCGGTGGCGCAGATCCGGTGAGCCGAGCCGAGCCCGAGGCGCCCGCTCCGGCGGGGGGCGAGCCGGCGGTCACGTTCCGCTGGGACCTCGACAAGACGTACCTGCGGACCGAGTTCGAGACCTTCCGCCAGCTCGTCCGCATCCCGTTCGAGTCCGCCGCCGACAAGGTCCATCTGCCGGGCGTCCCGCAGCTCATCCGGGCGCTCCGCCGGAGCGCGCTCGCGCGCGGCGAGCGGCCGTACGTCTTCTTCCTGTCCGCGAGCCCGCCGCAGATCGGGACAGCCATCCGGCAGAAGCTCGACCTCGACGGGATCGAGTACGACGGCATCACGTTCAAGGACCAGCTCCGGAACCTCATGCGCGGGCGCTTCAAGAGCTTGACGGAGCAGATCGGGTACAAGCTTGCCGAGCTGCTCGAGGCGCGCGTGCGCGGCCCGGCGGCGCCGCGCGAGGTCCTGTTCGGGGACGACTGGGAGAGCGACCCGCTGATCTACTCGCTCTACGCGGACGTCCTCTCGGGCGCGCTGTCGCCCGCGCGGCTCGCCGACGTGCTGGCGGCGCTCGCCGTCGAGCGGCTCGCGATGGCGCGGATCGAGCGCGCCGCCGAGGCGCTCTCGGAAGCAGGGCACGTCGATGCGGTCGCGCGGATCTACATCAACCTCGAGCGGCGGACGCCCCCCGGACGCTTCCATGCCTTCGGCGCGCGCCTCGTGCCCGCGTTCAACTCGTTCCAGACGGGCGCGTCGCTCTACGAGATCGGTCTTCTCGACGCCGAGGGCATCCCCGACATCGCGGGCGCGCTCATCGATCAGAGCGGCTACACCGTCGAGCGCCTCAGGAACTCGCTCGACGACCTGGTGCGGCGCGGCCACCTCCGGCCCGACACGCGGGGGCGGGTGGTCGGAATCCTCGAGCGAAGCGGCGTGCGCGCCGCGGGCGCGCGGAAGCGATTGCGGGAGCGGCTGCGCGCGGCGCTCGCCGAGTGGCGCGAGCGCCGCCGGCGTGCCGCCGTCGATGCGCCGGCGCCGGTCGCGATCGACTACGAGCACATCCTGCAGGACTGGTCGCGCCGCGGGCTCCGCGGCGCTTGATGGTCAGGCCGCGGCAGCCTCGAGGGCGCGCAGGGTCTCGAGGTCGCCGAGCTGGCGGCGCAGCGCTTCGAGCTTGCCGCGCAGGTTCTCGATCCGGACGCGGCCCGCGGCCTCGAGCAGCCGGTTCCGGTTCTCCGCGAGGAACCGCGTCACGACTTCGGGCGATACCGCGTCGATCCCGCGCACGTCGATCGTGACGCGCTGGTAGCCGGCCGCGAGCGCCTCGCGCACGCGCGCGAGGAGGGCGCGCGCCCCGCGCAGGTCGAGGGCGCCCTCGACGTGGATCACGAGCGAACGCAGTCCCGCGTCGCTCGCCGCCTTCGTGCGGAGCCAGGCCCGCCGCGGCATCGCGAGCGTCTCCGCCCCGGCGGAGACGGAGGTCCCGAGGAAGCTGCGCGCGCGGGCGCGCGCCGTGCGATTCAGGCGACGCAGGAGGTGCATCGTCGGCGTGTAGCGGCCGTCGCGCCGGAGGCGCGCGAGCGCGCGCCGTTCGCGGTAGCCGGCGGCGAGCGCGAGGCGGCGCGTGCCGGCCGGCCAGAGCGCGCGGCGCCAGATCGCGACGTGGCGCGTCAGCGTCGTGCGCGCCCATCGAAGCCCGTTCTCGAGGCTTTCGGGGTCCATGCGCGGCCCATCGAGCGACGCGGTCGCGGCCCATCCGCCGTCCGACGGATCGGCGCGGCGCACGATCGGGACCGCGACGAGCGCGCGCCGGGAAAGCCGCACGGCGCGCTCGAACACGCCCTCGTCGTCGTCCGGCAGGCCGAGCGGCAGGTCGAGCACGGTCGCGATCCCGAGCCCGCGCACGCGGCGGAGCCCGTTCACGATGCGGTCGCACGCGGCGGGCCCGCCGTCGAGCCCCGAGGCGAGCGCTTCCCGCAGCGCGCCCTCGCGCGCGAGCTCGATCGCGATGCAGCCGGCGCGCGCAGCCTCCTCGACCAGCGCGCGGTTCTCGATCGCCGCGAGCGAGATCCGGACGGCGAAGCCGCGGCCGGAGCCCGCGAGCGCGCGGAAGAGCTCGGCGGCGCGCGTCGCGTCGAGCGGGGATGGGCTCGTCAAGCGCGCGACCTTGCCGCTCGGCAACGCGGCGACGCGAGCGGCGACGGCCGTCCTCTCGAGCCACGCGCCGTCCGTGTCGAGAAGCGGAACCTCGGTCGCTTCGCGAAAGCGCGTCACGTCTGGCCGCATGGCCCGCCTTTAGGAAGGGAAGCGCTGAATTGCAACGCGCCGGTCGCGCTCAGCGGAACGACGTCGTCTCCTCGACGACGACGACCGGCAGGCCGGCGCTCGCGAGGCGCGCCGCGCTCGATTCCGCGACCGAGCGCTCGGGGTAGGGGCCCACCCGGACGCGATACACCGGGCCGCTCGGCGAGCCGGCGGCGGCGACGTACACGCTCGGCCCGTGCCCGTCGCGATCCGGGCGATCCGGGAAGGCGGCATCGGCGAGGCGACGGCGGTAGTCGCGCGCGCGCGCCTCGTCCTCGAACGCCGCGACCTGCACGGCGAACTGCACGGCCGCCAGGGTGCCCGGCGCGAGCGGCTCGAGGCGCACGGGGCACGTGCCCGGGCCGAGCATCGCGAGCTGCCGCGCCGCCGCATAGGAGAGATCGATGTCGCGCCCGGCGACGAACGGCCCGCGGTCGTTGATGCGGACCTCGGTCGTGCGCCCGTTGTCGAGGTTGGTGACGCGGACCCGCGTCCCGAGCGGCCACGACGGATGCGCCGCCGTCAAGCCGTACTGATCGTAGATCTCGCCGCTGCTGGTCGGCTTCCCGTGGAAGCCGGGCCCGTACCACGACGCGACCGCCACCGTCGGCGCAACCGGCCGTGCCGGCGCCCCCGAGCACGCCGCCAAAGCGACGCCCGCGATCCCTGCGACGAACCCCCGCCACAGGCACCCTCTCCCAGCCACGACCGCCTCCCCGCCCGCACCCTGCGAACGAGGGGCGACCATACCGCCGCCGCCGTCCCGGCGGCAAACCCGTGACGACCGACGTTTCGCGCCCGTAGCACCTGTGGTAAACGACGCTCTGACGCGCGCCGTCGAGCGCCCGCGCGCGCGGGAGCGGGAAGATGTCCGGCCACTCCAAGTGGAGCACCATCAAGCACAAGAAGGCGGCCAAGGACGCGAAGCGCGGCAAGGTCTTCACGAAGCTCATCAAGGAGATCACCGTCGCCGCCCGGCTCGGCGGGAGCGGTGACCCGAACTTCAACCCGCGCCTCCGGACGGCGGTGCTCGCGGCGAAGGCCGCCAGCATGCCGAACGACAACATCGAGCGCGCCATCAAGAAGGGCACGGGTGAGGCCGACGGCGCGACCTACGAGGACGTGACCTACGAGGGCTACGGCCCGGGCGGCGTCGCGGTCATCGTCCAGGCGCTGACCGACAACCGCAATCGAACGGTCGCCGACGTGCGGCGCCTCTTCACCAAGTTCGGCGGCAACCTGGGCGAGGCGGGCTGCGTCGCGTGGATGTTCCACAAGCGGGGTGTCCTCGTCATCGACGGCGCCGCGACCGACGAGGACCGGCTGATGGAGCTCGCGCTCGAGGCGGGCGCGGACGACGTCGCCGCGACCGACGGCGGCTTCGAGGTGACGACCGAGCCGGAGCGCTTCGAGACGGTGCGCGAGGCGGTGCTCGCGGCGGGCCTCGAGCCGACGAGCGCCGAGATCGCGCTCGTCCCGAGCGCGACCGTGCGGGTGACGGGCGAGGACGCGGCGCGGCTCCTCCGCCTCCTCGAGGCGCTCGAGGACCAGGACGACGTCCAGAGCGTGTCGGCGAACGCCGACATCGACGACGAGGAGGTCGCCCGTCTGAGCGCATAGCGGGCGGAAGCGCGGCGCGGCGGCGCGCCGGGCGCGAGGGCAGGAGGTGGCGGGGTTGCGGGTGCTCGGAATCGACCCGGGTTCGCGGGTGACGGGGTGGGGTCTCGTCGAGGCCGCCCTGCGCTCGCCGCGCCCGATCGCCTCGGGAACCGCGGTGCCGCGGGGCCCCGACGCCGCGGCGCGCCTCGGCGACCTCACGGGTCGCATCGAGCTCCTCCTCGACGAGTGGCAGCCGGTCGCGATTGCCATGGAGCGCGCGTTCGTCGGGCGGAACGTCCTGAGCGCGCTCCGCCTCGGCGAGGTGCGCGGCGCGGTGCTCGCGCTCGCCGGTCGGCGCGGGATCCCGGTCGCCGACTACCCGCCGGCGACCGTCAAGCGCGCCGTGACGGGATTCGGGCGCGCCGAGAAGGACGCCGTCGCGCGCGGCGTCGACCTGATCCTCGGCGGCCGGCACGCCGCCGGCGACGCGACCGACGCGCTCGCGGTCGCGATCTGCCACGTGCTCCACGCCGGCGCCGAGCGCCGGCTGGCGGTCCGCTCGCTCCCGCTCGGAGCGGGCGCGCCGCGCTGGCGGGTGCGCCGCGCATGATCGGCGCGCTGCGCGGCGTCGTCGAGTCGAAGTCCCCGGGGCAGGTCCTCGTCGACGTCGGGGGCGTGGTCTACGAGGTCGCCGTGTCGCTGCAGTCGTATGCGCGCCTTCCCGCGCCGGGCGAGCGCGTGCGGCTCGACGTCGTGACGCATCTGCGCGAGGATGCGCTCGTGCTGTTCGGCTTCCTCGACGGCGAGGAGAAGGAGACCTTCAACTGGCTCCGCACGGTGAGCGGGGTCGGGCCGCGGCTCGCGCTGAACATCCTGTCGGGCATGCCGGCGCGCGATCTTCGCAGCGCCCTCGCCGCCGGCGACGTCGACCGGCTGTGCCGCGTGCCGGGCGTCGGCAAGAAGACGTCCGAGCGCCTCGTCCTCGAGCTGCGCGAGCGGAGCCGCGAGTACGCGGCGGCCTCCGCGGCGACGAACGGCGAGCCGCCGGCCGGCTCGCGCGACGCCGAGGCGATCTCCGCGCTCGTGAACCTGGGATACCGGCGCGGCGAGGCGGAGCGCGTGCTGCGCGGCATCGCGCCCGACGTCCGGCTCGAGGACGCGATCCGCGAGGCGCTTCGCAGGTTCGCGCGATGAGCCGGCCGCGCCGCGAGCCCGAGAGCCCGGTCTCGCAGATCGCGACCGACGAGGAGCTCCGCTTCGAGGCGTCGCTCCGCCCCGAGTCGCTCGCCGACTACGTCGGCCAGGACCCGGTCCGCGAGAACCTCGCGGTCGCGATCGCCGCCGCGCGCGAGCGCGGCGAGCCGCTCGACCACATTCTGCTCAGCGGCCCGCCCGGGCTCGGGAAGACGTCGCTCGCGCAGATCGTCGCGCGCGAGATGGGCGTCCAGTGCCGGAAGACGCAGGGACCCGCCGTCGAGCGCGGCGGCGACCTCGCCGCTCTCCTCTCCGACCTCGAGAGCGGCGACGTCCTCTTCATCGACGAGATCCACGGGCTCCCACGGAAGGTCGAGGAGGTCCTCTATCCCGCGATGGAGGACTTCGAGCTCGACCTCATCGTCGGCCAGGGGCCGACGGCGCGCAGCATGCGGCTCGCGTTGAAGCCGTTCACGCTGATCGGCGCGACGACGCGCGCAGGCATGCTCAACGCCCCTCTACGCGACCGGTTCGGCTCCGCATTCCGGCTCGAGTACTATCGGAGCGAGCAGCTCGCCCGCATCCTCGCGCGGTCGGCGCGCATCCTGAACGTCGTGCTCGCGCCGGCCGGCGCGGACGAGATCGCGCGCCGGTCGCGCGGAACGCCGCGCATCGCGAACCGGCAGCTCAAGTGGGTGCGCGACTACGCGCAGGTGCATCGCCCCGGGAAGCCGATCGATGCGGATACGGCGTCGCGCGCGCTCGAGCTCCACCGGGTCGACCCGGCGGGCCTCGAGCCCATGGACCACGCGATCCTCCTCGCGGTGCTCGACCGCTTCGCGGGCGGGCCCGTCGGGATCGAGAGCCTGGGCGCTCTTCTCGGTGAGGAGCGCGAGACGATCGAGGCGGTCTACGAGCCGTTCCTCGTCCAGTCCGGATATCTCGAGCGGACGCCGCGCGGCCGGGTCGCGACCGAGCTCGCGTACCGCCATTTCGGCCGGGACGTCCCGGCGGGACCGCGCCAGGGCCGACTGCTATAGGCTCGGGCGGGTCGCCCATGTCGGATCTCGGCCGGTTGTTGATCGGGATCGGGCTCGTCCTGGTCGCCGTCGGCGGCGTGCTCGTCGTCGCCACGCGGCTCGGGATCCCGTTTCCCCTCGGTCGCCTCCCCGGCGACATCGCGGTCAAGCGCGACGGGTTCTCGTTCTACTTCCCGATCACGACCTCGATCGTGGTGAGCCTCGTCCTGTCGCTGCTCTTCTACCTCCTGCGGCGCTGAGGTCCGCGCGCGCGATGGAGGGGGCGCGCCAGCGCACCGGGCAGGAACGGCGCTCGACCGGCGTCGACCTCGATCGCGTCGGCTGGGCCGAGAGCGGGCCGCCGACGCTCCCGCCCGACGAGGATCCGGCGCTCGCGCGCCGCCCGTTCCGGCGCCGCGAGGCGTTCCTCCTCGCCGCGACCGCGCTCGCGGTCTTCCTCTTCATCGTGTTCGAGACGCGCCTTCCGCCGTTCACGAGCGCGCAGACGCTCTCGCAGAACGTCGTCTTCTTCCTCCTCATCAATCTCAACATCGTCCTGATCCTGCTCGTGGTCTTCCTGCTCGGGCGGAACATCGTGAAGCTGGTCGTCGAGCGCCGCCAGCGCGTGCTCGGCTCCCACCTCCGGACGCGCCTCGTCGCGGGCTTCGCCGCGGTCGCGATCGCGCCCGCGGTCATTCTCTTCCTGGTCGCCCTGGGCTTCATCCGCACCTCGATCGAGACCTGGTTCGCCGTCCAGATCGAGAGCGCGCTCGAGGGCTCGCTCGACATGGCCGACGCGTACTACCGCGAGTCGATGGCGACCGCGCTGCACGAGGCGCAGGAGATCGCCCGCCGCCTGGGCGCTGCGACCGACCGCCGGCTCGATGCCGAGGCCGCAATCATCGCGGAGAAGCAGCGCGAGTACGGCGCCGCGACGATCGCGGTCTACGATGCCGACGCGAAGCTCGTCGCGAGCGCGTCGGCCGAGGGGCTGAGCCGCGACTTCGACGTCGCGGCCGACCGCGAGTTCCTGGAGCGCGCTCTCGCGCAGCCCGAGACGACGGCGACCCTCGACCGCGACGCCGGCGACGTGCTGCGCGCGGCGGCGCGCATCGACGGGCGCGGCGGCGTCATACGCGGCGTCGTGATCGTCGACCAGGTCGTGCCCGCGAGCGTCGTCCGCCGGCGCGAGGAGATCGAGCAGAGCTACCGGCAGTACAAGCAGCTGAAGCTCCTGCGCCGGCCGCTCATCAACAACTACGTGCTCACGCTGCTGCTGGCGTCGCTGGTCGTCCTCTTCGGCGGCACGTGGCTCGGGTTCGCGATCGCGCGCAGCATCACGGGCCCGATCCAGCGGCTCGCGGAGGGAACGCGCCGGGTCGCGACGGGACACCTCGACGAGCAGATCCCGCCCGAGTCCGGCAGCGACGAGATCGCGACCCTGGTCGAGGGCTTCAACCAGATGACCGCGAACCTGCGCGCCACGCATGGCGAGCTCGCGGAGCGAAGCCGGACGCTCGAGACGATCCTCGCGAACATCGCGGGCGGCGTCGTCGCGATCGACCCGGACGGACGCGTCGAGATGGTGAACGCGGCCGCGCGGTCGCTTCTCGGCATCTCGGACGCGGTCCGCGGCCGCTCGTTCCGCGAGGCGTTCGCCGAGCCGCGCCTCGAGCGCGTGCGCGACCTCCTCGGCGACCTCGAGGAGCGCGTGCGCGAGGGCGTCTGGGACAAGCTGCCGGCGCTCCGGATGCCGGTCGAGCATCCCGACGGCGCGGTCGAGCTGATCGCGACCGGCGTCGTGCTGCGCGGGGAGGAGCAGGCGATCGGCGCGCTGCTCTTCTTCGAGGACGTGACCGAGCTGCTGAAGGTGCAGCGCATGGAAGCGTGGCGCGAGGTCGCGCGCCGGATCGCGCACGAGATCAAGAACCCGCTGACGCCGATCCAGCTCTCGGCGCAGCGCCTCCGCAAGCGCTACGCCGGCCAGCTCGAGGGCGAGGTGCTCGACGAGTGCACGCGGACGATCATCGCGCAGGTCGAGGTGCTGAAGAACCTCGTGAGCGAGTTCGCGCACTTCGCGCGACTGCCTGCGGGACAGCACGTCCCGACGGACCTGAACGCGCTCGTCGACGAGGTGCTGGTGCTCTTCCGGGAAGCGCACCGCGACGTGCAGTTCGTCTCGCGCGCCGCGTCCGACCTGCCGGTGCTCGAGCTCGACCGCGACGGCATCCGGCGCGTGCTGACGAACATCCTCGACAACGCGGTCGCCGCGGTGCACGCGGCTCCGCCGCGCGCGGCCGCCGCGTCGGCCGGCGACGGCGACGGCCGGGCGCGCGGGACGGTGGAGCTCGCGACGCGCTTCTTCGCCGAGCGCGGCCTCGTCGCGCTCGAGATCGCGGACGACGGCATCGGCATGACGCCGGAGGTGAAGGCGCGGCTCTTCGAGCCGTATTTCTCGACGAAGCCGCAGGGCACCGGGCTGGGCCTCGCGATCGCGTCCGCGGTCCTCGCCGACCACCAGGCTTTCATCCGCGTGCGGGACAACCCGCCGCGCGGGAGCCGCTTCGTGATCGAGCTTCCGGTGCGCGAGGTGCACGCGGCCGCCGCAGCCGGGCGGCCGGGCGGGTGAGCGCGGCCGCGCCGTCGCCCGCCTGGCCCTGCGATCGCCGGGGCGGTGTGGTAGTGCGCGGAGACACATGAGCGAAGCGCACCAGATGATCCTCGTCGTCGACGACGAGGAGGAGATCCGCCAGAGCCTGCGAGGCGTCCTCTCGGACGAGGGCTACGCCGTCGTCGAGGCGGGGGACGGCCGCCGCGCCCTCGACCTCGTGCGCTCGGCGTCGCCGGCCCTCGTGATCCTGGACGTGTGGCTCCCCGAGATCGACGGCATCGCGCTTCTCGAGCAGATCAAGGCCGAGCGTCCCGACCTCCCGGTCGTGATCATCTGCGGGCACGCGAACATCGAGGCCGCAGTGCGCGCGACCCGCCTGGGCGCGGCCGACTTCATCGAGAAGCCGTTCTCGCTCGAGGCCATCCTCGCGTCGATCGAGCGCGCCCTCGGCACCACGGACGCCGCCGCCCGCGGCGCGGCGGGCGACGAGCCGGTGAGCGCTTCGCGCGGCGTCGAGCTGCGCGGCTGCGTTCCGGGGAACGGCGCGTGCCGGCCGCAGCGGACGATCGGGAAGAGCGTCGTCGCGAGCGGGCAGGGGCTCCACTCGGGCGTCAAGACGGGCGTCATCCTGCACCCGATGTCGCCCGGCAGCGGCATCGTGTTCCAGAGCCTCGCGACCGAGAAGACCGTGCCGGCGCTCGTCGAGTTCGCCGACTCCACGGGCTATGCGACCACGCTCTTCCGCCACGGCTTCGGCGCGAAGACGGTCGAGCACCTCCTCGCCACGATGCACGGCTACGGCGTGACGAACCTGCTCGTGAAGATGGAGGGCGAGGTGCCCGCGCTCGACGGGTCGGCGCTCGAGTTCTGCCGGCTGGTGGAGGAGGCCGGCCTCGTCGACCAGCCCGGCGCGGGCGTCGACGTCTACGTCGTCGAGCGGCGCTTCGAGGTCGGCGACGGCGCGAGTCGGATCGTCGCGGAGCCGGACGGCGGCTTCGTGGTCGACTACACGCTCGACTACCCCGAGCCCGTCGGCGTGCAGCGCTACGTCTTCGACTACACCGGTCCGGAGTCGTTCCGCGAGGAGATCGCGCCGGCGCGCACGTTCGGCTTCGTGCACGAGTTCACGCGCCTCGCGGCGGCGGGCCTCGCGGCGGGCGGCCGGCTCGACAACTGCGTCCTCATCGGCGAGGACGGCGTGATCAACGGCGAGCTGCGCTTTCCCGACGAGTTCGTGCGGCACAAGATCCTCGACCTCATGGGGGACCTGGCGCTCCTCGGGCGACCGATCCGCGGGCGCATCACGGCGCGCGCGACGGGGCACCGGCACAACGTCGCGATGGTGCGGCAGCTGCTCGCCAGCTCGAACGGCGCGGGAGCGGCGGCCGCGAGCTGAGACGCTCGCTCGCGTCCGTCGCCTTTCGGGTCGGTGACGTCGGCGGGCGGCCGGAGCGGCGCGCGAGCGAGCCCGGCGACTCCTGTCGGAGGCGCCCTTTTGTTGTCTCATGGATGAGGAGGGCCGCCTCCTCCAACGTCGCTGCCGGTTCTCGCTCGCGTGCCGCCCCGCCGCAGGTGCCGCATGCCGGTCGAGGCGGTCCTCGACCCGCGCGTCGAGCGGGTGGCCGCGCGCGCGGCTCGCCGCGCGGCGCTACGGTGACGGCGGCGAGCGGGGCGGGCTACTCGACGGTCACGCTCTTTGCCAGGTTGCGGGGCTGGTCGACGTCGCGGCCGAGGAGGACGGCGCACTCGTAGGCGAAGGCTTGGAGGGGGACGTTCAGGAGGATCGGGTCGAGCGCGGGGTGGAGCCGCGGGACCACGACGGCATGCTCGACGCGGGTGGCGAGGCTTTCGTCGCCGGCGTGGGTGACGGCGATCACGGGGCCGCGGCGGGCGCGCACCTCCTCGATCGTCGCGAGCGACTTTTCGTAGAGGTCGTCGTGCGGCAGCACGACGAAGACCGGCGTCTCGGGCGTGACCAGCGCGAGGGGGCCGTGCTTCAGCTCGGACGCCGGGTAGGCCTCGGCGTGGATGTAGGAGATCTCCTTCAGCTTCTGCGCGCCCTCGAGCGCGACCGGGTAGCCGCCGGCGCGGCCGACGAAGAAGGCGCTCGTCGAAGCGGCGTAGCGGCGCGCGAGCGAGCGAGCGGCATCCGATCCGCGAAGCGTCTCGCGCATCGCGTCGGGGAGGCGCTCGAGCGCGCCGACCAGGCGAATGCCGTCCGCGAGCGAAAGGTCGCGCACGCGCCCCAAGTGGAGCGCAAGCAGCGTCTGCGCGACGACCGAGCACGTGAAAGCCTTCGTCGACGCGACCGCCACCTCCGGGCCGGCGTGCATGTAGATGCCGCCGTCGCACTCGCGCGCGATCGTGCTTCCGACCGCATTCACGATCCCGAGCACCCGCCCGCCCTTGCGCTTGACCTCGCGCACGGCCGCGAGCGTGTCGGCGGTCTCGCCCGACTGGCTGACCGCGAGGTACAGGACCTCCTTCTCGATGACGGGATTCCGGTACCGGAACTCCGACGCCGGCTCCGCGTCGGCGGGGATGCGGGTCAGCGACTCGATCACGTGCGCGCCCGCGAGCCCGGCGTAGTAGGCCGACCCGCAGCCGAGCACCTTCACGCGCCGGACCTCCAGCAGGTCGCGCGCGTGGAGGTTCAGGCCGCCGAGGTGCGCGGTCCCGAAGCGCGCGTCGAGTCGACCCTTCAGCGTCCGCTCGCACGCCTCCGGCTGCTCCGCGATCTCCTTCGCCATGAAGTGCGCGTGGTCGCCGCGCTCGTACGCTTCGTGTCCATGGGTCACGATCGACGGCTGCTTCGCGGTGCCGACCGCGTCGAGCGTGGACGTCCGAAGACCGCTCGCGTCGATCGCGGCGATCTCGCCGTCGTCGAGGTGGACGACCTGACGCGTGTGACGCACGATCGCCGCGACGTCCGAGGCGACGAACATCTCGCGCTCGCCGACGCCGACGACGACCGGGCTTCCGCTCCGCGCCGCGACGATGCGGTCGGGCTGGCGCGCGTCGAGCACCGCGATCCCGTAGGTCCCCTGGACGGCGGCGAGCGCTCGCCGCACCGCGGCCTCGAGGTCCTCGTCCGCTGCGCCCTCGATCAGGTGCGCGAGCACCTCGCTGTCGGTGTCGGAGGCGAAGCGATGGCCGGCCGCCTCGAGCGCGTCCCGGAGCGCGCGCCCGTTCTCGATGATGCCGTTGTGGACGATCGCGATCCGCCCGGCGCAGTCCACGTGGGGATGGGCGTTGGCGTCCGTCGGCTGGCCGTGGGTCGCCCAGCGCGTATGGCCGATGCCGACGTTGCCCCGCACGCGCCGCGGTAGCGCCGCCTCGAGGTCCGCGATCCTGCCCGCGGCCTTGTGGAGCCGAAGGCCGGAGGAGCCGGCGACCGCGATCCCGGCCGAGTCGTAGCCACGATATTCGAGCCGGTGGAGCCCCGCGAGGAGGATGGGAACGGCGTCCTGCCTCCCGACGTATCCGACGATGCCGCACATGGTCGCTCTCTCCTTTGCGAGCCGCGCTCGCTCGGTGCTTTGGCTTGACGATTCGCGCGTCGGTCTACGGCGAAGGGCCGCGGTCCCTAGCCGTAGACCAGGCGCCGGAGCTGGCGTTCCGTGAGATCGGGTGCCGCGAAGCGGCGCTCCCGGACCTCCGCGGCGAGCACCCGGAAGATCGCCTCGTTCTTGAGGCCGCTCGCCTGCAGCTCCGCGTGGCGGCGGGCGACGAACGCCTCGACCGACTCCGAGTAGTAGGCGCGCGCCTCGGCGAGCACCTTCGCGATCTCCCCACCCGTCAGCCGCGTGATCCGCTGCAGGTGGGCGACGAGCTCCGCGTCCCGGCTCTCCACGGGCGCAAGATGCCGAATATGACCGGAAGAACGCAAGAATCCTGCCCGGATTCGGGCAGAAATCCAGCCGATTGCGGGCGGTCTACCTCAAGACGGGGCCGGCGAGCGTCCCCGAAACGGCGTAGATCGGCTTCTCCCCGGCGGCGCGCTTCGGCAGGAGCGCGGCCGCGACCCGGAACGGCGGCGGCGCACCGGGGCGGATGTCGATCGTGAGCCGGAGGTTCAGGACGCTCTGGAGGATCGGGTCGCGCAGGAGCACGTCGCCGGTCGCCGCGATGTCGGCGGCGTCGCTGGCGGCGCGTGCCTCCCGGACCTGGAGGCGCCCGCCGTTCACCTGCGCCGCGAGCGTGACCTCGGGGAAGGCGAGCTCGGGGGCGGCGAACCCGCGGATCGCGAGCTCGCGCACGTCGAGGTCGCGCGCCGCCGCGCGCACGGTGCCCTCGAGGCTCTGGAGCGTCCGCCCGTCGCCGGTCAGGTGGAGCTCGACGTCCGCTCGGCCGGCGATCCGGGCGGCCGGCGGAACGACTGCGGTGAGCGCCCGCGCGAGGTCGACGTTCGCGATGGTCGCGTCGATCGCGCCGCGGGCTCCGCGAAGCGACACCTCGCCGGCGAGCGTCCCGCCGTACGCGGTTCCAGCGAGCGTCGCGCTGCGCGGGCTCCCGAGGAGGAGACCGACGAGCGGCGTCCGCACGGTGAGCTCCGGGATCGAGATTGCGGCGTCGGGCGCGCGCAGCGGCGCGATGCGGACCCCGGTGAAGCGATAGCCGTTCGGAAACGCGAAGCCGACATCCTCGAAGGTCGCGACGACCGGCGCCCCGGCGAGCCCGGTCGCGAGCGCGCTCCGCGCGATGAGGTCGTGCGGCAGCGTGTACGCGAGCGCGATGACGAACACCGCCGCCGTGAAGATCGCGTACCCGACGATCGGCCGCGGGCGGCGCGCGAGCCGTGCGGCGGCGAGCGCGGACGCCGCTCGCCACGCCCGACCCGGTCCGCGCTCGGACGCCGACGGGCGCGGCGTCATTTCGGGTGGAGCCGCGCGACGACGAGCGTGGCGTCGACGAGCTCCGGGTTCTTGTACTGGCGCTTGACGGAGACGCGCACGAGCGGCAGCGGCCGCTCGCGGTGCTCGAGCGCGTGCAGGAGGCTCACGAGCGAGCGCATCGGGATGCCCTCGACCCGGACCTCGACCGCCTCCTCGGTGAGGTCGTCCGCGACCGGCCGGCTCGACGGGTTCATCGCCGTGATGTGCTCGCGTCCGGCGATCGGCACGGCGATCGACTCGAGCTGCGCGAAGACGGACGCCTCGTCGCCGGTGCTGCCGGCCGCCTGCTCGAGCGCGCTCACCTGGGCGCGCAGGCTACGATAGCGGCCGGCGAGCTGGCCGATCGCGGCGGCGTCGCGACGCGCGGCCGCGAGCCCGCGGTCGAGCCGCTCGAGCGCGTCCTGGATCGGTGCGACGATCGCGAGCCACACGATGAGGAGACCGGCGGCCACCGCCGCCGCGCCCACCATCCACCGCTCGCGCGGCTGGAGCTGCTCGAGCCAGTCGGCGACGCGGGCGCGCGGCGCGGCGAGCGCGCCCTGGACGGTGTCGCGGAGCGCCGCCATCACGCTCGGCCCTCGTGCGCGCGCACGACCGGTGAGACGAGCTCGGAGGCGACGCCCGTCACGGTTGCCCCTCGCGCGCGAAGGCCAGCGCGGCGCGGAACTCGACGCGCCCGTCGATGCCCGTCTTCACGTCCTTCACCTGTGCGTCGCGCGTGCCGGGGACGGTCTGCAGCGCGCGCTTCACGACGTCGACGGACTCGTAGCTGTCGGTGCGCGCGTGGAGACGCAGGCCGTCGGCGTCGATCGACAGGTCCTGGACCTCGAACGGCGTCTGCGCCGGGACCGCCTCGGAGATCGACCGCATGAGGTCGAGCGCCGACGGCCTTCCGGCCGCGGCGCCGACGAGCGAGTCGCGCCGGCGCGCGAGCGCTTCGACCGCGCTCTCGAGCTGCACCCGCTCGTTGCCGGCCGCCGCGCTCGGGAGCACGGCGCGCGCGGTTTCCGCGATCTGGGCCCGGAGCGCACCGAGCTCCGCGCGTCGCTCGGCGACCGCGACCGCGACGCTCGCGATCCCGAGCAGCACCGCGGCGCCCGCGATCATCGCAGTCGCGCGGAGCTGGCGGCGCGCCTCCTCGCTCGGCGCGTGGTACGCGAGGTCGCCGGCGCGGAGATTGACGCCGGTCTTGACGGCACCCGCGGCGCGCGCCGCGAGCGCGACCGCGCGCAGGTGGGCGACCGGAGCGCCCGCGGCCCACGGGGGCAGGTGCTGCGACGGCGCCGCGACCGGTGCGCCGACCTCTCCCGCGAGCGCGCGGCCCGCGTCCGCCGCGGGGCCGACGAGCGCGATCGGCGGCGTCGGCTGGCCGTCGGCGAGCGCGAGCGCCGCCCAGCGCGCCTGTCCGAGGAGCGCGGCGCGGTCGCCTCCGTCGCCGGCGTCCAGCACGTGCAGGCCTGCGAGCCGCCCGCCGCGCAGCAGCGCGACGCCGCCGCCGTCGCGCAGCTCGGCGACGAGGACGTCGGCGTGTCGCTCGAAGAGGGCGGCGACGGCGAGCGCGCCGAGGTCGACGATCGCCGGGTCGATGCCGGCGGCGCGCATCTGCTCGACGTGGGCGGCGACGGCGTCGCGCGGCGCGATCGCCGCGAAGATCGTCGTGCCGGTGGGAGACCGGTCGAGCGCGACGAAAGCCGTGATCGCGGTCGCGAGGTCGAACGGGACGAGGCTCTCGAGCTCGTACGGGACCGTCGCGGCGAGGCGGCTCTGGTCGGAGAACGGGAGGCGCAGGATGCGGAAGGTCGCATGCTTGCCGGGAAGCGCCGTCGCGACCGTTTCGGGCGGGGAAGGGCAGTGCGCCGCGATCGCCTTCCGGAGCGCGTCGGCGAGCGGCTCGCCCGGGACGCGCGCTTCGCGCCACGACCCGACGAGCCGCGCGCTCCGCGCGCCGGTCTCGAGCAGCGCCAGCGTGACGGCGTCATCGGCGGTGTCGATGCCGAGAGCGAGCATCGCTCAGGACGCGTCCTCGGGGAGGAGGTCGGAGTCGTCGTGCACCGTACCGTCGGGGTCACGACGTGGCGGGCCGGGTCGCGGGCGCTCGCGCCAGACCAGGCGGGTCGCCTTGTTCGGAGTTCGCTGGACGATGGCGTCGATGGACTGCGTCACGTCGCCCACGGTGCCGAACGCCT
>DASRFA010000044.1:0-133104 GCA_035651755.1 Binatia bacterium | reverse complement strand
GGGCAAAGCCCAACGGGGCCCCAGATTCTCGCACGAGGGGAACGCTCCCCTCGCCCCATTGGGCAAAGCCCAATGGGGCCCCACTCCCCGCGGGCTCGCTTCGCTCGGCGGCGCGCTGAGCGCGCGGAGGCATGCGCGCCGTGCGGCCCGGCCGTGTCAGCGGCCGGCGAGGCCTGCCAGCTCCCGGGCGGAGAAGAAGAATCCGATCTCGACCTGCGCCGTCTCGAACGCGTCCGAGCCGTGGGCCGCGTTCTTCTCGACGTCGGTCCCGAAGTCCTTCCGCACCGTGCCGGCGTCCGCCTTCGCCGGATCGGTCGCGCCGAGGACGCCGCGGTAGCGCGCGATCGCGCCGTCGCCCTCGAGCACCGACACGAAGACCGGCCCGGACGACATGAATTCGCAGAGGCTCGCGTAGAACGGGCGCTCGCGGTGGACCGCGTAGAAGGCCTCCGCTTCCTTCCGCGAGAGGCGGAGGAACCGCCCCGCGACGACGCGCAGGCCGCCTGCCTCGATGCGCGCGAGGATCGGGCCGATGCCGTGCTTCGCGACGGCGTCGGGCTTGATGATCGAAAGGGTCCGCTCCACCATGCTCACTTCGCTCACTTCCTCGCGAGGGCGTCTCGCATCGTCGTACCGAGCTCCGCGGGGCTCGGGGCCATGCGCGCGCCGGCCGAGCGGAGCGCGTCGATCTTGTCGGCGGCGGTGCCCTTCCCGCCCGCGATGATGGCGCCGGCGTGGCCCATGCGCTTGCCCTTGGGCGCGGTCTGTCCGGCGATGAACGCGGCGACCGGCTTCTTCATGTCGCGCCGGATGTACTCGGCCGCCTCCTCCTCCGCACTGCCGCCGATCTCCCCGATCAGGACGACCCCTCCGGTCGCCGGGTCGGCGTTGAAGAGCTGGAGGACGTCGATGAAGCTCGTGCCGTTCACGGGGTCGCCGCCGATGCCGACGCAGGTCGACTGGCCGATGCCGAGCTGCGTGAGCTGGTGCACGGCCTCGTAGGTGAGCGTCCCGCTCCGCGACACGACGCCGATCGGCCCCGGCTTGTGGATGTAGCCGGGCATGATGCCGATCTTGCACTGGCCGGGCGTGATCACGCCCGGGCAATTCGGGCCGACGAGCCGCGTCTTCCGGCGCCGCAGGTATTGCTTGACGGCGACCATGTCGAGGATCGGGATCCCGTCGGTGATGCAGATCGCGAGGTCGAGGCCGGCGTCGGCTGCCTCCATGATCGCATCCGCCGCGAACGGCGGCGGGACGTAGATCACGCTCGCGTTGCAGCCGGTCGCCGCGCGGGCCTGCTCCACCGTGTCGAAGATCGGGATGCCGTCGAAGTCGGTGCCGCCCTTGCCGGGCGTGACCCCCGCGACCATCTGCGTGCCGTATTCCTTGCAGGCGCGCGTGTGGAACTGGCCGGTCGCGCCGGTGATGCCCTGCGTGACCACCTTGGTCGACTTGTCGACGAGGATGCTCATGAGGCCTGACCCTGCGCGGCGGCGACCGCCTTGCGCGCCCCGTCGGCCATGTCGGCCGCGTTGATGATGTTGAGGCCGGAGTCGGCGAGGATCTTCCGCCCCTGCTCGACGTTCGTGCCTTCCATCCGCACCACGACCGGAACGCGGAGCTCCACCTGCTTCGCCGCCGCGACCACGCCCGACGCCAGGACGTCGCAGCGCATGATGCCGCCGAAGATGTTGATGAACACGGCGCGCACGTGCTGGTCGGCGAGGATGATGCGGAGCGCCGCCGCCACCTTCTCCTCGCTCGCGCCGCCGCCGACGTCGAGGAAGTTCGCCGGCTCGCCGCCCGCCAGCTTCACGATGTCCATCGTCGCCATCGCGAGGCCGGCGCCGTTCACCATGCAGCCGATGTTGCCGTCGAGGCCGATGTACGAGAGGTCGAACTCCTGGGCCTGCACCTCGCGCGGGTCTTCCTCGTTGGGGTCGCGCAGGGCGCGGACGTCGGGGTGGCGGAAGAGCCCGTTGTCGTCGAAGCCCATCTTGGCGTCGAGCGCGACGAGGTCTCCCGACTCGGTCAGGACGAGCGGGTTGATCTCGACGAGCGAAGCGTCCGTGCCGACCACCGCCTGGTAGAGCGCGACCGCGAACTTCGCGAGCTTCCCGAGGCTTCCCGCCGGGATGCCGAGCGCGGCCCCGAGCTTCCGCGCCTGGAACGCCTGCATTCCGACGGCCGGATCGACCGCCTCGCGGAGGATCTTCTCGGGCGAGCGCGCGGCGACCTCTTCGATCTCGACGCCGCCCTCCGCGGACGCGATCACGGTGACGCAGCTGGTCGCGCGGTCGAGGACGAGGCCGAGGTAGAGCTCGCGCGCGATCTTGCAGCCCTCCTCGACGAGCACCTTGCGAACGATCCGCCCGGCGGGACCGGTCTGGTGCGTGACGAGCGGCTTCCCGAGGATCTTCGCCGCGAACTCGCGCGCCTCGGCGGGGGTCTTCACGAGCTTGACGCCGCCGCCCTTCCCGCGGCCTCCGGCGTGGATCTGCGCCTTCACGACCCACGGCCCGTCGCCGCCGAGCTGCTTCGCCGCGGCCTCCGCCTCCTCGGGCGAGGACGCGACCACCGCGCGCAGGGTCGCGACGCCGTAGCGGCGCAGGATCTCCTTCGCCTGGTATTCGTGGATGTTCATGCGGCCTTTCCCGTCCGCCGCCGATGGCTTGGCGGCCCGGCGTCGGCGCGCCGAGCCAGCCGCGCCGCCGGACCAGCGGACCGCACCTCTTAAGCAAACCCTTCCGCGCTCTCCAAGGTGCCGGCGTGCGGGGCGCGCGCGGGCGCTCAGCGAAGCGGAGCCGTCGGCGCGGCCGCCTGACGGTCGGCGGCGACGCCGAGCGCGCCGCGCGCGATCGCGAACCCGGGGTCGCGCGCGAGTCGGACGAACGAGCCGTCGAGCGTCGGGATACGCTCGATCGACTCGCGGAACCCGGCGACGTCGAGGAGGTGCCCGAGCAGCATGATCGAGTGCACGCGGTTCGCGAGCGCCGCCTCGAACGCGAGCCGGAGGATGGCCTGACCCACGAGGTTCACGAGCGCGGCCGCGACGTCCTCGGGCCGTGCGGCAGCAGCGGGCGCGGCGACCCGGCCGTAGCGGCCGAAATGCGACGCGGTCGCCTCGGCGGGAACCGACCCGATCCCGCCGCCGAGGATGTCGCCGACCCGGAGGTCGCAGCCCCCGGGATCTCCGGCGCGCGCGAGGGCGCTGATCTCGTCGGTGTCGGCGGTCGACAGGAGCAGCCGCGCGAGGCCGATCAGCGTCCCGCCGCCGATGCCGCTCCCGACCAGGTGGCGCGGTGCGTTCGGGGGGTCGGCGATCACCATCGCGGTGCCGGTGCCGAGGCTGACGACCAGCGCCGGCACCGCGGCGCCCGTGTCGACGCCGCCGCGCGCGATCGCCTCGGTCTCGTTCACCTTGAGGAGCGGGACGTCCCCCGAGCGCTCGGGGAGCTCGTGCGAGCGCCCCCCGGTCACGGCGACGAACGCGAGCTCGTGCGGCGCGACGCCGGCCTCCTGAAGCGCGGGAGCGAGGATCGCCTCCACGACCGCCAAGTCCGGATGCGCCACCGTCGGCCGCGCGCGCAGGACGTCGGCTGCGCCGGCGGCGGCCGCCGCGCGGTCCCGCGGCGCCTCGCCGCTCCGGCGCACGACGACGTCGGTCAGCGTGCCGCCGAAGTCGATCGCCGCCGCCGCGCGCACCGCCACCCGGTCGCCTATTTGCCGAGGACCTTGTCGAGCGCGGCGACGAGCTCGGCGACGTGGCTCGCCGAGACCTTCAGCTCCTCCTTCTCCTGATCGCTGAGCGGCAGCTCGATCACCTTCTCGACGCCGCCCGCGCCGATCTGCACCGGAACGCCGACGTAGAGGTCCCTGAGGCCGTACTCGCCCTCGAGATACGCGGCGCACGGCAGGATCGCCTTCCGGTCGCGAAGGTGCGCCTCGGCCATCTGGATCGCCGCCGAGGCCGGCGCGTAGTACGCGGAGCCGGTCTTCAGGAGCGCGACGATCTCGCCGCCGCCCTGGCGCGTGCGCGCGACGATCGCGTCGAGCCGCTCCGCCGACATCAGCCGCTCGACCGGGAGCCCGCTCACCGTGCACATCGAGCGGATCGGCACCATGTCGTCGCCGTGACCGCCGAGCACCTGCGCCTGCACGCTCCCGACCGAGACGCCGAGCTCCATCGCGAGGAAGGTCCGGAAGCGGGCCGAGTCGAGCACGCCCGCCATGCCGACGACGCGCTGCTTCGCGAAGCCGGTGACGCGCTTCATGAGCGTCACCATCGCGTCGAGCGGGTTCGTGAGGACGATCACGAACGACTTCGGCGCGTGCGCCTTGATGCCGCCCGCGACCTCCGAGATGATCTTGGCGTTGATGCCGAGCAGGTCGTCGCGGCTCATGCCCGGCTTGCGCGCGACGCCCGACGTCACGATGCAGACGTCCGCGCCGGCGATGTCCTCGATCTTGTTCGTGCCGGTGATGCGGGCGTCGAAGCCCTCGATCGGGCCGGACTCCGCGAGGTCGAGCGCCTTCCCTTGCGGCAGCCCCTCGATCACGTCGTAGAGGACGACGTCGCCGAGCGCCTTCAGGGCCGCGAGGTGCGCGAGCGTGCCGCCGATGTTGCCCGCTCCGATGAGCGCGATCTTCTTCCGCATGCCGATTCCCTCCGCGCGACCGAAACGGTCACATGTGGCGAATGATGGCGTCCCCGAACCCCGAGCACTTGACGAGCGTCGCGCCCTCCATCAGCCGGTGGAAGTCGTAGGTCACCGTCTTCGCCGAGATCGCGCCGTCCATGCCGCGGATGACGAGGTCGGCCGCCTCGTTCCAGCCGAGGAAGCGGAACATCATCTCGCCCGACAGGATCAGCGATCCGGGATTGACCTTGTCGAGGTTCGCGTACTTGGGCGCCGTGCCGTGCGTCGCTTCGAAGATCGCGTGCCCGGTCACGTAGTTGATGTTGCCGCCCGGCGCGATGCCGATCCCGCCGACCTGCGCGGCGAGCGCGTCGGAGAGGTAGTCGCCGTTCAGGTTCGGGGTCGCGAGGACGTCGAAGTCCTTCGGGCGCGTGAGGATCTGCTGGAGCGTGATGTCGGCGATCGCGTCGCGGACGAGCAGCTTCTTCTTCCACTTCCCGTCGCCGTGCGTGGGCGCGAGCGCGAGAGCGGCCTCCACCTCCTTCACGACCTTCGCCTTCTGGTCGGGCGTCATCATGTCGTAGCCGGGGTCGATCTCGCGCGCGTTCTGCTCGCTCGACATCGCCGCATTCGACTCCTTGTTCCCCAGGATCCAGCTCTCGCGCTCGGTGACGACGCGATCGCGGTACTCGCGCGTCGCGAGGGCGTAGCCCCAGTCGCGGAAGGCGCCCTCCGTGAACTTCATGATGTTGCCCTTGTGGACGAAGGTGACGCTCTTCCGGCCCTGTGCGAGCGCGTACTCGATCGCCGCGCGCGCGAGCCGCTCGGTCCCTTCGCGCGAGACCGGCTTGATGCCGATGCCGCTCGTCTCGGGGAAGCGGATCTTCTTGACGCCCATCTCGCCCTGGAGGAACGCGATGACCTTCTTCACCTCCGGAGTGCCGGCCGCCCACTCGACGCCCGCGTAGATGTCCTCCGTGTTCTCGCGGAAGATCACCATGTCGACCTGGTCGGGGCGCTTGACGGGGCTCGGGACGCCCTGGAACCAGCGCACGGGCCGGAGGCAGACGTAGAGGTCGAGGACCTGGCGGAGCGTGACGTTGAGCGAGCGGATGCCGCCGCCGACGGGCGTCGTGAGCGGGCCCTTGATGCCCACCCGGAACTCCTTGAACGCGGTGACCGTCTCGTCCGGAAGCCAGTCGCCGAAGCGGTTGAACGCCTTCTCGCCGGCGTAGACCTCGCACCAGGTGATCTTCCGCTTGCCGCCGTACGCCTTCTCGACCGCGGCGTCGAAGACGCGCTGCGAGGCGCGCCAGATGTCGGGGCCGGTGCCGTCGCCCTCGATGAAGGGGAGGATCGGACGATCGGGCACCGCGAGCTTCCGGTCCGCCCCCATGCGGATCGGCTCGCCGTCCTTCGGCACCGAAACGATCTCGTACGTCGCCATGGATGGACCTCGCGCGCGGCGCGCCGCTGCGGGCCGGACGCCCGCCTGCGCTGCGCGCCGGTCGGTCTAACGCGCGGCGTCCGGTTGCGCTACCGTCGTCCACGCCGGCGAGCCACGTGCCGGCGGTTGACGGTTTCGAGGGCGGCTCGTATCAATGGCACGTGGTGGGGTCGCTGCGCGCTCGCTGGTTGTTTTCGCTGCTGGGGGTCCTGGTCGTGCCGGCGATGCTGCTGCCCGCTTTCTTCGCGGGTTGCGGCGGGTCGGACATCTGCCTCGGCTGCAACCCGAACGGATCGCCGACGCCGATCAGCGGGATCACCGTCGTCGGCACGGTCGTCTTCAGCGACCTCGGCAACGTGAGCGGGATCACGGTCACGATCTGCTCGAACGAGGAGCCGCGCAACGACCCGTCGGAGTGCACCAACCCGCGTCACGCGACGACGGACCTCTCCGGCGACTTCGAGCGCGACGGCGTTCCGGCAGGATCGCAGCAGATCTTCTTCGACACCGTGCCGCCCGGGCAGGAAGGCGTCGCTGCCAAGCTCCAGGACCCGCAGGGCGAGCTCGGCAGCGTCGACGACGGCTTCACGGCCACGCTGGCGAACGTCGAGATCAACTTCGCGCGCAACGTCGCGACGGCGGACATCAGCGTCACGGTCACCCCGACCTCGACGCCCACGCCCCCAGCGACCGCGACGCCGACCGCGACCCCGACGCCGACCCCGTAAGCCCGCCCGGTGCGGCGAGCCGGCTGCGGCGGGACCGGACGCGCGGCGCCCCCGCCGTTCGCCTCCGGACTACGTCTCGCCGGGCTTGCCCCGGCGGAGGATCATGCGGCGGGCCTGGGCCTGGAGAACGGTCGGCACGTTCTTGCTCTTCGCGAGGAGACGCATGTCGCGCTCCTGCACCATCGCCAGGAGCCCGAGCGAGATCTGGAGCGGCGTCTTCGGGTTCATGACGAGCGCGAGGCGGATCGAGTACTGGCGCACCCAGTCGCGCTGGTTCGCGATGTACCGGAGGAGCTCGCCGTGCAGGCTCCGGTTCTTCGCCATCGCGAGCACCTCCTCGAGCGTCAAGCGCGGGTTGTGCAGCACGCACTGCTGGACGAGCTTCACGTGGTCGCGCGCGAGGATCTGGCGCGGCTCCTTGCCGCCCCGGAGCGCGAGCTTGATCCGCGCCGCGACCGGCATGCGCTTGATGCGGAAGGCGAGCGGCTCCCGGCGCTGCGGCTCGGGCTCCGGCTCGCGCGCGCCGTCCTCGAGGAGGTCCTCCTCGAGGGCGATGTCGTCGCGTTCCTCGAGAACCGCGTCGATCTCGGGAGAGCGCTCCTCCTTCGGGATGAGCTCGGGGCGGGGCCCGATCACGCCGCCCCTTCCGCCTCCCGCTGCTTGCCGTCGCGCACGACCTTCTCGACGAGGTGCGCGGGGAGCTCCTCGTAGTGCGAGAACTCCATGTGGAAGGAGCCGCGTCCCGCGGTCATCGAGTTGAGGTCGGGAGCGTACTTCAGCACCTCCGACATCGGCACGCGCGCCTTGATCACCTGGTTGTGGCCCTTCGGCTCGACCCCGAGCACCTTGCCGCGGCGCGAGTTCACGTCGCCGATCACGTCGCCCATGGCGTCGTCGGGCACGCTGATGTCCATCGACATCACCGGCTCGAGGAGGACCGGACGGGCCTTCTCGTACGCCGCCTTGAAGCCGGTCGCGGCCGCGATCTTGAACGCCATTTCGGACGAGTCGACGGAATGGTGCGAGCCGTCGAAGAGCGTCACGCGCACGTCGACGACCGGATAGCCCGCGACCCCGCCGGAGATGAGCGCCTCGCGCACGCCCTTCTCGACCGCGGGGATGAAGTTCCGCGGGATCACGCCTCCGACGATCTTGTCGACGAACTCGAAGCCCGTGCCGCGCGGCAGGGGCTCGATCGCGAGCCAGGTGTCCGCGAACTGGCCGTGTCCGCCGGTCTGCTTCTTGAGGCGGCCCTGCGCCTCCGCCTTGCCCTTGATCGTCTCCTTGTAGGGGACCTTCGGGGCCTTCAGGACGACGTCGCAGCCGAACTTGCGCTTGAGACGCTCGATCGCCACCTCGACGTGGAGCTGCCCGACGCCGCCCAGGATGATCTCCTTCGTCTGCGGGTCCCGATCGAGATGCAGCGCCGGGTCCTCCTCCTGCAGGCGGTGGAGGCCGGACATGATCTTGTCCTCGTCGCCCTTGGCCTTGGCCTCGAGCGCGAACGAGATCGACGACTCGAAGTTGCGCGGCAGGGGATACGCGGTCTGGACCTTCTCGTCGCACAGCGTGTCGCCGGTCGCCCCTTCCTTGAGCTTCGCGACCGCGACCAGGTCGCCCGCGACCGCCTTCGCGACCGGCGCCTGCTTCTTCCCTTCGAGCTTGAAGAGGTGGCCGAGCTTCTCCTTCGCTTGGCGGGTCGCGTTGTAGATGGGCGCGTCGCCCGCGATCTGCCCGGAGAAGACTCGGAAGACCGACAGCTTCCCCGCGAAGGGATCGACGATCGTGCGGACGATCTGGGCGGAGAACGGCTCGTTCAGCGCGGGCGCGCGCTGAACCTCGGCGCCGCTCCGCGGATCGACTCCGACGGCCGGCGGCAGATCGCCCGCGGCCGGACAGTACGTGGTCACGAAGTCGAGCAGCGTCTGCGCGCCGACGCCCGTGCCGCCCGCGCCGCACAGGACCGGCAGGAACGCGCCGCTCGCGACGGCTTCCCGCAGCCCCCGCACGAGCTCCTCCTCCGAGAGCTCGCCGCTCTCGAGGTACTTCTCGAGGAGCGCGTCGTTCGACTCGGCGACCGACTCGATGAGCCGCTCGCGCGCCGCCTGCGCCTCGTCGGCGAGCTCGGCGGGGACGTCGGCCTCGCGCATCTGCCCGCTCTCCGGCTGGCCGAGGTACGCCTTCCCGCGCAGCAGGTCGACGACGCCCTTGAAGCCGCTCTCCGCGCCGATCGGAAGCTGCACCGGCACCGGCTTCTGCTCGAGGACCTCCGCGAGGTCCTTGCAGGCCTGCTCGAAGCTCGCGCGCTCGCGGTCCATGCGCGTCACGAACGCGATGCGCGGCACGGCCTCGTCCGCGGCCCACGCCAGCGACTTCTGGTCCTCGCCGCGGGTCTCGCCGTGAGGCGACACGACGAGAACCGCGGTGGTCGCTCCGCGGAGGCAGGTGCTCGCGTCGTGGATGAAGCTCGCGGCGCCGGGAGCGTCGATCAGGTTCACCTCGCGCCCCTTCCACGGGACGTGGTGCAGCGTCGAGAAGATCGTGCTGTTCCGCTTCTGCTCCTCGGGCTCGGTGTCGAAGTTCGACGTCCCGTCGGCAGTGCGGCCGAGCGACTTCGTCGCTCCCGCGGCGAGGAGGATGGACTCCGCCAGCATGGTCTTTCCGACGCCACCGTGTCCGATCAGGATGAGGTCGTGGATCTTTCCCGGATCGTCGACGGCCATGCCGGTCATCTCCTTTCGCTGCTGAGGGCGGCGCGCGGCGCGGTCGCAGACGTCGCTTCGGCGCGGACGGCGGACGGCCGCGGCTCGACGCCGGCGGCACGCTCGCGGCCCTCGGCCGCGTCGCGGTTGCGCTCGAAGATCAGGCGCAGGCCCGCGAGCGTGAGGAACTCGTCGACCTCCGCGATCGTCCGCGACTCCGCCGCGATCAGGCTCGCGAAGCCTCCGGTCGCGATGACCTTCGCGGGCGCGCCTTGCTCCGTCTGGATGCGCTCGACGACGCCGTCGACCATCGCGACGTAGCCGTAGAAGACGCCCGCCTGGATCGCGTTCACCGTGTTGCGGCCGACCACGCGCGGCGGCTTCACGAGCTCCACCGGGTGGAGCTTCGCGGTGCGCGAGTACAGGGCGTCGAGCGAGATCCCGACACCCGGCGCGATGACGCCGCCCAGGTACTCGCCCTTCGCGCTCACGACGTCGAAGGTGGTCGCGGTCCCGAAGTCGACCACGATCGAGAGGTCGTGCGTGCGCTCGTACGCGGCGACCGCGTTCACGATGCGATCCGCGCCGACCTCGCGCGGGTTGTCGTAGAGGATCGCCATCCCGGTGCGCGTCCCCGGCCCGACCACGAGCGGCGAGCGCCCGAAGGTGTGCCGGCACATCTCGTCGACGACCGACTGCATCTGCGGCACGACGTTCGAGACGATCGCGCCGCCGATCTCCGATGGCGAGATCTCCGCCATCCTGAGCAGGTTCCAGAGGACGACGCTGTACTCGTCGGCGGTGCGGGCCTGCTCGGTCAGGATCCGCCAGTGGCGGCACAGCTCCTGCCCGTCGAACAGGCCGAGGACCGTGTGCGTGTTGCCGACGTCGATGGCGAGAAGCATCGCGCGGAGAGGAGACTAGGCAGGCACCCGGCGCAGCGCAAGCCGGCCCGGACGCCGCGCGCCGTGCTTCGGCGCGCCGCGCGCGGCTCCGCCGTAGGCGCCCACGAGCGTGACCTCGCCGCCGACGACGCGCTCGACGCCGTGCCTTCCCGCGACCAGCAGCGCCCCGTCCGCGTCGATCCCGCGAACGGTCCCGGCGAGCGCCTGCGCTCCCTGCACGCGGACGCGTCGCCCGGGCAGCACGTGGTAGCGCTCGTAGCGCCGGCGCAGAGCGTCGAAGCCGCGGCGCACGAGCTCGCCATAGTCGGCCTCGAGGCGCGCGAGGAGCCGGCCCGCGAAGGCCGCGCGGTCGATCGGGTGGCCGCCCGCGAGCGCGAGGCTCGTCGCCTTGCGGCGGAGCTCGGGAGGGAAGTCGGCGGCGGTCGCGTTCACGTTGACGCCGATCCCGACGATCGCGAAGCGCACGCGCTCGGACTCGGCCTCGAGCTCGGTCAGGATGCCGACCGCCTTCCGGCCGCCGAGCAGGACGTCGTTCGGCCACTTGATGCCGGGCGGCTCGCCGATCGTCGCCTCGATCGCTTCCGCGGCGGCGACCGCCGCGACCAGCGTCAAGCGCGGCACCTCGGCCGGTGCGAGCGGCGGACGGAGGAGCAGCGACAAGTAGAGGTTCAGGTGAGCCGGCGAAGCCCACGTCCGGCCGAGCCGGCCGCGCCCCGCCGTCTGCGCCTCCGCGACGACGACGGTTCCCTCGGGCGCGCCCGCGCGCGCGAGCTCCGAGGCCAGGCGGTTCGTCGAGTCGACGGTCTCGCGGTGAACGATGTCGGCGCGCCAGCGGCGCGCGCGCCAATGCCGGCGGATCTCGTGCGGGAGGAGGCGATCGCCGACGCGCACGAGCCGGTAGCCGCGGCCGCGTGCGGCGTCGACCTCGTAGCCGCGGCGGCGAAGGCGCTCGATCCCCTTCCAGACCGCCGCACGCGACACGCCGAGCGCGCGCGCGATCTCCGAGCCCGACCGCCACGCGCCGCCCTCGAGCGCCGCCCGCAGGCGATCGTCGCTCACGTCAGCGCCGGCCCGCCGCGCCGCCCGCCCGCACGGGCGCGCGCTCGCGCACGGCCTTCGAGGCCGACGCCAGGAAATCGAGGCCGACGTCGACGGCGACGACCGAGTGCGTCAGCCGTCCGACGGAGATCAGGTCCGCGCCGGCTCGAGCGTACGCGCGCACCGTATCGAGGGACACGTTGCCCGAGACCTCGACGAGCGCACGGCGCGCGATCACGCGGCACGCGGCCTGGACCGCGTCCGGCGTCATGTTGTCGAGTAGGATCGCATCGGCGCGTGCTCGCAGCGCCTCGCGCACCTGAGGGAGCGTCTCGCACTCGACCTCGACGCGCAGGGTGTGAGGAGCTGCCGCGCGCGCGGCCCGCAGCGCCCCCGCAACCGAGCCACAGCCGGCGATGTGGTTGTCCTTGATCAGCACGCCGTCGTCGAGGCCGAAGCGGTGATTCCTTCCGCCGCCCATCCGGACCGCGTACTTCTGGAGCAGGCGGAGCCCGGGGAGCGTCTTCCGCGTGTCCACGATCGCGGCGCGCGTCCCGGCGACCGCGTCGACGAAGCGCCGCGTCGCAGTCGCCACGCCGGAGAGGTGCTGGACGAGATTCAGGAGCACGCGCTCGCCGGCGAGGATGGTCCGGAGCGGCCCGTCGATGGTCGCGAGCGTCGCGCCGGCGGCGGCCCGGTCGCCGTCGGCGGCGTGGAGCGACACCCCGGGCACCTCACCCCGGCCCGCGACCGCGCGCAGGACGAGCGCCGCGAGCGGAAGCCCGGCGACGACGCAGTCCTCGCGCGCCACGAGCGCGGTGTGCGCGCGCGCGTCGGTCGCGATGGTCGCGGCGGACGTGACGTCGCCGCGCCCGAGGTCCTCGGCGACCGCGTGCGCGACGAGCGCCTCGGTCGTCGGGTGCGCGAAGACGTCGGGCGCCCGCTCGGGATCGGAGGTCGGCGTCGCCGAGCGCGAGCGCGGTCGCGCGCGCGCGTCTCGCCTCAAGGCTCCACCTCCGCGAGCCGCCCGAGGCCGCGCTCGAGGAGCTCGCGCTTCCCGGCGAGGTCGTCCGCCCGCGCGCGCGTCGCCGACACGACTTCCTCCGGCGCGCGCTCGACGAAGTCGCGGTTGTCGAGCTTCCGCGCGACGCCCGCGATCTCGGCCGCGATCTTCTCGAGCTCGCGCTTCAGGCGGTCACGCTCGGCCGATACGTCGATCACGCCGGCGAGCGGCACGTAGAGCTCGAGGCCGCCCGCGGCGGCCGTCGCCGCGCCGCGCGGGCGCTCGCCGTCGGCGACCGCCGCGATCCGGCCGACGCGCGCGAGCGTGCGGATCGCGGGCGTGAGGTCGCCGAGCGCGTCGCCGTCCGCGCCTTCCGCTCCGGCGACGAGGAGGTCGATCTCGCGGCCGGGCGGGACGTTCGTCTCCGCGCGCAGGTTCCGGAGCGCGCGCACGATCTCGATCAGGCGGTCGACGCGAGCCTCCGCGTCGTAGCTCGGACGGAAGTCGTCGACCTTCGGGTAGCGCGCGAGCGCGATGCTGACGGGGTCCTCGGCCGAGCGCGGCAGGGCGTGCCAGAGCTCCTCGGTGATGAACGGCATGAGCGGGTGGAGGAGCCGCAGCGAGGCGTCGAGCACGTCGACCAGCGTTGCGCGGGTGGCGTCGCGCCGCGCCTTGTCCGGCGACGCGAGCGAGAGCTTCGCGAGCTCGACGTACCAGTCGCAGAGCTCGTTCCACAGGAAGCGGTAGAGCGCCGTGGCCGCGTCGTTGAAGCGGTAAGTCGCCAGCGACTCGCGGACGTCGGCGATCGTGCGCGACAGGCGCGTCCGGATCCAGCGCGCCGGCGCATCGAGATCGCGGTCGGCGACGGATCCCGGGACGCCTTCCTCCAGGTTCATCCGCACGAACCGCGCGACGTTCCAGATCTTGTTCGCGAACGCGCGATTGCCCTCGATGCGATCGAGCGACAGCCGGATGTCGCGCCCCATGGCGGACTGGGCGGCGAGCGTGAAGCGGAGCGCGTCGGTGCCGTAGGTCGCGAGCAGCTCGAGCGGGTCCTTTACGTTGCCCTTGCTCTTGCTCATCTTCGCGCCGTACTCGTCGCGCACGAGGCCGTGGACGTAGACGTGGCGAAACGGCACGTCGCCCGTGAAGCGGAGCCCGAACATCATCATGCGGGCGACCCAGAAGAAGATGATGTCGAAGCCCGTCACGAGAACGGACGTCGGGTACCACTTCCGGAGGTCGGGCGTGTCGTCGGGCCAGCCGAGCGTCGAGAACGGCCAGAGGCCGCTCGAGAACCAGGTGTCGAGCACGTCCTCGTCCTGGCGGAGCGCGCCGCCGCACCCCGGGCACGACGCGGGCGCCTCGCGCGCGACGATCACCTTCGGAACGGTCGTCGCGCCGGAGACCTCCGGTCCGGCGGGCTCGCTGCACGCGTCGCAGTACCAGGCCGGGATGCGATGTCCCCACCAGAGCTGCCGCGACACGCACCAGTCGCGGATGTTCTCCATCCACGCGAAGTAGGTCTTGCTCCAGTGCTCCGGGAAGAAGCGCGTACGCCCGTCGCGCACGGCCGCGATCGCCGGCTCCGCGAGCGGCTTCGTCCGGACGAACCACTGCGTGGACAGGAGCGGCTCGACGACCTGGTGGCAGCGGTAGCAGGTGCCGACGGCGAGCGCGTGCGGCTCCGTCCCGACCAGCGTCCCGTCGCGCTCGAAGTCGGCGACGATGCGCTCGCGCGCCTCGCCGCGGTCGAGGCCGGCGTACGGTCCGGCGGCTTCCGTCATCACGCCGCGCTCGTCGATGACCGGGACGAGCTCGAGGCCGTGGCGCGCCGCCATCTCGAAGTCGTTGAAGTCGTGCGCGGGCGTGATCTTGACGGCGCCGGTCCCGAACTCGCGGTCGACCTGGGGATCGGCGACGAGCGGGATCTCGCGGCCGACGACCGGGAGGCGGAGGCGCTTCCCGACCAGCCCGGCGTAGCGCTCGTCGTCGGGGTGGACGGCGACGGCCGTGTCGCCGAGCATCGTCTCGGGCCGGGTCGTCGCGACGACGACCGCGCCGCTCCCGTCCGCGAACGGATAGCGGAGGTGCCAGAGCTTCCCCTCGACGTCCTCGTGCTCGACCTCGATGTCCGAGAGCGCCGTCCCGCACCGGCAGCACCAGTTGATCAGGCGACGGCCGCGGTAGATGAGCCCGTCCTCGTAGAGCCGGACGAACACCTCGCGCACCGCGCGCGACAGCCCCTCGTCCATCGTGAAGCGCTCGCGCGACCAGTCGCACGACGCCCCGAGGCGCTGGAGCTGCGACACGATGTAGGGCGCGACCTCGTTCTTCCACGCGAAGGTGCGCTCGAGGAACTTCTCGCGCCCGACCTGGTGGCGATCGAGGCCGTCCTGCGCGAGCTGGCGCTCGACGACGTTCTGGGTCGCGATCGATGCATGGTCGGTCCCGGGCACCCAGACGGCGTTGAAGCCGTCCATGCGCTTCCAGCGCACGAGCGCGTCCTGCAGCGTGTTGTTGAGGGCGTGCCCGAGATGGAGCTGCCCGGTGATGTTCGGCGGCGGGATGACGATCGAGAACGGCTCTCCGGGCGCGTCGGCGCGGGCCGCGAAGATGCGCGAGCGGATCCACTCGTGCGCCCAGCGCTCCTCGACCTCGCGCGGCGCGTAGGCCTTCGCGATCTCCGTCGACACGCGGCAAGCGTTAGCAACCGCGCGCGCGGCCGCCAACGGCGGCGGCCCCGCGGTCGTGCATCACTTCCGGAGCGCCCAACGCGGTCGCGTGCGTTGCTCGCTCTGCCGTCGACTGGTACTGCGCCAGGGCGCGCGAGAGTGGCGGAACTGGCAGACGCGCAGGTCTCAGAAGCCTGTGGGGTAACACCCGTGGGGGTTCAAGTCCCCCCTCTCGCACTGCGCCGCCCATCGGCCCGGCGAACCGCCTGCGCACGCCGAAGGGCGCCGCGACCGCGTGCGCTGGACCCGGATTTTCGGCGAGCGTCGGCACCTCGTCGGGTGTGAAATCGCGCCGGCCGTGTGGCAGAGTGCGACCGCGCGTGCACGACGGGACACGACGGGAGATGGAGCTCGTGGTGAGGGAGGCTGGCTCGTGACGGTTCAGTGTCCTCGTTGCAGCACGCAGTACCGCGTCCCCGAGGCGCGTCTCAGCGATCCGCGCCCGGTCTTCAAGTGCACGCGCTGCAACCACGTCTTCTCGGCCGGCGACCGGCCGGCCGGACGCGCCCCGGCGCGCGGCCGCGACAGCCGGAACCTGAGCTTCGCGTTCGACCCGCCGGCGGGCGACGAGCCGGACGCACGCAGCGGGCCTGCGATCGCGGACGCGGAGCACGAGGACGACCTCACCGTCGACGACGAGGACGACCGCTTCGCGTCGCCGGACGACGACGAGGAGCCGGCGCGAGAGGAGCCGCGCGCGCGTGGGACGAGAGGCGCGGACGCGCGCGCTTCCGCCGTGCCGCCTTCGGCGCGCCGGGACCGCGGCGACGACGAGCCGGCCTTCCTCGCGGAGTCGGCCCGCCCGCGCGCGGCGGCGAGCGCCTCGGCCGACGAGCGGTCCGAGCCGCGCGGCGCGCGCCGACCGCCGCCCGCTCGCGACGAAGCGCGCCGGCGCGACCGGGACGACGACGACCTCGGCCCCGAGGTCGAGGACGACGAGGGCCCGCTCTTGATCACCGAACGCGATCGCGCGCAGCGCGCGCCGGTGGAGCCGCGGAAGCGCGCGGCCGGGCCGCGGCGCTCGCCGCTCAAGCCGGTCGCGATCGGGGTCGGCGCGGTGGTCGCGGCGTTCCTCGTGCTGGCGGCGATCCTCAGCCGGCGGCCCGACCTCGCCTTCGAGCGGCTCGGCGCCGTGCCGATCCTCGGCCGCCTCCTCGGCGACGACCACCTGCTCGTGTGGCGCCTCCAGATCAACGGCGTCGAGCAGAGCGTCGATCACATCAAGGGCGACCGGCCCGCGCTCGTCGTGTCCGGGCGCGTCCTGAACACGACCAACCAGAGTCTGCGCCTCATCGAGGTCGAGGGACGGCTCCTCTCCGACGGCGTCGAGCGCAAGCGACAGGTCGTCTACGCCGCGAACCAGTTCCGAAAGACGATCCGCGACCTGTCCGCGAGCGAGGTCGAGATGCTGCTCCGCCTGGAGCCGAACCGCCGCTTCCTCGTGCGACCGGGGGAGTCGGCGAGCTTCCTGATCGTCTTCCCGGACCCCCCGCCGAACGCGACGGAGGTCACGTGTCGGGTGGTCGACGCGCGTCCGGCATGAGTGCGGTCGCGCGCGCCGCCGGCGCCGAGGTCAGGCGGGCTTGTCGGGAGAGGGCTTGCCGTCCGGACGGTCGGGCGTCACGTCGATCGCGTCCGGCTGGTTCACCTCTTTGCGAAAATTCCGGATCGCGTTACCGATTCCGCTGCCGAGCGCCGGCAGCTTTCCCGGCCCGAAGATGATCAGCACGACCGCCAGGATGATCAGCAGCTCGGGGACACCGAGACCCATCGAGGCGACTGTAGGCCACGGGCTCGCCCCCCGCAAGGAGACGATGCGGTGGCGTTCGCGCTGACGCCACAGCGTCCCCGGCCGTCGGTCTTCGCGACGTTCCTCGCGCTGTCGCTGCTGCTCCACCTGACCGTCCTCGCCTGGCTGAACCGGGCGAAGCTGTCGCTCGGCGAGGCCGAGCCCCCGCCGATCGTCGTGAAGCTCGCGCCGCCACCTCCGCCCGCGCCGGCGCAGCGCGCCGCGCCGGCCGCGCGTCCCGCGCCGCCGGCCAAAGCGCCCGCCCCGCCGCGCGACGCAGCCCGCGTCCAGAACCAGATCGTCGCACCTTCCGACCAGGAGAACGAGCAGCCGCCGCTCGGGCGCGCCTATCTCAGCGATCGCGACAACCGCGTCGACAAGGAGAGCGTCAAGCGCGGAAACCCGGAAGCGGGGACGTCGAGCGAGACGCCGCCGGCGGAGAGGGTCGCGACCGCGCCGAAGCCGCCGCCCGCGCCACCCGCGGCCCCTGCTCGCCCGGCCGCGCCGCGCGCCGCGCCGCCCCCACGCCCCGCGGCCAAAGCCGACACGCGGAGCGCGCGCGCCGCGCCGCCTCCGAGCCGCGGGGAGATCGACGTCCCGGGTGAGACGATGCCGGCCGGAAAGCCGCTCCCCGGCCTCGATCGGCTCCTCGCGCCGCCCGCCGAGGTCCTCGCCCGGAACGAGGCGGCCGCCCGGGAGCCGGACGACGGCGCTCCGTCCGGGCGAGCCGACGAGCGCTCCGCCGCCGTCGACCCTCGCCGCGATCTCATGAGCGCGCCGCCGCCGGTGCGCGGCATCTTCTCCGGCCCGCGCGGCACGTTCGACGACCTCCCCGACGTCGCACAGGGCAACCTGACCCTGCTGAACACCAAGGCCGATCGCTTCGCCCCCTTCGTCCGCCGCGTCGGAACGCGCGTCTTCCAGAACCTCCTCATCTACCAGCGCCGCGACCTGGGCTTGAAGGACGTGCTCGCCGCGCACGACGCGATCACCGTGCGCGCGACGCTCGACCGGAACGGGAAGCTCAAGGACATCGACGTCGAGGAGCGCTCCGGCAGCCTCGCCGTCGACCAGACGCTCCTGAACGCGCTTCGGCAGGCCGCCTTCGACCAGAACCCGCCGGCGTCGGCCGCGAACGACAAGGGCGAGTTCGAGTTCGTGTTCCAGGCGCAGCTCGCGGCCGCGATCGGTCCCGGGGCGGGCGAGCCGCAGATCCAGGCGATCGAGAGCCGGTTGCGCGTCGGGTTGCTGTAGCGGCGCTTGACGCTCACACCAGCGCGGCGCGTCGCCCGAGCGAGGCCGGCGGCGTCCGAGCGCGGCGGGAGCGGCGCCTGAGCGAGCACGGCGACTCCTGTCGGAGGCGCCCTCTGTTGTCTCATGGATGAGGAAGGGCGCCTCCTCCAACGTCGCTGCCGGTGCTCGCTCACGCGCCGCTCCCGCCGCTTGCACCACGTGCCGACTGATCGGGCGCCCTGAGCGCCAGCTAGCGCCGGTGGCCGCTCGCGCGGCTCGCCGCGCGTCGCTGCGGCAGCACTTCTAAACTCGGTACGTCTGCCTGCGGCCGCGGGCCGATCGGCGCTACGTTGTGGCCGGTTCGCGACGGTTTCGTCGCCAGCGCAGCACCGGGTGTCGGGCGGCGCGGGTCTCGTCGAGGCGGCGGACGCGGGTGGTGTGGGGGGCCGTGTGGACGCGGTCGGGGTCGGTGCGCGCCTCTTCGACGATGGCGGCGATCGCGGCGGCGAAGGCGTCGAGGGTCTGGCGGCTCTCGCTCTCGGTCGGCTCGATCATGAGGGCGCCGGCGACGACCAGCGGGAAGTAGATCGTCGGCGCGTGGAAGCCGTAGTCGAGGAGCCGCTTCGCGACGTCGAGTGTCTTGACACCGGTCCCGGCGAGCGACTGGTCGGTGAAGACGCACTCGTGCAGGCACGGCTCGGTCTGCGCGATCTGGAGGAGGCCCTCGAGCTTCCGCCGGAGGTAGTTGGCGTTCAGCACGGCGCGCTCGGTCATGCGCGCGATCCCGTCGCCGCCGAGCGCCGACATGTAGGTGAACGCTCGCACCAGCATCCCGAAGTTGCCCTGGAAGGTCCGGACGCGGCCGATCGAGTGCGGGAAATCTTCGGACAGCCGGAGCCCGCCCTCGACGGGCACGATGCGCGGCACCGGCAGGTACGGCTCCAGGATCTTCTTGACGCAGACCGGGCCGGCGCCCGGGCCGCCGCCGCCGTGCGGGGTCGAGAACGTCTTGTGGAGGTTGATGTGGAGGACGTCGGCGCCCATGTCGCCCGGGCGCGACACGCCGCAGAGCGCGTTCATGTTCGCGCCGTCGATGTAGACGAGCCCGCCGCATGCGTGCACGGCGTCCGCGATCGCGCGCACCTCGCGCTCGAAGAGGCCGAGCGTGTTCGGGTTCGTGATCATGATCGCGGCGACGTCGTCGCCGAGGTGCGGCGTCACGTCGGACAGGTGCATGAGCCCGTCGCGCCCGACGGGGATCTCGGCGACTCGATACCCGCAGAGCGCGGACGTCGCGGGGTTGGTGCCGTGCGCGCTCGCCGGAATGAGCACGGTGTGCCGCGGGTTCCCCGATCGCACGTGGTGCGCCCGCACCATCTTGATGCCGACGAACTCGCCCTGCGCGCCGGCGGCCGGCGTGAGCGTCACCGCATCCATGCCGCTCACGCGCGCCAGCATTTCCTCGAGCTCGCGCTCGAGCGCGAGAGCGCCCTGCACGAGGACGTCCGGCCACAGCGGGTGGATGTCGGCGAAGCCGGGAAGGCGAGCCGCCCACTCGTTCACGATCGGGTTGTACTTCATCGTGCACGACCCGAGCGGATAGAAGTTGGTCGCGATCGAGAAGTTCCACTGCGAGAGGCGCGTGAAGTGGCGGACGACGTCGAGCTCGCTGAGCTCGGGCAGGTCGCCGAGCTCCGGGCGCGCGAGCTCGTCCTCGATCGCCGCGGGCGCGATCTCGGGCGGGATGTCGTCCGCGGGCAGCGACGCTCCGCGCCGGCCCGGTACGCTCGCCTCGAAGAGGAGCGGCTCGCTCGCCGCGGCCGTTTCCGTCCCGGTCGCCATCACGCCTGCGCCGATTGCCATTCCGCCGCCAGGCGATCGATGTCGGCGCGCCGGTGGACGTCGGTCGCGCACAGGAGGAGCGCGTCGCCGAGCTCGGGATAGAAGCGCTCGAGCGGCAGCCCGGCGACGATGCCGCGCCGGAGGAGGCGCTCCCAGCGCTGCGACGCTCCGGGCGCGCGCACGACGCACTCGTTGAACGTGGGTCCGGTGAAGGCCTCCGAGAGACCGACGCCGGCGAGCTTCGCGACGGCGTAGCGGAGCTTCCGCGCGTTCAGCCGCGCGAGGTCGCGAAGACCGCCCGGGCCGAGCAGCGAGACGCACACGGTGAACGCGAGGGCGCACAGGCTGTGGTTCGTGCAGATGTTCGACGTCGCCTTCTCGCGTCGGATGTGCTGCTCGCGCGTCGAGAGCGTCAAGCAGAAGCCACGGCGGCCGTCGGCGTCGACCGTCTCGCCGACGATGCGACCGGGCATCGATCGGAGGAAGCGCTCCCGCGTCCCGAAGAGGCCGACTCCGGGGCCGCCGTAGCTCATCGGGAGGCCGAGGCCCTGCCCTTCCGCGACGGCGATGTCCACGTCGAGCCGCCCGGGCGCGGTGAGCCAGCCGAGCGCGAGGGGCTCGAGCGTGACCGTCACGACGAGGGCGCGGCGCGCGCGCGCCCACGCGACCACGGACCGCAGGTCCTCCACGACCCCGAAGAAGTTCGGATAGCCGACGACGACGCACGCGATGTCGTCGCCGCCGTCGCCCGCCGGCAGGTCGACGCGGCCGTCGGCCCGCCAGGCGAGCTCGGAGACGTCGACGCCCTCGAGATCGCGCGCGTAGGTGGCGATGACGCCCCGGACGTTCGGGTGGAGGGAGCGGGCCACCAGGACGCGCCGCGCGGGCGACTTCCCGCCCCGCACGCGGAGCGCCATCAGGACCGCTTCCGCCGCGGCGGAGGCGCCGTCGTACATGCTCGCGTTCGCGACCTCGGTACCGAGGAGGATCGCGCTCACCGTCTGGAACTCGAAGATCGCCTGCAGCGTCCCCTGGCTCACCTCGGGCTGGTACGGCGTGTAGGCGGTCGCGAATTCCGAGCGCGACGCGAGCGCGTCCACCGCCGCCGGCACGAAGTGCGGGTACGCACCCGCTCCCACGAAGGAAAGCGTCTCGGCGCGGTTGCGCGTGGCGAGAGAGGCCAGGCGGGCGCGCAGATCGGGCTCGCAGAGGCCGGGCGCGATGTCGAGCGGCGCCCGCAGCCGGACCTCCTCCGGAAGGTGCGCGAAGAGGTCCGAGACCTGCGCCGCCCCGATCGCGGCCAGCATCTCGGCGACGTCGGCTTCGGTGTGGGGAGTGAAATCCATCGCGGATGCGACATGCCGACGATCGCGGCGTCGAGTGGCACCGACGCTAGCAACCGTGCGCCGCCGTTCAAGCGCGCGCGGCGCGCCGCGACACGCTCGCCGTCACTCCTCGGCCGCCTCCTCGACGAAGCGGCGATACTCCTCGGCGCTCATGAGGTCGTCGAGATCGCCGCGATCGGAAAGCGTGATCTTGACCATCCACCCGTCGCCGTAGGGATCCTCGTTGAGGAGCTCCGGGTTGTCCGGGAGGTCGTCGTTCACCTCGGCGATCTCGCCCGAGACCGGGGCGTAGACGTCGGAGACGGCCTTGGTCGATTCGACGACGCCGAAGGCGTCGGACTTCTCGAGGCGATCGCCGATCGCGGGCAGCTCGACGAACACCACGTCGCCGAGCTGCTGCTGCGCGTGGTCGGTGATGCCGACCGTCGCGACGTTGCCGTCGAGCGACACCCACTCGTGCTCGCGCGTGTACTTGAGATCCTCGGGAAACTCCATGTCTCGCGTCCTGTCCTCAGTTTCCGCCGTCCGAAGAACTGCGCCGGTAGAACGGCAGAGCGACGCGCTTCGCCGAAAGGCGCCGCCCGCGGACCTCCACGGCCAGCGCAGCGTCTAGCGCTTCCCGCCGAACGAGCGCAAGGGCAATCGCGACCCCGAGCGTGGGCGATTTCGTGCCGCTCGTCACGGCGCCGACGCGCTCGTCGCCCGCGAGCACCGGGTGATCCGCGCGCGCGATGCCCGCGTCGACGATCTCGAGCCCGACCAGGCGGCGCGCGAGGCCTTCGCGCTTCGCGCGCGCGAGCGCGGCCGCGCCGACGAAGTCGCCCTTCTCCAGCTTGACGGCCCATCCGACGCCGGCCTCGAGCGGCGAGATCTCTCGCGAGAGCTCGTGTCCGTAGAGCGGGAGCCCGGCCTCGAGGCGCAGCGTATCGCGCGCACCCAGGCCGATCGGCTCGAGGCCGAGCGGCGCGCCGGCCTCGAGGAGGGCGTCCCAGAGCGCGACGGCGTCGGTCGCCCGCGCGAAGAGCTCGAAGCCGTCCTCGCCGGTGTAGCCGGTGCGCGCCGCCGTGCAGGCGACGCCCGCGACGGTGGCGCGCGTGCAGGCGAAGCGCGGCAGCGCCCGCAGCTCCGGCGCGCCGGCGCGCTCGGCGATCGCGGCAGCGTTCGGGCCCTGGAGCGCCAGCAGCGCGGTCTCGTCGCTCGCGTCGCGCACCGCGACGTCGCGTCGTCCGCGCGCGCGCTCCGCGATCCAGGCGGAGCACGTCGGAGCGTTCGAGGCGTTGACGCAGAAGAAGTACCGGTCGTCGCCCGTTCGATACAGGATCGTGTCGTCGATCGTCCCGCCGGTCTCGTCGCACCAGAGCGTGTACTGCGCCTGTCCCACCGCGAGGCGCGCGGCGTCGTTCGTCGCGATCTCCTGGCAGAGCGCGAGCGCGCCCGTCCCGCTCACCTCGATCTCGCCCATGTGCGAGACGTCGAAGAGCCCGGCCTGCGTCCGGACCGCCGCGTGCTCCGCGAGGATGCCGCGGTACTGCACCGGCATCTCCCAGCCGCCGAACTCGACGAAGCGCGCGCCCGCGCGCTTGTGCGACTCGTAGAGCGGGGTGCGCCGCATGTCAGGCGAGCGTCGCGGCGGCGGCCTCGACCGTGTTCGAGAGCAGCATCGCGATCGTCATCGGGCCGACGCCGCCCGGCACCGGTGTGATCGCGCCGGCCCGCAGCGCGGCCGCTTCGAACTCGACGTCGCCGACGAGGCCCCTTTCCGTCCGGTTCGTGCCGACGTCGATCACGGTCGCGCCCGGCTTGATCCACTCGCCGCGGATCACGCGCGGCTTGCCGGCGGCCGCGATCAGGATGTCGGCGCGCCCGACCTCCGCCGCGAGGTCGCGCGTCCGCGTGTGGCACATCGTGACGGTCGCGTGGCGCTCGAGCAGCAGCAGCGCGACCGGCTTGCCGACGAGCAGGCTCCGCCCGACGACGACCGCGTTCAGGCCTTTCGGATCGACGCCCGCCTCCGCGATGAGGCGCATCACCCCGAGCGGCGTACAGGACCGCAAACCGGGCGCGCCCGCGAGGAGCCGACCCTGGCTCACCGGGTGGAGACCGTCGACGTCCTTGTCCGGGTGGACGCGCTCGATGACCTGCTGCGCGTCGAGACCCGCCGGCAGCGGGAGCTGCACCAGGATGCCGTGCACGTCGCTCCGGCGGTTCAGGTCGTCGACGAGCGCGAGCAGCTCGGCCTGCGGCGTCGTCGCCGGCAGCCGGAAGCCGAAGGAGGCGATGCCGAGCGCGCGGCACGCCTTCTCCTTGTTGCCGACGTAGATCGCGGACGCCGGGTCGTCGCCGACGAGGACGGTCGCGAGACCGGGAGTCGAACCGCGCGCGCGCAGCTCGTCGACGCGCACGCGCACCTCCTCGCGCACGCGGGCCGCGACCGCCTTGCCGTCGATCACGCGCGCCCGCCGCGCCTCGTCCTCCGCCATCGCCGCGCTGCATACCGGCCGGCCCCGGGGCTGTCCAGCCGCCGCACCGTGCGCGCGAGCGCGCGCGCCGTGATACGGTGCGCCCGTGGTCGTCGGGGTGCCGCGCGAGGTCAAGCCGGAGGAGAAGCGCGTGGCGCTCACGCCGGCCGGCGCGGCAGCGCTCGCCGCGCACGGGCACCGCGTTCTCGTCGAGCGCGGCGCCGGCGACGGCTCCGGGCTCCCGGACGCGCGCTACGCCGAGGCGGGCGCGACGATCGCGGACGGCGCGGACGCGGTCTGGTCGGAGAGCGAGCTCGTCCTCAAGGTGAAGGAGCCGTGGGGCGACGAGCTCGCGCGCCTTCGGCCGAACCTCGTACTCTTCACCTACCTGCACCTCGCCGCGAGCGAGCCCCTCACGCGCGCGCTCGTCGAGAGCGGGGTGACCGCGCTCGCGTACGAGACCCTCCAGCTCGACGACGGCTCGCTGCCGCTCCTCGCTCCGATGAGCGAGGTCGCCGGGCGCCTCTCGATCCAGGTGGGCGCGTGGTGCCTGCACAACCAGAACGGCGGCCGCGGCGTCCTCCTCTCGGGCGCTTCCGGGGTGCGACCGGGAAAGGTCGTCATCGTGGGCGCCGGCATCGCGGGCACGAACGCGTGTCAGGTCGCCGTCGGCGTCGGTGCCGACGTCAGCATCCTCGACGTCAATCCCGCGCGCCTCCGCTACGTGCACGACATCCTCGGCGGCCACGTGACGACCGTGATGTCGAACCGCGCGAACATCGAGGAGGAGATTCTGCCCGCGGACCTCGTCGTCGGCACCGTGCTCATCCCGGGAGCGCGCGCGCCGAAGCTCCTGCCGAGGTCCCTGGTGCGCGCGATGAGGAGAGGTGCGGCGCTGGTCGACGTCTCGATCGATCAAGGCGGCACCGCCGAGACCTCGCGCCCGACCACGCACGACGACCCGATCTACGTCGAGGAGGGCGTCGTCCACTACTGTGTGACGAACATGCCCGGCATCGTGCCGCACACCTCCACGCACGCGCTCACGAACGTGACGCTCGGGTATGCGCTCCAGCTCGCCGACCAGGGCGTCGACGCGGCGATCGCGGCGAGCGCGCCGCTCGCGCGGGCGCTGAACGTGCGGGGCGGTCGCATCGTTCACCGCGGCGTCGCCGAGGCGTTTCCGGAGCTTCCCGCGGACGGCGCCGCGCGCCGCTGACGCGCGCGCTTTCGATCTCAGAGCCGAACGAACGGCAGCCGCGCTGCTTCGCCAAGCGGCTCGGCGGCGCCCGCCGGCGCGAGCGAGCCGTCGGCGCCCGCCGGCGCAGCGTGGCGGTCGCCGACCGCGCCGTCACCATCGGCCGCGGCGCCATCGATCGCGCCGCCGTGCCGGTGCGCGTGCAGGTGCGGCTGCGCGAGCAGCCGCTCGACCTCGCGGACGTCGATCGGCTTCGTCAGGTGCAGGTCGAAGCCGGCCTCGATCGCCCGCTGGCGATCGTCGGGCTGGCCGTAGCCGGTCACGGCGATCAGGCAAACGCCGCCGCCCAGCTCCGCGCGCAGTCGGCGGGCGACCCCGTAGCCGGTGATGCCCGGCAGGCCGATGTCGAGGAAGACGACGTCGGGCTTCTGCTCGATCGCGATCGCGACCCCGGCCGCGCCGTCGGCGGCGGTCGCGACGCGGTGGCCGAAGCTCTCGAGCAGCAGAGCGAACAGCTCGCGGCTGTCCTCGTTGTCCTCCACGACGAGGACCGAGCGCGCGACCGGCGCCGGCTCGGCCGGTACCGGTGCCTCAGGGCGAGGCCTCTCGCTCTCGACGTCGCCCTTCGCGAGCGGAAGGCGCACCGTGAAGGTGCTGCCCCGCCCGAGCCCTTCGCTGTCCGCGGCGACCGATCCGCCGTGCAGCCCGACGAGCGCCCGGACGAGCGTGAGCCCGATCCCCATCCCGCCCTCGGCGCGATCCAGCGAGCGCTCGGCCTGCACGAAGAGGTCGAAGACCGCGTGCAGCATCTCCGGCGGAATGCCGATGCCGCGGTCGCGGACGGAGATCACGGCGTCGTCGCCGGCCCCGTCGACCCGAACGTCGATCGTCCCGTCGGGGGCATACTTGACCGCGTTCGTCAGGAGGTTCGCGACCACCTGCTCGAGCCGGAGCGGGTCGCCGTCGACGGGCAGCGAGCGCGGCGGGCGATGGAGGCGGACCCGGCCCGCCCGGACGCCGTGGCTGCCGATGATCGAGGCGATGCAGCGCTCCACGATGTCGGCGACGTCGACCCGACGGCGCTGGAGCGCGATCTTGCCGGCGGTCACGCGCGCCACGTCGAGGAGGTCGTCGACGAGGCGCGCGAGGTGACCCGCCTGTCGCCGCAGGATCGCGAGCTGGCGGGCGCTGTCGCGCGTCATGTCGATCGCGTCGAGCGCGAGCACGATCGCGCCCAGGGGATTCCGCAGCTCGTGGCCGAGCATCGCGAGGAACTGGTCGCGCTGGCGCACGGCGGCGCGCTGGTTCGCGAGCGCGGCGCGACCTTCGTACTGGCGGCGGCGCGCCCGCATCGCCGCGAACGCCGTGCTCACCATCGTGATCGGCCGCACGGGGCGATCGAGCAGCGTCACGTTGCCGAGGCCCTGAAGCCACTCGACCGTCGGGATGCGCGCCTGCACGGTGGCGCCTTCGCCCGTGAAGAGGATGATCGGCAGGTCGGACCACGGCTCCTGCTCGCGCAGCGCGGCCGCGAGCCGCGCCATCTCCGACTTGACGAGCACCTCCTCCGCGATCACGACGGCAGCGGCGCCGCGCGGGATCTCCCGGCACAGCTCGGCGACGTTCGCACAGATCGCGCAGCGAAGGCCGACGCGCTCGAGGAGCGACTTCGTCAGCGGCGCATCGCGGCCGACTGGCGCGAGGACGAGAAGGCGCTCGTCGTTCTCCGCGAGCGCGGGCTGCGACGGCTCGCTCAACCCTCGTCACCCATCAGCGAGGACCCCGCGGAATCGCCGTCGAAAGACGGAATGCCGGTCAGGACCCCGCGGAACTCCGAGAGCGGCTCGCCGACGCGAATGCCGCGCGGGCCGATCCAGACCTCGCGAATGGTGTCCTCGTGGCGTCCGGTGCGCTTCTTCAGGACGGAGATCGCCTTCCGGACGCGTCCCTCCGCCTCGAAGAAGCGCATCAGGATCACGATGTCCGCGAGGTAGCTCACGTCGATCGGCATCGTCATCGGGCCCACGAGACCGTGCTGCGTGCCGATCAGGATCGTCACGACGCCCTGCTCGCGGAGGTAGCTCAGCAGCTCGTGGAGCTGAGCCATCAGCGACTCCTCGTTCGGCATCGCGCGCAGGTAGCCGTTCAGCGTGTCGATCACGATCATCCGGACGCCGTGCTGCTCGACGTCGGCGCGGAGGGCGTCGGCAAACTCGCCCGGCGAGAGCTCCGCGGGATCGATCTGCCGGACGCGGAGGAGCCCGCGCTCCACGAGCCCGCCGAGCTCCATCCCGAGGGCGTGCGACCGGTCGAAGAGCGACCGGAGGCCCTCGTCGAAGCAGTACATCGTGACGTGCTCCCCGCGCGCGGCCGCCGCGGTCGCGTAGAGCGTCGCGACCACCGACTTGCCGCTGCCCGCGGCGCCGAGGACGAGCGTGCTCGTGCCGTAGTCGAGGCCGCCGCCGAGAAGCTCGTCGAGGTTTTCGACACCGCTCGTCGCCGCCCCTCGGTGTCCGTCGCTTCGATGCTCGCCGGCCGCGATCCGAGGGAACACGGCGATCCCGCCGCGCTCGATGCTGAAGTCGTGGTAGCCGCCGCGAAACGCGACCTCGCGCAGCTTCTGGACGCGCAGGCGGCGGCGGCTCGTGCCGTAGATCGGCGTCACCTGCTCGAGCGAGATGACGCCGTGGACGAGGCTCTGCAGGAGCGCGTCGCTCGGCGACACGAGGCTCTCGAGGAGAATGGTCGTGCAGCCGCGTCGAATGAGGTCGTCCTTGAGCGCCAGGATCTGGCGTCGAAACCGGAGCTGGCTCTGCGCCAGGAGCCGGAGCTCGGAGCACGAATCGATGACGATGCGACGCGGATTGACGCGGTCCACCTCCTCGAGAAGGCGCCGCATGCGCTCGCCGAGCTCGACCTCGGCGGGGACGTAGAGCGTGTTCTCCTCGTCGGGATGGACGGCGGCTTCGGCCGCCATCATGTCGTAGAGCGCGAGACCCTGGAGCGACCAGCCGTGCGAGCGCGCCATCGCGGCCAGCTCGTCGAGGGTCTCCGAGAGGCTCACGTAGAGGCAGCTCTCGCCGCGCCGGACCCCCTCGAGAACGAAGGACATTCCGGCCGTCGTCTTCCCCGTCCCCGGCTCGCCCTGGAGGAGGTAGAGCCGATGGGCGGGCAGTCCGCCCATCAGAACGTCGTCGAGCCCCCGGATCCCCGTCTTGAGTCGCGACGCGCCGTCTTCCGATCCCATCTTCGTCTCCGATGGGGCCGAGCGGCCGCGCGGCGTCGCTCGGGAGACACCCCTTGTTACAGCCGACCAGCCTACCGCGAGTTGCAAAATGGACCTAGCGCAACGAGGGAACGCTCCGCTCGCCCCGTTCGGCAAAGGCGCCGGATCAGACGAAGCGGATGCCGAGCTCCTTCAGCTGGCCGGGGGCGGGGGGTGCGGGCGCCTCGCTCATGGGATCGAACGCGCGGTGGGTCTTCGGGAAGGCGATGACGTCCCGGATCGACGATTCTCCGAGCCACAGCATGCAGAGGCGATCGAGCCCGAGCGCGATCCCGCCGTGCGGCGGCGCGCCGAAGGACAGCGCGTCGAGGAGGAAGCCGAACTGCTCGCGCTGCTGGGTCTCGCTGATGCCGAGCGCCTCGAACACCCGCGCCTGCACGTCGGGACGGTGGATCCGGATGGAGCCGCCGCCGAGCTCCGTGCCGTTCAGGACGACGTCGTACGCCAGCGCGCGGACGTTCTCGGGGTCGCTCCGGAGCTTGTCGAGGTCCTCCTCGAACGGCGACGTGAACGGGTGGTGGACGGCGACGAGCCGCTTCGTCTCCGCGCTCACCTCGAGCAGCGGGAAGTCGGTCACCCAGAGATAGTTCCACGCGCCCTCGGGCACCTTCCCGAGCATCTGCGCGAGGCGGAGGCGGAGCTGTCCCAGGATCGACTGCGCGTGCTTCCGCGGTCCCGCGACCAGGAACAGCACGCCGCCGACGCGGAGACCGGTGCGATCGGAGATGCGCGCGCGCTCGCCCTCGTCGAAGAACTTCGCGAGCGGCGACTGCCAGCCGTCCTCGTTCGCGCGGATCCACGCGAGGCCGCCGGCGCCGAGCGTCTGCACCCACGCGACGAGCTCGTCGAGCTCGCGGCGCGACAGCCGAGCGCCGTCCTCCGCGACGATGCCCGCGACGATCCCGCCGCGCGCGACCGCCTCGGCGAGGATGCGCGCCTTGCTCTCGCGCATGAGATCCGAGAGCTGCACGAGCTCGAGGCCGAAGCGCGTGTCGGGCCGGTCGGTGCCGAAGCGCGTCGTCGCCTCGTCGTAGGTCATGCGCGGGAACGGCGCCTCCGGAACGGGAGCGCCGATCGCCTGCGCGCCCGCGACCAGCAGGCCCTCCGTCAAGCGCATGACGTCCTCGCGCCCGACGAACGACATCTCGATGTCGATCTGCGTGAACTCGGGCTGACGGTCGGCGCGCAGGTCCTCGTCGCGGAAGCAGCGGACGATCTGGTAGTAGCGCTCGATCCCGGCGCACATCAGGATCTGCTTGAAGATCTGCGGCGACTGCGGGAGCGCGTACACGTGCCCGGGATTGACACGGCTCGGGACGAGGTAGTCGCGGGCGCCCTCGGGCGTCGAGCGCGTGAGGATGGGCGTCTCGACGTCGACGAAGCCCTGGTCGTCGAGATAACGGCGGACGGCGGCCGTCGAGCGATGCCGCGCCATCAGGTTGCGCGTGAGACGCGGCCGGCGCAGGTCGAGGTAGCGGTACTTCAGGCGGACGTTCTCGTTCGCGGACTCCTCCTCCTCGAGCGGGAACGGCAGCGCTCGCGCCGTCGACAGGACGCGCAGCTCGCGGACGCGGAGCTCCACGTCGCCGGTCGGCAGCTCGCGATTGACGGTCTCGGGCGGCCGGGCGGCGAGCTCGCCCCGCACCGCGATCACGTACTCGCTGCGGAGCGCGTGTGCGCGCCGGTGCGCGTCCGGGCTGTCGTCGGGATCGAAGACCACCTGCACGACTCCGGTCCGGTCGCGCAGGTCGATGAACACGATGCCGCCGTGGTCGCGCCGGGTGGCGACCCAGCCCATGAGCGTGAGCGTCTTTCCGATGTGCTCGGCGCGCGGCGTGCCGCACGGCGAGTCGCGCCGCCAGTCGCCGATCGGGTCGGTCGCGACCGGGGCCCCTTCCTCCATCGTCATCGTCGTACCCCCACCGCGGCCAGCAGCTCGGGGCCCGAGAGATCGATGTCCACCGCGAGCTTGTCGTCGCGCTTGAGCAGCATGTCCCGGAGCGTCGCGCGGCGCGCCGCGATCTCCTCGTCGCCCAGGATGAGGACGCGCGGGGCGCCGAGGCGGTCGGCGCGTCGCATCTGGCTCTTGAGGCTCCGTCCGCCGCCGAGCTCGACGCGGAGACCGGCCGCGCGCAGCCGCCGCGCCACCGCGAGCGCCTCGCGCTCCGCCGACGCCCCGATCGGCGCGATGAACACGTCGGGCGCGCCCTCCTGCGCGGCGTCCGCCTCCGGGTCGCCCCCCGAGGACGCCGCCACCGCGAGCGCGAGGCGCTCGACGCCGAGCGCGAAGCCGATGCCGGAGAGCGGCGGGCCGCCGAGCTGCGCGACGAGGCCGTCGTAGCGGCCGCCCGCACCGACCGCGGCCTGCGCCCCGAGCCCGGGCGCGGTCACCTCGAACGTCGTGCGAACGTAGTAGTCGAGGCCGCGCACGAGGCGCGGGTCGATCTCGTACCGGACGGCCTGCGCGTCGAGCAGCGCGCGCACCGCCGCGAAGTGCGCCGCGCAGGGCTCGCACAGCGAGTCGGCGATGCGCGGGGCGTCCGCGGTCGCGGTCCGGCAGCCGGGCTCCTTGCAGTCGAGGATGCGGAGCGGGTTCGTCGCGAGCCGGCGACGGCAGTTCTCGCACAGCTCGTCGCGATGCGCCTCGCCGTACTCGCGCAGGCGCTCGCGATAGGCGGGACGGCAGGCGTCGTCGCCGATCGAGTTCAGGAGGAGCTTCGCGTCCGCGGCGATCCCGAGGCTCGCCAGGACGTCGACGAGGGCGACCAGCAGCTCGGCGTCGGCGAGCGGATCCTCGCGCCCGATCACCTCGGCACCGACCTGGTAGAACTGCCGGTGGCGTCCCTTCTGCGGCCGCTCGTGACGGAACATCGGCCCGACGTAGTAGAGGCGCGCGACCTGGTCGCGCTGGTCGAGGTGGTGCTCGACGAACGCGCGCACGAGCGGCGCCGTCCCCTCCGGACGCAGCGTGAGGAGCGTGCCGTCGCGGTCGGGGAACGTGTACATCTCCTTCTCGACGATGTCCGTCTCCTCGCCGATCGAGCGCGCGAAGAGCTCGGTGCGCTCGACGATCGGGAGCCGGATCTCGTCGAAGCCGTAGCGCACGAGGACGTTGGTCGCGGTCCGCTCGATGCGCGTCAGGAGGCGCGCCGCTCCCGGGAGCGCGTCGCGAAAGCCCCTGACCGCCGCAATCGACATCGCCCGAGCGAGATACCATGCGACCGCGGAACGGCAATTTGTCCCACGAGGGATCGCTCCCCTCGCCCCGTTCGGCAAAGCGAGTGTCCAGCGGCCCCACTCGCCGCGGGCTCGCGCCGCTCGCAGGGGAAACGCGCCGTCAAGTGCGAGGGTCAGCCCTTCGGCCACGCGCCGGCGAGGTGGCCGAGCTGCGCGTACTGCGTCAGGTCGTACTGCAGCGGCGTCACCGTGATGAAGCCGGCGCGCAGTGCGACGAGGTCGGTGTCGGCGTTGTCCTCCGCCATGCGTCCGCCCGCATCGCCGAGCCAGAAGTACGTCCGACCGCGCGGATCGATGCGACGATCGTAGGTGTCCGTCCAGGGCGCGGTGCTCTGCGCGACGACGCGCACGCCGCGCGGCCCGCCCCGGTCGAGGCGCGGGACGTTGACGTTCAGCACCATGCCGGGGCTGACGCCGAGCTCGATCGCGCGCGCGACGATGTCGCGCGCATGCCGGCCCGCCGCCTCGAAGTCGAAGCCGCCGGCCGCCTCGAGCGAGATCGCGATCGACGGGATCCCGATGAACGCCGCCTCGACCGCCGCCGCGACCGTGCCCGAGTAGATGACGTCGACGCCGAGGTTCGAGCCCGCGTTGATGCCCGAGACGACGAGGTCGGGCCGCTCGGCGCAGAGCTCGCGGACGCCCAGCTTGACGCAGTCGGCCGGGCTGCCGTCGACGCTCCATCCGAACGGCTTCCCGCCGACCGAGATCCGCTCGCAGATGAGCGGCGTCATGAAGGTGATCGCGTGCGCGGCGCCACTCTGCCCGGTCTCGGGCGCGACGACGTCGATCTCGCCGAGCGGGGCGAGCGCTTCGGCGAGCGCCGCGATCCCGGGGGCGAGGATGCCGTCGTCGTTGGTCACGAGGATGCGCATCCCGCCGAAGGTAGCGCTTGAGGCGCGCGCCCGCGATCCCGTAAGACACGCGGAGTGCCGAGCGATGCGTGGCGCGAGCCCCTTCCCATCCTGACGGGAAAGGCGTGGGCCTTCGGCCTCGACGTCACGGCGGCGCTCGTCCTAGCGCCCGAATGGCGCGGCGCGACCGATCTCGGACGCCACCTGCTCACATCCGTCGACCCCGACTTTCCGGCGCGCGTCGCGCGCGGCGACTTCGTCGTCGCCGGCAACGACTTCGCGGCCGGCACCGAGGACGACTCGGGCGTGCGCGCTCTGGTCGCGGCCGGGATCGGCGCGGTCATCGCCTACTCCTTCGATCCGCGCTTCGCCGAGCATGCGCTCGCGCACGCGCTGCCGGTCGCGTCGGTGAACGAGGCGCTCGCGATCCACACCGGCGCGCGGCTCCGCGTCGACCTCGAGGGGGCGCGCGTCGCGAACCTGAGCTCCGGCGACCGCTATCCGATCCGCAACCTGAGCGAGGACGTCCTCGCCCGCCTGCGGGCACGCCGTGCTTGAAGCGGAGGTGAAGCTCGCCCTCGCCGCGGACGATGGCCGCCGGCTCGCCCAGCGGCTCGCCGCGCTCGGCGCCGAGCCGGGGCCGGAGCACGTGCAGGTGGACGCATACTTCGCGCACCCGATGCGCGACTTCGGCGCGACCGACGAGGCTCTCCGCCTGCGCCTCGACGACGGCGCGCTTCGCATCACCTACAAGGGCCCGAAGCTCGACCCGCCCCGGAAGACGCGCGAGGAGATCGAGTTCGCGCTCGCGACCGACGTCGACTCGGCGACCCGCCTCCTCGAGCGCCTCGGCTTTCGCCCGGTCGCGACCGTGCGGAAGCGGCGCCGCGATCACCGGCTCGCCGGCGATCCGCCGGCCGTCGTCAGTATCGACGACGTCGAGGGCCTGGGCTCGTTCTGCGAGGTCGAGATCGCGTCCGAGTCGGTTGCGGCAGGGCGCGCAGCGATCGCCGCGGTGCTCGCGCGCCTGGACCTCGCCGACCGCCCGCCGATCGCCGCGAGCTACCTCGAGCTGCTGCTGGCGCGCGGCGCGGCCGGCGGCTGAGGCTCACCGCAGAGGCTCACCGCAGCACGCGCGCCATCTCGAGCGCTTCCTGCCCGTTCGGATAGTACGACGGGTCGGCGGGGACGCGCCGGTAGCCGGCGCGCGCGAAGAAGCGCTGCGCCCCGCCGTTCTCCTGGGCGGTGTGAAGGCGTACCTCGGCCGCATCCCACGTGCGCGCGACCAGCTCGGCGCGCTCGAGGAGGCACCGGCCGACGCCGCGCGCACGTCGCTCGGGCTCGACCGCGATCGCGACCAGCTCCGCGAAGCGCGGCCGGAAGATGCCGAGCCAGCGGTGCGGCGCGATCAGCGCGAAGCCGACGCGCGCGTCGCCGTCGTGTGCGATCACGGTGACGGCGCCCGAAGCGTCGAGCCAGCGCGCGATGATCTCGCCGTAGTCGCCGAAGCGCGCGAAGCATTCGCGCGCGAGCGCGATCACGTAGGCCCGGTCCGCACGCGCGCCGCGGCGCAGCTCGAGCGCCGGCGGAGCCGCGGTGGACCGTTCGGGCGAGGACGGCACGCACGACGGATGGCCGCTGGGCGTCCGCCGCGCAAGCGCTCCGAACGGCCGGGCGCCGCGCCCTCGCTGGCGCGCGCCGCGCGTCCGAGAGCCTTGCGTCGCCGTCGCCAACGCCTATGACGCGAGCGATGGAGGGATCCCCGCCGAACGACGGAGCGGTGCGGATCGATCGCTGGCTGCTCGCGTCCCGGGTCTTCAAGACCCGCTCGCTCGCGCAGGAAGCGTGCGCCGGCGGGAAGGTCGAGGTGAACCGGGCGAGCGCGAGCCCGCACAAGCTCGTGCGGATCGGCGACCGCGTGCGGGTGACCACGCCGCGCGGAGCACGCGACCTGGTCGTGCGCGCGCTCGGCGAGAAGCGCGCGTCGGCGGCGGTGGCCGCGCTCCTCTACGAGGACGTGACCCCGCCGGCGCCCGAGCGCCCGGAGCTGCCGGCGGGCGCGGACGCGCTCTCGCGCGTCGCGACGTCCGGCCGCCCGAGCAAGCGCGACCGCCGCCGCATCGATCGCTGGCGCGGACGCTGAGGCCGCCACGCCGCCGGCCGGCTCATCTCACCCGTTCGGCACCAGCGCGAACACCTGGCCGGTCTGGTCGCCGACGTAGATCTCGCCGCGCGCGTCCTCGCCGAACGTCGTCACGTTGCCGACGGTCGCGCCGGTCGGCGCGATCTCGGCCGTCCGGTCGAGCGGCTCGGCGAGCGCGCCGCCGGAGACGCGAAGCGTTCGGAAGAAGCGCGTGCAGAAGTCGGAGAAGAAGTAGCGCCCGCGCTCGGCGGGCAAGCGGCAGCCGCGATACACGAAGCCGCCCGTGACCGAGCAGCCCGACGGGTCGGGCGGGCTCGCGGTGTGCTCGTACTCGAAGATCGGCTCGACGTACGTCTCGGGCGGCGGGCACGACTGGAAGAGCGGCTCGGGATCGAAGCACATCGTCCCCTCGTACACGTCCCAGCCGTAGTTCTCGCCGCCTGTGCTCGACGCCGGCTGGAAGTCGATCTCCTCGCGCGATCCCTGTCCGACGTCGGCGATCCAGAGATCGCCCGTCAGGCGATCGAACCCGAAGCGCCAGGGATTGCGGAAGCCGAGCGCCCAGACGAGGCCCTGCCGACCGGGGATCGGGTTCGGGTTGTCCGGAGGCGGCCGGCGGAAGGGGTCGTGCTCGACGTCGACGTCGATCCGCAGCACCTTTCCGAGGACGCTCGCCGGGTTCTGCCCGTTCTCGTCGGGATCGCCGGCGCCGCCGCCGTCGCCCAGGCCCGCGTAGAGGTAGCCGTCGGGCCCGAACGCGAGCTGTCCGCCGTTGTGGTTGCCGGCGGGATGGCTCACCCGGAGGAGCACGATGCGGCTCGCCGCATCGGCGACGTCGGGATCGGCGCTCACCTGGTAGCGCGCGATCACGAGCTCGCCGCTCGGCGCCGTGAAGTAGACGAAGAAGCGGCCGTTCCGCTCGTAGTCCGGGTGGAACGCGAGGCTCAGGAGCCCGCGCTCGCCGCCCGCCGAGATGTCGACGTCGGGCGCGAGCGACAGGAACGGCGTGGAGAGCAGCACGCCGTCCCGGATCACCCGGATCTCGCCCGCCTGGCGCACGACGAAGAGCCGTGACGGGTCGAGCGGCGGCGCCGTCACGTGCGTCACGTTCGAGAGCCCGCTCGCGATCCGGACCAGGTGAACGCGATCGTGCGGCGACTCGGGGACTCCGGCGCACGCGGCGTCCGGGCTCTCGAGGCTGCAGTCCGAGGCGCAGCCGTCGCCATCGACGACATCGCCGTCGTCGCACTCCTCGCCCGCCTCGACCAGCAGGTTTCCGCAGCGCGCGCGGCGCGCCGCGCACGCGGCGGGCGCCGGAGCGTTCCGTGCGGCGATCTTGAGGGGACCGTTCTGCGCGAAGCTCGCGAAGCGCGCGCAGTACGCCGTGGAGCCGACCGCGAACCGGACGTCGACGGCTGCGTGCGGGTGGCGGATGCGAAACGGGATCGCGGGGCCGGCGCCGACGACGCGCAGGCGGAGCCCGCCGACGTCCGGCAACAGCGTCGCGCGGCGGATGCCGTTCGACGCGCCCGGGTCGTCGTACTCGTAGCCGCTCCCCGACGGGCTCGCGACGGCGCGCCAGTGGACGGCGCGCAGCGCGACGATTCCGGTCGCGCCGTCGGCGTCGGCGTCGCCGACGACCTCGAACGTCGCGCCTGCGCTCCGCGGATCGAGCGCCGGAGCGGCGGGCAGCAGCGCATCGACGATGATCTTCGCGCCGCGCGGGTGCGCGACGTCGCGGATGACGAGCGCGTCGCCGGCGACCGGCGTCGCCGCGGCGGCGCGCGTCGCGACGAGCAGCGCGATCAGCCCGGCGTGGATCTTGACGGCTCGCACCACTCGCCCATCCGCGGCGCGGGCCGGACGCGCGGCCCGCCGGCTGCCAGGGTGCGGGAGATGGCGAGGAGACTCAATCGCGCGCGGCCGGATCGTCGCGCGCGCCGTCGAGCGTCGCGCGGCCGCGATCGCCGACGGGCGCGGGCCGAGCGGCCGCGGGCGCGCGCCCGCCGTGCGGAAGCCACAGCAGCGCGGCGCTCGCCAGCGCTCCCAGCACTGCGGCCAGCCGGAGGGTCGCGGACGCGGACATCCGCGCCAGCGCCATGCCGAACGCCCACAGCACGACGACCTGCAGCAGCCGCGCCGCGAAGCTCGCGATCGAGAGGACGCTCGCGCGCCGGAAGGGGCTCACGAGGCGGTTCAAGTAAAAGTTGACCACCGGCTGGAGCAGGCCGTCCGCCACGCCCCGAAGCGGCACGACGAGCGCGCCGAGCGGCGAGGCGATCGCGCCCATGAGCGCGATCGGCGAGAGCGCGGCGGCGAGGAGCACGGCCGGCATGCGCGCCGGCGGCACGAGGGCTTCGACGCGAGCCGCGCGGCTCGCCGCCATCGCGTGCACGAGCTTGCTCGCCGCGAACACGACGCCGAAGAGCGCCACCGGGACGCCGATCGCCTCGAGGTACGGCTGCTGGAGGTAGAACACGACGTGCGACAGCACGACCAGGAGCGCGTACAGCGCGATCACCCACATCGCGGCGCGCGACGCGACGATCTCGCGCAGCGCGCCGCGCGCGATCCCGCGCCAGCTCGCCGACGAGGTCACGCGCACCGGCTCGTCGATCAGCACCGCGCTCATGACGGTCGCGCACGCCGCCGAGAGGGTCATCAGATACGGCAGCGGCAGCCACCATTCGAGGAGGAGGCCGCTCGCGATCGCGCTCGTCGCGGCGGCGAGCGCCGCGAGGCTCTGCGCGCGGCCCTCGACGCGCGGGTAGTCGTCGACCTGGCCGTGCTCGGAGAGCGCGTCGTAGAGGAGCGCGCTGTCGGCGCCCGACTTGGCGGCGACGGACGACGCGAAGCAGAGCTCCGCGAGATAGAAAGCGACCAGGCTCGGCCACGCGACGATCACGCCGCAGCCGATCGCCGTCAGGGCCGCGCTCGCGATCAGCGCGAGGCGCCGGCCGAAGCGGTCCGCAGCGAGCCCGAGCGGGACGTCGAGCACGACCCGCGACAGGGTGAAGAACGCCTGGAGCTCGAAGATCGCGGGCAGGTCGAGGCGGCCGTAGCGCTGGTAGAACACCACGAACACCGGCCAGAAGAAGTTGACGGACCCGAACGTCTGGTAGGCGAAGTACGCGCCGACGACGCGGCGGAGCGCGGCCCGCTCGCCCGCTCGGAGCGCGCGCCGGGCCATCAATTCAACGAGGGGATCGCTCCCCTCGCCCCGTTCGGCAAAGCCGAACGGGGCCCCAAGTTGTCGCGCGAGGGGACCGCTCCCCTCGCCCCGTTCGGCAAAGCCGAACGGGGCCCCACTCCCCGCGGGCTCGCTTCGCTCGCGTGCTGAGCCGTTTCGCGGGTGGTGGGCGTGTGGCTTTGCCGTCCCCCGCTCGCTACGACCCTCGGAGCAGCCGACCGCGTCAGGAGAGCGCCATGAGCGAGCGTGACGAAGACGAAACCCTGTACGAGTGCGATTGCTTTCGCGTCGTGAAGTTCACCGACGACGAGGGCACCGCGAACGTCAGCATCTCGTTCTACGACCACGGCATCGACCTCTACCTGAGCGAAGAGGAGTTCGGCCACTTCGTGGAGGCCCTGACCGGGCTCCAGTCGCTGCCCATCAAGGCCTTCCAGCACTAAGGGCGGCTGGAGCGGAGCAGCCGGCTCGGCAGTCACCGGGTAAAGGGCCGGCCGGCTTGGGCCGATCTCCCAAAATGCGCTAGGCTCGCCCGGCCGAAAGCGGCGGCCTTCCGGGCCTCGTCCCGGACGGCGGCCGAACCCGCGGAGCGCGGGGGGGCGTCGGTGGAGCGGAGGTGGTTATGACGGGGGGACGGGCGTTCGGACGGTTGGCTCTCGGGATCGCGCTCGCGTGCGCGGTCGCGGCGTGCGGCGGCGGAGGCGGCGGCGACAAGCCGAACGACTTCAATGCCCTTCCCGACCCTGCACCGCCGGCCGGTGTCGAGCTCGGCGGCCTGATCGGTCCCGAAGGCCTGACCTTCGACAGCGCCGGCAACCTCTACGCCGGCAGCACGACCGGCCGCATCACGCGGATCTCGCCGTCGGGCGTCGTGAGCGTCTTCGCCGAGACCGGCCGCAGCCTCGCGGGCCTCGCGACCGGGCCGCAGGACGAGATCTTCGCGGCCGCGTTCAACACCGGAGAAGTGGTCGCGGTCGGGCAGGACTCCGTCATGCGGGTCGCGACCAGCGGCCTCGACGGACCGAACGCGATGGTCTTCGACCCCCAGCAGCGCCTCCTCGTCACGGCGCTCGGGATCGGCGGCTTTCCCCAGGTCGCGACCGTCCAGCCGGACACGACGTACCTCACGATCACCGAGGAGATCCCGTCGCCGAACGGGATCGCGTTCGGCCCCGACGGATTCCTCTACATCGCCGACACGTTCATGAACCGGATCGTGCGCATGACCTACAACGACCGCGGCGAGGTCGGCGCGCCCGAGACCTACGCGACCGGGATCGGATTCCCGGACGGGATCGCGTTCGACAAGGCGGGACACCTCTTCGTCGCGGCCTCCGGCCAGATCTGGGTCGTGCTGCCGGACGGCACGTCGAACCGGCGCTCGCAGCCGTTCGTGGTGTCGGGCGCGCTCGACGGGCCCGCGAGCCTCGCCTTCGGCTTCGGGCCCGGCCGTGACACGGGACGGCTCTACTTCACGAACTACGGCTTCCCGTCGCTCGGGTCCGGCACGACGGTCGCGAGCGTCCTCGTCGGCATCCCGGGCGAGCCGCTCTTCGCGCCCTGACCGGTCCCCGCCCCGGTCGACCGGACGGGCGCGGGGCTGGACCGATGGCGCCGGCCGTGGTTTCGTCCGAGCGAGCCGACGGATTGGAACGGCAGCGGAGGTTCGGAGCCATGGCGGACGACACCCAGGGAACCACGGTCCAGCAGTTCTTCGACGAGCTCCTTCCGGCGGGCTTCGCGGCGCAGCAGGCCGAGAATCCCTCGTCCGAGGACGTCGCGCTGCAGTACCACGTCACCGGAGAAGGCGGCGGGGACTGGAGCGTCAAGATCGCGGGCGGCAAGATGACCGTCGAGCGCGGCACGGCGCCCGCGCTCCTCACGTTCACGCTCTCCGCGCCCGACCTGCTCGACGCGATCAACTCGCGGAACGGAGCCGTGCCGGCGCTCGTCGTGCCGGCACAGCAGCGACAGGGCGCGTCGAGCGGCGCGGTGCGCGCGCTCCGCGGCACGATGGCGCTGAACCTCACGCGCCCGTCGGGCGATCCGTTCAAGCTCGAGATGACCTTCAACGGCGCGACGACCCCCCGCACGGAGATGACGATCGCGCTTGCCGACCACGTCGCGATCCAGGAGAAGCGGATGAACGCCCAGGAGGCGTTCATGACCGGCAAGATGAAGGTCCAGGGCGACATGGGCTTCCTCATGCAGGTCGGCATGGCGACCGCGTCCTGAACGGACCCGCGGTGCCCGCGCGGCGCGGAACGCGCCGCGCGCCGCCGCCGGGCATCGTGCGCGGGCTCGGATCGCCCCCGCCGGCGCGCTTCTTCCGCCGGCCGGCGCTCGTGGTCGCTCCCGAGCTCCTCGGGCTCGTCCTCTGGCGCGGCTCCCCGGAGGGCGACGTCGCGGGCCGGATCGTCGAGGTCGAAGCGTACTGCGGTCCCGACGACCTCGCCGCGCACTCCGCCGGCGGCCGTCGCACCGCGCGCACCGAGGTGATGTACGCGGCGGGCGGCGTCGCCTACGTCTACTTCGTCTACGGGATCCACCACTGCGTGAACGTGGTGGCGTCGGTCGAGGACCGGCCGCAGGCGGTGCTCCTGCGCGCCGTCGAGCCGATCGCGGGGCTCGAGCTCATGCGGGCGCGCCGCGGCGCGCGCGTCCCCGACGCCGCGCTCGCGCGCGGCCCGGGGAACCTCGCGTGCGCGTTCGGGATCGACCGCGCGCTGAACGGCGCGGACCTCCGCTCGAGCGCGCTCCGCATCCTGGTGCCGCGGGGCGCGCGCGCGGAGACGCCGGTCGCGCCGGGCGACGTGGTCGCGTCGCCGCGGATCGGGGTCGACTACGCGGGCGAATGGGCGGCGCGGCCGTGGCGCTTCTCGGTGCGCGGCAACGCGAGCGTGTCGCGCCCGCCGCGCACCGCGTCGCCGGACCTCAGCGCGCCGGCGCCTTCCGCCCGCAGCGCTCCGCGATCGCGCCCGCCTGGTCGGTCCGCTCCCAGGTGAAGTAGCCGCCCTCGGGTGCCTGCCCGAAATGCCCGTACGACGCGGTCTTCTTGTAGATCGGCCGCAGCAGGTCGAGCGTCTTGATGATCGCGCGCGGGCGCAGGTCGAGGACCTCGAGGATCGCCTGCGAGATCTTCTCGTCGGGGACGACGCCCGTGCCGAACGTGTCGACCAGCACCGAGAGCGGCTTGGCGATGCCGATCGCGTACGCGATCTGGACCTCGCAGCGCGCGGCGAGGCCGGCCGCGACGACGTTCTTCGCCATGTAGCGGCCCATGTACGCGGCGCTGCGATCGACCTTCGACGGGTCCTTGCCCGAGAACGCGCCGCCGCCGTGCCGCCCGTAGCCGCCGTAGGTGTCGACGATGATCTTCCGGCCGGTCAGGCCGCAGTCGCCCTTCGGGCCGCCGACGACGAACCGGCCGGTCGGGTTGATGTGGAACTCGGTGTCGCCGCGGAGATAGCGCGCCGGGATGACCTTCTTGATGACGTGCTCGACCATCGCCTCGCGCAGCGTCTCGTTCGAGACCTCGGGGCTGTGCTGCGTCGAGATGACGACGCTCTTCACGGCGACGGGCTTCCCGTCCTCGTACTGCACGGTCACCTGCGACTTGGAGTCGGGCCGGAGGAAGTCGAACTGGCCTTCCTTCCGGATCTGCGACAGGTGCTTGACGAGATGGTGAGCGAGCGAGATCGGAAGCGGCATGAGCTCGGGCGTCTCGTCGCAGGCGAATCCGAACATGAGACCCTGGTCGCCGGCGCCCTGGTCGAGCTCGCTCGCGCGGTCGACGCCCATCGCGATGTCGGGCGACTGGCGGTCGATCGCGGTCAGCACCGCGCAGGTGTCGTAGTCGAAGCCCATCTCGGAGGAGGTGTAGCCGATCTCCTTGACGGTCTCGCGCGCGATCTCGGGGTACGAGATCTTCGCGTTCGTCGTGATCTCGCCCGCGATCACGACCATGCCGGTCTTGCACATGACCTCGCACGCGACCCGGGCCTTGGGGTCCTGGCGCAGAATCTCGTCGACCACGGCGTCCGAGATCTGGTCGCACATCTTGTCGGGGTGGCCTTCCGAGACCGACTCCGAGGTGAAGAGGAAGTTCTTGAGCGCCATGAAGATGCTTCTCCTCCGATTTCCGGGATTCGCTGCGAGGGTGGGCGGCCTTGTCGACGCGCCGCGAGTGACCGGCGAGTGTATCAAGCCCGCCTACCCAGGTACAGTTGCGATCGTGTGCGACGGCTCCCCGGCGGCCGAAAAGCGCGTCCTGCGCGAGCGCCTGCGCGCTCGCAGACGCGGCCTCGGGGAGGGCGAGCTCGCCACGGCGAGCCGCGCCATCGCGGCGATCGCGGCCGGCGTGCCGGCGATCGCGCGAGCGCGCACGATCGCCGGCTATGTCGCCCACGATGGCGAGCCCGACCTGGGCGCCGTCCTGACGGGAGCCCGCGAGCGCGGCGCTCTCGTGCTCCTCCCGCGGCTCGCGCCGGGGGGCGGCCTCGACCTCGTGCCGGCCGCGGCCGGCACCGCGCTCGCCCCCGGGCGCGGCGGCATCGCCGAGCCGACGGGGGCGCCGCTGGATCCGACGGCCGGGCAGGTTCCGGCGACGCTCCTCGCGCCCGCGGTGGCGCTCGATGCCGCCGGCCGTCGGCTGGGGCGCGGCGGCGGACACTACGATCGGCTGGTCGGGCGGCTCCGCGCGCTCGGCTGGACCATCGTCGGCGTGTGCCACGCCTGGCAGATCGTCGAGCGCCTTCCCGAGGAGCCGCACGACGAGGCCGTCGACGCGATCCTCACCGACGTCGGCTTCCGCACGATCGCCGGCGACCGTGGCGGCGCCGGCGCGGGTTGCTAAACACGCCGGCCATGTCGCTCCTCATCGTCGGTACCCTCGCCTTCGACGACATCGAGACTCCGGCCGGCCGCGCCGAGAACGAGATCGGCGGCTCGGCGGCCTACGCGGCGGTCGCGGCGAGCTTCGCGACGCCGGTGCGCGTCGTCGCGATCGTCGGCGAGGACTTCCCGTCCGACACGCTCGCTGCGCTCGAGCAGCGCGGCGTCGACCTCACGGGCGTGACGCGCGGCAAAGGGCCGAGCTTCCGCTGGGCCGGCCGCTATCACGAGAACCTGAACCTCCGCGACACGCTCGACACGCAGCTCAACGTGCTCACGCAGTTCCAGCCGAAGCTGCCCGATGCCTATCGCGACACCGACATCGTCTTCCTCGCGAACATCGACCCGGAGCTCCAGCTGTCCGTGCTCGACCAGCTCCGCCGGCCGCGGCTCGTCGCCTGCGACACGATGAACTTCTGGCTCGCGAACGCGCGCCCCGCGCTGCTGCGCGTGCTCGAGCGCGTCGACGTCCTGATCGTGAACGACGAGGAGGCGCGCGAGCTCGCGCAGGTGCACAACGTCGTCAAGGCGGCCTCGGCGATCCTCCGCCTCGGCCCGAAGCGCGTGCTGGTGAAGCGCGGCGAGTACGGCGTGCTCGCGTTCGAGCCCGGCAGCATGTTCGCGATGCCGGCGTATCCGCTCGAGGAGGTGTTCGATCCGACGGGCGCCGGCGACACCTTCGCGGGCGGCTTCCTCGGTCACCTCGCGAGCGCGGGCGACGCCAATGCGCCCGCCGCGCTCCGGCGCGCGATCGCGCACGGCAGCGTGCTCGCCTCGCTCGTCGTCGAGCGCTTCGGCCTCCGGCGTCTCTGGGAGCTCCGCCCGGCCGACATCGAGGAGCGCCGCCAGGCGTTCCTGCGGTTGACGGACTTCCACACCGTCTGAAGCGGGGGCCCGTGGACGCGACGGCGCCGCGCCGGAGCGGCATCGTGCTGGCCGGCGGCCGGTCGCGCCGCATGGGAAGCCCGAAGGCCCTGCTCGACGTCGGGGGCGAGCCGCTCGTCTGCCGGGTCGCGCGGCGCCTGGTCGTCGCGTGCGACGAGCTCGTGATCGTCGCGCCCGCGCTGACCGGCCGGAGCACGGGCGAGCACGACGCCCTCGCGGCCGCGGTCCTCCGGCTCGGCGACGAGCTGCCGGCGGGCGCGCTCCGCACGGTGCACGACGGCGCGCCCGACCGCGGACCCGTCGCCGGCCTCGCCGCCGGCCTCGCCGCGGCGCGCGGCGAGCGCGCCTTCGTGGCAGCGTGCGACACGCCGTTTCTCGCGCCGGCGCTCGTCGCCGGCCTCTTCGCGACCGCGGAGGGCGAGCCCGCAGCCGACGTCGTCATCGCCCGCACGGCGGGCGGCGTCGAGCCGATGGTGGCGGTCTATCGCGTCGCGACGATGGCGGCGCACTACGCGCGGCAGCTCGCGGACGGCGAGCTCCGGCCGACCGCGCGCTTCGCCGCGTGCCGGGTGCGGGAGGTGGCAGGCGCCGAGCTCGCGGCGCTCGATCCGGAGGGAGCGAGCTTCGCCGGGGTCAACGACCCGGACGAGTATCGCGCCGCGCTCGCGCGGTTACGCGCCGTCGACTGAGGCGAAGAAGTGCGCTCGCTCAGTGGGCGAGCACCTCGCCGGCGTACTCCGAGAGCATCGAGCGCAGGCGCGAGATCGCCTGCGTGTGGAGCTGCGACACGCGTGACTCCGTGATCCCGAGGCGCGCGCCGACCTCCTTCATCGTGAGCTCGCCGTGGTAGTAGAGCGGCATCACCATGCGCTCCTTCTCGGGGAGCTGCTCGATCGCCGCCGCGACCGCGGTCGCCTGCTCGCGCGCGAGGAGGGCGGCCATCGGATCGCCGGTCGACGCGGCGATGAACTCCTCGAATCCGAGGCGCTCGTTGTTGCGGCCGAACGCGACGTCCTCGAGCGACACCATCGCGAGGTCCCCGACCTCGGTCATGAGGTCGTGCAGCTCGCCGATCTTGAGTCCCATGGCACACGCCAGCTCGTCGTGCGACGCCTGGCGACCGAGCTGGTGCTCGAGCTGCTGCGAGCTCCGGACCAGGTGGTTCGCCTTCTGGCGGACGGTGCGCGACACCCAGTCGAGCGAGCGCAGCTGGTCGAGGATCGCGCCGCGGATGCGGATGCGGGCGTAGGTCTGGAAGTGCGTCGCCTTCCCGGGATCGAACTTCTTGAACGCGTCGAGGAGGCCGTCCACGCCCCAGCTCATCACCTCGTCGTGCTCGATCGACGCGGGGAGAGCGCCCTGGATCTGCTGGACGACCTGCCGCACGAGCGGGAGGTACGCGCTGATGTCCTCATCGGCGCCGCGCGCGCGCGGGCGCGCCTCGCGCAGCGTTCCGCCTCCCCTCCTCCGCGTCGGATGCTTCCGTCCCGACGGCCGGTTTCGGTTGTTGCTCGACGTCCTCGCAGCGCTCCGCATGGTATTGCTCCCCTTGGGCCCGACCCAGCCGGCAAGGCGGGTGAGAAGGTCGTGCTCGCCGTTGCAGCAACGCCCATGCCGCTGTGCACGAATCTTTTTGCGTTTCCGCGCGAACCGCGGCCATCGCTCGCGATCTCGTTGCAAGCCCGTGAAACGCGCGGTGTTTCACCCGCTCCGAAACGCGCGCGCCGGAGCCGACACAGAGCGTCGCCAGCGCCCGGACGAAACGCGGCGGCGCGGGCCGGCGGCGAACCGTTGACGGTCGCCACGCGAATGCCGCGATCGGTCGAAGTGCGCCGTCGCCCGAGGACGTCGATCAGTGACGGGAAGTGACATCCGGAGCGCGATCGTCACCGCCGGGACGCGCCTCGGCTTCGTGCGGCCGCGGGTGACGCAAATCGTCGCCCTCGAGCGCAACGCGTTCTACGAGCGCTGGATCGACGAGGGACGCGCGGGCGACATGCGCTACCTCCTGCATCACCGCAAGGCGCGTCTCGACCCCCGCACGCGCTATCCGTGGGCGCGCTCGATCGTGAGCGCGTTCGTGCCGTACCAGGCGCCGCCACCGGCGCCGGTCGACTGGCGTGCGGAGCTGCGCGGGCGGATCGCCGCGTACGCGCTCGGCCCCGACTACCACGACGTCGTGGCGGCGCGGCTCCGCGCCTGGGCGGACGCCGTGGAAGACATCGTGCCGGGATGCCGTACCGCGGCATTCGTCGATACCGGCGCCGTGTTCGAGCACGAATGGGCCGCGCGCGCAGGCGTCGGGTGGACCGGCAAGCACACGCTCACGCTGAGCGAGGACGTCGGGTCGTACGCGTTCCTCGCGGAGATGCTGGTCGCGCTCGAGCTCGAGCCCGACCCGCCGGCGGTCGACCGCTGTGGCGTCTGCGATCGCTGCCTCGCGGCGTGCCCGACGGCCGCGATCGAGCCCGGGTACCGCCTCGAGCCGCGGCGCTGCATCTCGTACCTGACGATCGAGCACAAGCGCGCGATCGACCGCGCGCTCCGGCCGCTTCTCGCCGGGTGGATCTTCGGGTGCGACCTCTGCCAGACCGCCTGTCCCTGGAATCGGGACGCGGCGAGCCGACCGTCCGACGAGCTGGCGCCGCTCCTCGCGGACACGATCGCGCTCGACGACGACGGCTTCGCGCGCCGCTACGGCGCGAGCGCCGTGCGCCGGACGGGGCGTGTCGGGCTCGCGCGCAACGCAGCGGTCGTCCTCGGCAACACCGGCAACCCGGCTGCCGTCGCGGTGCTGGCGCGCGCGCTCGCGGAGCACGACGCCGCGCTCGTCCGGAGCCACGCGGCCTGGTCGCTCGGCCGCCTCCGCGACGTCGCGGGAACGACCGCACGCCAGGCGCTCGAGCGAGCGCTACACGACCCCGACGAGGCGGTCGTTGCGGAAGCCCGCGTCGCGCTCGACTGAACGATCGCTCTCGCGCGCGAAGCGCCCGGAGCGAAGAGACCGCGGAAGCGAAGCGACCGCGGGAGTGCCAGGCACGGACGAAACCGCCCCTCGAGGCCACGGTCGGCACCGATCGCGAGCGAAGCGAGCGCGGAGCGAAGCGACCGCGGGAGTGGGGCCCCGTTTGGCTTCGCCAAACGGGGCGAGGGGCGCGAGCCCCTCGTTAGACGAGGTCGCGCGCTTCCGCGGATTCCACCCCGATGCGCCGCAGGAAGCGCTCCTTCACGCGCACCGCCGCCTTCTCGCGCTCGAGGCCGTTGCCCTCGATCCGGAGCTTCCCGCCGGCGATCATGTCGTGGCCGCCCGCCGACCGGCTCCCGAGGACCTTCTGCAGCACCTCGCCGGCGTTCGCGTCGCGATCGGTCGTCCGGAGCGACACGTGCAGCGAGCGCTTGTAGGTCCCCATCGCGAGCGCCCACTCCACCTCGTCGAGCCGCAGCAGGAAGTCGGCGACCTCGGCGACCATGTCGGGATAGAGGACGTCGCCCAGGTCGGACATGACGACCTTGTCGTAGATCACGGCGCCCTCGATCGCGTCGCGGAAGGTCCGGAAGTACTCGCGCGGCACGCGCGCGTTCTCGATCTTCCCGAGCCGGCGCTTGTTCGCGTACGGGTAGAGGAAGTGGCTCGCGGTGAAGTCGGCGAGCGTCGCCTCGCGGCCGAGGTCCTGGGTCTCGGCGTTGATGCCGTAGAAGAGCGCCGTCGCGATTTTGCTCTCGACGGTCACGTGCGAGTCGCGCAGGTACTCCGTCAAGATCGTCGAGGTCGCGCCGTAGTCCTCGCGCAGGTCGACGAACGGTATGCCGTCGCAGGCACCGTAGGACGGGTGGTGGTCGATCACCGCCGCCGGCCGGATCTCGGTCGGCAGCGAGTTGTTCGAGCGGCCGGGCTGGGTATCGACGAGCGCGACCTTCGTGTCCTTCCCGAAATCGATCTCGCGCACCGGCACGAGGTTGATGTTCAGGTACTTCACCATCGCGCGGTTCTCCGCGCGACCGATGATGCCTCCGAGCGCGATCACCGACTCCCGCTCGGTGAGCTGGTGCACGATGTACTGCAGCGCCGCAGCGCTCGCGAGGGCGTCCGGGTCCGGGTTGTCGTGCGGGAGGATGACGAACGGCTCCGGTCCCTCGAGCGCGTCGAGAAGCGAGACCAGAGGTCCCTTCGCTTGGCCCATGGAGTGTCGAAACGCAACGGCCAGGATGGCCGCCGCGGACGAGGAGTATAACGGCGCCCCCGCCGGCTTGTCCACCCCGCCTCGGGCGGCGCGCCGGTCGGCCTTCCGACCAGATGCACCAAATGCTACTCGATGCTCGGATGCGGGGAAGCCCGATCGAGGAGATTCGCGCCCGACTCTACGAGATTGCCCGCGCCGGCGACGGCGACGTGGCCGAGGGAGCGCTCCTCATCGCCGCCGAGGAGTACCCCGACCTCGACCTCGGGCGCTACCTCGGCTTCATCGACGACGCGGCGGAAGCGGCGCGCGCCCGCGTGGCGGACGGCGCAGCACCGGACGAGGTCCGGCGCGCGCTCGCGCAGGAGATCTTCGAGCGCCGGCGGTTCGCCGGCGACGACGGCGACTACTACGACCCGCGCAACAGCTACCTGAACGACGTCATCGATCGCCGCCGCGGCATCCCGATCACGCTCGCGATCGTGTACCTCGCGGCCGGACGGCGGCTCGATCAGCCGGTCGCCGGCGTCAACGCGCCGGGTCACTTCCTGGTCCGGCACGGCGAGACGATCCTCGACGCGTTCCACGGCGGGCGCGTCGTCTCGCGGGACGACCTCGTCAAGCAGCTGGGCGAGATGAAGGCGGCCGATCCCGCAGCCGTCGCCGACCAGCTCCTCGCCGAGCCGCCGACGCCGGGCGCGATCCTGACGCGCGTGCTCGCGAACCTGAAGGCGAACTACCTCCGCCGGCGGGATCTGCCGCGCGCGCTCCGGGTCGTCGATCGCCTCGTGCAGATGAATCCCGACCAGCCGCAATGGCTCCGCGATCGCGGCGCCCTCTACCAGCGCCTCGACTGCCCGCACGCCGCCATCGCCGATCTCGAGCGCTACTGCGAGCTCGTGCCCGACGACCCGGAAGGCGAGGTCGTGCGCGCCGCCCTGGTGCAGCTCATGCGCAATGCCCCTACCCTGCAATGAGGGAGACCACGCGATGAGCGATGCATCCATCCCGGGCGGCAAGGCGCCGGTCGCGGGCGAGACTCGGCAGCCGGAGCGGTTCTTCTTCGAGCGCTTCGGCCTCGACGAGCGCGCAGTCGAGGCGGCGCTCGGAAGCGCGCTCGCCCGCCGCGCCGACTTCGCGGACCTCTACTTCGAGTTCCGGGCCGCCGACAGCGTCTCGCTCGAGGAAGGCCTCGTCAAGAAAGCGAATCACAGCATCTCGCAGGGCGTCGGCGTGCGAGTGCTCGCGGGCGAGAAGACCGGCTACGCGTACTCGGACGAGGTCACGGTCGAGCGCCTGCAGATCGCGGCGCGCCACGCGCGGGCGATCGCGTCCTCCGAGGCCGGCGCAGACGCGATCGCCGTGCGCGCGCCGAGCGCGCGGCCGGAGCGCGACCTCTATCCGGTCGCGAGCGCAGAGCTCGAGCGGCCGCTCCCCGAGCGCGTCGAGCTCCTGCGCCGGATCGACGCGGCGGCCCGCGCCGTCGACCCGCGGATCGTGAACGTCTTCGCTTCGGTCGGCACCGAGGAGAAGCTCGTCCTGGTCGCGAACTCCGCCGGCGAGCTCGTCGCCGACGTGCAGCCGCTCCTGCGCGTCAACGTCACGTGCATCGCGGAGGACGGCGGCAAGCGCCAGCAGGGAACCGCGGGCGGCGGCGGCCGCGTCGCCTTCTCCTTCCTCGTCGACGGCTCCGAGCGCGCGCTCGCGTTCGCGCGCGACGCCGCCCGCCAGGCGCTCGTGAACCTCGAGGCCGTCGACGCGCCGGCCGGGCAGATGGTGGTCGTGCTGGGTCCGGGCTGGCCCGGCGTGCTCCTCCACGAGGCGATCGGGCACGGGCTCGAGGGCGACTTCAACCGCAAGGGCACGTCCGCGTTCGCGAAGCTCATGGGCGAGCGCGTCGCGTCGGAGCTCTGCACCGTCGTCGACGACGGCACCATCGCCTCGCGCCGCGGGTCGCTCAACGTCGACGACGAGGGCATCCCGACCCGGCGGAACGTCCTCATCGAGAAGGGCCGGCTGGTCGGCTACCTGCAGGACCGCCTGAACGCGCGCCTGATGGGCGTCGCACCGACCGGGAACGGCCGGCGCGAGAGCTTCATGCACTACCCGCTGCCGCGCATGACCAACACCTTCATGCTCGCGGGCGAGGACGCGCCGGAGGACGTCATCCGGTCGGTCGACCGCGGGCTCTACGCGGTCTCGTTCGGCGGCGGCCAGGTCGACATCACGAACGGCAAGTTCGTCTTCTCGGCGAGCGAGGCGTACCTGATCGAGGGCGGCCGCGTCGGCCGGCCCGTCAAGGGCGCGACGCTGATCGGCAACGGACCCGACGTGCTGACGCGCATCACCCGCGTCGCGTCCGACCTGAAGCTCGACGACGGCATCGGCACCTGCGGCAAAGACGGTCAGTCGGTTCCGGTCGGCGTCGGGCTCCCGACGATCCGGATCGACGGCATCACCGTCGGCGGAACGCGCGCGTGAGCGCACCCGCGGCGAGCGCGGACCTGCGCGACGTCGCGGCGCACGCGATCGAATGCGCCCGGCGCGCCGGCGCGACCGCCTGCGACGCGCTCGTCCTCGAGCACGAGGCCTCGTCGAGCACCGTCCGCCTGCGCGAGGTGGAGACCGTCAAGCTCTCGCGCGAGCGCCGGCTCGGGCTCCGCTGCTTCGCCGGCCAGGCGAGCGCCGTCGCGTCCACCGCCGACCTCGGGCCCGACGCCGTCGAGCGCTTCGCCGCCGACGTCGTCGCCATGGCGAAGGTCGTCGCCCCCGACCCGACCGCGGGTCTGCCGCCGGCCGCCCTGCTCGCGCGCGACGAGCCCGAGCTCGCGATCGCCGACGAGGCGGGACTCGCCATCCCCCCCGAGGAGCGCGTCGAGCGCGCGCGCCGCTGCGAGGCGGCGGCCCTCGAGAGCGACCCGCGCATCGCGAACTCGGAGGGCGCGGAGTTCTCGCTCCGGAGCTCGCTGGTCGCGTACGCGTCCAGCGCGGGTTTCGCCGGGCGCTATCGCGGCACCGCGTTCTCGCTCTGGGCGGCGCCGATTGCGTCGGAGAACGGCGCCATGCAGCGCGACGCCTGGTACGACGCGCGCCGCGCGCTCGACCGCCTGACGGCGCCCGAAGAGATCGGCCGGAAAGCCGCGCAGCGCGCCCTCCGGCGCCTCGGCGCTCGACCCGTCAAGACGCAGGAGGTCCCGGTCGTCTTCGATCCCGACACGGCCGCGAGCCTGATCGGGCACGTCGCGAGCGCCGTCTGCGGCGGCGCCCTCTACCGGCGCGCCTCGTTCCTCCTCGATCGCCTCGGCGAGGAGATCGCGTCGCCGCTCCTGACGCTCGTCGACGACGGCCGCCTTCCGTCCGGGCTCGCCTCGCGTCCGTTCGACGGCGAGGGCGTCGCCACGCGCCGGACGGTCGTCGTCGAGCGCGGCGTCCTCCGGAGCTACCTGCTCGACACCTACGCGGCCGCGAAGCTCGGCCTCGCGTCGACCGGCAACGCGGCGCGCTCGATCGGCGACGTCCCCGCCGCCGCGCCGACGAACTTCCACCTCCCGGCGGGCGAGTGGACGCCCGAGGAGATCGTCCGGTCGATCCGGAACGGGCTCTACGTCACGTCGCTCTCGGGCTTCGGCGTGAACGGCGTGACCGGCGACTACTCGCGCGGCGCCGCCGGCCTCTGGATCGAGAACGGCGAGCTCGCGTACCCGGTCGAGGAGATCACGATCGCGGGGAACCTCCTCCAGATGCTGCGCGACGTCGAGATGGTCGGGAACGACCTCACGTTCCGCTCGAGCGTCGCGGCGCCCACGATCAAGCTCGCGCGCCTGACCGTCGGCGGGCTCTGAATCCCCGTAGCCCACCTCGAGGTGGGCGCTCGCGCGTCGTCAAGCGCCGGCTCGCGCCGCGGCGGCGCCGGCGACGGCGAGCACCTCGTCGATCCCGCGCCGGACGCACGAGACCAGCGCGTCCGGGTCCGGCACGGCGGCCGGATCGGTGGAGATGCCGATCGCGCATTCGCCGCGATAGCTGAAGAGCGTCAGGTTCGCGGCCGCGCCGGTCAGGGGCCCGAACCCGATCATGCGCTCGATGCGCGCACCGCACACGTAGAGCTCGAACGACGGCCCCGGGACGTTGCTGGTCACGAAGTCGACGCCCTTCAGCATCGCGCCCAGCATCGCCGCCGAGACCGCGGCCGGGAAGCGATTGAAGAGCGCCGCGAGCTCGTCGACGACCGGGAGCGCGGGCTCGGCGCGCTGCGCGCGCGCGAGGCGTCCGATCTCGCGCATGCGCTCGACGGCGTCGGCGATCGCGATCGGGACCGCGAAGCGGACCGGCACGAACTGGTTGCCCGCCTTCCGGCCGCTCTCGCCGGATCGCAGGTTGATCGGCATCGTCATGCGGAGCGTGTCGACCGGCTGGCCGTGCAGCTCGTGGTAGAGCCGGAGGCCGGCGGTCACGGCGGCGACGAACGCGTCGTTGAGCGTCCCGCCGGCGGCGCGCGCGGCCGACTTGAGCGCGCGGAAGTCGACGGTGACGACGTCGAGCCGGACGCGCGTCGAGCGCCCGCCCATGATCGGCGAGAGGGGCCGCGAGATCGGCCGGAGGAGGCGGGCCGTCGACGTCAGCGCGCGGGCGGCCTCGCGCGCCGCCGCGAGCGGGTCGCGCACGAGGCCGACGAGGCCTTCCGCGAGCGCGCCGAGCGTCCGCTTCGCGCGCTCCACCTGCCGGCGGCGCTGGTAGCCGAGCGCGTCGAGCATGCGCTCGGCGATGCTCATCATCTGGAAGGGCGCGGCCGTCGGCGCGGGCGCGGGCGCCCCGCCCTCGCGGTCGAGGTCGACGAGGCTCGTCATCATCTGCACGAGGCCGACGCCGTCGGAGAGCGAGTGGTGGAGCTTCATCGCCATTGCGGACCGGCCGCCGCCGAGCCCGTCGACGAGCCGGATCTGCCAGAGCGGACGCGCGCGGTCGAAGCCCTCCATCGTGAACGGCTGGAGCGCGTCGAGCAGCTCGCGCAGCGATCCGTCGCCGACCGCGCGCTCCGCCCGGACGTGGAACGAGAGAGGTCGAAGTCCGGGTCGGGCTCCCAGCGCGGCGGCGCGATCGAGAAGGGATTGGCCGCGACGCGCTCGCGGAGGCGCGGCACGAGCTGCGTCGCCTGAGCGATCTTCTCGCGCAGGCGCCCGAGGTCGGGCGCGCGGTCGAGCAGCGTGACCGTCGTGATCGTCGAGCGGAGGCCCGGGTCGTTCTCGATGAACCACATGAGCGCGTCGCTGTCGCTCATGCGCCGCTCGAACCGAAGCCCCGCGTCCTCGCTCACGGTTCCGCGCTACGGCGCCTGCGCTCGGACGTCAAGCGGGTGTTTCCGCGTCGTTCGCGCCGTCGCTGTGGCGGACCTTGGAGCGCGGCGGGGCGGGTGCTTCGACCGCGCGGCTGCGCCGGTGGCCGCGCGCGCGGCTCGCCGCGCGACGCTACCGCAGCAAGCCGTCACCGACGCAACGTGCACGCGCCCGCGTGACCGCCTCACGATGGGCCCTTGCACCGCGCGGCACTTTGCGTACAATGGACGCAAACCCAGGAGGACGATCACCGTGCAAGAACCCCAGGTCACACCGGACGCCGCGGACCTGCAGCGGCTGTTCGCGCCGCTCGGTGCGCCGGCGTCGTACACGCCGGCGGCGTGCGAGCGGATCGTGGACGACATCGCGGCGATCGAGCGCCTGAAGCGGGAGCGCGATGCGGTCATCCTCGCGCACAACTACCAGCGCCCGGAGATCTTCCAGGTCGCCGACTTCGTCGGCGACTCGCTCGAGCTCGCCCAGAAGGCGACGACCGTGGATTCCAGGGTGATCGTCTTCTGCGGCGTCCACTTCATGGCGGAGACCGCGAAGATCCTGAACCCGGCGCGGACGGTCCTCCTCCCCGACCTGCGCGCCGGCTGCTCGCTCGCCGACTCGATCGACGCCGACTCGCTCGAGGAGCGGAAGGCCGACCTCCGGAAGCTGTACCCGGACCTCCAGGTCGTCTGCTACGTGAACACGAGCGCCGCCGTGAAGGCGGCGTCCGACGTCTGCTGCACGTCCGCGAACGCGGCCCGCATCGTCGAGCGCCTGCCGACCGACAACGTCCTCTTCGTGCCCGACCAGAACCTCGCGCGCTGGGTCCAGGAGTCGACGAAGAAGAACGTCATCGCCTGGGACGGCAACTGCTACGTGCACCACCAGATCACACCCGAGCAGATCCAGAAGGTGCGCGATCACCTCCCGCGGGTGAAGATTCTCGCGCACCCCGAGTGCCGGAAGGACGTGCTCGACCTCGCCGACGCCGTCTTGTCGACGAGCGGCATGGTCCGATACGCGCGCGAGAGCGAGGCGAGCGAGTTCCTGGTCGTCACGGAGTGCGGGATGTCGGACCGCCTCCTCCTCGAGGTGCCCGACAAGCGCTTCTACAAGAGCTGCAAGCTCTGCGCGTACATGAAGATGATCACGCTCGGCGACACCCGCCTCTCGCTCGAGGAGATGCGCTACCCGATCGAGCTCGACGAGGACGTCCGGGCGGGCGCCGAGCGCTCGCTCCGGCGGATGCTCGAGCTGAGCGCGTGACCGCGCGCCCGCACGCCGCGGCGGCGCGCGATCCGGAAGGACGCGCGCCGCGCGCGCGGCCGCCGCGCGCCGCGGCGGCCGCGTCGGTCGGCGTCGCGGTCGACGTCGTTCCGTACGCGCTTTCGGAGGATCGCCTGCTCGCGGGCCTCGTCGAGGTGCGCGGCGGCGCGGGTTCGGCTCGGCACGCGTTCCCGGGCGGCCGCGTCCGGACGGCGGAATCCCTCGACGAGGCCGCGGAGCGCTGGCTCCGCGCAGCGCTGCCGGGCGAGAGCGCGCACCTCGAGCAACTCTACACCTTCGGGGAGCCCGGCCGAGACCCGGCGTCGCGGGTCGTGTCGGTCGCGTACCTGGCGCTCCTGCCGCGCGCCGCCGACGCGCCGGGCGTCGCGTGGTGGCCGGCGGACGCCCTTCCGCCGCTCGCCTACGACCACGACGCGGTCGCGCGCGTCGCGCTCGCGCGGCTCCGCTCGAAGCTCGGGTACACGAACGTCGCGTACAGCCTCCTCCCCGACGCGTTCACGCTCGCGGAGCTGCAGCACCTCTACGAGGCGACGCTCGGGCGCGCGCTCGATCGCCGGAACTTCCGGAAGCGGCTCCTCGGGTCCGGCCTGCTCGTGCCGCTCGCGGCGGCGCGCCGCGGCGCGCACCGGCCGGCCCGCCTCTACCGCTTCGCCGAGCGGCGCCCCGTCACGGTCGCGGTCCTCGGCGGACACCGCGCGAGCTCGCCGTGAACGTCCGCGATCTCACCACGCCGGCGCTCCTCGTGGACGCCGCCGCCCTCGAGCACAACCTGGCCACGATGTCGGCCGCGCTTCCGGGAGCGCGGCTCCGCCCGCACGTGAAGGCGCACAAGTGCACCGCGCTCGCGCGCCGCCAGGCGGCGCTCGGCCACCGCGGCTTCACCTGCGCGACGATCGCCGAGGTCGAGGGCCTCGTGCAGGCGGGTCTCGGCGAGGACGTGCTGCTCGCGAACGAGGTCGTCGACGCGCGGCGGCTCGGCCGCCTCGACGCCCGCGTGACGGTCGCCGTCGACTCGCCCGAGACCATCGCCGCGGCCGAGCGCGGCGGCGTCCGCGAGGTCGTGATCGACGTCAACGTCGGGCTTCCGCGCTGCGGGTGCTCTCCCGGCGACGCCGGCCGGCTCGCCGACCTCGCGCGCCGACACGGGCTCGAGGTGCGCGGGGTGATGGGCTACGAGGGCCACGTCGTCGGCGTCGACGACCGCGCGCGCCGCGCCGACGGCACGGCGGAGGCCATGCGTCTCCTGTGCGAGGCGCATGCGGCCGTCGGCGGGGACGTCGTGTCCGCGGGCGGCACCGGGACGTACGACCTGAACCGCTGGGCGACCGAGATCCAGGCGGGGTCGTACGCGCTCATGGACACGGCGTACGGAAAGCTCGGGCTGCCCTTTCGGCCGGCGCTGTCGATCCTCGCGACCGTCATCTCGGTCTCGCCCGCGTATGCGGTCGCGGACTGCGGCTTGAAGTCGCTGGGAATGGACCACGGGAACCCGTCGATTCCGGGCGCACGGGTCTGGTTCTGCTCGGACGAGCACGTCACCTTCGCGCCCGCCGAGCGCGTGCAGGTCGGCGACCGCGTCCGCGTGCTGCCGGCGCACGTCGACCCGACGGTCGCGTACCATGCGAGCATGCACCTGGTCGCGGGGGACGCGGTCGTGGACACCTGGCCCGTCGACCTGCGCGGCTGGTGAACGGCACGGGAGAGCCGGCGTGCTAGGATCGCCGCATGCCCGAGGCTGCCCGGCCCGTCCGCCGGCGCGCTCCCACGACGTTCCGGCGGCGACCGGATTCCTCCGCGGGAGCCCGCGAGCTGCGCGCGGCGCTCCTGCCGTGGGCGCCTCCGGCCCTCGCCGCGGCCGGGCTCCTGGTGCTCTACTTCCTCGGGCACCTCGACGTCATCGACACGCCGCCCGCCCTCGCGATCGACGCCTTTCTGCTGCTCGCCATCGTGCTCTACTTCCCGATGCGCTACGCGCGCCGGCTGGACGGCGCCGGTGCGCAGTTGGCGGCGGGCGCGTTCGCGGCGGCGTGGCTCGCGATCGTGTACCTCCCGATCTACCAGCGCATCTACCCGTCGAGCCGGATCGCGAGCCTCGACGTGACCCCGGAGGCCGTCCCGGTCACGCTGCCGACGGCGGGCCACGGCACGCTGCTCGACGTCGTGATCGACGGGCACCTCGAGCGCGCAGAGCCGGGATCGGCGCACGTCGCCCGCTATTCGTTCACGATCGAGCCGGAAGGCGTCCCGCCCCGGACGATCGCGGGCGAGTTCAAGGAGAGCTGGCTCCGCCAGCGCCAGGGCCGGCGCGACACGGTGGAGGTCCTGAACGAGCTCCGGTCGCGCCTCGTCACGATCCGGAACCCGGCGAACGGCGACCTCCGGATCGAGAGCCTATCGATCACGGGCGACGCGCCGCCGCTCCTCACGATCTCGGTGTACCGCCACACGCTTCCGCCGTGGTGGGTCGGCCTCATCGCAGCCGCCGCGCTGCTGGCCGGCGCCGCGGTCTTCGACCGCGCGACCGGGGCCGGCGAGACCGCGGCCTCGATGGCGGTCGCGACCGGCACGGCGGTCACGGGCGCGTTCTCCTTCCCCGCGATCGGCTCGCCGCACCCGACCTTCCGGGAGCTGGCGGGCGCGGCAATCGTCGGCGGCCTCGTCGGAGGCCCGATCGGCGGGCTCGTCGGCTGGTGGTTCCGGCGCCGCGTCGGCGCCGCGCGGCGCGCGAGGGCGCGTGGACGCTGAGCGACAGGACGCCGACTGGCTGATGCCCTCCGCGAAGCGCCATCCCGAGCGCGCGCGGGCGGACGGCCAGGGGCCTCCGGACGATCGCGCGCCGGCGGCGGTGGACGAGCTCGTCCCCGAGGCCGGCATCTCGACGCGCCCGAGCCGGAACCTCGCGATCCTCGCCGCGGTGTTCGGGATCGTCGGCTTCGGGCTCCTGTTCGCGTACAGCGACGGCCGCCAGCTCCTCCGGGTCGCATCCAGCATCGCCTGGCCGCGCCTCTGCGTCCCGATCGGCGCGACCCTCCTGAGCTACGTGCTGATGGCCCTCTCCTACGAGGGGATCGCGCAGGCGGCGGGCACGCCGATCGGCCTGCCGGCGATGCTCCGGATCACGTTCGTCTCGAATACCGTCAACTACCTGGTCGCGACCGGCGGGCTCTCCGGCTTCGCGTTCCGGATGTACTTCTTCCGACAGCACGGCATCCCGGTCGGCACGGCGGTCACGATCTCGTTCGTGCAGGGACTCCTCACGAACCTCGTGCTGCTGTTCTTCCTCGCGATGGGCTTCTACTTCCTGCTCACGCACGGGTCGCTCGGGACGGCGGCGCTCGTTTCGGCGGCGATCCTCCTCGCCGCGTTCGTCCTCGCGACCCTCCTCTGCCTGGTGCTGCTCTTCCGTCCCGCGGTGCGCCGCAAGTTCCTCGTGTGGGCGATCGTGGCGGCGCACTCGGTCGCGCGGCGCTTCCTGCCGCAGCACCGCCTGCCGCGGCGGATCCGGCTCTGGAGGGTCCTCCACAACGTCGACCGGGGCTTCGACTTCATGATCGCGCGCTGGCGCCGGATGATCGCGCCCGCGCTCTGGATCGTCCTCGACTGGATCGTCACGCTCGGCGTCCTCTGGGGCGCGTTCTGGTGCGTGCATCGCGCGGTGCCGTTCCCGCTGGTCGCGGTCGGCTTCGCGATCGGGATCCTGTCCTCGCTGATCTCGCTCACGCCCGCCGGCATCGGGATCCTGGAGGGCTCGATGACGACGGTCTTCGTGACGCTCGGCGTCCCCCTGGAGCCGGCGGTCATCGCGGTCCTCATCTTCCGCTTCGCGTACTACGCGGTCCCCTTCCTCGTGAGCCTCGTCTTCTTCCGCGGCATGCTGCGGGCGACGGGTCGACTGCCGCTCGCCGCCGCGCCGTCGCTGAAGGCGCGCTAGGAGGCCGGCGGTGGCGCCGATCGCCCTCTCGTTCGGGACCGCGCTCGCGCTGGTCGTCGCGAGCGCGTGGCTCGGCGCCCTCGCCGCGTGCGCGAGCGGCGACGGCGAGCGCCCGGCCGGGCCGCGCGCTCCCGCATCCGGGGCGACGGCCGGCGCTTCCCCGGCATCCGAAGACGGCCCCGACGCGCGCGCGGCGCGCGGCCGCCTCGTCGAGCAGGTCGCGCGCACGACCCCCGGCCTCGATCCAAAGGTCCTCGCGGTGCTGCGCGAGGTCCCGCGCCACCTCTTCATGCCGGGCACGGGCCTCGCCGACGCCTACGCGGACAACGCATTCCCGATCGGCCATCGCCAGACGATCTCGCAGCCGACCGTCGTCGCGATCATGACGGACGCGCTGCGCCTCCGCGGCGACGAGCGCGTGCTCGAGATCGGCACCGGCTCCGGCTACCAGGCGGCGGTGCTGTCGCGGCTCGCGCGCGAGGTCGACACGATCGAGATCGTGGCGCCGCTCGGCGAGGAGGCGCGCGAGCGGCTCGCGCGCCTCGGGTACCGGAACGTCCAGGTGCGCATCGGCGACGGCTACCGCGGCTGGCCCGAGCTCGCTCCGTTCGATCGCATCCTCCTGACCGCGGCGCCGCCCGAGCTGCCCGCGACGCTCGTCGAGCAGCTCGCGGACGGCGGCATCCTGGTCGCGCCGGTCGGCGAGGCCGACGACCAGATCCTCGCCCGCTGGACGAAGCACGGCCCGGCCCTCGATCGCGAGCTCCTGGGCGGCGTCCGCTTCGTCCCGATGGTGAGCGCAACGCCCGAGCGCTGAGACGCCTCGACCGTCTGGAGCGCGGCGGGAGCGGGAACGCACGTGCCGCGCGAGCCGGCGTCGTCGTTCGCGCGACGGCGCCGGTGGCCGCTCGCGCGGCTCGCCGCGCGGCGCTACGGCAGCACGTCCCGCGTTCGCAAGGTGCCTGCGACCGCGGACGGCCGCCGGCGGCGGCCGGGAGCGGTCGCGCGCGCGGAAGCGTGCCGAGTGCCGCTTACGCAGCTGCGGGCGGGTCGGTGCGTGTGCGAGCACGGCAGCGACGTTGGAGGAGGCGGCCTTCCTTGGAATTGAGATAAGCGGAGGCCGACTCCGACAGGAGTCGCCGGGCTCGCACACGCAGCGACCCGCCCGCGCACGGCGCTCCACCGAGCGCGGTGAGGCACCGCGCCACCGCGCAGCGCGACGCGGCGCGGCGGCAAGCGTCGCGCCGGCTTGCCTCGCGGGCGGCCATCCCCGACAACGACGGCGATGAGCGATCGCGACCCGGTGTTCGCCGCGCTGGACTATGGGACCGGCGGCGGCAAGTGCGCGCTGTTCGACGCGCGCGGGCGCTGCCTCGCCGTGGAGCGGGCGCCGTGGACGTACCGGGACGAGCCGTTCGAGATGGCCGGCCTGACGCGGGGCTACAGCTTCGATCCCGACCACTTCTGGTCGCTCCTGGCGCGCTGCGCGCGCTCGGCGCTCGCGCAGGCCGGCGTCCCGGCGTCCGCCGTGCGGGGCGTCTCGACGACGGCGCAGCGCCTCGGCACGGTGTTCCTCGACGCGGCGGGACGCGAGGTGTACGCCGGCCCCAACATGGACGGGCGCGGCTTTTCGGGCGCGCTCGAGATCATGGGGAAGCTCGACGTCGCGCGCGCGGTCGCGATCAGCGGGCACTGGCCGCCCTTCGTGTCGTCGCTCGCACGCCTCCTCGTTCACCGCTCGCAGGCCGACCGCCCCGCGATCGCGACCGTCCTCACGCTCACCGACTGGCTCGCCTATCGCTTGACGGGCGAGCTCGTCTCGGAGCCGTCGAACGCGGGGGAGTCCCTCTTCCTCGAGGTCCCCGGACGCTGCTGGAGCCGGGAGACGCTCGACCTGTTCGAGGTCGACGATCGCCTGCTGCCGCCGGTCGTCGAGCCCGGGACGCGGATCGGCGGCGTGACCGGTGCGGCGGCGGCAGCGACCGGGTTCGCGGCCGGGACGCCGGTCTTCGCGGGCGGCGCCGACACGCAGTGCGCGCTCCTCGGCTCGGACGTCGTCGCGCCCGGACACGCGGGCGCCGTCCTCGGGACGACGACGCCGGTCATGGCGGTCACCGACGCGCCCGTCATCGACGGCTCGGGACGCCTCTGGACCGGCTGCCACGTCGTGCGCGATCGCTGGACACTCGAGAGCAACGGCGGCGACACGGGGATCGCGTACCAGTGGCTGCTCGACCTCGTCGGGTTCACGGACGACGGCGGCTTCGCGCGCGCCGAGGACGAGATCGAACGGCTCGGTGACGATCCGGAGCCGGCGTTCAGCGCCCTCGGGCCGCAGATCTTCGACCTCATGACCTTCAACCCGAGCCAGGCGGTGGGATTTCTCTTCCGCATGCCGACCTTCACGGCGCGGCCGACGCGCGCGACGCTGCTGAAGGCCTTCCAGGAGAACGTCGCCTGCGCGGTGCGCGGGAACGTCGAGCAGATCGAGGCGCTGCTCGGGTCGCAAATCCGGACGCTCACGCTGTCGGGCGGGATGACGCGGAGCCCGGGCCTCCTGCGGACGTTCGCGCGCCTCCTGCCGCGGCCGCTGCTCGTCTCCGAGGAGCCGAACGCGACCGCGCTCGGCGCCGCGGTGCTGGCGGCCGCCGGCGAGGGCACGCATCCGTCGGTCGCGGACGCCGCGAGCGCGATGGTGCGCCGGCGTCCGCTCGCGCCGGCCGCCGACGACGTGCGCGAGCGCTACGAGGCGCACTACGCGCGCTGGCGCGAGATCTACGATCAGCTGCGGGCGACGTCGCTCTGAGCTGCGCGCCGGCGCGGCGCGCTGGCGCCGGGTCTCGCTCGCCGCCGTGGAGCGCTCCGCTCGGGCGCCGCGCGCACCCCGTCGCGCACGGGATTCGCCGGCTCGGCGCCCGCGCCGCCCGCATCCCTGCCGCCGCGGGTCGCATGCCGGAGGGCCAGCACCTCGTGCGCCGTCAAGTCTCGCAGCTCGCCGGGCGGGAGAGAGCCGAGCCGGATCGGGCCGACGGCGATCCGCGAAAGGCGGTCGACGGGGTGTCCGACCGCCTCGCACATGCGCCGGACCTGACGCGATCGGCCCTCGCGGAGCGCGATCCGGAGGCGCGTCTTCTTCTCGAGCCGCTGCTCGACCGCGACCTCCGCCGGAGCGGTCACCCCGTCCTCGAGGCGGACGCCTCGCCGGAGGCGCTCGAGCGCCTCCTCGCTCGGATGACCGCGCACCTTGACGCGGTAGACCTTCGCGACCTTGTAGCGCGGATGGGTCAGGCGCTGCGCGAGCTCGCCGTCGTTCGTGAGGAGGAGGAGGCCGCTCGAGTCGAAGTCGAGCCGCCCGACCGGGAACACGTGCTCGCGGAGGCCGCGCACGACGTCGCCGATCGCGGGACGTCCCGCGGGATCGTCCATCGTGCTCACCACCCCGACCGGCTTGTGGTACGCGATGTAGCGCAGGCGCGTCGCGCGTACGGGGCGGCCGTCAATCGTGACGCGGTCGAGCGTCGGGTGGGCCTTCGTCCCGAGCTCCCGCACCACCTTCCCGTTCACCCGCACCCGGCCCGCTCGGATCAGGTCCTCCGCCGTGCGGCGCGACGCCAGCCCCGCCTGGCTCAGGATCTTCTGCAGCCGCTCCGGCCTCGCGCTCGACGGCTTCGTCTCTTCGCTCTTCGTCCGCACCGGCTGGCTCACCGCTCTCCTCCGGTTCTCCCTCGTCGCCGTCGATCAGGCTGGCGAGCGCCGCCGGATCGGGCAAGGGCGGAAGCTCGGAGAGGTCGCGCAAGCTGAAGAGGTCCAGGAACTCGGGCGTCGTCCCGTACTCGAGGGGCCTGCCCGGGGACTCGCGCCGGCCCACGATCCGGACGAGCCCGCGCCCGACGAGCGCGCTCAGGACCGCGTCGCAGTTGACGCCCCGGATGGACTCGATCTCCCCGCGCGTGACCGGCTGGCGATAGGCCACGATCGCGACCGTCTCGAGCATCGGGCGCGAGAGGCGCGGCGGCTTCTCCGTGAAGAACTTCCGGATCCACGGCGCGCATTCCGATGCGGATCGGAGCTGGAAGCCGCTTCCGGTCTCGACCAGCCGGACGCCGCGCGTGCCCTCCGCGAGCTCCGTCGCCAAGCCCGCGAGCGCCTCGGCGACAGCCGCCCGCGTCCACGGGAAGAGGATCCGGGTCAGCCGGCCGAGCGGGACCGGCTCGGCGGCCGCGAAGAGGACCGCTTCGAGCACCGTGGCGAGGGGCGGGCCGTCGCCGGGCGCCTCCGGCGCTTCGGCCTCGTCGCCGGCCTCGCCCGCGGCCGCGCGCTCGTCGTCGCCGTCTGGCGGCTCGTCGCCGCCGGCGTGCGTGCGATCGGCGTGATCGGCGATCGCGTCGGCCATGCGGCGCGCGAGCGGGCTCGAGGCTTCCGCTTCCTCGCCCGCGGTCTCTTCTTCGTCGTGATCGCGCGTCACCCCACGCCCTCCTGCGTCCCGACCGCGAGCAGCTCGTCCGGGTCGACGTCGCGGACGAGCGCGATGTCGATCGTCCCGTACGCCTCGCCCTGCGTCGCCGTGACGGCGCCGTTCTTGATGAGCTCGAGGAGCGCCAGGAACACGACGACGACGTGCATGCGCGACGCGTCCTCCGGGAAGAGCTCGTCGAAGGTCGCCCGGCCGGAAGCGCGCAGGTAGCGCATCACCATGCGGAGGCCGTCCCGGATGTCGAGCTTCTCGCCCTGCACGCGGTGCACGAGCGCCGCCGCGCGCCGCGCGAGCACGCGCTCGAGCGCGAGCAGCAGCTCGCCGACCGTGACCGGACGCATCGGCTCGGTGAGCTCGCCATCGACCGTCTCCGCGAGCGAGCGCGCGAAGACGTCGCGCCCGAGCACCGGCCGCGACGCCAGCGCCGCCGCGACCTTCTGGAAGCGCTCGTGCTCGACGAGCTGCTGGATGAGCTCGGCCTCGGGGTCGAGCGGCTCCTCGTCCTCGAGCTCGTCGCGCTCGTCGGCCGGGAGCAGCGCGCGCGACTTCAGGTACACGAGCGTCGCCGCCATCACGAGGAACTCGCCGGCGATGTCGAGGTTCAGGTCCTGCGCCTGCGAGAGGTAGGCCAGGTACTGGTCGGTGATGTCGGCGATCCGGACGTTGTAGACGTCGACCTCGTGCTTCTTGATGAGGTGCAGGAGCAGGTCGAGCGGCCCCTCGAACATCTCGAGCTTGACGGTGTAGGGATCGCTCACGACGATCTCCCCGACGGCTCGGGCGGTCCGCCGATGCCGATCGCCGCGCGGACGTCCGCCATCGTCCGTTCGGCGACGCGCCGGGCCCGCGCCGTCCCGGCCGCCAGCACCTCGCGCGCGAGCCCGGGTCGCTCGGCGAGCTCGCGGCGCCGCTCGCGCAGCGGGGCGAGGTCGGCGATGACGTGCTTGATCATCACCCGCTTGCAGTCGACGCAGCCGATGCCCGCCGTCCGGCATCCCTCCGTGACGTACGCGATCTCCTCGGGCGTGCAGTACACGCGGTGGAGGTTGAACGCCGGGCAGTCCTCGGGATCGCCCGGGTCCGTGCGCCGGACGCGGCGCGGATCGGTCGCCATGCGCGTGAGCCGGGCCTCGATCGACGCGGGATCCTCGTCGAGGAAGATCGCGTTGCCGTAGCTCTTGCTCATCTTCCGGCCGTCGACGCCCGGGACCTTGGGCGACGGCGAGAAGATCGCCTGCGGCTCCGGGAATACCGGCCCGTAGAGATGGTTGAAGCGGCGCGCGATCTCGCGCGTGAGCTCGAGGTGAGGCGCCTGGTCGACGCCGACCGGGACCGCATCGGCCTTGTACGCGAGGATGTCCGCCGCCTGCAGCACGGGGTAGCCGAGGAAGCCGTATGTCGAGAGGTCGCGGTCGACGAGCTGCTCGCGCTGCTCCTTTTAGGTCGGGTTGCGCTCGAGCCACGGCACCGGAGTGATCATGCCGAGGAGGAGCGCGAGCTCGGCGTGCTCCAGGATCGCCGATTGCCGGAAGATGACCGACCGCTCCGGGTCGATCCCCGCCGCGAGCCAGTCGAGGACCATCTCGTCGATGAACGAGGCGACGTCCTTCGGCTTCTCGTAGTCCGTCGTGAGGACGTGCCAATCGGCGACGAAGAAGTGGCAGTCGTGGGTCTCCTGCAGCGCGACCCAGTTCCGGAGCGTGCCGAGCAGATGGCCGAGGTGCAGCCGGCCGGTCGGCCGCATGCCGCTCACGACCACGCGCCGGCCGCGCGCCGGCGACCGCCCCGCGGCCGCAGTCTGTTCTTCGCGGATCCCGTCCCCCATCCCGTCCTCTTCAGCCGGTCGCTCCGCGCGTCGCGCCCGCCCGCCGCGCGCGCCCGGCGCGCGCGGCCCGCGCGCGCGGGTGGTGCGCCGCGTGCACGCGCGCGAGGTGCGCCCGGCTCACGTGCGTGTAGACCTCCGTCGTCGCGATGCTCGCATGTCCGAGGAGCGTCTGCACGACCCGCAGGTCGGCGCCGCGTTCGACGAGGTGGGTCGCGAACGCGTGGCGAAGGCCGTGCGGCGAGAGCGCGATCTCGACCCCCGCGCGCCGCGCGACCCGGCGGACGAGCGCGAACACCGCCTGGCGCGTGAAGCGCCCGCCGCGGCCGCTCAGGAACACCTCGCGCCGCCGGGCTTCGCGCGCGAGGCGCGGCCGCTCGTGCTCGAGGTAGGTCGCGAGCGCGCGGCACGCGGGACGGCCGAGCGGGACGAGTCGCTCCTTGTCGCCCTTCCCGTGCACGCGCAGCGCGCGCTCGTCGAGGAGGAGGCGGTCGAGGGTCAAGCCGGTGGCCTCGCTCACCCGGATGCCGGCGCCGTAGAGGACCTCGAGGAGCGCGCGGTCGCGGAGCGGCGTCGGGCCGGCGTCGGCAGCGGCCAGGAGGCGCTCGACGTCGCGCGTGGAGAGCGCGGCCGGGAGGCGCCGCGGCTGGCGCGGCTGGCGGAGGTCGGCGAGCGGGCTCTCCGCCATCTGGCGCTCGGCGACCGCGAACTTGAAGAGCCCGCGCAGCGCCGAGAGCCGACGCGCCTGCGTCCGCGCCGAGATCCCGCGCTCGGCCTCCGCCGCTTGGAACGCGAGCACGAGCTCGCGCGTCACGCGTCCGGAGTCGGCGATCCGGAAGCGCTCGTTGGCGAAGCGCGCGAAGCGCGCGAGGTCGTCGGCGTAGGCGGCGGCCGTGTGCGGCGAGACGCCGACCTCGGCGCGCAGGCGCGCGAGGTGGCGATCGACGAGCTCGTCCAGCGACACGGCTCGGCTCACGCCGGCGTCGCCGGGGCGTCCGACGAGCCCGCCGCGTCCTCGCGCGGCTCGGCGAGCGCGTCGACGAGTGTCGCGCGGATCTCGTCCACGCGCTCGCTCCTCCGGCCGTCGCGCTCGGTCACGTAGAAGACGTCCAGGACCTGGTCCACGTTGGTCGTGATCTTCGCGAGGTGGATGTCGAGCCCGAGCTCGTAGAGGACCTTCGCGATCCGGTGCAGCAGGCCGACGCGGTCGTGCGTGTAGATGTCGAGCACGGTGTAGGCGTCGGATACGCCGTTGTCGACGACGACCTCGGTGGCGACGCGCCGCTCGTAGCGGCGATCGAGGATGCCCGGCCGCTCGGCGCGCGCCATGAGGTCGGCGAGCACTTGGCGGCCCGACAGCACGGCCGCGAGCAGGTCCCGGGTGCGCTGCCAGCGCGCTTCGTCGAGGGTGATCTCGCGGCGCTCGACGTGCGACACGCGGAACGCGTCGACGACGATGCCGCGGCTCGACGTCGAGATGCGCGCCGCCACGATGTTCATGCCGCTCGCCGCCAGCACGCCCGTCAGCGTCGCGAACAGGCCGGGCCGGTCGTGCGTCACGACGGTGAACTCGCTGTACTCCGAGCGCGGGTGGTGGCTGACCGACGTGACCAGCCCGCCCTCCTCGTCGAGGCGGCGCACCATCGCCCAGTGGTCGGGCATGAGGGCCTCGGGCGTCGTCAGGAAGTACGTGTCGGGCATGGTCGCGAGGAAGTCCGCGCAGTCCGCCGCCGCCACGTCGCCGCGCTCCGCTCGCACCTCGGCGAGGACGCGCTCGCGCATGCGCTCGGTCCGCGCCGCGCGGTCCTCGGGCTCGAAGCCGCGCGCGAAGACCTCCAGGATGCGGAGGTACGTCTCGTCGAGCAGCATGCCCTTCCAGTTGTTCCAGACCTTGGGCCCGGTCGCGCGCATGTCGGCGTACGTCAGGAGGTAGAGGCGCCTCAGCGCCCCCGGCGTGCCGACGAGGCGCGCGAACTCGGTCACCAGCTTGTCGTCGTGGATGTCGCGGCGCTGCGAGAGGTGCGACATCGCGAGGTGGTTCCGGACCAGGAACTCGAGCTCGCGCACCTCGTCCTCGTTCAGCCCGAGGCGTCCCGCGATGGCGCGCGCGAAGTCCGCGCCCTTCTCGGAGTGTCCGCCGCCGAGCCCCTTGCCGCTGTCGTGGAGGAGCATGCCGAGGAAGAGCAGCTCGACGTTGTCCACCTCACGCATCACCTGTGTCAGGAGCGGCGCCTCGTCGGCGCGCTCGCCGCTTCGCAGGCGCTCGAGCTCGCGCACGCCCATGAGCGAGTGCTCGTCGACGGTGTAGATGTGGTAGAAGTCGTGCAGCACCAGGCACAGGAGGTGCGCCCACTCCGGGATCACGCGCGCGAGCACGCCGAGCTTGTGCATCTCGTGCAGCGTCTCGTAGACGCGCATCGGCGCGCGCAGGATGCCGAGGAAGCCATCCGCGACGCGCGGGTCCGAGAGGTAGCGGTCGTCGAGCAGCGGCGCGCTGGCGCGGACGAGGTCGGCGAGGTGCGGCGCGAGGCGGACCGCGTGCGCCTGCGAGTCCGCGAAGAGGCGCACGAGCTCGGTCGGGTCTTCCTCGAAGATCGCGCCGTTCGTGACGTTCAGCTCGCCGGCGATGATCTGGACTCCCGGGCGGATCGTCCGCGCCATCATCCGACCGATGAGCCGGTAGGGCCGCGGCGGGTTGACGGAGCGGTCGATGATCGCCTGCGAGAAGCGCGTCACCGTCGAGGCGTGGAGGTAGTAGTCCTTCAGGAAGTGCTCGACGGCCTTCATCGGATCGCCCTCGGCGGCCCGATAGCCCAGGTTGTGCGCGACCCGCTCCTGCACCTCGAACGTCAGCTGGTCCTGGTGCATGCCGGACAGGAAATGGAGCGAGTTCCGCACGCGGAACAGGAAGTCGCGCGCCTCGTCGAGCTCGGCGAGCTCGGCCGCGGACATGACACCCTTCACCGCGAGCTCGCGCAGGCTCTGCACCTTGAACTTGATCTTCGCGACCCAGAGCGCGGTGTGGAGGTCGCGCAGGCCGCCCTCGCCTTCCTTGATCTGGGGCTCGAGCAGGTAGACGGAGTCGCCGTACTGGTGGTGGCGCGTTTCGCTCTCGAGGAGCTTCTCGCGAAAGAACTTCTGGGTCGCGCGCGGCTTGATCTCGCGGTCGAGCGCGCGCTCGAGCTCCTGGGCGAGCGCGGCGTCCCCGCAGACGAAGCGCGCGTCGATGAGGGCGGTCTTGATCTTGAGGTCCGTGGCGGCCAGCCGGACGCACTCGCGGACGTTCCGGACCGCGTGGCCGACCTGCAGCCGCGTGTCCCAGAGGCTGTAGAGGATCTTCTCGGTGACGGTCTCGACGTAGGGCGTGACCTTGTGCGGGTAGACGAAGAGCAGGTCGATGTCGGAGTGCGGGTTCAGCTCGCCGCGCCCGTAGCCGCCCTGGGCGAAGACCGCGCAGCGCTGGTCGAGCTGGACGTAGCGCTTCCGGTAGGCCGCGGTGGCGGCGTCGAAGAGGAAGCAGACCAGGCGGTCGATCGCGGCCGTGTAGCGGTCGACGACGTCGGTCCCGCCGGCGCCGCCATCGTGCCAGGCGCGAAGGCGGCTCCGCACCGTGGCGAGGTACTCCTTCGTCGTCTTCGCGACGTCGGGGATCTCTCCGTCGGGCGCGATCGCCGGGAGCTCGAAGACCGGCGGGGGCCCCCCGGGATGCGCCTTCGGCGGCGGGACCGGCAGGTCGCGGGCGGCGATCGTCGGAGCCTCGAGCATCGCCCTACCTTCTAGCCGTCCCGACCGACCGCCGCAGCGACCCGGCTCACAGGTTCGAGTTCGCCGGAGCGGAGTCGAGGAAGCGCCGGATGCCGCCCGCGATCCCCTCCGCGACGTCGGTCTGGTAGCGCCGCGAGGCGACGCGCTGCCCTTCGACCTCGTGCGTCAGGAAGCCCACCTCCACGAGGACGCACGGCATGTACGCGCCGACCAGGACGTAGAAGGGACCTTTCTTGACGCCGAGGCTCTGGACCGTCTTCCAGCGGCCACGGAGCGTCCGCAGCATCTCGCGGTGGACGCTCTCGGCGAGCGCGACCGACTCGTCCTCCTTCCCGGTCTGGAGGAGGTCGCTCAGGATGTAGGCGAGATCGCGCTCGTTCGACGACGCGCCGGCGAGCGTGAGGCCGTTCTCCATCGCGGCGAGCCGGATGGTCGCGCGGTCGTTCGTGTTGTTGAGCGTATAGGTCTCGATGCCGGCGAGCTCGAGGTTCTCGCTCGCGTTCACGTGGATGGAGACGAAGAGGTCGGCGCCCTGCGCGTTCGCGACCGCGGTCCGCTGCTCCAGCGTGACGGTGCGGTCGTCGGTCCGCGTGAGCACGACGCGGAGCTTGTCGTCGCCCGCCAGGCGCTCCGCGACGAGCTCCGCGATCGCGAGCGTGATCGCCTTCTCCTCGTCGCCGGTGACGCCGCGCGCTCCCGGGTCCTTGCCGCCGTGGCCGGGGTCGAGGACGACGACGCGCGGCCGACGCGCGGCCCCGCTCGCGGTCCGCGTGCCGCGCCCACGCGCCGCCGTCGCGGCGGGCGCGGCCGCGGCCGCGGAAGCGCCGGCGACGGGAGCGAGCTTCGGCTCCGCCGTCGCCGTCGGCGAGGGAGCGGCAGCCGCGAGCGCCACCTCGTCCGGCTCGGATGCCGCGCGTTCCTCGCGCGCGGACGGCGCCGGCGCGTCCGCCGTGTCCGCGCGAGCGGGCGAGCCGAGAGACCGTTCCCCGCCCTTGGCGGCCTCGGATGCGGTCGTCGACGCGTGTGGGATGCTCGCGCCGCTCGCCGAAGGCGCCGCTTCCCCCGGCCAGCTCGCCGTGCCCGCGGCCTCGGGCGGAGAAGTCGAGGCCCGATCGCGAGCGGCCTCGGCCGGCGCCGCCGCGACCGCCTCCGCCGGCGCACCGGCGGAGCCCGCGACGGTGGCGGGGGCTCCGCCCGGAGGGCGCGGCGCGAGGCTCAGGAGGAGGCGCGCCGGCCGGTCCGTCGTGCGGACCTCGAACGCCGCCGGCTCGCCCAGATCGACGACGACGCGCACGGTCTGACGATCGAACTGACCGACCCGGATGCGCCGCAGGATGCCGTCCTCGACCGCGACCGGCGCGCGCGCGACCCCGGGCCCGAGCGTCGCCGGGCGGACGTCGACGTACGCGCGCGGCGGCAGGCCGGCAGCGGCGTCCGCCGCGGCGACGTGCGCCTCGTACGCGACGCTGCCGCGGACGACGACGACGATTCGCCCGGCGCCGTCGCCCTTCTCCCACTCCACGCGCTCGATGACCGCCGCTCCCGGTGCAGCCGCCGCCGGCGCGGCCGCCGCACTCCCCGCACCGCGTCCCTTGCGGGTCGCGGCGAGCGCGCCGTCGGGCGTCGGGACGGCGAGCGACGCGAGCGCGAGCGCGATCGCTCCAGCGGCTGCGGCGGCGCGCGCGACGCTCATCCGCGCCTCGCTTTCTCGACCAGCTCGTGCAGGCGGGCCAGCGCATCCAGCGGCGTCAAGCGCTCGACGTCGATCTCGGCGAGCTCGCGCTGGAGCCCGTCCGCCCGCGGCTGGAAGAGATCGAGCTGGCTCGTGGGCGCGCCGCGACGCGGGTGCACCGGCGGGCCGTCGGCGAGCGGCTCGCCCGCTTCGAGGCTCGCGAGCAGCTGCCGCGCTCGCTTCACGACCGCGTCTGGCACGCCCGCGAGCCGCGCGACCGCGACCCCGTAGCTCCGGCTGGCCGGGCCGGCGACGACCTTCCGCAGGAAGAGCACCTCGTCCTTCCACTCGCGGACCGCGACCGAGAGGTTGCAGACCCGCGGCAGCGTGTCGGCGAGCGCGGTCAGCTCGTGGAAGTGGGTCGCGAAGAGCGTCTTCACGCGCGCCCCCGGCGCCGGCGCGAGCTCGTGCAGGTGCTCGGCGACCGCCCATGCGATCGCAATGCCGTCGTAGGTGCTCGTGCCGCGCCCGATCTCGTCGAGCACGACGAGCGACCGGGCGGAGAGGTTCCCGAGGATCGCGGCGGTCTCCTTCATCTCCACCATGAAGGTCGAGTCGCCCGCGACGAGGTCGTCGGCGGCGCCCACCCGGGTCCAGATACGATCGGTGAGGGGCACGTCGGCGGACGAGGCCGGCACGAAGCTCCCCGCGTGCGCCAGCACGACGATCTGCGCGACCTGGCGGAGGAACGTGCTCTTCCCCGCCATGTTCGGCCCGGTGACGATCGCGATCTGCGAGCGCTCCTCGTCGAGGACGACGTCGTTCGGGACGAACTTCCCGACCGCGGAGGTCCGCTCGACCACGGGATGCCTGCCGTCCCGGATCTCGAGCCGCGTCCCGCGATGGAGCCGCGGCCGGACGTAGCCGCGCGCGTGCGCCACGCCCGCGAGGCTCGCGAGCGCGTCGGTCTCGGCCAGCGCGTGCGCGAGCTCGGTCAAGCGCGACTGGTGGCGCGCGACCTCGGCCAGCAGATCCGCGAAGAGCGCGCTCTCGCGCGCGCGGCAGAGGTCGTCGGCGCTCGCGAGCTCGCGCTCGAGCGCGAGCAGCTCGGCGCTCGTGAAGCGCTCGCCCGAAGCGATCGTCTGGCGGCGCGTGAAGTGCGCCGGCACGTGCTTCAGGTTCGCCTTGGTGACCTCGAAGAAGTACCCGAACACGCGCTGGTAGCGGATGCGGAGCGACGCGATGCCGGTCGCCGAGCGCTCGCGCGCCTCGAGCGCCGCGAGGTGGCCCTGCGCATCCTGGCGGAGGCTTCGCAGTCGGTCGACCTCGGCGTCCGCGCCCGCTCGCACGACCCCGCCCTCGCTCGCCTGGAGCGGCAACGTGTCCGCGAGGAGGCCCGCGATGCGCTCGGCGAGCCCGCGCGGCGGCAGCGCCGCGGCGCCGAGCCGAGCGAGCAGCGGCGGGAGGTCGTTCGCCGAGAGCAGCGCCGCGACCGCGGCGGCGAGCTCGAGCGCGCGTCCGAGGCGAGCGACCTCGCGCGGGCCGCCGCGGCCGACCCCGAGGCGGGCGACGAGCCGCTCGAGGTCGCCGACCGGGGAGAGCGCGTCGACGAGGTCGGCCCGGAGGCCGGCCGCGTCGACGAGCGCCTCGACCGCGTCGAGCCGCTCCGCGATCGCCGCGAGGTCGAGGAGCGGGTAGACGAGCCAGTCGCGCAGGCAGCGCGAGCCCATCGCCGTCGCGGTCTCGTCGATCGCCCACCAGAGGGAGCCGTGGCGCGAGCCCTGGGCGCCCTCGAGGAGGGCGAGGTTCCGGCGCGTCCGCTCGTCCATCGTCACGCGATCGGCGAGGGCGTAGACGACGGGCGGCCGCAGGTGGTCCAGACCGCCGCGGATCGTCTCCGCGAGGTAGGCACGCGCGATCGCGAGCGCGCGCTCGACGTCCGAGCCGGGCGCGTCGGCCGGCGGGTCGCGCTCCGTGACGGACGCGCCCGACGACCCGGCGAGCGCCCGCAGATCGGAGTCGGCGCGCGGGACGAGCACCTCGCGCGGCGCGATGCGCGCGAGCTCCTCGCGCGCCGCAGCGGGCGTCGGCGCGACACAGCCGCGGACCTCGCCGGTCGAGACGTCCGCGGTCGCGAGCGCGACGGCGCCTTCGGCCGACGCCCGGCACACCGCGACCAGGTAGCCCGGGGCGGCGGCGTCGAGGCCCTCGTCCTCGTCGAGGACCGTCCCCGCCGTGATGATGCGGGTGAGGCCGCGCTCCACGAGGCCGGGCGACGTCTGCGCGTCGCCGAGCTGGTCGCAGATCGCGACCTTGACGCCCTGCTGCACGAGCCGGCTCACGTACGACTGCACGGCGTGCACCGGGACGCCGCACATCGGGATGGGATTCGGGTCGTCCTTGTTGCGCGCGGTGAGCGTCAGGTCGAGGAGCGGAGCGACGCGCTCGGCGTCCTCGAAGAACATCTCGAAGAAGTCGCCGAGCCGGAAGAAGAGGACGGCATCGCCCACCTCGCGCTTGACGCTCAGGTACTGGGCGAGCATCGGCGTCAGCTTGACGGGAGATTTCCCTCCGCCCCCGTGCGACGATGCCGCGGCCGTCACCCCATTCATTCCATCCGCCTGCGCGCTCTTGCGCGCGGGCTTCCCCCCGCTCGCCCCGTCCGCCTCGCCGGTCTATGGCCGCCGGGTCGTCCCTCCGGGCGCGCTGCGCCGGCGCGGCCCTGACCGGCGACGTTCCGGGAGCCATGCATTGCACGCCGCGGCCACGATTCGCAACCTCGAACTCCGCGCGCTTCGCGCGCGGCCGAGCGAAGCGAGCCGGGGAGTGGGACCCTGGACGGGCTTTGCCCGTCTAGGGCGAGGGGAGAGATCCCCTCGTCGTGATGGCCCCCGGCGGCGGCGTCACACGCGCTTCCGCTTCCGGCCGAGGTAGTCGACGAGGAGGTACTCGCCGAGGCGATCGGGGCGGCTGTAGAGCGCCCGCCCCCGATTGATGCGCGTCATGCGCTCGACGAATGCCCGGAGACCGACGGAGTCGTCGAGCATGAAGGTGTTGATCGTGATCCCGCGCCGGGTCACTCGCTCCACCTCCTTCAGGGTCTCGGCGGCGGCGCGCAGCGAGACTCCTCCGAACGAGAGCGGCCACTCGCAGTGGAGGCGGCCGCGGTGGTAGTACGCGGTCGGCTGGCCGTCGGTCACGACGATCATGTGCTGGTTCCGGCTCGGGTGCTTCGCCAGCATGCGGGTCGCGAGGCGAAGCCCGTCCTGCAGGTTCGTGAACGGGTCGCCCATGTTCCAGCTCGCCTCGGGCAGGTCGCGGGCGCGGAGCTCGACCGCGCGGGTGTAGAACCCGACGATCCCGAAGTAGTCCCGCGGGTAGCGCGTCCGGATGAGGCTCTCGAGCGCGAGAGCGACCTTCTTCGCGGCGGCGAAGCGCCCCTCCCAGCTCATCGACCAGCTCATGTCGAGGAGGAGCACCGTCGACGTCGCGGTCGAGTGGTCGGTGTCGTAGATCTGGAAGTCGCCGGGCTCGAGCTGGAGCGGCGTGCGCGGCCCGCGGGCGACGGCCCTCATCAACGTCTCGACCAGCGCGACGTTCATCGGGTCGCCGTGCAGGTACGGGCGGATGCGCTCGGGACGGACCTCCGAGGCGCCGCGCGCCTCGGTGGAATGGGCGCCCGGTCGGTCGCGCAGGAGCGTCTGGTAGATGTCGCGGAGCGCGAGCTGGCCGATCTTCCGGACGCCGCGCGCGGAGAGCTGCACCCGACCCTCGCGTTGCGTCAAGTATCCGGCGTTCTCGAGCAAGACCAGGATCTGGCCGAGTCGCTCGATGTCGCGGGCCGCCTCGTCGCCGAGCATCCGGCGCAGGTCCTCGAGCGAGATCGACCGGAAGTCGCCGGTCGCGAGCTGCCGCTCGAGGCTGCGGAGGGATTCCATCTCCCGCATGAGCTCGAGCGCGGCGCGATAGTCGAGCGAGCGCGGCCCGCGGAAGCGCTCACCCTCGCGGCGCCGGAACTCCTCGAGCGCGCGGATGTCGTCGAGCTCTTCGAGGAGCTGGCGGAACGCGCGCTCCGCGTCGGGGTCGGCGAAGCGGTAGTCCTGCGCGAGGCGCTCGATCGCGGACGCGAGCGAGCTCGGGAGGTCGTCGAGGAAGGCGCGCTTCTCTCGCGCGCGCGATCCGTCCGGGTCGTCGGGCAGGCCCGTTTCCAGCCGCTCGCGCTCGCGCGCGAGGATGTCGTCGAGGCGGCGGCGCGGGTCGTCGAGCGCGTTCTCGAGGTTGAACTGCTGCTGGCGCGAGCGGATCTCCTCGCGCACCATCTGCAGCGCCTCGTCGAGCCCCATGACGTGGACGCCGTCGAGCTCGAGCCCCTGGCGCAGCAGCCATTCGAGCGCCTGCTGCACGTCGTCGGTCTGCGACAGCGATTCCGCGAGCTGCTCGAACAACCGCTCCGGGTCCAGCCGAACGCTCTGCGTCCCGTCCCACGCCGTGTAGCGAATCTTCAACACTTGGCCTGATCTCGTTCGGCGTTTTCCCGACGGCGTCGATGGAAGCCCCGGTGCCCGGGCGGAGGCGTGAGCGGGCCCGTCCGCTCACGCCTCCGCCCCGCCGACGTCTCCATCCACTTGCCCCGCACGCCCCTCCCCGGTACCGCGCGTGAATGCGGCCGCGGCAGCGGCGTGGGACGGACCACATTTCCGCCCCCATACTGGGTGGCCGTGGAGCGGGGGCGGTTGCGGACCCCGGGGCTCGGTTGGAGGATCGCTCCTACAGACGAGCATGAGACAATAGACGAGTAGCGACGACTCGAGCCCCGGGGCCCGCAACCGCCCCCGCTCGGGCACCGACGTACCCACATGCAGCGGAAACTGCTCGACGAACCGCGGAAATAGCATTCACGCGCGGTACGTCGTGCGGCCACCTTCGCGGTCCTTGTTCAGCTTCTGGTGCAGGTGCAGGCCCTCGAGCAGGAACTCGGTCGCCGCCGCCATCAGCGCCGGCGACTCGAACGCCCCCAGCTCCTCGATCGCCTCGCGCAGCCCGGGGATGCCGCGGATGCCCTCGAGGTACTCGTCGGCCCGCATCATGTCGGAGACCTCGACGCCCCAGCCGCCCTCGAAGTACTCGATCACCCGCTTCAGGCGATCCAGGGTGACGTTCCGGTCGAAGACGGCGATGATCGCTCGGTTGAGGAGCCGCTCGAGCGGGGTCGCGTCGTCGCGCTCGTCGCCGCCGTACTCGAGCTCGAGCTTGCCGAGCATCGAAGCGCCGATCGCGTGCAGGTCGCACACGCGCGGCACGATCTCCGCCTCCGCGAGCCGGATCGCCCGGCGCTCGGCGTTCGCGATCAGCGTCTCGTAGTTGTTGAGCGTGACGCGGACGCTCACGCCCGACGACTGGTTCACGTCCGGCGACCGGCGCGCCTCGAACGTGAGCTGCGCAACGATCGCCTTCATGAAGTCCGGGATGCGAAGCGGGCGCCCGTCGCGCTCGTCGGTCGCGACCTCCTGCTCCATGATCGCGATCTCGTCCTCGATGGTCTTCGGATAGTGCGTCCGGATCTGGACGTCGAAACGGTCCTTGAGCGGAGTGATGATGCGGCCGCGGCTCGTGTAGTCCTCGGGGTTCGCGCTCGCGATCACGACGACGTCGATCGGGAGGCGGACCTTGAAGCCTTTGATCTGAACGTCGCGCTCCTCCATCAGGTTGAAAAGGCCGACCTGGATCTTCTCCATGAGGTCGGGGAGCTCGTTGATCGCGAAGATGCCGCGATTCGTCCGGGGGACGAGCCCGTAGTGGATCGTCGCCTCGTCGGCGAGGTATCGCCCTTCGGCGACCTTGATCGGGTCGATCTCGCCGATGAGGTCGGCGATCGAGACGTCGGGCGTCGCGAGCTTCTCGGAGTAGCGCTGCTCGCGCTCGAGCCAGGCGACGGGCGTCGCGTCGCCCTCGTCCGCGATGCGCGCCCGGCAGGTGCGACAGATCGGCGCCAGCGGGTCGCAGTGGATCTCGCAGCCGGCGACGACGGGGATGCGCTCGTCGAGCAGCTCGACGAGGCCGCGGATCATGCGCGACTTCGCTTGTCCGCGCTCGCCGAGGAACACCATGTGGTGCCCCGAAAGGATCGCGTTCTCGATCTCCGGGATGACGGTGTCGTCGTAGCCGACGATCCCGGGGAGCAGCCGGTCGCCGCGCGCGAGGCGGACGAGGAGGTTCCGCCGGAGCTCGTCGCGAACGCGCTCGGGCCGGTAGCCCGAGCGGCGCAGGTCCCCGAGGGTCGTCTCAGCGGGCATCGCCACCTCCTGCCGGCCTTCTCGCGGCCCGGGCGGGATCGGATTGCCGCATTATCTGCGGTCGGTCGAGGCCGAGCAAGGCGCGCGAAACGCCGCCTTTCCACGGCGCGGGTCCCCGAGCGTCAAGCGGCGAAGTGCGGCCGAAGCTGGTCCCAGCTCGCCAGCAGGTGCTGCGGCATGACCTTCACGTCGCCGATGACCGGCATGAAGTTCGTGTCGCCCGCCCAGCGCGGCACGACGTGCCAGTGCAGGTGGTCGGCGATCCCGGCTCCGGCGTCGCGGCCGAGGTTCGCCCCGACGTTCATCGCGTCGGGCGTGAGCACGCGCTGGACGATCGCGACCGCGGCGCGCAGCCGGTCCATCAGCCCGCGATACTCGCCGTCCGAGAGCTCGGCGAGGTCGCCGGTGTGACGGCGCGGTGCGACCATGAGGTGGCCGTTGTTGTAGGGGAAGCGGTTCAGCATGACGACCGCGTCCGGCCCGGCCTCGAGCACGAGGTTCTCGCGCGCGTCGCCCGCGCGGGGCAGCTCGCAGAAGATGCAGCCCGACGGCGCGCGGTCGGCCCCGACGTAGGCCATGCGCCACGGCGCCCAGAGGACCGCGCGCGACACCCGGGGCTACTTCTCCCCGCTCGCGCGCGCTCCGTCGAGGCCGCGTCCCGACGCCGCGGAGGCGCCGTCGAGCGATGCGCGCGCCGGTGCGGCCGCCGCGCCGGCCGCCGCGACCGCGGTCTGGTCGAAGGAGAGCGGGCGGCGATCGACGCGCTGCTTGAGCTCCTTCCCGGCCTTGAAGAACGCGACGCGCTTCGCGTTCACGCTCACCACCTCACCCGTCTTCGGGTTCAGGCCCTCGCGCGCGTTCCGGCGCTTGACGATGAAGCTTCCGAACCCGCGGATCTCGATGCGCTCACCGCGCGCGAGCGCGTCGGTGAGGCTTCCGAACACCCCGTTCACCAGCGCCTCGACCTCGCGCCGCGGGAGATGCGAGCGAGTGTTGACGACTTCCTCGATGAGCTCGCGCTTGGTCATTTTCGGACTCCGTTCGCCTGCGCCGCCTCGTTCACCAGCGGATCCCATCGGTCGCGATCGGCATGCGCCACAGGACCGGCGCCTGGTCGCCGGTCACCGAGCGATCGGCGGCCTTCGCCAGCCACTCGAAGATGCCGAGCGGGAGCGACGTCTCCGCCGGGATGGCGACTCGATCGGACATCAGCATGCGAAGCCACCACGGCCGTCGGGTCGGCGAGATGCGCTCGACCGTCGGCTCGCCGGTGATGCCGCTCCGCGACGCGGCGATCCGCACGGCCTCCTCGACGCCGCCGAGCTCGTCGACGAGGCCGAGATCCTTTGCTTGCTGCCCGGTGTAGACGCGTCCGTTCGCGATGCGGCGCGCGTCGGCCGGATCCATCTTCCGGCCGGTGGCCACCGCGTCGATGAACTGCGTATGCACCTGATCGAGCATCTCCTGGAACGCCGCCCTGTCCTCGTCGGTCATCGGCCGGAACGGCGACCCCATGTCCTTGTACGAGCCCGCCTTCAAGACCTCCGCCTGGACGCCGATCTTTTCCAAGAGACCGGTCACGTTGGCAAGCGACAGGATCACCCCGATCGACCCGGTGAGCGTGCCCGGATTCGCGACCACCACGTCGGCCGCGCTGGCGACGTAGTAGCCGCCCGAGGCGGCGACCGAGCCGAGCGACGCCACCACCGGCTTCTTCTCGCGCAATCGCCGCACCGCCGCGTACATCTCCTGCGACGGCGCGACCGCTCCGCCGGGCGAGTTGATGCGAACGACGACCGCCGCGATCGAGCCGCGGTCGGCGAGGTCGTCCAGGGTCTCGACGAAGTCGTCGGAGCTCCGGATCTCGCCCTCGAGCGGGACGAGGGCGACCGAGTGGTCCGACCCCAGGGACAGCCGGCCGGAGTGGTCGTGCGTCAGGGACACCGCGAGCGCGGCGAGGAAGAACAGGACGAGGAACCCGACCAGGAACCCCAGGGCCCTGCGGAGCGGGTGAACGGCCATCGCTTCACCCGCTCGCCACGCGGGCCGCGATCGCGCGCGTCCGCCGAGCCATGGCCGGTCAGCTCTGGGGCTTCGCCTTCTCGCCGACGGCCGCCCGCTGCAGGTCGGCGCCCACCACGTCCTCGAGCGAGAAGCGCGCCGCCTTGCCCTCGCGGCTCATGTACGCGTTCATCTCCTCGCGCTCCTGGCTGCGCTGGAGGGCCCGCACCGACAGGCCGATCTTCTTCTCGCGCGGGTCGATGTTCGTGACCTCGGCCTCGATCTCGTCGCCGACCTTGAAGTGCTGGCTCGGCTTGTCGATGCGCTCGTTCGAGATCTGCGAGACGTGAATGAGCCCCTCGATGCCGTCCTCGATTTCGACGAAGACGCCGAAGTCCGTGACGCTCGTGATCGGGCCCTTGACGCGGGCACCGATCGGGAAGCGCTGCGGAAGGGTCTGCCACGGGTCGGAGGCGAGCTGCTTGACGCCGAGCGAGATGCGCTCGTTGTCGACGTCGACTCCGAGGACGATCGCCTCGATCTCGTCGCCCTTCTTGTAGAGCTCCGACGGGTGCTTGACCTTCTTCGTCCAGTGGAGGTCCGAGATGTGGACGAGCCCGTCGATTCCCTCCTCGACCCCGATGAAGACTCCGAAGTCGGTGATGCTCTTCACCTTCCCGCGGATCTGGCTGCCGATCGGGTGATTGACGCGGACCATCTCCCAGGGATTGGGCTCGACCTGCTTCAGACCGAGGGAGATGCGGCGGTTGGTCGGGTCGACGTCGAGGACCTGGACCTCGACGTCGGCGCCGACCTCGAGGATCTTCGACGGGTGCGTGACGCGCTTCGTCCACGACATCTCGGAGACGTGGATGAGACCCTCGACGCCCTTCTCGAGCTCGACGAACGCGCCGTAGTCGGTGATGCTGACGACCTTGCCGCGGATCCGCGTGCCGACCGGGTAGCGCTCGCCCGCGGTCGTCCACGGGTCCGGCATGATCTGCTTCATGCCGAGCGAGACGCGCTCGCGCTCGGGGTCGTACTTCAGGACGACGACCTTCACCTGGTCGCCGACGTTGATGACCTCCGACGGGTGCGAGATCCGGCCCCACGACATGTCGGTGATGTGGAGCAGGCCGTCGAGACCGCCGAGATCGACGAACGCGCCGTAGTCGGTGATGTTCTTGACGGCGCCCTCGAGGATGATGCCCTCCTCGAGCACCCGCAGCGTCTCCTCCTTCAAGGCGGAGCGCTCTCGCTCGAGCACCGCCCGCCGCGACACGACCACGTTGCCGCGCGAGCGGTTGAACTTGAGGACCTGGAAGCGGCCCTTCTGCCCGATGAAGCGATCGAGGTTGCGCGTCGGGCGGAGGTCGGCGTGCGATCCGGGAAGGAATGCCGCCACGCCGATGTCGACCTTGAGGCCGCCCTTCACCTTGCCGACGATCAACCCCTCGATCGCCTCGCCGGCGTTGTACGCCTGCTCGATGTCGCGCCAGACCTTCACCTGCTCGGCCTTGGCGCGCGAGAGGCTCACCGCGCCGGTGTCGTTCTCGGTGGCCTCGAAGTAGACGTCGACCTCGTCGCCGGCATTGACGTCGATGTGGCCGTCGCGATCGCGGAACTCGTGGATCGGGATCTGGCCTTCCGACTTGTACCCGATGTCGACGGTGACGAACCCATTCGCGACCTGGACGACCCTGCCCTTGACGACTTCTCCCGGCTTGACCGACTTGAGACTCTGCTCGAACAGTCGGCCAAAATCGTCGTCAAGCGACGACGGTTCGTCCTTCGCGATCATCATGCAGATTGTGCCTCCCCGGGGATTGCGCGCTCTGGTCCCCTGCGCGCAGAGCGAGGCATACTCTTCAACCGTCGGATATTCAAGCGGGATTGCGCTGAGTTACGGCGTCCACCATGCGGGCCAGCACCGCCTCGGGCGCGAGCCGCGAGCTGTCGACGACGATCGCGTCCGCGGGCTGCACGAGAGGGGCCACCGCGCGCCGTGAATCGCGCGCGTCGCGCGCCTCGATCTCGGCCCGCACGGCCGCCTCGTCGATCGCGACGCCGCGCGCGCGCAGCTCGGCCGCACGCCGGCGGGCCCGCTCGGCGGCATCCGCGGTGAGGAAGAACTTGACCTCGGCGTCGGGGAACACCACCGTCCCGACGTCGCGCCCCTCCGCGACGACGCCCCCCTCCACCGCGATCCTGCGCTGCAGCGGGAGGAGCGCCGCCCGCACCTCCGGCACGGCGGAGATCTTGGATGCCCGCTCCCCGATCTCCGGCGCCCGGATCGCGGCGCTCACGTCGCGCCCGCCGACGAGGACGCGCGTGTCGCCGTCCTCGAAGCGGAGGTCGAGCGCGGCGGCGACCTCCGCGAGGCGGCGACGGTCTTCGTCCGCGAGCGCCGCGACGTCGTTCGCGCCGTCGACGCGCGCGGCCAGTCCAGCGTCGTGACCCGCTTCGAGCGCGGTCGCGCGGTAGATCGCGCCGGTGTCGAGGTAGATGAAGCCGAGGCGGTCGGCGAGGGCGCGGCTCACCGTGCTCTTCCCCGCCCCCGCGGGCCCGTCGATCGTCACGACCGGACGCCGGCGGCTCACGCGCCGCTCCCGCGCAGCGAAGCGAGCGTCGCGAGGAACTCCGGGTAGGAGACCGCGATCGCGCGCGCGCCGTGGATCGTGACCGGCCCGCGCGCGACGAGGGCCGCGATCGCGAACGCCATCGCGACGCGATGGTCGCCGTGGCTTTCGACCTCGCCGCCGCGGAGTGCCGCCCGGCCCCGGATGGTGAGCCCGTCGGGATGCTGCTCGACCGACACGCCGAGTGCCTCGAGGCCGGCCGCCATCGCCGCGAGGCGGTCGCTCTCCTTGACACGCAGCTCGGCGGCGTCGCGAAATCGGGTCTCCCCGTCGGCGCACGCGGCCGCGACCGCGAGCACCGGCATCTCGTCGATCGACCGAAGCATCGCGTCGCCCGCGATCGTCGTGCCGCGGAGCTCCGACGCCTCGACGGTCACGTCCGCGACCGGCTCGTCGCCGACCGGCGCGCGCGGCGCGAGCGAGATGCGAGCGCCCATCGCGCGCAGCACGTCGATCGCGCCCGTCCGCGTGGGATTGACGCCGACGCCGCGCACGACGACGCGCGAGCCCGGCACGATCGCGCCGGCGACGAGCCAGAACGCGGCGGCGCTCGGGTCGCCCGGGACGTCCACCTCGGCGGCCCGGAGCGCCACCGGACCGCGCACCGCGACGTCGAGCGCGGAGCGCCGCTCCACCGCGACCCCGAACGCCGGAAGGAGCCGCTCGGTGTGGTCGCGCGACATCGCAGGCTCGGCGACCGCCGTCTCGCCCTCCGTCTGGAGGCCCGCCAGCAGGATCGCCGTCTTCACCTGCGCGCTCGCGATCGCGAGCCGGACGCTCGCCGGACGGAGCGACCGGCCGCGGACGGTGAGCGGCGGACGTCCCGCGTCGCTGTCGATCGCGGCGCCCATCGCGGCGAGCGGCTCGATGACGCGCGCCATCGGCCGGCGGCGAAGCGACGCGTCGCCGTCGAGGCGCGACACGAACGGGCGCGCCGCCAGGAGTCCCGCCGCGAGCCGCATCGTCGTTCCGGAGTTCCCGCAGTCGAGCACGTCGCGCGGCGCCCGGAGCCCTTCGAAGCCGCCCCCGTCCACCGTGATCGCGTCGCCCGCGCGCTCGATCGCGACGCCGAGGGCCGCGAGCACGCGCATCGTCGACGCGTTGTCCTCGCCCTGGCCGACGCCGCGGATCCGGCTTCGCCCGGTCGCGACGCCGGCGAAGAGGAGCGCCCGGTGCGCGATCGACTTGTCGCCCGGAACCGCGATCTCGCCGGCGAGGCCGCGCGCGGCGGGCGCCACGGTCACCACGTCGTCCGGCGAGGCCGATTCGCGCGCGGCCGCCGTCGCTCCGGGTGCCGCCGCTTCCAGGTTCCGCCGGACGTCGCGCGCCCGCGCGATCGCGCGCTCGACGGCGGCCGCGTCGCCGGCGCGGAGCGCGTCGGCGAGCGCGGACGCCTTACCCAGGAACGCCTCGAGCGCGCGCAGGACGGCGTCCCGGTTCGCGAACAGGATGTCGCGCCACGTCTCGGGCGAGCTCGCGGCGACGCGCGTTGCGCTCCGGAACGAGGGCCCGGCGAAGTCGAGCATGCTCGGATCGCCCGTCGCGTCGCCCGCGGCGAGCGCGAGCGAGAACGCGAGCACGTGCGGCAGGTGGCTCGTCAGCGCGAGCACGCGGTCGTGCTCCTCGGGCGGCATCTCGACGACCGCCATCCCGACCGCTTCCCAGAGCTCGCGCACGCGCGCGAGCGCGTCCCGGTCCGTCGTCGCGACGGGAGTCAGCACGCAGCGCGCGCCGCGGAAGAGATCGGGATCGGCGGCGGCCGCACCCGATCGCTCTGTGCCGGCGATCGGGTGGCCGCCGACGAAGCGGAGCCTCGGCTGCAGCAGCGAGTCGAGCTCAGCGACGACCGACGACTTGACGCTCCCTGCGTCGGTCACGACCGCTCCGTCGCGCAGATGCGGCGCGACCGCGGCGGCCGCGGCCGCGAGCGTTCCCACCGGCGTCGCGAGGACGACGAGATCCGAGCCCGCGACGACCTCCGGCGACGTCCCCGCGAAGTCGAGGAGTCCGCGCTCGCGCGCCACGCGCAGGTTCTCCTCCGTGCGCCCGAGCCCGACGATCTCGTCCGCGAGGCCCGCGCGGCGCACCGCGGCCGCGAGCGAGCCGCCGATCAGGCCGACGCCGACGACCCCCAGGCGGTGGATCCGCCTCACGCGCCGATCGCCTCGGCGTAGGTCCCGAGGACCTTGAACCACAGGCAGTCGCGCTCCATCGCCGCCATCGCGCGCTTGACGCGCGGGCTGTCGATCTCCCCCCGGAAGTCGACGAAGAAAAGGTACTCCCACGGCCGACCGCGCATCGGGCGCGACTCGAGCTTGCAGAGGTCGATCTCGTTCTGCGCGAGCGGCTTGAGCGCCTCGAAGAGCCGCCCGGGCTCGTTCCGCACCGAGAACAGCACCGACACCTTGTCCGCTCCCGGCTCGTGGCCTTCGGCGGGAGGCGCGAGCACGACGAAGCGCGTCACGTTGCGCGCGAGGTCCTGGATGCTGTCGGCGAGCACGCGGAGGCGATAGCGCTCGGCCGTCTCGCGGCTCGCGATCGCGGCCGCGCCGGCGCGGCGCGCGGCCGCCTCGGCGGCGGCGGCGTTGCTCGCCATCTCGACCGTCGGGACGTCTGGGAGATGCCGCGCGAGCCAGTCGCGGCACTGGCCGAGCGACTGCGGGTGCGAGAATACCCGCTTCACGTCGGACAGCCGCGAGCTGCGCGACAGCAGCGCGTGCCGGATCGGCATCTCGCGCTCCGCGACGATCCGGAGCGGAGTCGTCGCGAGCGCGTCGAGCGTCGCGCCGACCATCCCGTCCGTCGAGTTCTCGATCGGCACGATGCCGAGGCGCGCCTGCTCGCGCTCGACCGCGCGGAACACTTCGGGAATCGACGCGACCGGCACGAGCTTCGCCGACGACCCGAACTGGGCGACCGCCGCGTGCTCCGAGTACGTGCCCGCCGGGCCGAGGTAGGCGACCGTCAGCGGCGCCTGCAGCGCGCGCGACGCCGAGAGGATCTCGCCGAAGATCGACCGCACCCACTCGGGACGAAGCGGGCGCGGCAGCTCGCGGTTCAGACGCTCGAGCCGGGCGAGCTGCGCGCGCTCGCGGGCGGGCGCGTACACCCCGTCGCCGCTGTCTTGCTTGACGCGCTGCACCTCCTCGATCACCTGGTAGCGCTCGCCGAGGAGCGCGAGGATGCGGCCGTCGAGCTCGTCGATGCGGCCGCGCAGCTGGTTCAGGGTCTCGCGCGCTCGCGCGCGGACCGCATCGGGTCGCGCGGCCCTCGCTCCGTGCGTCGCCACGTCGCGGTCGCTAGCACACCGCCGGAACGTCGACCAAGCAAAGGAAGCCGAGCGCCCCGCCGGCGCGATTTCCTAGAAGCTTCCGAGCGCCCGCAGACGCGCGTCGCGGCGCGCGCGGAGCTGCGCCGCGTCGAGGGCGTCGAGGGACGCGAACGCCTCGTCGACCGCCCGCCCGACCGCCGCGGTCGCGCTCGCCGGATCGCGGTGCGCCCCGCCGAGCGGCTCGGGGACGATCGCGTCGGCGATGCCGAGCCGCTCGAGATCGGGCGCGGTCAGGCGAAGCGACGCGGCGGCGCGCGCGACCGCCTCCGGCGTCCGGCGGCGCTCGAGGATCGAAGCGCAGCCCTCGGGCGTGATCACGGCGAGGCAGGCGTGCTCGAGGATGAGGAGGACGTCGCTCACCGCGAACGCGAGGGCGCCGCCGCTCCCGCCCTCCCCGATCACGACGCTGACGATCGGAACCGGGAGCGCGGCCAGCGTCGCGAGGCAGCCCGCGATCGCCTCCGCGATGCCGCGCTCCTCGCTCTCCGTGCCGGGAAACGCGCCCTGCGTGTCGACGAACGCGAGGACGGGAAGGCCGATCCGCCCGGCGAGCTCGAACACACGGCGCGCCTTCCGGAACCCCTCGGGCCGCGGCATCCCGAAGTTGCGCCGGACCTTCTCGGCCGTGCCGCGGCCGCGCTGGTGGCCGACGACCGCGATCGCCCGCGGACCGCGGAATGCGAGCCCGGCGACGACCGCCGCGTCCTCGCCGTACAGCCGGTCGCCGTGCAGCTCGACGAAATCCGTGCAGAGTGCGCCGACGTAGTCGAGCGTGAACGGCCGGTCGATGTGCCGCGACAGCTGCACGCGCTGCCATGGCGTGAGCGCGGCGCACGTCGCGCGCGCGTGCGCCGCGATCTCCTGGTCGACGTGCGCGATCGCCTCGTCGTCACGCTGCGCGACGGCGGCGTCGCGCGCGCGGTCGAGCGCGCGCAGCGGCTCCTCGAAATCAAGATACGTACGCCGCACCGCGCTCTCCCGCGAGGAAGCCCTCGGCCGTGGCGAGGACTCCGCGTGCCGGCTCGGCGCCCGAGAGCCACACCGCGTCCGCGAGCGAGCGGAACCAGGTGCGCTGCCGCTTCGCGTAGCGCCGCGTGGCGACGACGGTCGCCGCGATCCCGGCCTCGCGCTCGAGCTCGCCTTGCAGGTGGAGCTGCGCCTCGCGGTACCCGATCGAGCGCAGCGGCGGCAGCTCGGGCGCGAAGCCGGCCGCCAGCACGGCCTCCGTCTCCTCGACGAGGCCGCCGTCCCACATCGCACGCGCGCGCGCCGCGATCCGCTCGTCGAGCACGTCGACCGGCGGCGACAGCACGAGCGTCAGCACGTCGTACGGGCGATCGCCGAAGGCGTGCCCGGCCTGCCACTCCGAGAGCGGCCGCCCGGTCAGGCGCGCCACCTCGAGCGCGCGCACGATCCGCGGGACGTCGTTCGCGGAGATGCGATCGGCCGCGCGCGGATCGAGCGCCCGCAGGTCGCCGTGGAGCGCCGGCGCCCCCCGCTCGGCCACCGCCGCTCGCAGCGACGCCCGGAGCCCGGCGTCGGCGGGCGGCGCCGGACAGAGTCCCGACGTGAGAGCGCGCAGGTAGAGCCCGCTCCCCCCGCAGAGAACGACCCGCCGCCCGCGCGCGCCGACGTCCGCGATCGCGGCGCGCGCGAGCGCCGCGAAGCGCGCCGCATCCACCGGGTCGTCGGGCTCGGCGACGTCGATCAAATGGTGCGGCACCCGCGCCCGCGCCACCGCATCCGGCTTCGCGGTCCCGACGTCGAGCCGCCGGTACACCTGCCGCGAGTCCACCGAAACGATCTCCGCCGCGAGCGCCGACGCCAGCTCGACCGCCATCTCGCTCTTCCCGGCCGCCGTCGGCCCGACGAGCGCGATCACCCGTTCCCGCGACACGCGCCGGACGCTAGCAGGCGGGCACCCCCCTGACGACGCGACGCCGGCGCCGCCCGCCGTCGTGCCCCTTTACTGTCGCCGGGGGACGGTAAAGGATCCGACAGCCGCGGCACGCCGGGCGCGCGTGCCCGCCCGCCGCGGGCCAAGGAGGGAAGCCATGCGACGCGCCACGATTGCCGCCCTCGGGATGGGCGGGCTCTTGCTGTCTCAAGTCGCGCCCGCGCACGCGATCAACTGCGAGCAGGCGCGGAAGTACGCGGCGACCGGGCGGACTGCCCAGGACATCGCGGACACGATGGTCGCCGACGTCGACAAGGTGAAGAAGTGCCTCGCGGCCGGCGGAAGCGCGGGCGGCAGCGCCGCCGGCAGCGGAGGGGCCGCGGCGGGAGGCGCGGCTCAGGAGAAGGCGAGCGCCGGCAAGTCGGGCGGCTCGGGCGCGATGGAGGGCCGCGGGGACAAGTGATCGCGGCCGCGGGCCAGCAGCGAACCGCATCGCGGCGACGCGCGCCGCGTGCCGACGGGCGCGATCAGGTCCGCCGCACGCGGCGCGCGATTTCCGCCCGCGGGACCTCGGCGAGCAGCGGGCGACCGTGCGGGCACGTCGCCGCGAAGGGGATCGTGTCGAGGTCTGCGAGGATCTGCGCCATCTCCGCGCGCGTCAGGCTCTCGCCGGCGCGCACGGCGCCGTGGCACGCGATGCGCGCGAGCAGCGCGTCGCGCGCCGCCTGGAGTCGCTCGCCCGGACCGACGTCCGCGAGGTCGCGCGCGATCTCGGCGAGGAGCACCTCGGGGTCGGTCGTCACGTCGAGCGCCGCCGGCAACGCGCGCACGAGGATCGCCCGCTCGCCGAAGGGCTCGACCTCGAATCCCGCCGCGACGAGATCGGAGGCGGCGGCGACGAGGCGCGCGCACGACGCCTCGTCCAGCTCGACGGCGCGCGGCACCAGGAGCTTCTGGCTCGGCGGGCGGCTCGCCGGGTCGAACGCGAGCGACTGCCGGAGGCGCTCGAAGCGGACGCGCTCGTGCGCGGCGTGCTGGTCGACGAGGACGAGGGCGTCCCGCCCCTCGCAGACGATGTAGCCGCCGAACGCCTGGCCGATCACGCGGAGGCTCGCGAAGCGCGGGACGGCGTCGGTGCGGCCAGCCGCGTCGTCGTGCGCGCCGTCGCGGAACGGGAGCCCGCTGCGGTCGTCGGGACGGATACGCCCGGCTTCGCGCGTCGCGCGCTGCGACGGCGCGATCGCCGCGCCGTCCGTCGACGGCACGCCCGCCCGAGCCGCAGCCGTCTCGCTTCGGGACGCGTACCGCCCGAGCGCCTCGGCGACGCGCGCGCCGGCGACCGGCGCGACCACGACGCGCGTCCCGCCGGGTTCGGTCGATGCCGCCCGCGCCGGGTCGGGGACGATCGCACTTTCGCCGGCGGCCGACGCCGGCGCGGCGACGCCGGCTGCCAAAGCGCTTCGTACCGCGCGCAGGACCGCCGCGTAGACGGCGTCGCCGTGTCCGAAGCGCACCTCGCTCTTCGTCGGGTGGACGTTGACGTCGACGGCCTCCGGCGGGACGTCGACCCGCACGACCGCGAGCGGATAGCGGCCCTGCGGGAGGAGCGCGCGGTACGCGTCCAGGATCGCGCGCAGGAGCAGGCGATCGCGCACGAGGCGACCGTTCACGTACGTCAGGACCGATCGCGCCTGCGGCAGGCTTTCGCCGGCGCGCGAGACGAAGCCGCTCACGCCGACGGGACCGCCGTCGGGAGCGAGACGGAGCATCGCGCGCGCCCGCGGCGCGCCGAGCACCTGTCGCAGGCGCTCGTCCGCGCGCCCGACCGCGGGATAGCGCAACAGGTCGCGCCCGCCCTGCCGGCACGCGATCCCGATCTCGGGGCGCGCGAGCGCGAGCCGCTGCAGCAGCTCCGCGATGTGGCTGGTCTCGGTCGCGGCGCTCCGGAGGAACTTCCGGCGCGCGGGAAGCGACGCGAAGAGGCCGCGCACCTCGACCGTCGTGCCCGGCGGCGCGCCCGCGGGCGCGAGATCGCGCACGGCGCCGTCGGCGATCACCGCGCGGACGCCCGCGTCGGCGCCGCGCGCGCGCGTCGTGATCGTGACCTCGGCGACCGCCGCGATGCTGGCGAGCGCTTCGCCGCGAAAGCCGTGCGTCCCGATGCGCGAAAGGTCGTCGAGCGTCCGGAGCTTGCTGGTCGCGTGGCGGAGGCACGCGCGCGGGACGTCGTCGGGGTGGATGCCGGCGCCGTCGTCTCGCACGCAGACGAGCTCGCGGCCTCCGTCCCGGAGCTCGACCTCGATCTCGCGCGCGCCCGCATCGAGCGCGTTCTCGACCAGCTCCTTCACGACCGACGCGGGCCGCTCGATGACCTCGCCGGCCGCGATCTGGTCGGCGACGAGCGGCTCGAGGAGCGCGATGCGCGCCCCGCCGGCCGACGGCGCGCGCGCCGTCGCGGCGGCGCCCGCGACCTGGCCTTCGCTCACGGGCGGCTCACAGGACGAAGCGCGGCTGCTTGCCGCGGAGCCAGCGCTCGACCTCGGCGCGCTCGTCCTCGAAGCCCGGCTTCCCGCCGAGCCCGAAGATGAGGCGCTTCGTCTCCTCGATCCCGGGCTGGCTGTACGGATCCACGCCGAAGAGCGCGCCCGTCAGCACCGCCTCGACCTCCATCAGGTAGAAGAGCTGGCCGACGACGTGCGGGCTCACGTCGGGGAGCGTGATCGTGATCGTGGGGCGGCTTCGCTTGACGAGGGCGAGCTCGGTCGCCTGCTGCTCCATGTTCAGGAGGTCGCCCAGCGTATGGCCGCCGAGGTACGCGACGTCCGCGATGTCGGGGTAGGTCTGCGGGACCTCGACGCGCGCGCCGTGGTCCTCCACCCGGAGGAACGTGACGACCTTGTCGGCCGGACCGTGCAGGAAGAGCTGGATCTGTGAATGCTGATCGGACGCGCCGACGGCGACGACCGGGGTCTGCCCGATCGACACGACAGCGCCGTCGCGCTCGACCCGCTTCCCGATGCTCTCGGCCCAGAGCTGCCGCCACCACTGCGCGAGCGGGACCAGGCGCTCGGAGTACGGCATGAGCACCGCGGTCTGGATCCCGTGCAGCGTGTCGAGGAGGTAGCGCACCCCGGCGAGCTGGGCGGCGGGGTTCGCGTCGGGCTCGGCGACCCGGCAGCGGGCATCCATCGCCGCGGCGCCCGCGAGAAGCGCCTCGACGTCGACGTCGAGCAGCGCGGCGGCGAGGAGATGCACCGGGCTCAGGATCGAGAAGCGGCCTCCGACCGACGCCGGGTAATCGGCCGAGAAGAGGCCCTCGTCGTTCACGATCTGGCGGAGCGCGCCGGAGCCGGCGTCGGTCGTGATCAGGAGGTGGCGCGCGTACTCCTCCGCGCCGAACTCGCGCAGGAGCCGCTCCCGCACGACCAGGAACTGCGCGAGCGTCTCCGCCGTCTCGCCCGACTTGGTGACGACGTTGAACACCGTGCGGCGGAGGTCGAGGCGCTCGAGCAGGTCGTCGAAGGCGCTCGGGTCGATGTTGTCCGCGACGACCACCTCGATGCGGCCGCGCCCGTGGCCGCCGTCGGGCGCGAGCGTGCCGGCGAGCGCGCGCGCTCCGACGGCCGAGCCGCCGATGCCGAGCAGCACGAACGTCTCGCACTCGCCGCGCAGTCGCTCGGCGAGCGCGAGCGTCTGCTCGATCGCATCGCGCTGGTACGGAAGGTCGAGGAACGGGCGGAGTCCCTGCGCGCGCTCCGCCTGCAGGTCGGAAACGGCAGCCGCGAGCCGCGGCTTCAACGCCTCCAGCTCGGACGCCGAGATGCCGGTTTCGGCGCCGATCGCGCCCTCGGTCACACCGTTCAGGTCGACGCGCAGATCCGGCTCGCGCTTGCGCCTGTCGCGCACCCCCCTCGGCATGCGACCGGCGTCCTAGCACCCGCTGCGGGGGCGCCTCAATCGCGCTATGAGACGCGGCCGTGCGATCGCCCGGACGCGCCGCTTCCTACCTCGAGAAGATCGGGTCGCTCGCGGCGATCCGCCGGCGGCGCCTGCGCGCGCGCCGGGCAGGACGGACGTTCGTCTTCACGAACGGCTGCTTCGATCTCCTGCACCCGGGGCACGTGCGCTATCTCGCGGCGGCGCGCGCCGCGGGCGACGAGCTCGCCGTCGCGCTGAACGCGGACCGCTCGGTGCGGCGCCTGAAAGGTCCCGGGCGCCCGGTCCAGACGGCGGCGGCGCGCGCCGAGGTGCTGGCGGCGCTCGCGTCGGTGGACCACGTGCTCGTGTTCGACGCCGACACGCCGATCGCGGAGATCCGTGCCCTCGAGCCCGACGTGCTCGTGAAGGGCGCCGACTGGGGCGAGGACGAGATCGTCGGAAGCGACGTCGTCCGCGAGCGCGGCGGGCGCGTGGTCCGCGTGCCGATCGTCCGGGGTCAGTCGACGACGCGGCTCGTGGAGCGCTCGCGCGGCGGTGCGGCGGTCGAGCCGGCTCGGAAGGCGGCCGTCAAGCGGTCGCGCGGCGCGCCGTCGCGGGCCGGGAGCCGGTGACCTTCGCGACCCGCCCGGAACGCAGGCAGCGCGTGCAGACGAGCATCCGGCGGACGGTCCCCGCGACGTTGGCGCGGACGACCTGGAGATTCGGCTGCCAGACGCGCTTCGTCTTGTTGTTCGCGTGGCTCACGTTGTGACCCACCGAGCGGGTCTTGCCACACATCTCGCACGCGCGCGCCATTGAGGACTCCCGATGCGGTACCGAGCTCCGCGGCAGCGGGGCGTTCGGCGACCGGCTGTTGCGCCGGCTAGCTAACGGTCGACCGGCGGGTTGTAAAGACGACCCGGCTGGGCCGTCGCGCCCCCGTTTGCCGGGCCGGCGGGGGTCAGCTGGCCGTCCGCGAGCGGCGGGCCACTGCGTCGATCTCCAACCGCGCGCCGCGGGGCAGGGACGCGACCCCGACGGTGACGCGTGCGGGGTACGGCGACGCGAATGCCTCCTGGTAGACCGCGTTCACCGCGGCGAAGTCGGAGAGGTCGACCAGGTAGAGCGTCGTCCGGACGACGTCGCGGGTGTCGCAGCCGGCCGCCTGCAGGACGGCGGTCAGGTTCGCGAGGGCGCGACGGGCCTCCGCGACGGTTCCGCCCGGGACGAGCTCGCCGGTCCGGGGATCGAGCCCGATCTGGCCGGAGCAGAAGACGTCGTCGCCGTGCGCGATCGCCTGCGAATACGGGCCGATCGCCTTCGGCGCTCCCTCGCTCGCGATCGCCTCCGCTCGGCGTTCCTCCATCGCTGCCTCCGTCGCCGTCGAACGATTCCTACGTGCCCTCGAGCGCCACCGCGGCCGGAGTCGCTCGTCGGCCTCACCTGCGTCAGGCGCGCAGGCGCTCGACGCGCATGACGCCGCGGACGCGGGTCAGGCTCCGCATGAGGCGCGTCAGGTCGTCGGCGTGGCCGACCATGACCTCGAAGGTGTGGAGCGCCTTCCGGTCCGGGATGCTGCGCGCCTCCGCCTTGGTGATGTTGATCCCGCTCTGGGCGATCGCGCGCGAGATGCCCGCGAGCTGGCCCGGCTCGTCGACGCTCATCACTTCGAGGCGGACCGGGCGCGGAGACTGCGTCGTCGAGTCCCAGACGCAGTCGACGCGGCGCTGCGGATCCGCCTCCAGCACCTTGACGCAGTCCATCGCGTGCACGGCGACGCCGCGGCCCCGCGTGATGAAGCCCGTGATGCGCTCACCGGGAAGCGGGTCGCAGCAGCGCGCGAAGCGGACCAGCACGTCGTCGATTCCGCTCACGCGGATCCCCGTGCCGGGCCGGCGCGCGACCTTCCGGAAGAGGCGCTGGAACGCGCTCTCGCGCTCCGAACCGTCGCGCTCGGCGGCGTCCGGCGCGACCGCCTCGATCACCTGGCGCGCGGTGAGCTTCCCGTAGCCGACGTCGGCGACGAGCGTCTCGAAGTTCCGCGCGCCCAGCTGGTACGCGATCTTCTCGAGCGTCCCGTCGCGCTGCATGCGCGTGAGGTCGAGGCCGTGGCGCGCGAAGTCGCGCGCCAGGATCTCGCGGCCGACCTCGTGGCTGCGGGTCGCCTGCTGGGTCTTGATCCACGCGCGGATCTTCTCCTTGGCGCGGGGGGTCTTGACGATCTTCAGCCAGTCGCGGCTCGGGGTCTGCTTCTGGGTGGTGATGATCTCGATCGTGTCGCCGCTCTGGAGGGCGTAGCGAAGCGGCACGAGGCGGCCGCCGACGCGCGCGCCCGTGCACTGGTGCCCGACCTGCGTGTGGATGCGGTACGCGAAGTCGATCACGGTGGCGCCCTGCGGGAAGTTCAGGAGGTCGCCCTTCGGCGTGAAGACGTAGACCTCGTCCGGGAACAGGTCCTCCTTGAAGCCGTGGAGGAACTCGTGCGGGTCCTTCACCTGCTGCTGCCACTCGAGCATCTGGCGCAGCCACTGGAAACGCTGCACGTCCTCGAGGTCGATCCCGGAGCCGCCCTTGTACTTCCAGTGCGCGGCGACGCCCTCTTCCGCGATGCGATGCATCTCGTGCGTCCGGATCTGCACCTCGATGCGCTCGCCGCGCGGACCGATGACGGTCGTGTGCAGCGACTGGTACATGTTCGCCTTGGGGAGCGCGATGTAGTCCTTGAAGCGCCCCGGGACCGGCTTCCAGTTCTGGTGGACGACGCCGAGCGCCTCGTAGCACTCGCGCGCGGAGTCGACCAGAATGCGGAACGCGACGAGGTCGTTCACCTGCTCGTAGAGCAGGTTCTGGCTGCGCATCTTCTGGTAGATCGAGTAGAAGTGCTTCGGCCGGCCGGCGATCGCGCAGTCGATCTCGGCTTCCTCGAACTGCTTCTGCAGGATCGCCTGGACGTCGCGGATGTACTTTTCGCGCTCGGCCTTCTTCTTCGCGACCGCGCGCTTCAGCTGGTAGTAGACCTCCGGATGGAGGGCGCGGAGCGCCGAGTCCTCCATCTCGCTCTTCATCCAGTAGATGCCGAGGCGGTGCGCGAGCGGCGCGTAGATGTCGAGCGTCTCCTGCGCGACCGACTCCTGCTTCAGCTGCGTCAAGCCGGCGAGCGTCCGCATGTTGTGGGTGCGGTCGGCGAGCTTGATGAGGATGACGCGAATGTCGCGCGCCATCGCCAGGATCATCTTCCGGAAGTTCTCGGCCTGGTGCTCCTCGCGGCTCGTGAAGTTGATCTGGCTGATCTTCGTGACGCCGTCGACGAGGTTCGCGATCTCGGTTCCGAAGATCGCCTCGAGCTGGCCGAGCGTCGTGAGCGTGTCCTCGACGGTGTCGTGGAGAAGCCCGGTGGCGACGCTCGGCACGTCGAGCTTCAGGTCGGCGATGATGTGCGCGACCTCGACCGGATGCGACACGTAGGGCTCGCCCGTCGCGCGCTTCTGGTTCTTGTGCTTCTCGGCCGAGAACTCGTAGGCGCGCTTGATCACCTCGACCGGCGCGGCCGGCAGGTAGTCCGTCACCTTCTTGCACAGCTCGTCGACGCGCACTCTGCTCGCAAAGGTAGGGCCGACGACCCGCGGTCGCAAGCGCGGCCGCCGCCGGCCGCGCGCTCCGTGGCGACCGCCGTGGCGGAGCCGACGTCGGAGCGCGTCCGAAGCGTCCCCGAAGCGAGCCGGCGGCCGAGACGTCGGCGTGAGCGGGCCTGCGGCTACGTCGGCGAGCGGCGGCAGCGGCGCGCGAGCCGGCGTCGTCGTTCGCGCGACGGCGCCGGTGGCCGCGCGCGCGGCTCGCCGCGCGGCGCTACGGCAGCAAGCCGTTACGTGGAAACGCGGTGCCGCGAGCGAAGCGAGCCCGCGGGGAATGGGGCCCTCGTTCGATGACCCGCCTCCGACAGGAGTCGCCGGGCTCGTACACGTACCGACCCGCCCGCGCAGCGACGTCGCCGCAGCAGGCAACGGAAGCGCTCCGGCGGTCACGCGACGCGCGCGTTGCGGTGGCGCTCGGCGATGATGATCGATTGGAGGGCGGACGACGCGTCGGCGAGGATGCGGTTCACGATCCGGTAGTCGTAGACGCCCGGCTCGGAGAGCTCGGACAGCTCCAGGCGGGCGCGATCGAGGCGGCGGCGGATCTGGTCCTCGCGGTCCGTGCCACGAGCGCGGAGGCGCGCTTCCAGGTCGTCGAGCGACGGCGGCACGACGAAGATCCCGACCGCGTCCTCCGGGTACGCCTGCTTGATCGAGCGCGCGCCCTGGATGTCGACGTCGAGGAGGACGTCGTGGCCGGCGGCGATCGCGCCGTCGAGCGGGGCGCGCGGGGTCGCGTACGAGTGGTCGAAGACCTCGGCCCACTCGACGAACTCGCCGGCGTCGCGGCGGCGCTCGAACTCGCCGCGATCCACGAAGAAGTAGTCGCGCCCGTCGATCTCGCCGACGCGCGGCGGTCGCGTCGTGCAGGAGACCGACAGGGCGAGGTCCGGAAAGGCGGCGAGCGCCGCCTTGGTGAGCGTGGTCTTCCCGGCGCCCGAGGGCGCCGACACCACGAAGAGGATGCCGCGCCGGCGGGTCCCGGCCTCGGGCAGCGGCGCGCTCATTCGACGTTCGCCGCCTGCTCGCGGAGCTTCTCGAGCTCCCCCTTCGCGACCAGGACGGCCTCCGTCACCGCGAGGTGATTCGCCTTCGAGCCGACCGTGTTCACCTCGCGCAGCATCTCCTGCAGCAGGAACTCGATGCGCTTCCCGACCGCGGAGCGCTCGCGGAGGAGCCGCCGAAATGCCTGCACGTGGCTCGCGAGCCGCGTCAGCTCCTCGCTGAAGTCGCTCCGCTCGAGCGCGATCACCACCTCCTGGAGGATGCGCCCGGGGTCCGGAGCCGCCGATCCGAGCAGGCCGGCGATCCGGTTCGTGAGGCGTTCGGTCAGGATCTCGCGCATGTCGCCGCCGTGCCGCTCGCACTCGCGCCGCACGCCGTCGAGCGCCCGCAGCCGGCGCTCCATGTCGGCCTTCAGATGCGCGCCCTCGCGCGCGCGATCGCGGACGTGCGCCTCGAGCGCGCGCTTCAGCGCGCGCCGGAGCGCCGGCAGGTCGCGCGCGGGATCGGCACCGGGCTCGACGGCGCGCACGATGTCGCCCGCGCTCGCGCGCAGGAGGAGGAGGTCGACGTTTCCGCCGAGTCCGAGCGCGCGCTGCACCGATCGCCAGGCGTCGGCATGCGCGCGCGCGAGGTCGAGATCGACCTCGAGCTTCGGCCGCCCGCGCTTCCCCGCCTCTCGGCGCACCGATACGTCGACGCGCCCGCGCTCGATCGCCGCCTGCAGCATCTCGCGGAACTCGCCCTCCGCCGCCTGATACTCGCGCGGCAGCGCGAGCTTGAGGTCGAGGAAGCGCGCGTTCACGCTCCGCACCTCGACGACGATCCGCCCGTCCGCCACGGCGACGGCGCCCGCCCCGAACCCCGTCATGCTCTTCATCGCGACCGTCCGCCGCGCACCTCGCCCGCGTCGGGCAGCGGGGCGCGCTCGAGGAGCGCCAGGTCCATCGCGTGCACGAGCTCCGCGGACGAGAGCGTCGCCGTGCCGACCTTCCCCACGACGACGCCGGCGGCGACGTTCGCGAGCCAGGCGGCCTCCTCCAGCGTCCCGCCGGACGCGAGGGCGAGCGCGGCGACCGCCATCACGGTGTCGCCGGCGCCCGTCACGTCGAAGACCTCGCGCGCCGCGGTCGGGAAGTGACGCGGCGGACGGCCGGGGCGGCAGAGCGACATCCCGTGCTCGCCGCGCGAGATCAGCACCGCGTCGCTCTGCCAGCGCTCGAGGAGGCGCGCGCCGGCGGCCTCGAGAGCGACGTCGTCGCGGATGGCGATGCCGGAGGCCGCCTGAGCCTCGAGCGCGTTCGGCTTCACGAGCGTCGCGCCCCGGTAGTGATCGAAGTTCGCTTGCTTGGGGTCCACGACGTACACGAATCGCCTGCGCTCTCGGAGCTCCGCGAGCCGATCGAGCAGCGCGCGCGAGACCGTGCCCTTCCCGTAGTCCGAGACGACGACCGCGTCGACAGCCGGGACGAGCCGGAGCACGCGGTCGAGGAGAGCGCGCTCGATGCGCGGTCCCGGCCCGGCCGGCTCGCGATCGAGCCGGACGACCTGCTGCGCGTGCGCGACGATGCGCGTCTTCTCGATCGTCACCGCGTCGCGCGCCGCGACGAGCCCGAACCCGTCCGCGCCGAGCGCCGCGAGCAGGCGCCGCAGCTCGCTGCCTGCGCCGTCGCGCCCGGTCCAGCCGACGACCGAAGGGCGTGCCGAGAGCGCGGCCAGGTTGGCGACGACGTTGCCGGCGCCGCCCGGGTGCACGCCCTCGTCGCGCACCTGCACGACCGGCACCGGGGCCTCGGGCGAGATCCGCCAGACGTCGCCCCGGATGAAGCGGTCGAGCATGAGGTCGCCGACGACGAGGACGCGCGCACGCGGGAAGCGCGCGACGAGGCGCGCGAGGCGGTCGCGGCCGGCGCGCGCGCGCGCGTCGAGCCGACCGGGCGCGGGCGGCAGGCGACCCGCGCCGGTCGCGCGCGGCGCGCGTGAACGTGGCGCGCGTGGCGGTGGACTCGAGGCTCGGGTCGTCATGCTGGTCGCGGCCGCGGCGGAAAGCGCGGACGGTGCGCCTCTCAGCGCGGCGCTCCCTCCGCCCGCCGCTCGCGGACGCGTTCGTACACCGCCTCCGTCCCGCGCGCCATTGCGGCGACCGAGTACTCGCCGGCGCGTGCGACCGCCGCCTTCCCGAGCCGGTCCCGCAGCTCGCCGTCTTCGAGGCAGCGCGCGAGCGCGTCGGCGAGGGCGATGTCGTCGGCGGGCGGGACGAGAAGCCCGTCCACGCGATCGCGGACGAGCTCGCCGAGCCCGCCGACGGCGCTCGCGACGACCGCTCGACCGGCGGCCATCGCCTCGATCGCCGCGACGCCGAGGCCCTCGGCGAGCGAGGGCATCGCCACCACGTCGGCCGCCCACAGGAGCGGCCGCACGTCGTCGAGGCGACCGAGCCAGTGGACGCGCTCGGCGAGCCCGAGGTCGCGCGCGAGGTCGAGCAGCCCCTGCCCTTCCGGCCCGGCGCCCGCGACCAGGCAGAGCGGGCGCAGCCGCCGGCTCGCGAGGCGCGCGAGCGCGCGGAGGAGAATCGCGTGCCCCTTCCGGGCGTGCAGGCTTCCGACGGCCGCGATCACCGCCCTTTCGGGCGCGATGCGGAGCTCCGCCCGCGCGGCGACCGCGGCGCCTTCCGGCGGCCGGAAGCGCTCGACCTCGACACCGCTCGGGACGACGGCGATCGCGGCCGGATCGACCCCGCGCGCGACGAGCGCGTCGCGCACCGCGCCCGAGATCGCGATCACCGCGTCGGCGTTCCGGTAGAGCCACCGGACGTACGCGCCGGCCCCGCGCGGCGGATAGTCCATGCGGCGCGTGACGACCCGCGCGACCGAGCGCGGGACGAACGGCGCGAGCGAGAAGGCGCGCGCGGTGTGGAAGTGGACGACGTCGGGCCGGCGCGCGCGCACGAGCGCGCGCAGCCGGAAGCCCGCGGCGGGATCGTGGCTGCGCGCGCACGCGAGCGGCGCGACCTCGAGGCCCGCGCTCGCGGCGCGCTCCGCGAGCGGGCCGCCCGGATGGCACGCGACGAGCGTTCCGTGGCCCGCGTCGCGCAGACGGCGCGCCAGCGCGAGGACCTGCGTCTCGCCGCCGCTGAAGCCGCGCTCGGGATCGACGTGGACGATCGAGCGCTCCGTCACGGCTCGCTCGTCGCGATCTTCGCCGAGCGCGCGGCCGTCGGGGATGCCTCGCCGGCGCTCGCATCGGACGCGCGGTCGCCCGCGAGGCGCGCCGCCTCGTCGCGCTTCGCGTACTTCAGGTGCACGTAGACGGCCGCCGAGATCGCGGCGAACAGGCCCGGGAATCCCATCCGCCACCCGAAGCGCAGCACGTAGAACCGCACGAAGCGCGCGATCGGGCGCAGCGTGAGCGCCGACCACGACGCCCGACGCGGGCGCGCGCCGGCGCTCCGGCTCGCGATGCTCGTGAAGCGATCGATCGTCGCCACGTGGTCGGCGACGTCGTCGTAGGTGTAGTGCCAGAGCGGGCCGCGGAGCCGTCCGACGCGGCCGCGCAGCAGCACGTGCTCGTGCGGGTCGATGCCGCCCCAGGTCGCGCGCTCGCGGCGAAAGAGCCGGAGGCGGCGGTCCGGGTACCAGCCGCCGAGGCGCCACCAGCGGCCGAGGTAGTGCACGAGCCGCGGCACCGTGAAGCCGTCGTAGCCGCGGCCGTCGCTCGTCAGGATCTCCGCGATCTCGGCGGCGAGCTCCGGCGAGACGCGCTCGTCGGCGTCGACGTTCAGCACCCACGGGTGGCGAGCCTGCGCGAGCGCGTACGCCTTCTGGTCGCGGTAGCCGGTCCAGCCGCGCCGCAGCACGCGGTCGGTGTATTGCCGGCAGACGGCCAGGGTACCGTCCGTCGAGAACGAGTCGATGACGACGATCTCGTCGCACCACCGGACGCTCTCGAGGCAGTCGCGGATGTGCGCGATCTCGTTGCCGGTGACGACGATGCACGAGATCTGCATGCGCTCGTCGGGCACGATCCCCGCGAGCCGCCGCCGGCGCGCCACCGCGCGGTCCTTGCGCCGGCGCTCGCGGTCGAGGGTGCGCGCGAGGTCGCCGAGGCGTGGGCGCGGAGCGGGAAGCGCCCGCCGGTACGCGCCGAGCGCGGCGAGCCGCTCGCGCTCGGCGGCGACCCAGCCGAGCGTCCGGTCGAGGTGGATCAGGTTCGCTCGCCGCCGGCGCGCCGAGAGGCCGAGCGCGGGACGGCGCACGCGATCGAGGTCGACGATCACGAACTCGAAGCCGCCGTCGGGACGCTCGCGCGCGAGCAGATTCGCGTCGCGGAGGTCGGGGACGTAGACGCCGGTCGCGTGGAGACGCGCCAGGAAGCGGCCGAGCGCGCGCGCGAACCGACGGCGCGCGCGCGGCGCGAGGCGAAGGGAGAGCGCCTTCACGGGCTCGGCGTCGGCGATCGCGCGCATGACGACGCTCGACGTGCGCGCGCGGCCGCTTCCGGTGTCGGCGACGCCGACGACCTCGGGCACGCCGACGCCGCCCGCGAGCAGGCGCTCGGCCGCGCGCCGCTGTCGTTCTCCCGCGCTTCCGACGACGCGATCCAGGAGGCCTTCCAGGAGACCGCCCGCCGGCATGGTCTTGACGACGACGTCCTCGCCGCCCGGCCCCGTGCCCGCGAGCCAGACGACGCTCCGCGGGCCGCGCTTCAGCACGGTCGCGCCGACGGCGCGCGCGGCGGGCGTCGCTCCGTGCGGGACGTCGGCCGGCTGCGCCGCGATCGCCTGCGCGCGCGCCACGACCGCGCCGGCGTCCCACGCCCGCGCGCTCACGAGACGGCTCCGGCGACGCGCTCGCCATCCGACGTCCCCAGGACGGCGGCGACGCCGCGCCGGTCGAGGCCCGGGAGGCCGAGCTTCGCGACCGAGCGCGCGAGGCGGCGGCGCGCGAAGGCGCGTCCGACGGCCCCGACCGGCGCGCCGACGACCGCGCGATCGAAGTCGATGACGGCGATCGGCTCGCAGGGCTCGCCGACGAGCAGGTTCCCGGTGTTCAGGTCGGGGTGCCGGATGCCGGCCGCGTGCAGGCGCTCGATCACCGCCCACGCCCGCGCGAGCCAGGCGCGGCGCTCGGACTCGCTCGTCGACGAGCGGAGCGCCGCTGCCAGCGAGCGCCGCCCGGCGATCTCGCGCGTGACCAGCACGTCGCGATGGAGCCAGCAGAGCGGCGGCGCGAGCGGCCGCGCTGCCGCCGCGAGCACCTCGGGCGCGGCGATGCCGGAGCGCCGCGCGGCCTCGGTGGCGACCAGCTCGCGCCACGCGCGCGGCGGCCGCTCCCAGTAGATCCCGCCGAGGACGCGCCGGAGGAGCCCGCCGTGCCGGTACGGTCGGAGCCACGCGGCCCCGCCGCCGCCGAGCGCGACCCGCACGGCGCCTCCCCGGCCCGCTTCGGTGCGCTCGCTCGCCGCCGGTTCGCTCGCGCGGCCGCTCGCGATCGCGCTGCCCGCGCCCGGGCCGAGCCAGCTGGCCGCTTCGGTCTCGAAGCCGCGCCGGACGAGGGCCCCGGGGCGCAGCTCGACGAAGTCCGAGGGAATCGCGATCTTCACCTGCCCGCTTCCGTCGCGACCTCGCGCAGCTCCCACGTCTTCGCGGCGACGAGGATGCCGCGGTACGCCTCGAGCACGGCGCGCGGCAGCGCGCGCCGCCGCTCGCCGCGCGCGCCGGCGAGCGCGCGCGCCAGGAGCGCGAGCGGCGGACCGACGAGCGCGCCGAGATCCGGGCTCGGCCCCGCATCCCGGAGGAGGCGCGCCGCCGCGGTCGTCTGGCGGTTGATCGCGATCAGGTGCTCGGAGAGCGTGTCCGGCGCGCGGCGCCGCACCGGAGCGGAGAGCGTCGCGACCGCAGCTTCCGCGCGCGGGCGCGGCTCGCCGCCCGCGAGCGCGATCGAGCCGGCACGCGACGCCACCACCGCGGCCGGAAGCGGCATCTCGACCCCGTCGGCCACCAGCACGACCGGCGCCGTCGCGCAGGCGGCGGGCCGGCCGCCGCCGCCGGCGCCGCCCGGAGCACGCTCGCCTGCGGCGAGCCATGCGGTGATCGCCGCAATGAGATGGTCGTCGAGGGTCGCCCAGCTCGGGAGCCACAGCAGCGTCTCGCGCGCGGCGAGACGCTCGATGTCTTCGAGCGACGCGTCCTCGCCCGGCACGAGGAGGCCGCGCGCGAGACGCGCGAGCGCCGCCCGTGCCTCCGCGACGGGCGCCTCCGGGACGATCGCGAGCGGCGCGTCGCTCACGCGGCACCGCCGCGCGCCGCGCGCGCCGCCGGCGCGGCCCCCGAGCGGATCAGGTCGCGCGCCGCCGCCACGACCGGCTCTGCGCCGAGCGCCGCCAGACACTCGTGCGTGCCGATCGGACAGCGGTCGCCGCCGTGGCGCGAGCACGGGCGGCACGCGAGGCCGTCGCGCTCGACGATCCGGACGGCGCGACCGAGGGGCGCGAAGCCCTGCGCCGGGACGGTGGGGCCGAAGAGCGCGACGACCGGGCGACCGAGCGCGGCCGCGACGTGCGCGGGAGCGCTGTCGTTCGCCACGACGATCGAGGCGCGCGCGATCAGCGCGACGAGCTCGCCGGTCGAGGTCTCGCCCGTCAGGTCGACGACGGGAACGCCGCGCGCCGCGCGCGCGCGGAGCGTCCGCCCGATCTCGTCCGCGAGCGGTCGGTCCGAGCGCGCGCCCACGATCGCGACCGCGTCGACGTCGCTCGCGACGAGCTCGCGCGCCGCGTCCGCGAACCTCGCGGCCGGCCACCGCTTCGTCGCCCACGCGGAGCCGGGCGCGAGCGCGAGGAGCCGCGCGTCCGGGCGAATCCCCGCGTCCGCGAGGCGGGCGGCGATCCGCGAGGCGGCGCCCGCGTCCACCGCCAGCTCCGGGTCCGGAGGCGGCGACGGGACCGCGATCCCGAGGCCGGCGGCGAGCGCGAGCAGCCGGTCCCGCGAGTGCGCGCCTGCGTGCGGAACCCGGCGGTGGACGACCGCGCTTCCGAGCGACTCGCGATAGCCGACGCGGAGCGGAATGCGCGCGAGCGCGAGCACCGCCGCGGTCCGGAGCGAGCGCTGCACGGCGATCGCGGCGTCGAGGCGGAGCGCCCGCAGGCGGCGCGCCGTCGCGACGATGCCGCGGACGCCGCGATCCGCGCCCCGCTTGTCGAACGCGAGCACGCGACCCGGGCCGGCGAGCGGCGCGACGAGCTCGACGGCGTCCGGCCGAACGAGCCACCAGATCTCGGCGTCGGGAAGGCCGCGGGCGATTGCGCGCGCGAGCGCCGTCGTCAGGACGACGTCGCCGAGGAAGCTCGTCTGCGCGAGGAGGATTCGGCGCGGGCGGCTCACCGGCGCGGTTTCCGCGGCCCTCAGTACGGGGTCGCCTCGTCCATCAGCATGTTCGGGATGTCGTCCTCGATCGCGTAGCGGAGGCGGCACGCCGCGCACGAGAGCGCGTCTCCGCCGGGCGACATCTCGAGCAGACCTTCGCGGCCTTCGTGCACGCACTTCGGGCAGCGCAGGATCTCCAGCAGCTCCGGGCTCACGGCCATCGTTCGATCCCCGCTCAGGCTCGTCCGCGGTCGCCCGCGTGCGCGGCGTCGCCGCGCAGCCAATCGATCTCCGCCGCCAGCCCTTCGCGCAGCCCGGTGCGCGGCTGCCAGCCGAGCTCGGCGCGTGCGCGATCGGTCGAGGCGTGCGTGTCGCGCACGTCGCCGCGCTGGCGGTCGGCCCGCTCGACGCGCACCGGGCTGCCGGTCAGGTCGCCGAGCATGTCGAGCACGTGGTTGACGCTCACGCGCGAGCCCCCGCCGACGTTGTACGCGGCGCCGGGCTCGCCGCGCTCGAGGGCGAGCAGGTTCGCCGCGACGGCGTCGCCGACGAAGGTGAAGTCGCGCGTCTGGTCGCCGTCGTCGTAGACCGTCACCGGCCGGCCCGCGAGGTGCGCGCGGATGAAGCGGTGGAACGCCATGTCGGGACGCTGGCGCGGCCCGTACACGGTGAAGTACCGGAGCGAGATCGTCGGCAGGCCGAACGACTGCGTGTAGAGCCGGCAGAGGTGCTCGCCCGCGAGCTTGGTGACCCCGTACGGCGAGATCGGGCGCGGGAGCGTCGTCTCGACCGTCGGGAGGTCGGGCGCGTCGCCGTAGATCGAGGACGACGACGAGTACACGAGCCGGCGCTTGCCCTCGGTGCACGCCTCGAGCAGGCGCTGGGTCGCGAGGACGTTCGAGTCGGCGTAGATCCGGAAGTCCTTTCCCCAGCTCGCCCGGACGCCCGCCTGCGCCGCGAAATGGAGGACAGCGTCGATCCCGTCGAGGAGCGCACGCAGGTCCGCGCTCACGAGGTCCGCCTCGACGAACTCGAAGCGCGCCGACTTCCGCAGGCCGGCGAGGTTCCGCTCCTTCGCGTCGCGCGGATAGTAGTCGAGGAAGGAGTCGACCCCGCGCACGCGGTCGCCGCGCGCGACGAGCGCGTCGGCCGCGTTCGAGCCGATGAAACCCGCCGCTCCTGTCACCAGCACGTGCACGGTGCGCTTCGCCTCCGGTCCTCCGACGGCATCGCTCCGCGGCGAGCCGGCCTGGGCGCGCAGCACGCGCGGGTGCCGTCGCCTCGCCGTGCGGCCGGTGCCGCGCGGCTCCGGTCTCCCTAGCACGGACGACCGGGGATCGCAGCCGCCGGCATCTCCCGACGGGGTGGACGGCGCGCGCGCCGCGCCGGCTCCGACGGATCGCCTCAGGCGGCGGTCGGCGTCGCGGGCGCGGCCGAGAGCGCCGCGCGCCGTGCGGCGACGCGCTCGCGCACGAGGGCGAGCAGGGTCGCCTCGTCCGCGGGCGCGAGCGCGAAGTCCACCCGGAGCGCCGTCAGCGAGCCGCGCGCGAACGGAAAGCGGCGGAGCTTCACGAGGTCCTTCTCCGTGCAGACGACGACCTCGGCTGCGTGGGCGGCGTGATTGATGCGCTGCCAGTCGGCGGCGACGTAGCGATGGTGGTCGGGGAACTCGAGCACCTCGACGGGGCGCACCTCGAGCTGGCCGAGCAGCTCGTAGAAGGATTCGGGTCGTGCGAGGCCGGACACGGTGACGACGCGGCGTCCCATGAGGTCCGCCAGCGGCCGCTCGACGAGAGAGCCGTCGTCGACGCCGACCAGGCAGCGCGGCACGAGGTCGCCGGCGAGGACGGGAACGCCGGCCGGGACGCGGCGTGCGAGCACGTCCCGGACGTCCGCCGACGCCCTCTTCGTCGACACGACGGCGCCCGCGCGGCGGAGCGCGGCGAGCGGCTCGCGCAGCGGGCCGGCGGGCAGGAGAGCGCCGTTCCCGAAGCCGTGGCGGCCGTCGACGAGCACGACGTCGAGGTCGCGCGCGAGGCGCCAGTGCTGGAAGCCGTCGTCGAGCACGACGACGTCCGCTCCGTGATCGGCGATCGCGGAGCGCGCCGCGGCGACGCGATCGACGCCGCAGACCACCGGGCCGGGGAAGCGCGCCGCGAGCAGCACCGCCTCGTCGCCCACCTCCTCGATCCCGCCCTCGTCCGGCGTCGTCGCGCGGCCGGACGCCGACGCGCGCAGCACGCGTCCTCCGAGCGCGCCGCCGTAGCCGCGCGTCACGATCGCGGGTGCAAAGCCGAGGTCGCGGAGGCGGGTCGCGAGCCAGAGAGCAGCGGGCGTCTTCCCCGTCCCGCCGACCGTCAGGTTCCCGATCCCGACGACCGGCGCCGCGACGCGCTCCGCACGCCGGACGCCGGTCGCGTACACCGCCCGCCGGACCCACCAGCCCACGCGGAAGAGCGCCGCGGCGGGCGCCAGCGCCGCGCTCGCCGCGCCGCGCCTCGGCCAGACGCGCTCGCGGAGCGCGTACGCGACCGCTCCCCCGCCCGAGTCGCTCACGCGAGCCGCGCGCTCGGAGGCGCGGGCGCGGCGGCGCGGCCGCCCGGCTCGACGTCCGACGGCGACGTCGCGATCGCGGTCACCTCCGCGAGCACCGCCCACGTCGCGGCGAGCCCGCCCGCCTCGCCGGCCGCGATCGCGCGCGCGGCCGCGCGCCTCTCCGCCGCGGCATCGCTCGCGAGGAAGCGTCCCAGGGCGCTCGCGAGGTCGCGCGCGTCGCGGGCGACCGCCGCGGCGCCCTCGGCTTCGAGCCGCGCCACGACGCGCGCGACGTTCGCGTGGTGCGGTCCGACGATCACGGGCGCGCCCGCGCGCGCCGCCTCGAGCACGTTGTGGCCTCCGACCGGGACGAGCGTCCCGCCGACGAACGCGACGTCGGCGGCGGCGTAGCAGCCGGCGAGCTCGCCGAGCGTGTCGAGGAGGAGCGCGTCGTGCGGCGCAAGCGCGGCCGCGAGCGCGGAAGGCGAGCCTTCTCCGGGAAGCGTGCTCCGCCGGACGAACGCGACGCCGCGCCGCTCGAGGAGCGTGGCGACCTGAGCGAAGCGTTCGGGATGGCGCGGTGCGATCACGAGGAACGGGCGGCGCGCGCCCGCGACGCCGCTCGCCGCCTCGACGACCGCCGACTCCTCGCCCGGATGCGTCGAGCCCGCGACGATCACGGGCCGCGCGAGCGCGGCGAGCGCGGGGACGAACGCGGCCTGCTGCGCGACGCGGTCGACGCCCTTCAGGGATCCGGTGACGACGATGCGATCCCCCGGCACGCCGAGCGCGACCAGGCGTTCGCGGTGCTCGTGCCCCTGCACGCAGAAGCGAGTCACCCGGCAGAGCACCTCGCGCGCGAGGCGTGGGATGCGGGCGAGGAGGCGAGCGGCGCGCTCGGACAGCCGCCCGCTCACCTGCACGATGGGCACGCCGGCCCGGCTGAGCGTCGAGATGACGTTCGGCCAGACCTCGTTCTCGCTGAAGACGAAGAGCGTCGGCCGGACGCGCCGCACGACCGCGCGCACGATCCATGCGAAGTCGAACGGGAACGTGCGCACGATCGCGTCGGGAAGGAGGCGGCGCGCGGCGTCGCACCCGGTCGCGGTCAGGGACGAGAACACGACCGTTCCCGCGGGGTGAGCGTCGCGCCAGCAGCGGACGAGCGGCGCGATCCCCTCGACCTCGCCGACCGACGCGGCGTGCGCCCACAGGACGTCGCCACCGGCGAGCGTCGGCCATCCGATCCCGAAGCGCGCGGCGAGCCCGCGGCGCCACGCCGGGCGCACGAGCGAGACGAGCCCCGCGAAGGGCGCGGCGACGAGGGCCGCGACGGCGATCAGCGCGTTGTAGAGGGCGAGCGGCGGCACCGGGCTCGGGCGGCGCCCCGCGTCAGTAGACCCAGGCGCCGCGCTCGAAGCGGAAGATCTCGGTGACCTCGGTGCGCTCGACGATCTCGGGATCGTGCGCGAGCGCCTCCTCCTTCGACTTTCCGGTGCGGCGCAGCCGAAGCTCGAGGTAGACCAGCTTCCCGATCGGCGTGGTGTCGACGTTGCCCACGGTCTGCGGCCCGACGTTGTTCGTGTCGTAGCCGACGTACTCGCCGACCACGGCGCCGTCGGGCGCGGTCTCCCACTTGATCTTGGTGATGTTGTAGCGCTCGCGCTCGCGCAGCTTGTCGACCCAGCTCTTGCAGAAGTCGTCGAAGGTCGCCTTGATGTGCTCGAACTTCTCGCCCGAGCTCTCGACCGCGCCCTTCTTGGCGGCGAGCTTGGTCGGCTTCTCGTCGGCTTTCGCGGCGCCCGCCTTCTTGCCCTCGGAGTCGGCCTGTCCGGGTCCCGCGTCCGACTCGGACGGCTCGATGACGATCTCCACCTTGCCGGGAGCGGCGCTGCCCGGCGGCGGCGCCGTGTCCTCTCCCCGCACCACCCCCGCGACGCCGAGCACGAGCGCCGCGCACGCCACGAAACCGAGAAACTTCGTCATTCTCCTTCTTCCTCCCGCAGGCGCGGCCGGAAGCGGCGCGATGGGCGAAGCGCCGCGCGCCGGATCACCGCTCGCGGCGGAGACGCGTCCGGCCGGTCGGCGGCACACCGCCGTCGAGCTTGACGTGTCACGATTCCCTTCGCCTGGCAACCCCGTCCACGTAGCCGGAGGTCGAGGAAGGCGGGATCCCGACGTCGGCGTCCGCGGCGACGGTCGCGACGTTGAGCCGGCGCTCGAGCTCCGCGCGCAGGGCCTCGACGTCCTCGGGCGTCGCGTCGCGCGGGACGACGATCGGCTCGCCGACGACGTACGTGACGCGCGCGAAGGGCTTCGGAATGCTGAGCCAGTCCCAGCTCCGCTTCATCACCCACGCGCGGCTCGCCGCATGGGACACCGGGAAGATCGGCGTTCCGGTCGCGCGCGCGAGCTGGATCACTCCGCTCTTCGCGCGACAGCGCGGCCCGCGCGGGCCGTCGGGCACGACCACGAGGTCGCGGCCGCGCGCGTGAGCGGCGAGCAGGCCCTTCAGGCCGCCCACCCAGCCGCGCGTGGACGACCCGTGCACGACCTCGATGCCGAAGCGCTGGATGGCGCGCGAGATGAGCTCCCCGTCGCGATGGCGGCTGTTCATGATGCAGGCGCCGCGGCCGCGATACGCGAAGGGCATCATGACCATGCGCCCGTGCCAGAACGTCAAGATCACCTGCTCGCCGGTCTCGAACCGGCGGGCGAGCTCCTGCTCGTCGACGAAGCGCTTGCGCGCGGTCCAGCCGACGACCCGCATGGCCATCGCGAGCACGAACCCCCCGACGACGAGGAACGCGCGCGCCCGCCACGAGCGGCGCTGGTCGCCGCGGGTCTCCGCCTCACGGGCCGCGTCCGCGCCCGGTCCGACGGACGCGGCGGCCATGGCCGGCGCTGGGCCGGCCTCCGCGCCGGCGCGCGCTGCCGGCTCGGCGACCGCCGCCGCCGCGCGCACGGAGCCCGGGGGCTCAACCGGCACGTCGACGACCCTCGCGCTCGCCCGCTCCGACCATCGCGTCACGAGAGCGCTTCGGCGAGGCGCATGCCATCGTCGGCCGCCAGGACCTGCTGGTCGTAGAGACGCCGGTAGGCGCCGGCCCGCTCGTAGAGCTCCTCGTGCGTCCCGGACTCGACGATGCGGCCGCCGCCCACCACGGCGATCCGGTCGGCGCGCCGGATGGTCGCGAGCCGGTGCGCGATGACGAGCGTCGTGCGGCCCTCCATCAGATGATCGATCGCGTCCTGGACGAGGCGCTCGGACTCGGAGTCGAGCGCGGACGTCGCCTCGTCGAGGATCAGGATGGGCGCGTTCTTGAGGAGGGCGCGCGCGATCGCGATCCGCTGGCGCTGGCCGCCCGAGAGCGTCACGCCGAGCTCGCCCACGACCGTCTCGTAGCCCTGCGGCAGCGCGGCGATGAAGTCGTGCGCGTGCGCGGCGCGCGCGGCCCGCTCGATCGCATCCTCGGACGGCGCGCGCATGCCGTAGGCGATGTTCGCGCGGATCGTGTCGTTGAAGAGGAACGTGAACTGCGTGACGATGCCGATCTGCGCGCGTAGCGACGCGAGCGTGGTGTCGCGGACGTCCACGCCGTCGACGACGATCCGGCCGGCGGTCGGGTCGTAGAAGCGCGGGATGAGGTCGGCGATCGTCGACTTGCCGCCGCCGCTCGGCCCGACGAGCGCGAGCGCCTCGCCCCGGCGGAGGACGAGGTCGACGTCCCGGAGCGCGTACTCGCGCTCGCTGGCCGCGTGCCCGAGCGATCCGTCGCTCGTGCCGTTGCCGCTCGCAGCCGCGTCCTCGCCGACCCGGGGCGGATAGCGGAAGCTCACGCGCTCGAAGCGGATGTCGCGCGCGAGGGGAGCGAGCGCGAGCGCGCCCGGGCGCTCGACGACGTCGCTCGGCTCGTCGAGCAGCTCGAAGATGCGGTCGGCGGACCCGAGCCCCTGCTGGATCGCCCCGTTCGCCTTCGCGACTCCCTTGAACGGGTCGTAGACGAGGATCAGGGTCGCGATGAAGGCGAAGAACGCGCCCTGCGTGCGACCGCCCACGATGACGCTGTAGCCGCCGTACCAGAGAACCCCCGCGATCCCGAGTGCGCCGAGGAGCTCCATGAGCGGCTGGATGAGCGCACGCGCGCGCGACGCCTTCATGTAGATCCGGAACAGCCGGCGGCTCTCGGCGTCGAAGCGCTCTTTCTCGTAGGCCTCCATGCCGAAGGCCTTCACGATGCGGTTGCCCTGAACCGTCTCCTGCAGGAGCGCGGTGAGCTGGCCGAGCGAGTCCTGTCCGCGGCGCGCGTAGCGCCGGAGCCGCCGTGAGAGGTTGATCACCGGCAGTACGGCGATCGGGAACGCGACGAACGCGATCAGCGCGAGCACCCAATCCTTCCAGAACGCGATCGCGACCAGCACGACGAGCGACGTCGAGTCGCGGAAGAGCGACACGGTCGCGTCCGTGAGAGCGGTGCGGAGCTGGTAGACGTCGTTCGAGACGCGCGAGAGGATCGTGCCGGTGGGGGTGCGATTGAAGAACGAGAGCGGCAGCTCCTGGATGTGCGCGTTCACCTCGTTTCGCAGGTCGGTGATGATGCGCTGGGCGACCCACTCGGTGAGGTAGAGGTTGCCGAAGTTCGCGAGCCCGCGCACGACGAAGAGCCCGACCACCGCGGCCGGCAGCCAGGCGAGCGCGTTCAGATCGTGGCGCGCGAAGATGTCGTCGAAGGTGCCCTCGACGAGGAACGGCACCGCGCCGTTCGTGGCGCTGAAGAGCAGCATGCACGCGACCCCGGCGACGAAGCGCGGCCAGACGTACGGGCGGAGGTACCGCAGGAGCCGACGGTAGATGCCCGAGGGAGGCGTCATGGTCCGTGCCTGGGTAGCGAAGTCGCCGGGGAGCGACAATGCGGTTGCGGTCCGGGCCGAGAAAGACTCGAATTCCGCGGATGCCGCGCGAGCCCCGGCCCGATCCCTCTCGAACCGTCGCCGAAGCGGACCGCGACGCGAGCCGTTCGCGGACCCGGCTGCGCTCGCACGCGCTCGCGGCGGTCGTCCTCGGGATCGCCGCAGCGCTCGCGTACTGGACGTCGTTCGAGGCCGGCCTGATCGTCGACAGCGGCGCGATCATCCGGGAAGCCGCGCGCGTCCACGAGGCCACCTGGGCCAACGTCGCCGACATCCTGTCGACCGACTACTGGTCGCCGACGAGCGCGATGGGCGAGTACCGGCCGCTCACGACGCTCACCTACCTCGTGAACTGGGCGGTCCTCGGCAACGCCGATCGCCCCGCCGGCTATCACGCCGTCAACCTCGCGATCCACTTCGGGAACGCGCTCCTCCTCTACGCGCTCGGCGTGGCTGCGCTCGGGCTCGGCGCGACGACGGCATTCTTCGCCGCGCTCCTCTTCGTGACACACCCGGTCGCGACCGAGGCGGTGACGAACGTGGTCGGGCGTGCCGACCTCCTCGCCGCCGCGTCCGTGCTCGCGTGCCTCCTGCTGCAGGCGGCGGCGCGCCGCGCGGCCGGACGCCGCCGCGTCGCGCTCTCGTGCGCGCTCGCCGCGACCGCCTTCCTCGGCTTCCTCAGCAAGGAGAGCTCCGTCGTCCTCGTGCCGGCGCTGCTCCTCTTCGAGCTCGTCTACGCCCTGCCGGCGCGGGAGCGCGCGCGGTCGTCCGACGTGGTGGCGGCGCTCGCGCGCTTCGCGCGGACGTCCGGCGTCGCTCTCGCGGCACCGCTCGCGGGGACGTGGCTCGTCCGCTCCTGGGTCTTCGCGCGCACGCCGCCGGTCCGCCTCGGCCTGTCGCGCGCCTGGCTCCTCGGCGACGACCCGTGGACCGCCTCGCTCACCGGCCTCAAGTCGTTCGGCCGCGCGCTCTGGGTGCTCGTCTGGCCTCGCACGCTCTGCCCGGACTACGGCGCCGACCTGATCCCGCGCTTCGGCTGGAGCCTTGCGCGCTGGGAGGACTGGCAGGCCGTCGTTTCGGGCGTCGCGCTCGCGCTCGCATGCGCGCTCACGATCGTCCTCCGCCGGCGCGAGCGCGCGGCCGCGTTCTTCTGCGGCTTCTTCCTGTGCGCGCTGCTGCCGGTCCTCGTCCTCCACGTGATCGTGGGTGGCGTGGTGGCGGAGCGCCTCCTCTACCTCCCGCTCGCGGGCTTCGCCGGAGGCGCGGTGCTCGCGGTCGAGGCGCTCGCGCGGCGGCTCGACCGGGCGCGGTCGCGCGCCACGCGAGCCGACGAGCTCCGCCGCGACCCGCGCGCAACCGCCTGGGCCCTGCTCGCGATCGTCGCCGTCGCGTACGCCGCGCGGACGGCGGATCGCAATCGCGACTGGCAGAGCGCCTTGACGCTCTTCACCGACGCGGTCGCCGCGTGCGGGGGGAGCTACAAGTCGCACCACGCGCTCGCGGGCGCGGTCGCGCAGGCGCTCGCCGCGGGCGACGCCGGTTGGGGCACCCTCGACCGCGTGATCGAGCTCGAAGACACCGCCGTCGCGATCCTGGCGCGCACGGCCCCGGCCGGGGAGCCGCTACCGCCCGACGTTCTCGAGGCGCAGGGCGCGGCGTATCTCAGCAAGGCGCTGGTCGAGGCCGACCGCGAGCGCGCCGCGGGCGGCGCATCGCACACGGCTTCGCGCGGCTGGGCGAGCAAGGCGGCGAGCGCGCTCGGGGCCGCGACCGCGCAGGTCGAGGCGGAGAATCGGGCGCGGCGGGCGCGCTCCGACGGGAACGGCGTGCGCGAGGTCGGCACCGCGCAGCTCTACAACGACCTCGGCCTGGCACTCCTCCAATCCGGCTCGCCCGACCGCGCGCTCGGCGCGTTCGCTCGCGCACGCGACCTCGCGCCGCTCGACACCGAAGCGTACCTGCACCTGGCCGAGGCGAGCGCCGCGCTCGGCCGGTCGCAGGACGTCCTCTCGTCCCTCGTCGAGGCGGCCGTCCTCGCGCCCGGGCGGGACGACCTCCGCGCGGCCGCGTACGGGGTGTATCGCGAGCTCGAGCCCGACGGCTGCGCGTTCGCCGCCGACGGCCAGCGCGCCCGCTTCGACCTCGCTTGCCCCGCCGGGCGCCGGCTCGCGTGCGACGCGGTCTCGGCGGTCGCCGATCGCGTCCTGTCGGCGCCTGCCGGCGCGCCGGCCGAAAGCGCGGACGCGACGTCGCGCTGGCGGGACGATGCGGCGCGCCGGTACGGCTGCTCCGCGCTCGGCAGCTGACGTGAAATGCCGCGCGTACGGCGCGCCGCCCCTGCATGCCGGGCGCGCTTTTTCGCCGGCGACGCTCGCTCAGGCAGCGGTCGCGTCGAGCATCTCGGCCGCGATTTCGGCAGCGCGCCGGGCCGCCCCCGGCTCGCCGAGGCGGGCTCGCACCGTCGCGAGGTCGGCCCGCATCGCCGCGGCCCGCGCGGGATCGCAGAGGATCGCGCGCGCTTCGGCGGCGATCCGGGACGGCCTCACCTCGCCCTGGACGAGCTCCGGAACGGCGCGCTTGCCGAGGATCAGGTTCGGCATGCCGATGAAGGGGACCCGCACGAGGAGCCGCGCCAGCGCGTAGGTGAGTGGCGACAGCCGGTACATGAGGACCATCGGGCGCTCGAGGAGCGCGGTCTCGAGCGTCGCGCTGCCGGAGGCACAGAGCACGAGGTCGGCGGCGGCGATCAGGTTGTAGGTGTCGCCGCTCACGACCGGGGTGCGACCGCTGATCGGCTCGACGAGCCGGCGGAGGCGCTCGTGCGCCAGCGCGACCGCGACGTCGACCTCGACGGTGCCGCGCAGCACGTCGATCGCGCGGAACATCGTCGGCAGGAGCGACTCGACCTCGGCCGCGCGGCTTCCGGGGAGCAGCGTGACGAGCGGGTAGCCGGGCGGGAGCCCGTACTTCGCGCGCGTCTCCTCGGCCGATCGCGTCGCGCGGACGGTCTCGAGCGCCGGGTGGCCGACGAAGTCGACGCGCGTCAGGCCGCGATAGATCTCCTCCTCGAACGGGAAGACGACCGCGAGGCGGTCGACGCGGCGGGCGAGCTGCTTCACGCGGTAACGCCGCCACGCCCACACCTGCGGCGCGACGTAGTAGAGAACCGGGACACCCGCCTGCTTCGCGACCTTCGCGAGGCGGAGGTTGAAGTCGGGGAAGTCGATCAGGATGACGAGGTCGGGGCGCGGACGTCCGGCGCGGCCGTCGATCGCGTCGCGCACGGTGCGAAACGACGTCAGGATCGCCCCGGCGCGCGAGAAGAGCTCGGTGAAGCCCATCGTCGAGAGCTCGGCGGCGTCGACCAGGATCTCGACGCCCGCGGACCGCAGGTGCTCCCCGCCGACGCCGAAGACCTCGACGTCGGGAACGAGCGTGCGGAGCGCCGCGACCAGCTCGGCGCCGCGCAGGTCGCCGGAGGCTTCGCCGGCGACGACGAGGACGCGCTTCGCCATCAGGTCCGCCTCACTCGATCGCGCCGTACGCCTTCTGCGCCGCGCTCGCGCCCGACCGCCGCACTTCGTCGGCCGCCTCGTCGAACGCGACCAAGAACTCGCCGATGACGCCGGCGTGCACGGCGTTCACGGTGCAGTGGAGGCTGGGCGGCGGCTTCTGCTGGTCGAGGACCCAGCCGCGCCGCCAGAGGCCGTCGCCGACCGCGAACGGGTCGACCCCCTCGATCGTGAAGGCGGCGAGCGTCGCGTCCGGCTCGCCGAGGACCCGCACGCCGGGCCTCGCCCGGAGGCCCGCGAGCAGCTCGTCGGTCGCCGCGGCGGCGGCCTTCGTCAAGCGCAGGTAGCCGTCTTCGCCGAGGTGGCGCATCACCGCCCACGCGGCCGCGATCGGCCCGCCGCTCCTCGTCCCCAGCATGCCGGAGCTCGCGTACGTCCCGCCGAGCCATTTGTCGGTCGCGAACGTCTGATCGCGCCGGAGGTCGCGGTTCCGGTGCAGGAGGACCGACGCGCCCTTCGCGGCATAGCCGTACTTGTGGAGGTCGACGGAGATCGACGTGACGCCCGGCACCCGGAAGTCGAACGCGCGGACGGGGCGGCCGAGGCGCTCGAGCAGCGGGAGGATCATGCCGCCCATGCACGCGTCGACGTGGCAGCTCACGCCGCGCGCGAGCGCGGCCGCGGCGATCCCCTCCACCGGGTCGACCACGCCCTGCGGATACGACGGCGCCGATGCGACGACGAGCACCGTGTCGGGCCCGATCGCGGCCGCCATTGCGGCGGGATCCGCGCGGAAGTCGGCGCCGACCGGGACGCGGACGCTCTTCACGCCGAAGTCGTCGGCCGCCTTCTCGAACGCGGCGTGCGCCGTCGTCGGCAGGACCATCTCGGGCGCCGCGACGCCGCGCTCGCGGCGCGCGCGATTGCGAGCGGACTTGACGGCGAGGAGGAGGCTCTCGGTGCCGCCGGTCGTCATGAAGCCGGCGGCGTCGCGCCCGCCGTGGAGCAGGCCGGCGACCATCTCGACGACCTCGGCCTGCATCCTCCGGAGGCTCGGGAACGCCGCCGGGTTGAGCGCGTTCGCCGAGAGGAAGCGCGCGTTCACCTCGGTCGCGAGCGCGAGCACGTCGGGACCCGCGTGGTACGCGAGGCTGAAGGCCTTCCCGGACTTCCAGTCGACGTCGCCGGCCTGGAGCCGGTCGAGCGCCTCCATCACGCTCGCCGCCGACTCGCCCTGTTTCGGAAGCTCCATCGCGGGCGAACATAGCCGCGATCGATCGTGCACGTCCACGGCGCCTTCCGTCGTCGCGCGAAGCCGTTGTCGCGGCAATTCGTGCCGGTGGCCGCCGGCGCCGTGTCTGCGGGCGCTCAGTCCGGGTCTCGTTCGCGGGGAGGAAGTGCGCCCCGAATTGTTTCATGAATCAAGGTGGGGGCGAGTGATCGTCCCGCTCGCTCGACAGTCCTTCGCTTGCCCGCAAACACGGCTCCGGCTCACCTCCGCGATGGCCGCCGCGTCGGCGGCGACGTCGCGCGTGGGGCGGACGGTCCGAACGCTTTCCCGCGTGCCGCGTTCGATAGGGTCACCTTTGCCGGACGCCGCGTTGCTCGTCCGGCGCCTCGCTTCACGACTTTTCCCACCCCCCACCCCAGGCCGACGCGCGGGTGACGTTCGGTCTCCGAGCGGTCGCCGCCGTACCCAGCAGCGCAATCGCCCGCGCCGGCGCAGCCGGAGCCGTTTCTGCGGGCAAGCGAGCGACTGTCGAATGAGCGGGACAATCGATCGCCCCCACCTTGATTCATGAAATCATTCGGGGCGCACTTCCTTCTCGCGAACGAGACCCGGAGCGAGTGCCCGCAGAAACGGCTCCGGCGACCCACAGGCACCGCCTCGAAGACGTGCGCGCGGCTACTTCGTCTCCATCACCGACGTGCGAGCGACTACTCCGTCTCCATCACCGCGAGGATGCGCTCGGCCAGCTCGAGTGCAGCCAGGCCGTCCTCGCCGGTCACCGCGGGACGCGCGCGCGTGCGGACGGACGCGAGGAAGGCCTCGATCTCCTTCGCGAGTGCGTCGGCCTCGCCCAGGTCGATCTGCTCCCACCCGATCTCCGGCTGCCCGCGGTCGTCCATCGTGCGCCGGCAGATGCGGACGGAGCGCTCGCCGAGGTCGATCGCGAGGTAGGCGTCGCGCTGGAAGAGGCGGAGCTTGCGCTCGCGCTTCACCGAGACCCGGCTGGCCGTGACGTTCGCGATACAGCCGCCCGCGAAGCGGAGGCGCGCGTTCGCGATGTCGACCTGCGGCGTCACGACCGGCACGCCGACGGCCTCGATCGACACGACGTCGCCCGGCACGAGCAGGCGGATGAGATCGAGGTCGTGGATCATGAGGTCGCGCACGACGTCGACGTCCGCGCCGCGCGTCGTGAAGGACGCGAGGCGGTGGCACTCGATGAACCGCGGCCGGTCGATCATGCGGGCGAGGCGCGTGAGCGCCGGGTTGAAGCGCTCGAGGTGGCCGACCTGGAGGATGCGGCCGCGGGCGTTCGCCACGCGCACCAGCTCGGCGGCGTCGGCGGCGCTCGCGGCGAGCGGCTTCTCGACGAGGCAGTCGATGCCGGCGCCGAGGAGGGCCTCGCCGACCGCGCGGTGGTGGATGGTCGGTACGACCACGCTCGCGCAGTCGATCGCGCCCACGAGCTCGCGGTAGTCGGCGACGGCGCGGCAGCCGAGGCGGTCCGCGAGCGCGCGCGCGCGTCCCTCGTCGACGTCGGCGATCGCGACCAGCTCGCAGCCGGCCGCGCGCGCGTACTTCTCGGCGTGGAACGTCCCGAGGTAGCCGGCCCCGACGACGGCCGCGCGCACCGGGTTCATCGGCCGTCCTCGGCGCCCGGCTCCTCGGCCTCGACGGCGACGACCGCGATGCCGGCCGCGTCGGCGGCGGCGATGAGCCGGTCGCGCTCGAGGAGGAGCGTCCGCCGCGCCTCGACCGCGAGCGCGGTCGCCCGCACGTCGCTCATCAGGCGGATCGTCTCCGGGCCGACCGCCGGGACGTCGAAGCGGAGGTCCTGCCCGGGCTTCGCGACCTTGACGACCACCGCGCCGCGCCGCGCGAGGTCGCCGCCGCGGCGGATGGCGGCGTCCGTGCCCTCGACCGCCTCGACCGCGACCACGAGGCCGTCCTTCACGACGACCGTCTGGCCGATCTCGAACGCCCCAACGGCCTTCGCGACCGCGAGACCGAAGCGGATGTCCTCGCGCTCGCGCGCGCGCGGCGCGCGGCGCCCGAGGACGCCGGGCTCGGGAACGAGGCGCGGCAGGAAGATCGTCGACGCGACGACCGGGATGCCCTCGCCGGCGAGCTCGTCGGCGATCCCGGTGAGGAGCTTGTCGTCGTGCAGGGTCCGCATGCGGGCGAGGAACGCCGCGCCGCGGAGGTCGGGGCGGAAGCCGGAGAAGAGGCGCGCCTTCTTGATGCCACCGGCCATCACGGCGCGCGTGCAGCCCGCCTGCCGGAACGTGCGGATGATCTTCCCGAGCTCGCCGACGCGCACCCACGTGCACTCGGCGACCTCGGACTCGATCGCGGGATCGGTCTCGCCGACGTGCGCGCACGCGACGACCTCGACCCCGGCCTCGCGCGCTCCGCGCGCGACCAGCACCGGGAACACGCCGTTGCCGGCGATGAGCGCAAGCCGGTCGGCGATCACGGCGGCCTACGGGCGCGTCACGCCGCGCTCGCTCTCCGCGACGAACGCCGCGAGCCGCTGCGCCTCCGGCGAGTCCGCGAGATCCGTGCGAATCCGCTCGACCGCGTCGCGCGCGAGGAGCTTCGACTGGAAGAGGAGCTTGTACGCCCGCTTGAGCGCGCTCGTCTGCTCGGCCGCGAAGCCGCGGCGCTCGAGGCCGACCACGTTGAGGCCGACCAGCTTCGCGCGATCGCCGTTCGCCATGCAGTACGGGGGCACGTCCATCACCACCATGGACCCTCCGCCGACGAATGCCGACTCGCCGATGCGGACGAACTGCGCGACCGCCGCGAGCCCGGAGACGATGGCGTAGTCCTCGGCCGTGATGTGCCCGGCGAGCGCGACGCCGTTCACGAGGTGGACGTGGTTTCCGATCTGGCAGTCGTGGCCGACGTGCGAGTAGTTCATGAAGAGGTTGTCGTCGCCGATGCGCGTCGTCATGCCGCCGCCTTCGGTCCCGATCGAGAGCGAGGCGTACTCGCGGACGAGGTTGCGATCGCCGATCTCGAGCCGGCCCGGCTCGCCGCGGTACTTCAGGTCCTGCGGCTCGGACCCGACGGTCGCGAAGGCGAAGACGTGGTTGTCGCGTCCGATCGTCGTGCGCCCTTCGATCACGGCGTGCGGGCCGACCCGGGTTCCGCTTCCGATCCGGACGTGCGGGCCGACGACCGCGTACGGCCCGATCTCGACCGAGGCGTCGAGCTCGGCGCCCTGGGCGACGATCGCCGTGGGATGGATGCGTGTCGCTGCGGGCGCGCGCGCGCCTTCGGCGCGCGGAAAAGCGACGCCTTCCTGGACCTCGGCGGCCGAGAAGTCCGCCTCCGCCACGACCTGGCCCTCGACGGTGGCGATGCCGTGCATCTTCCAGAGCGGCCGGTGGCGGCGCAGCAGCGTCACCTCGAGCCGCAGCTGGTCGCCCGGCACGACCTGGCGGCGGAAGCGCGCGTTCTCGACGCTCGTCAAGACGAGGAAGAGATCCTCGTGGCCGGACGGCTCGGGGTCGAAGCCGCCGCGCAGCGTGCCGCGGACGAGAAGCCCGCCGGCCTGAGCCATCGCCTCGCAGATCAGCACTCCCGGCATGATCGGGCGGTCCGGGAAGTGCCCGGTGAACTGCGGTTCGTTCACGCTGACGTTCTTGATCGCGACGACGCGCCGGTCCGCCTCGAACTCCACGACGCGGTCGACCAGCAGGAAGGGATAGCGATGCGGCAGGAGCCTCGGGATCCCGGTGGTGTCGTTGCCGTCGCGCACGCCGGTCTCGGGCGTCCTCCCGTCAGTGGCGGGCGTTGTAGGTCGAAAGGACCTGCTCGGTGAGGTCGATCGAGTTCGCGTGGTACAGCACGCCGCTCGAGCTGGTCTCGAGGACGAGCGTGTAATTCTCGTTCTCGGCGATCTGCTTGATGACCTGCGTGAGACCTTCGATGATCTGGCCGGTGAGCTCCTGATCCTTCCGCTGGAGCTCGCCCTGCGCCTCTTCGAACTTGCTCTTCAGGTCGAGGCGCTTCTTCTCGAAGTCGGTCGACAGCTTGCGGCGCTCGTCGTCGCGCATGACGACGGCCTTGCGCTCGAGCTCCTCCTTCAGCCGGTCGAGCTCCTCCTTCTGGCCCTTGAGCTGGCCCTCGAGCTTGTCGACGCGCGCCTTGAAGTCGACCTTCGCCTTCTTGCCGGCGTCCGACTCGTTCAGGGCACGCTGCAGGTCGACGACGCCGATCTTGGGCTCGGCGGCCTGCACGGCGACCGGCACCGACAAGAGCGCGAGCAGCAGCGCAGCGCCGATCAGGTGAACTGGCTTCATGAACTTCTCCTTCTCTTTCCCGCGGTCTCTCACGCCCGGCGCCACCGGACCTCTCACAGCGGCGCGCCGAACGAAAACAGGATGGAGCTCTTCTTCTCGTCGTCCTTGATGTTCAGCGGAATGCCGTACTCGATGCGGAGTGGACCGAACGGCGACAGCCACCGGATGCCCGCGCCGATGGCATATCGCAGGTCCCCGAAGTCGATCCCTTGCGCCTCCAGGAATGCGTTGCCCATGTCGAAGAAGACGACGCCCTTGACGCCCACCGACTGGAGGATGGGGAAAATGATCTCGTTCTGCAGCACGAACTCGTTGGTACCGCCGATCGGCTTGTTGTTGATGACGTTCCCCTGCGGATCGAAGCTGTCCTGGCGCGGCCCGAGCGTCCGCGTCTCGTAGCCGCGCACCGTATTGATGCCACCCGGGAAGAAGCGCTGCACGAGCGGGATCTCCTTGCCCGACTGGCCCGCTTCCCCGCGCCCGTACGCCACCGTGCCGCCCACCGAGTACACGAAAGTGCCGAGGTCGCGCACGCGATAGATCGGGACGTACCACCGGCCGCGCCCTTGGAAGAGGTAGTACTTCTCGTCGCCGCCGAGACCCGCGAGCTCGAACGTGAGCTCCTGGAACGACCCCGCGGTCGGGTCGTAGGCGTGGTTCAGGGTGTTCCGCAGGAGCTGTGGCGAGACCGCCGAGATCAGCGTCGTCCCCTGCTCGGCGAAGATCGCGGGCGGGGAATCGAAGCGGATGTCGAAGATGCGCGCGCGCTCGAGACGGTACTCGAGGCCGAAGCTCGTGTCCTCGAGCGAGAGCCACCCGATGTTGTAGAGGCCCACTTCCTCGAACGGGTAGAGCGCACGGAGCGCGAAGCCGGTCGCGTCGCGCGTGAAGTCGCCGTAGTCGAGCTCGGTGTTGAAGAGCGTCACCTGGCCGAGGAGCCGCGTATCGAGCAGGTACGGCTCGGTGAAGCTGAGGTAGATGTTGCGGCGGATCGAGCCGACGTCGGCGTTCAGCACGATGCGCTGGCCGCGCCCGAAGAGGTTGTTCTCGGAGATCCGGACGTTGAAGAGGAACTGGTCGCCCGAGCTGTAGCCGGCGCCCGCGCTGAAGGCGCCGGTCGAGCCTTCCTTGACGTCGACCGCGAGGTTGATCTGGTCTTCGGTCGCTCCCTTGCGGGTCGTCACGTTGACGTCGGAGAAGAAGCCGAGCCGCTGCAAGGCGTCGCGGCTCCTCCGGAGCTTCGTCGCCGAGAAGGGCTCCTGCTCGGCGACCTTGAGCTCGCGCCGGATCACCTTGTCGCGGGTCTTGGTGTTGCCGGTGATCTGGATCTGGCCGATCGAGACCGGCTTCCCCTTGCTCACGCGGAACGTGACGTCGACCGTCTTCTGCTCGGGGCGGATCAGCGTCTCGGGCTCGACGTTGGCGAAGGCGTAGCCCTCGTCGCCGAAGAAGTCGGTGAGCTTGGTGACGTCGTCTCGCAGGATGCTCGCGCGGAAGACCTCGCCCTTCACGGCCTCGATCTGCTGGAAGAGCGCGTCGCGCTCGGGTCCGGGCGGCGGCACGTCGCCCGCGAAGTCGATGTTCCCGAAGTCGTACTTGTCGCCCTCGTCGATCTTGATGACGACGCGGAGCGAGTCTTCCTTGCGCTCCACCCTGGGCTCGTCGATCTTCACCGCGACGTAGCCGTTGTCGTAGTAGTAGGCGGTGAGGCGCTCGACGTCGGTCTTGAGCGCTTCCCGGTTCAGCGTCCCGGAGCCGGTGATGAAGGAGAAGAGGCCCTTCTCCTTGGTCTGCATGACACCGCGGAGCTCGCGCGCGCTGAAGCGCTCGTTGCCCTCGAAGTCGATGTCCGTGATGCGGATCTTCTCGCCCTCGTCGATCTTGTAGACGAGCTCGACCTCGTTCGGGCCGGCGCCCGGCTCGAGCTGGGGATCGATCTTCGCATCGAGGTAGCCCTTCTCCTCGAACACGCGGTGCGCGTCGGCGATGCCGCGGCGGACCTTCTCGGGGTCGTAGATCGTGCGCGGCCGGACCTTGAGAGCGGACTCGAGATCTTCTCTCTTGGGCGCCTCGCCGCCCTCGATGCGGACGGCGGTGATGAAGGGGCGCTCCTTGACGCGGAAGACGAGCGTTTCGCCGCCGGCGGCGGGCTCCTCGAGCTCGACGCTCACGTCCTCGAAGAACCCCATCCCGTAGATCGCGCGCAGATCCTGGTCGACCTTCTCGGCGTCGTACGGCTCGCCCGGGCGGCTCTTGATGTGGACGCGGATCGCCTCCTGGTCGACGCGCTGGTTCCCCTCGATCCGGATCTCGCCGATCGTCGGGGCCGCGCCGAAGACGCGCGGCGCCCGTCCGACGAAGGTCTTCTCCCCCGGCCCGTCGGCCGAGGCGACCGCCTCCGGAAGCGGCGCCGGGATCGCGAGCAGCGGCAGCGCGCTCCGGAGCCCGGGCGCCGACTTGAGCCAGCGCGCCGGGTCGATCGGCTTCCGCGGCGGCTTCTCCGCCGGCGGCGGAACCGACGCGACCTCGGCATCCTTTGCGGCGTCGCCGCCCGCGTCGTCGGCTCCGATGCGCTCGCGCTCGGCGTCGTCCGCGACCGCCGACGCGATCGACGGCATCGGCCCGACCAGGCTCGCGAGCAGAGCCGACGGCTCCGGCCCGCGCACCGTCGCCGGCGGATCGCCGCCGGCCGCGAGGTCGCGCTGGTGCCGGACGGCACCGCCGCCGACGGCGCACGCGTTCAGCTGGGCGACGACGAGCAGGGCGAGCGCCGAGCGGAGCGCCGGGGAGCGCGCCGTCATAGCGCCTCGAGATGCCCGTGCGCGAGGCGGAAGCGGCGGTCCATCGCGCCCGCGAGGCGATCGCTGTGGGTCACGACGATGCAGGTCGTGCCGGCCTCGCGATTCAGCTCGAGCAGGAGCTTCTCGACCTCGTCGCCGGTGTCGGGATCGAGGTTCCCGGTCGGCTCGTCGGCCAGGACGAGCCCGGGCCGCAGGACCACCGCGCGCGCCACCGCGACCCGTTGCTGCTCGCCGCCGGACAGCTCACCCGGCCGATGCGTGAGGCGCTCCCCGAGGCCGACCCGCTCGAGAACGCGCGTCGCGCGCTCGCGCGCGGCGGCCGGTCCTTCGGCCGCGATGAGGCACGGCATCATCACGTTCTCGAGCGCGGAGAAGTCCGGCAGGAGATGGTGGAACTGGAATACGAACCCGATCTCGCGGTTGCGAAAGCGGGCCAGCTCGCGCTCGCTCTGCGCTGCGATGTCCACCCCTCCGATGACCACCTTTCCGGACGTCGGGCGCTCGAGCCCTCCGAGGAGATGGAGCAACGTGCTCTTGCCCACCCCCGACTCCCCGACGATTGCGACCGTCTCGCCGGCCGCGATCGCGAAATCCACACCGGACAGCACCCGCACGGTCCGCGGCCCGTCGGTGAATTCCTTGACGAGCCCGCGCGCGTCGACGTGCGGCGTCCCCCCCTCGCCACCTGGTGCCACCCCGTCCCCGGCTCACTCGTAGCGGATCACCTCGACGGGGGCGAGTCGCGCCGCCTGCCGAGCCGGGTGGATGGTGCCGAGCACCGCGCCCTTAAACACGAGAACGGCCCCGATGGCTACGCGTCAACGCGCTCTTCCTGCGGGATCCTCCTCCGGCGGCGCGTCGCCGCCGGGACGGCGCTCCGGTCGCAGCAGCGGGAAGAGGACGACGTCGCGGATCGACGGCGCGTCGCAGAGGAGCATGGTCAGGCGATCGATCCCGATGCCTTCGCCCGCCGCGGGCGGCATCGCGTACTCGAGCGCGCTCACGTAGTCCTCGTCCATCGGATGCGCTTCCTCGTCGCCGCGGGCGCGGCTCTCGAGCTGCGCGAGGAAGCGCGCGCGCTGGTCGTCGGGGTCGTTCAGCTCGGAGAAGCCGTTCGCCGCCTCGCGCGCCGCGACGTAGAGCTCGAAGCGATCGACGAGGAACGGGTCGCGGTCGTTACCGCGCGCGAGCGGCGAGACCTCGGTCGGGAAGCCCGTGACGAAGGTCGGCTGGACGAGCGTCGGCTCGACGAGCTGCTCGAAGAGGGCGGTCGCGATCCAGCCGGCGCCGACGCCGGGCGGCACCGCGACGCCGCGCCGCTCGGCGACGCGGCGCGCGGCGATCGGATCGCGCAGCTCGTCCTGCGATGCGCCCGCCGCGCGCGCCGCCTCGGGGACCAGCGAGATGCGCCGCCAGGGCGGCGTCAGGTCGATCCGGTGCTCGCCGTACGGAACGACGCGCGCGCCGCAGACCTCGTCGGCGAGCCCGCTCACGAGCTCCTCCGTGAGCGGGATCAGGTCCTCGAAGGTCGCGTACGCCTGGTAGAACTCGAGCATCGTGAACTCGGGGTTGTGCTGGGTCGAGATGCCCTCGTTCCGGAAGTTGCGGCCGATCTCGTAGACGCGCTCGAAGCCGCCGACCAGGAGGCGCTTCAGGAAGAGCTCGGGCGCGATGCGGAGCTGGAGATCGAGGTCGAGGGTGTTGTGGTGCGTTCGGAACGGGCGCGCCGCCGCGCCGCCGGCGATCTGCTGGAGGATCGGCGTCTCGACCTCGAGGAACCCGCGCTCGTCGAGGAAGCGCCGGATGCCGGCGACGATCTGCGCGCGCTTGCGGAACACGTCGCGCACGGACGGGTTCGCGATCAGGTCGAGGTAGCGGCGGCGGTAGCGGATCTCGACGTCGGCGAGCCCGTGCCACTTCTCGGGTGGCACGTGCAGGCACTTCGCGAGCAGCGCGACCTCGCTCGCCGCGATCGTGAGCTCGTTCGTCTTGGTGCGGAACACCGTGCCCGCGACCCCGACGACGTCGCCGAGGTCGAGCGTGCGGGCGACGGCCCAGGCGTCCGCGGGCAGCGCGTCGCGCCGGAGGTAGGTCTGGAGCCGGCCGCTCGCGTCCTCGACGACGACGAACATCGCCTGGCCGAAGCTCCGCTTTCCGACGATCCGCCCGGCGACGCGTGCGACCTGCGCGAGCGCCTCGAGCGCCGCCGCGTCGCTGCTCCCGAAGCGCGCGTGCAGGTCGCGCGCGTGGTCCGTTTGCCGGAAGTCGTTCGGATACGGTCGCCCCGCCGCCCGCCACTCCGCGAGCTTCGCACGGCGGGTTGCGGTCAGGTCGTCGTCGCTCACGGGAATGCCCTGCGCCGCGGCGCGCGCGGCACGCTTTACTGGAGCCTTTCGGGGGCGTCAATCGTCCGCGGTGCGACGAGCGTCGTCGCGCACGGTCGCGCTTCGTGGGTGCGACGCGCTCGCCGTTCGCGCGCGCCGTCGCACGGCGGACGCGCGCGAACGTCGCCGCGCGGGAGAATTCGTGCGAGGGCCGCGGGCTTGCGGGTTTTTCGAGGTTGGCATAGGCGTGAGCGCGGTGATCACTCGGATTCGCCCGGCGCAGTGGGTGGCGTCGCGGCTCGTCCTGCTCGCGCTCGCGGCGACGTTCGCCGCCACGATGGTTTCGACCATCGTGCGCGGCCGGCTTTCCCGGTCGGGAGCGCCGGTCAGGACCACGGTGGTGGAGGAGGCGCGGCCCGCGGCGACGCGACCGGTATCGGACTATCTCGCGATGACCCGTCGCAACCTCTACGCCGCGGTCCCCGCGACCGAGCCCGGGACGACGGCGGCGTCGGGCGGCGGATCGGGATCGGTCCGGCTCGTCGGCACCGGACGGCACGGCGGCGAGCGCTTCGCGATCGTCGAGGACGTCGCGTCGAAGCGCCAGGACGTGGTGCGGATCGGCGACCCGCTCGCCGGCGGCAAGGTGTCGGAGATCGGCTGGCGGCGCGTCGTCGTCGACCGCGGCGGCTCGACCGAGGTGTTCACGGTCGCCGCCGACGTGAGCGCGCCCGCCGGCGAAGCGGCGCGCACCGCCAGCCCCGCGGCCCCGCCGTCCGCGGCCGCCGACGACCAGGTGCGAAAGATCGGCGAGGACCGCTACCTCGTCGCGCAGGCGGAGGTCGAGCACTCGATGGACAACCTGTCCGACCTCTTCACGCAGCTCCGCGCGGTGCCCAACCAGGAGAACGGCCAGACGAACGGCTTCAAGGTGTTCGCGATCAAGCGCGGCAGCATCTTCCAGAAGATCGGCATCGAGAACAACGACGTGGTGCAGCGCGTGAACGGAGTCGAGCTCAACGACCCGACGCGCGCGATGGCGCTCTTCCAGGAGCTGCAGGGCCAGACGCGCCTCACCGTCGACATCGTACGCGCGGGGTCGCCGCGCACGCTCACGTACGAGATCCGTTGATGCGCCTCCGCGGTCGCGCGCTGTGCGCGCTGGTGTGGGCGGGGTTGGCGGCGGCGTGTCCGGCAGGGGCACAGGACGTGCCGGCCGCGGCGCCGGGTGCTCCGGCCGCCGTCGGCGCGCCGGGCAGCGGCGAGGAAGCGCCGCGACCGCTTCGCCCCGACGACCTGGTCACGATGGACTTCCAGGACGTCGAGCTGGCGACGCTCGTCAAGTTCATCAGCGAGATCACCGGCAAGAACTTCGTCGTCGACGAGAAGGTGAAGGGCAAGGTCTCGATCGTCTCGCCGAGCAAGATCACGGTGGACGAGGCCTACCGCGTCTTCCAGTCGGTGCTGCAGGTGAAGGGCTTCTCCGTCGTCGACACGGGGCCGGTCGTGAAGATCGTGCCGACGAAGGACGTGAAGGGCGCGGGGCTTCCGGTCGGGCCGGAGCCGGGCGCGCCGACCGAGGCGTTCGTCACGCGGCTGGTCCCGCTCTCCTACGTCGAGGCGCCGCAGGCGGCGCAGGTCCTGCAGCCGCTCGTCTCGCGCGACGGGCTGATCACCGCCTACGCGCCGACGAACTCGCTCATCGTGATCGACAGCGCCGTCAACGTCTCGCGCCTGCTGCAGCTCATCCACGAGCTCGACGTGCCGGGCCAGGAGAGGACTGTCGAGGTCATCCCGCTCCAGCACGCCTACGCGGGCGATCTCTCGCAGATCCTGCGCGACGCCATCGAGGACGGCCGGGGCCGGTCGGGTCCCGCGCCGCCGCCGGCGCCGGGCGGCGTGCCCGGCACCGCGGCGGCGGCCGCCGCCGCGGCGCGCGGCGACACCGGCGGCGGGATGCGGATCGTCCCCGACGAGCGCTCGAACGCGGTCATCGTCATCGGAAGCCCGTTCGAGATCCGCCAGGCGCGCGAGCTGGTCCGGAAGCTGGACGTGCCGCTGCCGCGCGGCGCCGGGCGCGTGCAGGTGGTCGCGCTCCGCCATGCCGACGCGACCGAGATGGTGCAGGTGCTCGCGGACCTCGTCGGCACGACGACGGCCGTGCAGCGGCGCGAGATCCTGCCCGGGCGGGCTGTCACCGAAGGCGGCGGGCGATTCGGAAGCCGCAGCAACTTCAGCGGCTCGGCGAGCTACGGCGGCTCGTTCGCTCGCAGCACCATCAGCAATCCGAGCGCGGGGAGCCTCGCGCAGGCGAGCGGCGGCTTCGGCGCGGCGCGAGCCGGCGGCATGCGAGGCGGCTACGGCGGGCCGGGCGGCGCCGGCGGCGTCGCGTCCGCCGGGGCCGGCGGGCCGGCGATCGAGTTCGAAAGCGGCGTCCGCATCACGGCCGACGCCGCGACCAACTCGCTCGTAATCAGCGCCGCACCGCAGGACTACGCGATCCTCGAGGAGGTCATCCGGAAGCTCGACATCGCGCGCCGGCAGGTGCTCGTCGAAGCCATCATCTTCGAGGTGTCGCTCACCCGGATCAAGCAGCTCGGGATCGAGCTGCAGGGCGGGCTGCAAGCCGGAAACCTGGTCGCGATCGCCCGTACGAACTTCCGGAACCTGGGCACCGTGAACCAGGCGATCGCGACCGGCGACGTGAGCGGCCTCGGCACGATCAACGGGCTCCTCGGCGCGCTCATCGGGAAGCAGATGATCGAGCTCGCCGACGGGACGAAGATCCCGGCGAGCGCGGCGCTCCTCAGCGCGCTCCAGAGCACGAACGGCGTGAACGTGCTCTCGGCTCCGACCATCCTCACGACCGACAACGAGGAGGCCGAGATCGTCGTCGGCCAGAACGTGCCGTTCGTGACCAGCCGGTCGACGAACGAGACGAACCTCTCGAACACGTTCAGCCAGGTCGATCGCCGCGACGTCGGCATCACGCTGCGACTGACGCCGCAGATCTCCGAGGGCGACACCGTCCGCCTGCTGCTCTTCGAGGAGGTCTCCGCGCTCGTCCCGACGTCCGAGACCCAGGTCCTCCAGCTCGGCCCGACGACGACCGTCCGCTCCGCGACGACGAACGTCGTCGTCGAGGATGCGGACACGGTCGCGATCGGCGGCCTCATCTCCGACAGCCTGACGAATACCGACAGCGGCGTGCCGTACCTGACGGACCTCCCAGTCGTCGGGAACCTGTTCAAGTTCCAGGACCGGCGGAAGGAGAAGGTGAACCTGATCATCCTCCTCACGCCGCACATCATCCGCGACGCGGCGGCGATGGCGCGCGTGAGCGAGGGCGAGAAGGCGCGCTTCCGCGAGGCCATGATCGGGAAGGGCCGGTTCGCCGGCACGCAGGCGTCGCTCGCGCCCCACCACGAGCCGGCCGACGTCCCGCCTGGCGGCGGCATCCTGCTGCCGGCGGAGGGCGCCGCGGGAGCGCCCGCAAACGAGATCCTGCCGGCGGAGCAGTCGCCGTGACCGAGGCGGACGTCGCCGGTCACGCGCCGGCGCAGGTCGCGCCGCGGGCCGCCGGTTCGGAGGCCGGCCCGTGGCCTCGGTGAAGCCGCCGGACTCGCGCGGCGACGCGGCCGGCGCCGCGACGCTGCCCGACACTGCGACCGCCCACGAGCTCGCGCGTCGCTTCGGGCTCGCGTTCCGCGAGGAGATCGATCCGCGCGAGATCGACCCGTCGCTGCTCGCGGCGCTCCCGATCCAGTACGCGCGTCGCGCGGCGTGCCTGCCGCTCCACGAGGAGGCAGGCGGCGTGCTCGTCGCCCTCGCCGATCCGCGCGCGACCCACGTCGTCGACGACCTGCGCGCCCTCTTCGGCCGCAGCATCTCGCCCGTGGTCGCGCCCGCGTCGGCGATCCTCGACGGCATCAACGCCGCCTACGACCGCGCGCAGGGCACCGCCGAGGCGGTCATGGGCGACATCGAGACCGCCGAGCTCGACGCGGTCGCGCACGAGCTCGAGGAGCCGCGCGACCTGCTCGACGCCGACGACGAGGCGCCGATCATCCGCCTCGTGAACTCCCTGCTCTTCCAGGCCGTCAAGGACCGCGCGTCCGACATCCACATCGAGCCTTTCGAGCGCGACGTGTCGGTGCGCTTCCGGATCGACGGCATGCTGTACGACGTGCTGAAGCCGCCGCGGCGCTTCCATCCCACGATCGTCGCCCGCGTCAAGATCATGTCGGGCCTCGACATCGCCGAGCGCCGGCTCCCGCAGGACGGCCGCCTGCGCTTCCGCGTCGCCGGCCGCGACATCGACGTCCGCGTCTCCATCGTGCCGACCCAGTTCGGCGAGCGCGCGGTGCTCCGCCTCCTCGACCGCACCGGCTCGCTGCTCTCGCTCGAGGACCTCGGCCTCCTCGGCGAGCAGCTCGCGATCGTGCAGCGGCTCATCCAGCGGAGCCACGGGATCCTGCTCGTCACCGGCCCGACCGGCAGCGGCAAGACGACGACGCTCTACGCCGCGCTCTCGCGCCTCAACTCGACGCTCCGGAACATCATCACGATCGAGGACCCGATCGAGTACCAGCTCCACGGCGTCGGCCAGATCCAGGTCAATCCGAAGATCGACCTCACGTTCGCGAACGGCCTCCGTTCGATCCTGCGCCAGGACCCCGACGTCATCATGGTCGGCGAGATCCGCGACTCCGAGACCGCCGAGATCGCGATCCAGGCCGCGCTCACGGGCCACCTCGTCTTCTCGACGCTCCACACGAACGACTCGTTCGGCGCGCTGTCGCGCCTCGTCGACATGGGGATCGAGCCGTTCCTGGTCTCGTCGTCGCTGGTCGGCGTGATGGCGCAGCGCCTCGTGCGCCGCGTGTGCGTCGCCTGCCGCGAGCCGGTCGCCGCGACTGCCGGCGAGGAGCGCGAGCTCGGGATCCGGGCCGGGACCTCGATCTTCCGCGCCGGAGAGGGATGCGGCGAATGCAAGGGCACCGGCTATCGCGGCCGGACGGGCATCCACGAGATCCTGGTCGTCGACGACGAGGTACGATCGCTCGTGATGCAGCGCGCCGACGCGTCGGCCGTGCGACGCCTCGCGACGGGCCGGGGCATGGCGACCCTGCGCGACGACGGCGCGGCGAAGGTGCGAGCCAGCGTCACGACCGCCGAAGAGGTCCTGCGGGTGACGCAGGACGACGTGCTGTAGGACCGAGGCGCGTCGGCGTGGCGCGCGCGAACCGGCGCTCGAATCGGATCGTGCGGGCCGCCGTCGAACCCTCTCGCATGGGTGCGACCTCGGCCGCCGGCGGCGCCGGCGGGAACTGAATCGTGGCGGTCTACGCCTATCGCGGCCTCACCGCCGAAGGGCGGAACGTCCGCGGCGTCGTCGACGCCGACAGCGCGCGCAGCGCGCGCGCCCGGCTGCGACGTGACGGCATCTTCCCGACCGACGTCGCCGAGGAGCGCGCCGCCGCGCGCAGCGCCGGGGGCTGGCGCCCCGCGGGCCGCGTCCGTCCCGCCGATCTCGCCCTCGTGTCGCGGCAGCTCGCGACGCTCCTCGCGGCCGGCATGCCGGTCGTCGAGGCGCTCGGCGCGGTCAGCGAGCAGACCGAGCGACCGGCGATGGCGCGGACGCTCTCCCACGTGCGCGACGTGGTCACGCAGGGCTCCGCCCTCGCGGACGCGATGGCCGATCATCCGGCCGTCTTCCCGCCGCTGTACGTCGGCATGGTGCGGGCGGGCGAGGCGGCGGGCGCTCTCGACGTCGTCCTCGAGCGCCTCGCCGTCTACACCGAGTCGCAGGCGCGCCTCCGGTCGAAGGTGCGCGCCGCGCTCGCGTACCCGATCCTGATGACCGTCGTCTCGGTCGGGATCGTGAGCTTCATGCTCGGGTTCGTCGTCCCGCGCGTGACGCGCATCTTCGAGGAGCAAAAGCAGACGCTTCCGTTCCTCACGCGCGCGCTGCTCGCGGTGTCGAACACGGTCGCCGACTGGTGGTGGCTCGGTGCGATCGCGCTCGCGGGCGTCGCGGCGGCGTGGCTCGCCGCGCTTCGCCGCCCCGCCGGCCGGCTCTGGCTCGACAGCCGGCTGCTGCGCGCGCCGGTCGCGGGCGCGGTCGCGACCCGCGTCGCGGTGGCGCGCTTCGCGCGGACGCTCGCGACGCTCCTCGGGAACGGCATCCCGCTCCTGCCCGCGCTCGAGGTCGCGCGCGAGGTGATCGGCAACGAGGCCCTCGCGAACGCGATCGCCGACGCGCGCACCGCCATCCGCGAAGGCCAGCCGCTCGCGGCCCCGCTCCGGCAGTCGGGGCTCTTTCCCCCGCTGCTCGTGCACATGATCGCGGTCGGGGAGCGCTCGGGAGAGCTGCAGGCGATGCTCGACAAGGTCGCCGACGCGTACGAGCAGGAGATCGAGAGCGCGCTCGGGACGGCGACGGCGATCCTCGAGCCGATCCTCATCGTCGTCATGGGCGGAATCGTGCTCTTCGTCGTGCTCGCGATCCTGCTGCCGATCTTCGAGATCAACGCCCTCGTGCGTTAGGGAGAAGGTTCATGAAGCGTCCGTCCTCGCGACATCGGCAGCGACCCGGCCGCGCCGCGCGCGCGCTCGACCAGCGCGGCTTCACGCTGATCGAGATCATGGTGGTCGTGTTCATTCTCGGCCTCCTCATCACGCTGGTCGCGCCGCGCATCCTCGGCCGCACCGACGAGGCGCGCCAGACGAAGGCCGCCGCCGACATCAAGTCGATCGAGCAGGCGCTCTCCCTCTACAAGCTCGACAACGGCGGCTTCCCGACCACCGAGCAGGGCCTGCAGGCGCTCGTCGCGCCGCCCACGAGCGGCCCGCCGGCGCGGCGCTGGAACCCGGACGGCTACCTCGAGAAGGTCCCCGTCGATCCGTGGGGACAGCCGTACGTCTTCCAGAGCGACGGGAACCGCTACGTCGTCCAGTCGTACGGCGCCGACGGCGTCGAGGGCGGCGAGGGGAAGAACGCCGACATTGACAGCCGCAACCTCTGATCGCGTCCGCCGGCGCGGCCCGCGCGTGATGAAGCCGGCGCACGGCGCCGGCTTCACCCTGCTCGAGATGATGCTCGCCCTGTTCGTGGCCGGGCTCCTCGTGGCGCTGATCGTCCCACGGCTCGGGGTGCTGCGGGGGGCGGCGCTCGAATCGAGCGCGCGGCAGGTCGCGAACAGGATCCGGTTCCTGCGCGAGGAGGCCGCGCTGCGCGGCCAGTACGTGCGGTTCGAGGTCGATCCCGAGTCGGGAAGGTACGCGGCCTCGGTGCTTCTGGGAGCCGAGCCCGGATCGTCCACACCCGCGCGCTTCGTCGCGAAGGACACGCCGCTCTACCGCGCGACGTCGCTGCCCCGGTCGGTCGGCATCGACCTCGTCGGCCCGGGCGTGGTGCGGACGGCGGAGGGGTACCCTTCGACGCTCTTCACGCCCGACGGCTATGCCGATCCCTCCGTCGTGTACCTCGACGACGGCGCGGGTAGCGCGTTCACGATCCTGATCGAGGCCGCCGTCTCGCAGCCGCGTGTCTTCGATCGCCGCGTCGACGCGCGAGAGCTGATCGCGCCGTGAGAACCCGCGCGCGCGCCGGAGCGGCGGGCTTCACCTTGCTGGAGGTGGTCGTCGCGATGGCGGTTCTCGCGATCGCGTTCACGGCGATGCTCGGACTCCACGTGCGGAGCCTGAAGCTCGCGGCGCGCGAGCAGCAGTACACGCAGGCCCTTCTCCTCGCGCGGACGCTCCTGACGGACGTCGAGCTGCAGCAGCCCGTCCCCCCGCCCGGGACGTCGAGCGGCGACTTCGAGTCGCGCTTCCCGGGCCGGTACCCCGGCTTCCTCTGGCAGCAGACGGTCAACGAGATCCCCATTGCCGAAATCCGCGAGGTGATCGTGCGCGTCCAGCCGCCGGGCGACCCGGAGGCGAGCGCCGAGCTCACCCTCTACATCGGCGGGGGATCGACGTGAGCGCGCGTCGCACCGCGCACGGCTCGGCAGGGTTCACCCTTCTCGAGGTGCTGGTCGCACTCGCGATCGCCGCCATCGTCGTGCTGGCGGAGGTCGCTCCATTCCAGCGAGCGATCGCGTCGCGCGACCGCGCCGAAGCGGCGCTCGATCGGACGAGCGCGGCGCGCATCACGCTGCAGCGAATCGCGGAAGAGGTGCAGGGCGCGGTTCCGGTGCCGGGACGCCGCTTCGCCGTGGCGGACACGACGTTCGACCTGCCTTCGAGCGATCTCACGCTCGCGACCACCGCTTCGCACCGCTTGAGCTCCGGGCCGCGCGACCCGATCGAGATGGTGCGGTATCACCTCGAGCCGCCCGCGCGCGGCGAAACGGGCGGGCGGCTCGTGAAGGAGCAGCTGCCCTCGGTCGCTTCCGCCGGCGTCGAGCCGCTGCGGGCCGTCGTTCTGGAGGGCGTCGCGGGCTTTCGCGCCCGTGTCCTGCCACGCGCGGGCCAGCCGTGGGCGGACACGTGGCAGGGCGGCGACGGCGGGAAGCCGGAGGATCTGCCGCGCGCCGTCGAGCTCGAGATTGCCCTCGCCGACCCGAACGGCGAGGCGGTCCCGTTTCACCTCGCGGTCACCTTGCCGATGGCGGTCCGGAGATGAGGCGCCTTCGCATGAAGCGGCCAGGGCCGAGCGGCGGCGAGTCGGGCGTCGCGCTCCTCTCGGCGCTCCTCGCGGTCGCGCTTCTCACGATCGTGGTCGTCGAGTTCGCCGACTCGACGCTGATCCACGCGCACCTCAGCCGGAATGCCGGCAACGCGCTCGCCGCTCAGCTCCTCGCTCGGTCCGCCGTCGTCGGAGCCGAAGGTCTCCTGATGCAGGACGACCGCGACAACGACGTCACCTACGACGGCGAGCTGCCGTGGTCCCTGCCGTGGGACATCCCGACCGCGAACGGCAACGTCTTCTTCCAGATCCGGGACGAGGACGGGAAGCTGGATCTGAACCAGGTCGGCGACAAGGACCAGCGGCGGGCGCTCGAGAAGCTGTTCGGAGACCTGGGCTTCGACCCGAAGCTGCTGAACGCGGTCCAGGCATGGATCTCTCCCAACCCCGAGAGCGTGGAAGGCCGCGCCGCGAGCGAGTATTGTGCGCTCTCCATGCCGTGCGAACCCCTCAAGCGGCCCCTCCAGAGCCTGGACGAGCTGCGGCTGATCCGCGGCTTCGACCAACGCATGATCGCAGCGTTGCGTCCGCTGGTCACCGCGTATGGGACCACGCGGGGAAAGCCCGGCGTGAACGTCAACACGGCAAATCCGCGAGTCCTGAGCGCGATCGGCTGCAAAGTCGGCGCGGACTTCGAGGTGCCGCCCGGTGGGTTCCAGAATGCCGACGCGGTCGAGCAGTGCCGCGACGTGAA
>DASRFA010000043.1:0-269305 GCA_035651755.1 Binatia bacterium | reverse complement strand
CCACAGCACGAGGGCCCCGAGGCAACTCTCGACGGGCTGGCCTGCTCTCAGGACGCCTCTAACGACATCCGAGAGCAGCTGGAAAGGTACAGGGGCCCCGTTCGGCTTTGCCGAACGGGGCGAGGGAAGCGTTTCCCTCGTTGGACAACTCCCCGTTCGGCTTCGCCGAGCGGGGCGAGGGGCGCGAAGCCCCTCGTCGAACTAAGCCGAGCGCAGCACGCGGCCGGCTCGCTCGCCGGTCAGGTCGCCGCGCTCGACCGTCACCGCTCCGTTCACGATGACGCTCTCGATGCCTTGGGCGCGCGTGAGCAGCCGCGGCGCCCCGCCGGGCAGGTCGTGCACGAGCTGCGTCGGCAGGTCGGTGACGCGGTCGGGATCGAACGTGACCACGTCCGCGAAGCAGCCCGCCGCGAGCCGCCCGCGCTCGCGGATGCCGAACAGCTCCGCCGGTGCCATCGTGAGCTTCCGGACCGCGTGCTCGAGCGGCATGAGCTTCCGCTCGCGGATCCAGCGGCCGAGGAAGTAGGTCGTGTAGGCGTGGTCGGCGAGGAGCGTCAGGTGCGCACCGGCGTCGGAGAGGCCGATCAGCGTGTCCTCGTCGAGGAGGCTCGGGCCGCGGCCGGCGTCGCTCGAGAGGCAGTAGCTGAACTCGGTGCGAAGGTCGTCCTCGAGCGCGACGTCGAAGAATGCGTCGAACGGGTCCGCGCCGCGCGCGGCGGCGACGTCGGCCACGCTCTTCCCCACGAGCGCCTTCACCGCGGGGGCGTGCGCGAGCTGGATCTTGACGCCTTCCCAGTCGCCCTTGAAGAGGCGGAAGCTCTCGCTCGGCCCGGTCACGTCGGCGCGGAAGCGCGCGCGGAACTCGCGATCGGCGAGGACGCGCGGCAGTTCGTCGCGCGTGGCGGACATCACGCTCTTCCAGCTCGGCAGCTGATCGAAGATCCCCATGCCGACCAGCTTGAAGTCGGTGAGGGTCGGACGGCAGCTCGTCTGCGGAACGAGCTTCAGGCCCTCGGCGCGGGCGCGCGCGACCTTCTCGATGCCGTCCGGACGGAGCGCGCCGAGGAAGCTCACCGGTCTGCCGCTGCGACGCGCGGCCGCGATGCTCACGTCGACGTCGACGAGGTGCTTGGTCGTGATCTCGACGGCCCCGCGGTCGACGTCGCGCAGCACGGAGGCGAGCTCGACGATCTCCTCGTCGGCCGCGGCGCGGCTCGGCACCGGTCGGCCGTCGCCGCCGAAGTGCGTGGGTGCCTGCGACGTCGAGAAGCCGAGCGCCCCCGCGTCCATCGCCCCGCGCACGATGGCGCGCATGCGCTCGACCTCGTCGCCGGTCGCCGGGCGCTCGCTCGCGTCGTCGCCGAGGACGTACGTCCGGACGGCGGAGTGGCCGACGAGGCAGCCGACGTTCAGCGCCGGCCGCATCTCGGCGACCGCGTCGAGGTACTCGGGGAACGTCTCCCACTGCCACGTGATGCCGGCCTCGAGCGCCGCGAGGCTCATCCCCTCGACGCGCTCGAGCATTCGCATCACGCGCTCGCGGTGCGACGGCCGGCACGGCGCGATCGTGAACCCGCAGTTGCCCATCACGACGCTCGTGATCCCGTTCCAGCACGACGGGGTGAGCGCGCGATCCCAGCAGACCTGAGCGTCGTAGTGCGTGTGCGGGTCGATGAAGCCGGGAGCGACCGCGAGGCCCGTCACGTCGAGCTCGCGCCGACCTTGCGACGCCCGGCCACCGACCTGGGCCAGCCGCTCGCCGTCGATCGCGACGTCGCCGGTGGCGCCGGGCGCGCCGGTGCCATCGTAGATCGTCCCGCCGCGCAGCACCAGATCGTGTGGCATGGTCCGAGGAGAGGAGCGTCCGACAACCCGCGACCGCTGTCAATGCGGTCGCCGGCGGGGAGAGATCGATGACGGAGTGGGATGCGGGGGCGTACCGGCGGCAGTCGAGCCTGCAGGAGGCGATGGCGGAGGACGAGCTCGCGCACCTGCGGCTCGCGGGCGACGAGCGCGTGCTCGACGTCGGCTGCGGCGACGGGCGGATCAGCGGCGAGATCGCCGATCGCGTGCCGCGCGGCGCCGTCGTCGGGATCGATCCGTCGCATCACATGATCGACTTCGCGCGCTCCAACGTCGCGCCCCGCGCGAACCTCCGCTTCGAGGTCGCCGACGTGCGCGCGCTCCCGTTCCGGGCCGAGTTCGACCTCGTCGTCTCGTTCAACGCGCTCCACTGGGTTCCCGAGCAGGCAAACGCGCTGCGCGCGATGCGCGCCGCGCTTCGCCCGGGCGGCGGGGCCTGGCTCCGGTTCGTGCCGGCGAGCGAGCGCAGGTCCCTCGAGGACGTCATCGAGGACGTCCGCCGATCGCCGCGCTGGTCCGCACGTTTCGCGACGTTCCGGACGCCCTTCGTGCACCCGGAAGCGGGGGCCTACCGCGCGCTCGCGGCGAGCTGCGGCTTCGACGTCGTGCGCGAGGACGTCCGCCACGTCGCGTGGGACTTCGGGAGCCGGGCCGGATTCGTCGCGTTCTGCCGGGCGACGTTCGTCGAGTGGACGCAGCATCTGCCCGACGCCGCGTGGGACGACTTCATCGGCGACGTGCTGGACCGGTACGCTGCGATCGCGCCCGGCGACCCGGCCGCCGACCGCACGTTCCGCTTCGACCAGCTCGAGGTGCACCTCAGCGCCGCGGACGCTCCGGTCGGCCGCGCGGGCTGATCGCGCGCGCCTCGGGCGCGTCGCAGCCGTCGTCGCGTGCGAGCGCCGCGAGCCGGTCGACGGTCTCCGCCCGCTCCGCGTCGGAGAGGTTTGCCGCCGAGCGGAACACGCCCGCGAGGTGCGCGTAGGCGCGGCAGAGGACGCGCTGCGTGTCCGGACAGTCGGGGTTCCACGAGACTTCGCCGCCGCGCTCGACGAGGATGCAGCCGTCCGGGGGGTGAACTTCGCGATCGACCTCGGCGAGCTTCTCGGTGACGTCGGCGCGCCCGCCCTCGACGAGCGAGGCCGCGGCGAGCTCCACCAGCGCGTCCCCCGGAGCGCCGGAGCGGAGGTCGATCGCGGCGAGGCCGAGGTACGCCGCGGGCGCGGTCGGCACGAGCGAGCGCGCGCGCTCGAAAGCCGAGCGCGCCTCCGCGAGGTTCCCGAGCGCGAGGTGCGCCGAGGCGAGGTTCTCGTAGACGGTCGAGACGCCGACCTGGAAGCCGCCGCTGCCGGCCGGCGCGCCCGAGCGCGCATCGGCAATCTCGCGATACCAGGCGTCGACGCGCTCGAGTGCGGCGACGGCCTTTCGCCGCCAGGCGGCAGCCTCGTCGCCGGCGGGCGCCGCGGAGCCCGCGGCGGCGTCCGCGAGATCGGCCTTCCGGAGGTAGAACGCGCCGAGGTTCTCGAGCACCGCGGCCGGCGGCGACGTGCCGGGTGGCGCCGCGCCCGCGAGGAGGCGCTGCGCGGTCTCCGCCTCGGCGATGGCGCGGTCGAGCTTCGCGGCGTCGCCGTCCCGCTCGGCAGCGGTCGCGAGCCAGGCGCCGAGCGCCTGGTGGGCGCGATAGCTTCCCGGGCACGACGCCACCGCGGACTCCCAGAGCGCGAGGTCGTCCCGCCAGTCGTCGTTCCGGGCATGCGCCCGCAACGCGAGCGCGGCGACGGCGATCGCGACGACCGCCGTGCTCGCGACCGCCGCGGCGGTCGCCGCGCGCTTCGGTCCGGACGCACGCCGGACTGCCGCGGCGAGCGCGATCTCGATCCAGAGGACGAGCGAGCCCAGCGCCCCGATCGCCGGCAGGTAGAGAAATCGCTCGGCCATGGCGGCGCCGATCGGAAAGAGGAGGTTCGACGTCGGAAGCCAGGTGACGAGCGCCAGCCACCAGAAGAAGAGGAGAGGCCGGCCGGCCGGGTGCCCGCGGCGCGCCGCGACCACCGCGCCCACGAGCGCCAGCCCGACCGCCGCGACCGCCGCGGCGACGCGCACGGTCTCCCACGCATCGCCGCCCGACCCGAACGGCAAGACCTCGGCGACCGAGTAGTCCGGGCAGAGCGACGCCGGCCACACGACGAGCGCGAGCGAGCGCGCGAGCAGCGCGAGCGCGGTCAGGCGTCCGGTCAGGTACCCGACTCCGACGATCGGGTTGTCGCCGTAGCTCAGCGCGACCGGCGCGTCCGCGCGATGGAGCCACGCGCGCAGCGCGAGCACCGCCGCGATGGGCACGGCCGGGACGAGCCAGTCTCGCCACGCGGCAGACGCGACGGCGAGCGCGCGGCGGGCGGCTCCGGAGAGCCCCGTCACGCGCTCCGCGGCGACGGGTCGGTAGAGGGCGTCCCAGCCGGCGATCACCGGCAGCAGCGCGGTCGCGTTCTCCTTCGAGAGAAACCCGAGCAACGCGGTCGCCGCGAGCCCCGCCTGCAGCGCTCGTCGCTCGCCGCCGCGCGCTCGCAGCGCGCGCTCGTGGAGGAGGAGGCCGCCGAGCACGAACGCCGCGGCGAGGAGATCCGCGCGACCGACGACGTTCGTCACCGCCTCGGAGCCGAGCGGGTGGGCGGCGAAGGCGGCGGCGATGAGGAGCGCCGGCCGGCGCGGGATCGCGAGCGGCCCCGCCGCGACCGCATGCACGAGGACCGCGTTCGCCCAGTGGAGGACCACGTTCACGGCGTGCGCACCGACCGCGCGGCCGCCGTGTCCGAAGAGCGCGAGGTCGAACAGGTACGAGAGGCTCGTGAGCGGCCGGTAGAGGCCCTGGATGTTCGTCGGCCACCAGTAGTCGTGGGTGAGGATCGCGACGACGTTCTCCCACGTCGCGGCCGACATCTGGGGCGCCCCGACGATGGCGGCCGCGTCGAACGCGAAGCCGGCATGGAGCGCGTTCCCGTACGCGCATGCGACGACGATGGCGAGCACGGCGGGAGGGAACGCCGAGCTCCGGAGGAGCGCGTCGGCGATCGAAACGCGCTCGGCGGGCGGGACCGCCGGTCGCTTCGCCGCCGGGCCCGATGGCCGCGCCGGAGTGGGCGGGCGCGCGCGCGGTCCGCGGCGCAGTCGGCTCACGAAGCGGCGATGCCGACCATCGCTGCTCTGCGTCGAATGGTCATGGCCGAGGACGCCCACCGGTGCGGGCGAGCCGTCCGTATGCCGCTCGCCGTTCGTGCCTGTCAACGTGCGCGGCTGCGGGGTCGCACCGAGCGTGCCTCGCGGTCTGCGGCGTTGCCTCGGTCGCGGGCGGGGGATACCGATGGAACGCGTGACCATCGGATCTTGGTACGAAAGCACGCCGTTCATGCGGCCGAGCGGGCGGCCGGGCGTCTCGGCGGTGCTGGAGGAGCGGCTCCTCGTCGGCGAGTATCCGACGCCCGAGGACGCCGAATGGCTCCGCGAGACGCACGGCGTGACCGCCGTCGTCTGCCTTCAGGACGACGCCGATCTCGCCTCGAAGAACCTCGACCTGCGTGCGCTGGCGCGTGCCTACGAGCGCGCCGGGATCGCGTTCCATCATGTCCCGGTCGCCGACGGCGACGTGCGCGACCTCGCCGCGCGGCTTCCCGACATCCTCGCCCGCCTGCACGCGCTCGTCGCGGCCGGCGAGCGCGTGTACCTGCACTGCAACGCCGGGTTCAATCGGGCGCCGACGGTGGCGATCGCGTACGTCCACCACCATCGCGGGCTGCCGCTCCAGGATGCCTGGGAGCTCGTCAAGCAGCGGCGCTCGTGCGCGCCCTACCGGCGCGCGCTCGAGCTCCACTTCAGCGAGGAGACGTCGTCATGAATCCAGCCGAAGCGCGCTCTGCGGCCGAGTTCGACCCGGCGACGATCGACATCGCGACCCCGCTGCACTACGAGCGGAACGGCTACCCGCACGCGGAGTGGGCGTGGCTCCGCCGGAACCACCCGGTGTTCTGGTACGACCGCCCGAACGTCGAGCCCTTCTGGGCGATCACCAAGCACGCGGACATCATCGAGATCGGGAAGCAGCCCGACGTCTTCCTGAACGCGCCGCGCCTCGCGGTCTTCCCGAACGACATCCCGCCGCCCGAGGACCAGCCGGCTCGCCACCTGCTCAACATGGACCCGCCCGAGCACCAGAAGTACCGGACGGTCACGAGCCGCTGGTTCACGCCGCGGGCAGTGAAGGGGATGGCGGAGAAGGTCGCGCGCGTGTCGCGCGAGGTGATCGACGAGGCCGCGCGCAAGGAGACCGGCGACTTCGTTCAGGAGATCTCGGCGAAGATCACGATCGCCGTGATCGCCGAGATGCTGGGCGTGCCGCGATCCGACTGGGAGCTCCTCTTCCGCTGGACGAACGAGACGATCGCGCCGCACGACCCGGAGTTCCAGCGCGGCGCATCCGCGCAGGAGACGCTCGAGCGCGCCCGCATGGAGCTCTTCGGCTACTTCCACCAGATGTCCGAAGCGCGCCGCAGGCAGCCGACCGACGACATCGTGAGCGTCGTGGCGAACGGATCGGTGAACGGGAGCGAGATCCCGGTCATGGAGCTGCTGTCGTACTACTTCCTGCTCGTCGTCGCGGGCAACGAGACGACCCGCAACGCGATGACCGGCGGCATGCTGGCCTTCCTCGAGAACCCCGAGCAGTGGCGGAAGCTTTGCGGCGACGCTGCTCTCCTCGACGGCGCCGTCGAGGAGATCGTGCGCTGGGTGACGCCCGTCATCCAGTTCACGCGCACCGCGACCCGCGACTACCCGCTTCGCGGCGTGACGATCCGGGAAGGGCAGGCGGTCTGCCTCTACTATCCGTCCGGGAACCGCGACGAGGAGGTCTTCGAGGACCCGTTCGCCTTCCGGATCGATCGCGAGCCCAACCGCCACATCGCGTTCGGGATGGGAGAGCACGTGTGCCTGGGCGCGCACCTCGCGCGCCTGGAGCTCCGCTGCGCGTTCGCAGAGCTGCGCGAGCGCCTCGAGCACTGCGAGCTGGCCGGCCCCGTCGAGCGCATACGCTCGAGCTTCGTCGGCGGCATCAAGCGGGCGCCGATGCGCTGGCGCCTCGCGCCCGCGCGTGCGTGACGGGCGCGCCGCCGGCGGCGGCGCGCGATCGGAGGTTCGCCAGCGGCGAGCCGGCGGCGCGCCGCTCGTCGTGCAGTCGGCCGACGTACGCCGCCGGCTGTCGCCCGCGCTCCGTCGCGAGCTCGGCATGCGGGCGGCCCGCTCGCGCATGTTCCAGCAGGACAAGGACTGGTCGAAGTACTCGAACGACAAGGTCGACATCGCGCACGCGCTCGCCCGCGTGATCCGATCGCTCGCGAAGTCGCTGCCACTCGCCGCACCCGTGCGGGCGCTCTCGATCGGCTCGAGCAACGAGCCGCAGTTCAGGATCCTCGAGTCGGCGTTTCCCGACGGCCTCTACCTCGTCGACATCGAGGAGGCGGCGCTCGCGGTGGTCGCCGAGCGGATCGCGCGGCAGCGGACGGAGCACGTGCGCCTCGTCCGCGGCGACTTCACCCGGCTCCTCGGCGACCGCGCCGCCGCGCGCGCGTTTCGCGCAGGCGCGCTCGGCGGGCGGCGGATGGCGCTCGTCACGCTCCACCACTCGCTCTACTACGCGCCGCGCGCCACGTGGTCGGCGCTGGTGGACGCGCTCCATCGCGAGATCCTCGGCCCGTCGTCTGCGATCCACGCCGTGCTGATGGCGAGCGCGAGCGACGACCGCACGACCACCACCTGGCTCTACGATCACTTCGCCGGCCGCTTCTGCGGCGCGCGCAACGATCAGGACCTGCGCGCGTTCGGCCGCGACCTCGCGCGAACGCGCGCCCTGCCCGGTGCGCGCGTCCAGGTGCGGTCGTCGCGCGTCCGCTTCTTCGTCGACGACTTCGAGCGCTTCATGCGCGTCGTCTGGATGATCCTCCTCTACCCGAACGTGCACCGCTACACGGCCGAGCAGAGGGCGGAGATCATCGAACACGTCTACGAGGAGCTCTGGCGGCCCGGCATCCCGCTCGCGCAGATCCAGGACCACCTCGTCATTTTCCGCGGCGCGACCGGCGAACCGCGCGGGGAGCGATCCCCCCGTTCAAACCGTCACCGACATGCGGCGAAGGCGGCCATCGGCGACCGCTCGACGAGGTCGCCGAAGAAGCCCGGCTGGAACGACGCGCTCGCTTCGGATGCGACCTCGAACGGGACCCAGCGCGCGTCCCGGAAGCCCGCGTTCGCGAGCGCTTCGACGTACGTTTCGGGCCGCCAGTAGTAGTTCGTGATCGCGAAGCTCCGGCCCGCGGGCAGAGCGAACTCGTACGCGATCGGCCGGCCTTCGGCGTAGGGCGTCGGCCCCACCTTGCGGAAGCCGTGGCGCTCGAACGCCCGGGTGCCCGTGATGCCGTCGTCCGTGTAGTCGTTCACGCCGACGAGCCGGCCTCCCGGGCGCAGGTTCGCGTACAGCGCGCGGCAGAAGCGGTCGAGCTCGTCGCGGGTGCGGGCATAGTTGAGAAGGAACGCGGCGACCACGAGGTCGAACGATCCGATGACCCCCATGTCCGCCACGTCGGCCTGCAGGTAGCGACAGCCGAGCGGCTCGCGCCGCTCCGCGAGGTCTCCGAGCCCGACCATCTCGGCGGACGCGTCGACGCCGACGGTGAGGGCCGCGCCGCGGCGCGCGAGCCTTCGGCTGTAGAAGCCGTCGCCGCAGGCGGCGTCCAGGACGCGCGCGCCGCGGACGTCGCCGGCCAGGCGCTCGAGCGTGTTCGCCTCGAGGTGCAGGCGCCAGGGCGCCGTCTTCGCCTCGCTGTAGCGGTCGCCGATCCGGTCGTACGCCGCCTCGTGTGTCGCCATGGACATCGCCCCATCTCCCTCGTGGCGGCGGCTCGCGGAGCACCGCTACGGCCGCGCTCGCTTCGATTGATCATCGGCGGACCAGGCGGTCAGGCTTGAATCCGGACCGCGGGCGCTACGGGGCGCGTCAGGTATTGTTTCGGATGGAGACGCCTCGGGCGCATCGCTAGCGTGGCGAAGCCGATGATTGACGGTCGGCGCGACGGGAGGACGCCATGCTCGAGCCAGGCTCTTCGAACGGAACTGCCACCGCCATTCGCGGCGCGCGCGGGCGCCGCAGCGCAGCGAGCGCCGGCATCGCCGCCATCGGCGCTCTCGTCGCCATCGGCGCGGCCGCGAGCGCGCTCGCCGCTCCGAACACTTTCGTGACGCTCGCCGACGGCACCGAGATCGCGATGAACGTCCGGATGCCGACGAATTACGTGCCGGGCGTCCGCTACCCGACGGTCTTCGAGATGTCGGGGTACGACGGCGGCTCCGCGGAGAACGGCACGCTGATCACGGACTTCGGCCTGGAAGGCCTCCCGCTTCCACTACCTGCGGACGACAGCCGCCAGCTCACCGACTACCTCGACGGCGACTACGTGACGATCCACGCGTCGGTGCGCGGGACCGGCTGCTCGAGCGGCGAGTTCGATCTCTTCTCGTGGCGCTCGGCGCTCGACGGAAAGGAGATCATCGACGGCTGGATCGCACAGCAGCCGTGGTCGAACGGCGACGTCGGCATCCTCGGTCACTCCTACGGCGGCATCACCGGCTTCATGGTGACTGCGACGCAGCCCGTGCACCTGCGCGCGGCCACCGTGTCGGGCCTGGTCGACGACGTGTATCGCGCGCTCGTCTACCCGGGCGGCGTCAGCAACTATGGATTTCCGCTGCTATGGACGCTCGGCATTCGGACCGCCTACGACGTCGCCGGCGGCCTTCTACCCGGCATCGTCCGGCCGCAGCGGCCGGAGGACCCGGACGATCGCCAGGAGCGCTGCGCGGCAAACGTCCTGAGCAAGAGCCGCACTGTCCTGAACGACCCGGTCCTGCAGGGCCTCCAGGACACCGACAACGACTGGTACCGCGCGCGCTCGCTCATCACCTACGCCGATCGCATCAACGTGCCGATCCACATCACCGGCGCGCACCAGGACGAGCAGACCGGGCCGCGCGGGCCCTCGCACCTCTTCGAGGCGATCCGAGGAGTGCCGAAGCGGCTTCTCTTCACGAACGGCAACCACGACACCGAGAGCACCGCCGACTACGGCCTCCCGGAGGTGCGCGCCGACCGCAAGGCCTGGCTCGATCAATTCGTCCGCGGCGTGCAGAACGGCTTCGGCACCGTGCGCCAGGCCCGCCAGAGCGCGGTCGCGTTCTTCGAGGTGCACCGCGACGGCTCGGGCACGCTGATCCCGAACGGCAAGAAGTCGTCGACCGGATTCCCGTTCCCGGACACCAAGTGGACGGACTGGTTCTTGACGGCCGACGGCGGCTTCACGCCGATCGCGCCGACCGGCGACGAGGCGTCGCTGACCTACGTCTCCGCCACCAAGCGCCAGCTCTGGTCGTACCAGGCCGGTCCGACCGTCGGCCCGCCGCTCACGACGATGGAAGGCCCGGACGAGCTGGACTACCGGAGCGAGCCGCTCGCGACGCCGCTCACGATCGCGGGTCCGGTGGCGGCGACGCTCCACGTGCAGGCGACCGGCAGCGACACCGAGCTCTTCGTCGAGCTCGTCGACGAGGCGCCCGACGGCAGCATCACCTACCTCCAGCGCGGGCTCCTGCGCGCGAGCCACCGCGCGGTCGACGCGGCGGCGAGCGACAAGACGCCCGACGGACGGATCTATCGCCCGTACCGGCCGCACACGAACCCGACTCAGATCGTACCGCTCCAGACCTACGAAGTCCTGGTCGAGATCTGGCCCGTCGGCCACGTCTTCCGCCCCGGCCACCGGCTCGGCGTCAAGATCCACATGCCGCCGTGGGTCGACAGCTACTACGCCTACGCGCCGCGGAGCGCTCCGACGGTCAACACGATCCTGCACGGCGCGGCGCACCCGTCGCGCGTCATGCTCCCCGTCGTGCCGACGCCGCAGGCCCTCGGCCCCGAGCTCCCGTGCGGGGCGCAGGAAGCGGTGCGCTGCGTGCCCGCGGCCGGCTAGGCTAGTTTCCCCTTCCGGCCGCGTTCGCCCTCGCGCTCACGGCGGGCACGCCGCGCCGGATCCCGCCGTGCATCCCGCCTCGCCGGGATCGATGTGCCTTCGATCGCGGCCGCTCGGGGCGTTCGCGAGGTACGGGAACGCCGTGCGGAAGGGTGCGTCGTTCACATTCACGCCGTCGCCGAGGCGGTTGTTCGGCGCGACGTCGAAGCCGGGCGCGAAGACGCCGCCGCCGACGACGCGCAGCATGACGTCGGTCACGTCGTCGAAGAGCCGACGCCCATTCGGGAACCCGGCCTGGTCGCCGCCGACGATTCCGAGGCGGCTCTCCGACCCGGGAGCCGTCGGCGGCGTTCCGACGTTCAGGTGGAGGAGGTCGGCCGTCGGCCCGAGGAACACGTTGCCGGCGGGCGCGACGGGCGGGGCATACCCGAACAGGAACGCGAGGTCGCTCCGCGGCGGCGGCGGGATGGCGATCGCACCGCCGGTCGCCGCGTTCAGGGTACGGGCGAGCCTCGGGTCCGTGAAGAACGCCTCGAAGTCGGAGTCCTTCGCCGGGGGCGCGTAGTCGAAGGCGTCCTTCGAGGCGAGGCCGATCAGCCAGTCGCTCACGAACGGATTTCCCATCCGGTCGACTTGCTTGAAGCGCGGGTTCTTCGGGAGCTTCTTGGGCGGCGGGTGCCGCTCGGTCGCGAACCGCGAGGCGGTCGCCCATACCCCGATCGTCGCCGTCGCCGACGTCGGCGGCTCGAGGGTCCCGAAGAGCGTCAGCATCTCGACCGGCACTTCGATCGCGATCGCGTTCACGGCGTATCCCGAAAGCGTGTCGCTCGCGAAGTTCTGGAGCGCGGCGTCCTGAGCCGCCGACAGGACCCCGCCGTTCACGGCCGAGCGCAGGTTCAACGTGTCCGACAAGCCGGCGACGTCGGCGAAGAACGGATCATCGGTGGTCCCCGCGAAGACGCGGACGCCGTTCCCGAGGTCGTAGATCGCGGCGTTGAAGAGCGCGTCGTAGCTCATCGTGCGCGGTCCCAGGTGGTCCGGCACGGCGAAGAGCGGCGCGCCGTTGCCGAGCGGCGTCACCGTCTTCCGCCGCGAGCCGCGGACGAGCGTCACCGTGTAGCTCTGGCGCACGCCGAGCCCCGGGTCGCCGAACGAGTCGATCTGGGGCGGCACGACGAGGGTGCCGGGCGCGACGGGCGGCGGCGAGTTGGCGGGCGCGTTGATGCCGCTTCCGGCGCCCAGGATTCCGATCGGGCCGTCCGCGAGTCGAAGCTCGGTCGTGAAGCGGAACTGGAAGCGGACGTCCGCGATCGCGTCGTTGTCGTTGTCGATCTGGATCTCGTAGAGCACGGTCGGATCGAACGGCGCGCCGAGCGCGCCACCCCCCGGCTCGAGGAACGGGTTCACCGTCATGATGAGCGTCACGCGAGCGTCCGGCGTGGAGCTCCGGAACGCGAAGACGTCGGCGACGTCGGCCGCCGGGTCGAGCGCGGTGTGCGGCGCGTCGCGATGGCCGGAAGCGACCGATTCATCGCCGACGAGGAGCAAGGCAAAAAAAGCGACAAAGGCCGCGCGCATCGATGGCTCCCCCGTGCGGCTTCGCGACTGCGGAACCGCGTCCGGCCCCCGATGGCACTATCCGGCTGGCCAGCGGTCCTGACAAGCATGGGGTCGGCCCGCTCGGCACCCGCCGGGCAGAGAAAAAGCGGCTTGCGCAGCGCGACGGGCCGCCCCTAGAAGATCAACGGCCGATCCAGCGCCTCGAGACCGCCGTCCGGCCGCCCTTTCCTCCGGAAGTCTGCGGCCCGCCGCCGTTTCCGGGCGCGCAAGCACTGGAGAATCCCCATGTCGTCCGGAACCCGAACCACCTGGGCCGCCGTCGCGCTCGCGGTCTGGGCCGCGACCGCCGCGAGCGCGCTCGCCGACGGCCATCCCGGGGACCTCGACGGCCAGTTCGGCAACTCCGGCCGGGTGATGACGCGGGTCGTGGGCGGCCCGTCCGAGATCTACGGCCTCGTCGTCGACGGTTCGGAGCGTCTCGTCGCCGTCGGGCGGGCGGGCGGGGGATCGAAGCGCGACCTCGCGGTCGCGCGCTACCTGCCGGACGGGAAGCTCGACCAATCGTTCGGCGACCAGGGCATCGTCCGCCGCGGCTTCTCGGGCCGGCAGGACTGGGCGGCCGACGTCACACTGCTCGCGGACGGCCGCATTTTGACCGTCGGCCCCGCGTTCACGAGCGAGGGCGGCTCGACGCTCGTCCTGAGGCAGTTCCTCGAGGACGGTACCCCGGACGAGACCTTCGGGCGCCACGGGCAGGCGGCCGCGGCCTTCAACGCCCTCCAGACCCTGCCGACCGCGGTCGTCGTCCAGCCCGACGACAAGATCGTCGTCGCGGGAAGCATTCTGACCGCGGGCGAGGGGTCCCGCTTCATGGTCGCGCGCTTCCTCGCGGACGGCCGTCGCGACCGCACCTTCGGGCGAAACGGCGTCGTGCGCATCGAGGAGGGCGACGCCGGCATCGGGGACGAAGCGGAAGCGGTCGCGCTGTGTCCCGACGGCGGCATCGTCGCTGCCGGAACGATCGACGGCGCCCTCGCGCTGGTGCGGATCCTCCCGACCGGCGCGCTCGACTCCGGCTTCGGCAGCGGCGGGATCGCGCGCTCCGACATCGGCTCGGGGAACGACTACGCTTGGGATCTGAAGCGCCAGAGCGACGGAAAGCTCGTCGTCGCGGGCAGCTCGTGGCAGCCGACGACGCCGCGCGCGCTGTTGGCGCGCTTCCTCGCGAACGGTCAGCCGGATGACGGCTTCGGGTCGCACGGGGTGGCGCTCTGGGGATCGGGACAGGGCGCCGGCGCCGACGGGTTCACGGTCGCGCTCGAAGGCGACGGCTCGATCCTCCTCGGCGGCGCCGACTACGGCATCCAGCCCGCGCGCTTCGTCCTCCTGCGCTACACGTCCACCGGCGTGCTGGACCCGGGGTTCGGCGCGGGCGGCATCGTGATCACGCCGTTTCCGGCGGGAAGCGCCGTCGCCACGAGCGCCGCGATGACCGAGGTCGCGGCGGGGTCGCCGTCCGCGGCGTCGGGCGACACGTCGCGCGTCGTCCTCGCGGGCTACGCCCACAACGCGCGCAACAAGACCCGCTTCGCGCTCGTCCGGTATCTCCCGTAAGCGTTCCGATCCGCGCGGCTTGACGACGAGCGGCGGCGTTTGCGGCGGGCGGCGCGTCCGCTAGAGCCGCTCGCCATGCGGCGGATTCGCGAGCACCCGCTGGCGCGCCGGATCGGATCGATCGCCGGGCGCGCCGGGCGCGACGTTTCCGGCCGCGTCCTGCGCGCGCTCCTCGGCGACGGCCCCTCCGACTCGATCGGCGACCTCGGCGACGTGCGACGCGTGCTCCTCGTCCGGCCGAACTTCCGGATCGGAAACACGCTGCTCGTGACGCAGCTCGTGCGCGCGCTCGCGGATCGCTTTCCATCGGCGCGCATCGACGTCCTGGGCGCGGACACGACGGCGAGTCTCCTGGTCGGCCCTCCGGTCGATCGCGTCCACCGGCTGTCTCGCCTCTTCCTCCTACGGCCGTGGCTCTTCGTGGCGCTCGTCGTGCGGCTCCGGCGCGCGCGCTACGACGTCGCGATCGACGGCGGGCTCGGATCGTTCTCGGGCGGGCTCTACGCATACTTGACGGGGGCCCGGCATCGCTTCGGGGCGCCCGGCAAGGCCGACCCCTTCCTGACGGCCCGGCTCGATCCCGAGCCGACCTGGCACGCGTACGACGCGGCGGCCGCCTTCGCGCGCTGCCTGGGCGCGCGCTGCCCCGATCGCCCGGTGCTGCCGGTCGGAGATGCGGCGGCGAAAGCCGCGGCGAGCGCGCTCGCCGCGGCGGGGCTCGGCCCGGGCGAGGGCGGCGACGCCCCGCGGTTCGCCGCGCTCTTCGTCGGCGGCCACGCGCGGAAGCGCTGGGAGCCCGAGTCGTGGATCGCGCTCGCCCGCCGGCTCGGGGACGGCGGGCTCCGGGTCGCGATCCTGGTCGGCCCGGAGGAGCGCGCGACCGCGCGTGCTCTCGGTGCCGCGCTCGGCGACGCCGTCGCGATCGTGCCGCCGCAGCCGCTCGACGTGCTGGCGGCGATCCTGTCCGCCGCGACCGTCGTCATCACGCCCGACTCGGGCCCGATGCACCTCGCGGTCGCCGTCGGGACGCCGACGATCGCCGTGCTGCGATCGAAGCGTTCGCTGATGTACGCGCCGCGCGGCGCCGACGACCGCGCGCTCGTCGACCCCCACGTCGACGACGTCGCGCGGGCGGCGATCTCGCACCCCGCGTGGGCGCGCGTCGGCGCGCCCGACGTCGCGGCGGGCGCGGGCTGAGCGGCGCGCGCGGGCCGCGTTGACACCCGGCGGCCCGCACGCGAAGCCCCCCTTCGTGCGCAGGCGTGGGATCCTGATCGCGGCGGGCGCGCTCGCATTTGCCGTCGCCGGGGCGTCGGGTGCGGCCGATGTCCCGGCGCGCCCGAGCGCGGGCTGTGAGCGCACCTCGCTCGCGACCGGCGAGCGCCTCGAGCGCACGATCGACGTCGGCGGCGTCGCACGCTCGTCCATCGTGGACGCGCCGGACGCGCTCGTGCCGGGAAAGCCGGTGCCTCTCCTCCTAGACTTCCACGGGCTCGGCCACAGCGCGGCCGGCGTGTGGGGCGTCTCGGGCTTTCGCGCCCTCGCGCGCCGCGAGCCCTTCGTGACCGCGTACCCCCAGGGGTTGCCCGTCCGGCTCGAGACCCCGCGCCGGGTCTTCGAGGGCGTCGGCTGGGAAGTGCGCTCGACGACGGGCAACCGCGACCTCGGGCTCGTCGCGCGCCTTCTCGATCGGCTCGAGGCCGACTACTGCATCGACCGCGCGCGCGTGTACGCGACCGGCTTCTCGAACGGCGCCTACCTGAGCGAGCTCATCGGGTGCGCGATGGCCGATCGCGTCGCGGCGGTCGCGCCGGTCAGCGGCGGCCTCCCGTCCGTACGCTGCGAGCCGTCGCGGCCCGTACCGATCCTGATCCATCACGGGCGCCTCGACGACATCGTCGACGTCGCGCAGGGCCGGCGCGCGCGCGACGAGTGGGCGCGCATCGACGGCTGCTCCGCGGACGTCGTACCGTCTCCCGCCGGGACCGCGACGGCGGACGGCATCCGGTGCGACAGCGCCGCGTGCGGCGGAGGGTCGGTCGTCGAGATGTGCGAGGGCGACTTCGCCCATCATTGGCCGCCTTCCGCGACCGAGCGCATCTGGGCGTTCTTCGTCGGCCACCCGATGCCGCCGCCGGCTCGTTGATCGCGGGGCATTCCGCCACGCCGCCATTGCACCCGCGCACGTCGCGACATGGCGGATGCTGCGTGCGTCGAGCGGATGCGTTCAGGCGAGCACGCGTCGCTCCGCGGAAACGCGAAAAAGTGGCTTGGCACCCGCCGAGCCCTCTGGGATGATCGCACGCTCAGCGGTCCCGCCTCCTCCCAAGCCCGCCCCGGGCCCGTTTCGTCGTCATGCAGCTCGTTCTACGAAGCCCGAGGAGCGGGTCGAGGCGCCCGGCAACGCGCGCTCTCGCCACCGCGATCGCGTTCCTCGCGTCGCTCGCCGTCGCGCCGCGCGCCGGTGCGGCCGGGGACTCCGGCGTGCTCGACACGATGTTCGGCTCGGGCGGCAAGGTGCAGCAGCCGATCGGGACGAACGCGCAGGCCGACGAGGGCTTCGCTCTCGCGCTGCAGGACGACGGCGCGATCGTCGTCGTCGGCCGCACGACGACGAAGATCGCGGCGGCGCGCTTCTCGACCACCGGCGCGCTCGACGCGACCTTCAACACGACCGGCATCCTCTCGCTGCCGGTTCCGAGCGCGACGCGCGCCGAAGCGCACGCCGTCCTGCTGGACGGCTCGCAGCGCATCGTGATGGGCGGGTTCGCGATCGTGAGCAGCCACGATCGCTTCACGGTGGTTCGGCTGCTCGCGAACGGAACCCCGGACCCGAGCTTCAACGCCGACGGCAACACCGACGGCATCGTCACCCTCACGACTCTCTTCGGGACACAGGACTCGCAGGCGCGCGCGATGGCGCTGCAGCCGGACGGGAAGATCGTGCTCGCCGGCTGGACGAAGGGCGCCAACCGCGACGCCGCGCTCGTGCGCATCGACGCCGCTGGCGCGCTCGACCCGACGTTCAACGTCACCGGGAAGGTGACCTCGGGGGACGGATTCGGCGTCGGAAACGACGAGGCCGACGCGATCGCGCTCCAGCCGGACGGGAAGATCGTCGTCGCGGGCCTCGCGTTCCAGGGGAACAACCAGAACGCGCTCGTCGCGCGCTTCCTCGCGAACGGCGCGCTCGACACGACGTTCCACGCGCCGAACGGATTCCAGCAGATCGACTTCGGCGGACAGGACGCGGCGGCCGCGATCCTCCTCCAGCCGGACGGCAAGATCGTCGTCGCCGGCGTCGGCCAGCCGGGCGGGTCGTCGCGCTTCGCGATTGCACGGCTCGACGAGAACGGCGAGCTCGACCCGACTTTCGGTGGCGCCGGGACGGTCACCGTGGCGATCAGCCACGGGACCGGCGATCAGTCGGACGCGCGCGCGCTGGTTCTCCGGCCGCACGGCCGCATCCTCGTCGCCGGCCGCGCGGCGGCCGGCGCGACCTACGACTTCGCCGCGCTCGAGCTCCGCGCCGACGGATCGATCGATCCGACGCTCGGCACGGACGGCATCGTGAGGTTCGACTTCAATACCAAGAGCGACGAGGCGAACGGTGCCGCCCTTCAGGACGACGGCAACGTCGTGCTCGCCGGGACGGCGCGCGCGGGCAGCAACGCCGACTTCGGCCTCGCGCGCCTCGTGGTGACGAGCTGCGGCGACGGCGTCGTCGACGCGGGCGAGGAGTGCGACGACGACGCGATCGGCGGCGCGTCGTGCTGCTCGGTCGTTTGCGAGGTGCGGCCGGCGAGCGACGTCTGCCGCCCGCAGACCGGGAGCTGCGACGTCGCCGAGACCTGCGACGGGGCGGACCCGACGTGCCCGCCGGACGCGGTCGTCGACGCGGGGATCACGTGTCGCGGCGCCGCCGGAGACTGCGACGTCGCGGAGGCGTGCGACGGCGTCGGCCACGCGTGTCCCGCCGACCTGCGCGTCGGCGCCGGCACGACGTGCCGCTCTTCGGCCGGCGACTGCGACGTCGCCGAGGCGTGCGACGGCTTCTCGGCCGCCTGTCCGAGCGACGTGCGCCGGCCGTTGGGCTTCGTGTGCCGCGGGCCCGCGGGTGCGTGCGACGCCGCCGAGAAGTGCGACGGCACGAGCGCCCAGTGCCCGACCGACGTGCTGTCGACCGCCGGCACCGTGTGCCGCGCGGCCGCCGGCGACTGCGACGTCGCGGAGACGTGCGACGGCCTGTCGCTCGCCTGCCCGCCGGACGCCGTCAAGGAAGCCGACACGCCGTGTCGCGCGAGCGCCGGCATCTGCGACGTCGCGGAGAGCTGCGACGGCGGGAGCCCCGCGTGCCCCGCCGATCAATTCGCGCCGTCGACCACCGTGTGTCGCGAGGCGGCCGGCGACTGCGACGCCGCGGAGACCTGCACGGGCAGCGCCGCCGCGTGTCCGGCCGACGCGCTCGCGACGGCGGGAACGGTCTGCCGCGCCGCGGTCGACGACTGTGACGTCGCCGAGTCGTGCGACGGCGCGGTCGCGAGCTGTCCCGCGGATCGCCATCGCCCCGACCGCGACCAGGACGGCGTCTGCAACAAGGTCGACGTCTGCCCGAACGTGTCGGACCCGGACCAGACGGACGGGGACGGCGACGGGCTCGGTGACGCGTGCGATCCCTGCACGAACGGCGTTGCGCTCTCCGCCGCTCTCCTCAAGATCGCGAACTACGCGACGCCCGCCGGCGACGACACGTTCAAGCTGAAGGCGAAGCTCGTCTTCGCGGCGGCGCCGACGCTCGCGCCGGCGACGACGGGCGCGCACCTGGTCGTGACCGACGGCAACGCGAAGACGCTCTTCGACGCCGCCATCCCGCCCGGCGCTTTCGACGGGGCGACCGGTACCGGTTGGAAGACGAGCGTCGACGGCACGATCCACACCTTCTTGAGCCCGGTCGCGATCGCGGGCGTCGTGAACAAGGTGAAGATCATCGTCCCGGCCGATCGGCCGAACGTCGTCAAGATCCTCGTGACCGGGCACACCGGCAGCTTCGCGACGCTGCCGGTCGCGCTGCCGCTCACCGCGACGTTCGCGCCCGACCCGACCGCCGCAGCCGACGGCGTGTGCGGCGAGCTCGCGTTCTCCGGGCCCGCGCCCGATCCCGTCTGCGCCTTCGACGACCCGCCGACGGCGCTCACCTGTCGCTAGGCCGCCTCCGGCATCACGGCACCGCCGGGCACGTCGCCGGCGGCGGCGTGTTGGCGACGCCGCGGAAGCGCGCGGTCGTGTCGTTGGACGTCGACGGAGAGGCCGCGCCGGCGGCGGCGCAGAACTGGACCTGCGTGCCCATCGCGAGCCGGACCGCCATCGCGCCCTGGGGGGCGGGGTTCAGCCCGTACAGCGCGGCGCCCTTGCCACGCACGACCAGCCGGCCCGCCCGGAGCGTGATCGTGTCGATCGGTCCGGCGACCCGGTGCGCGTCGCGGTACTTGTACCCCGTCGAGAGCGTCGTGCCTGTGCGCGTCCAGTTCGCGGCCGGAAGGGCGATGACGACCTTCCGCGGCGCGCCGTTCGCGTTGTAGACGGTGAGCGTCGCGCCGGTGATCGTCGGATCGCCGGCGCCCCCGATCGCGGGCGGCGTCACGCCGCTCGACGAGCCCTTGTACGGCGCCGATCGGAACCGGATCTGACGGAGCGCCGGGTCGACCGGCACGGTTCCGTCGTCGAGCAGCGTCAGGCTCGTCGAGCGGATGCGGACGACCGGGATGACCGGCGGCGGCGTCGGCGTCGGCGTGGCCGTCGGGACGGGAGTCGGCGTGGGCGTCGGGCTCGGCGTCGGAGTCGGGGTGGGCGTGCGCGTCGGCGTGGGCGTCGGCGTGGGCGTCGGGGTCGCCGTCGGAATCGGGGTCGGCGTCGGCGTCGCGCCCGCAGGAATGCTGGAGCCGTCCGCCGGATCGCTGCCGGCGTCGAGCTCGTCGCGGTCGAGGAAGCCGTCCTCGTCGCGATCGACGCCGATGCGATTCCCCGAGCCCGGCGGGACGCAGGTGTAGGTGAGCTCCTGTCCGGCGGCTCCGGCGAGCGTGCGGACCTGGGCGTCGGTCATGAGGGCCTCGGAGGCGCGATCCGTGCGGAACGTGCCGGCGGCGGTGCGGACCGCGCCGCGCTGCTGCCCGCCCCAGTTGCCTTTGACGACGACCTCGCACTCGCCGGCGTCGTCGCGCGCGAGGAGCAGGTCGATGCGGGTCCCCGCCACGCCGGCGTTCGTCGACGAGAGCGTGATCTGCTGGCCCGCGATCGGGAAGAGGTTCGAGTCGAACGCGAGCATCCACTGCTCGAGCTGCTGCTCCTCGGTGTCGTTCGTGCTGAAGACGCTCGCGCGGTGGAAGCGCGCCGTGGTGTCCACGCTGCCGTCGTGCAGGAAGCCGAAGCCTCGCACCTGGTCGCCGGTATTGCCGTTGTTGCCGGCGGCGAAGAACGACACCTGCGCCATCCCGAACATTCCGACCTTCTGGTACAGGTTCCGGAGGTGCGCGATCTTGAAGAACTGCGGCTCGTTCTCGAACGAGGACAGGCCGTCGCTTCCGAAGAAGCCCGCGGCGCGGTCGAGGCGGTGGCAGCCGTCGCAGTTGAAGAACGTGTCGGTGTTGCGGCCGAAGAAGAGGTTGCGGCCCGCCTGCTGCGTCGCCGTCAAGCTGTTGTCGAGCGCGCGGATCGGGTTGGGCGGGTACGTGACCGTCAGGATGAAATCCGCGAAGTCCTGCATGTCCTGCGCGGAGAGCTGTGAGCTGCGCCCGACCAGGCCGACGAACGCGGGATTGAACTTCTTGAAGGCGGCGTCCTCGTCGAGCGAGTCGCCGCCCGGGTCGTTCCCGCCGGTGCGGTCGCCGCGCCAGTGCATCGGGCCGTGGTTCGCCATGCCGCGCAGGCTCTGCGTCGTCATCGGCCCCTTCAGCGGGTGGAAGTCCGGGTTCTGCCCGAAGATGAGGCGCATCGGGTTCGGGTTGTTCAGGACGTTGTCGTCCGGGTTGCCGAGGTCCCACGCGAGGCTGTCGAAGTCGCCGAAGACGTGGCAGCTCGAGCACGACGCCTCGCCGTTGCTCGACGTGAACGCCGCGTCGTAGAGGAACGGCCTGCCGAGGACGACCTCGGCCGGCTCCGGGGAATAGATCGCGACGTGGCCGACCTCCTGGCGCGCCGACGTGTCGACGACCGAGATCGAGTTGTCGAAGCGCGTGAGGACGTAGGCGCGCCCGCGCGCCTCGTCGAGCACGATGCCCGTCGGGCCGCCGCCGCTCAGCGCGACGTGGTTCGAGGCGCTCGGGACGAACGTGTCGGCCTCGATCTCGGCGGTCGAGAACACGCCGAGCTTGCTCGACCCGAAGGCGGCGACCCAGAGCGTCGACCCGTCGCTCGAGACCGCGACGCCGACCGGCGTCGCGAGGCTCTTCGCGCTCGTGCCGGCCGGGCTCGGCACGGTCCCGTAGTCGATGTGCTTGTTCAGATGACGCGGGACGACGTTCGCGCCGTCGAGCACCGTGATGCGCGCCTCGTGCAGATGCCCCCGCACGGTCGTGCTGCCGAAGAACGTGCCCGGCCCCTCGAAGCGGACCTCGTTCCGCGCCTCGGTGTTCGTCACGTACACGCGGCCGCTCACGGGGTTGACGGCCATGTTGAAGAGGATCGTGCCGACGTGCGCGAAGCTCGCGGCTTGCGCGGGCGGATTCGCGTTCGCGTCGATGCGGAAGACGTCGAGGTCGGGGAGGGAGAAGCGCACGCCGTTGTTCCAGTTCCGGCCGAGCTCGTCGCGCCACTGGCCGGAGATCGGATCGAACTTCACGATGAGCCCGACCTCGGGCTGCTGCGTGCCCTGCGCGTTCACGTTGGGAGCGGGCAGGCCGCCCGGCATCGTGAAGCCGCCGACGTTGCACGGCGCGGCGCTCGCGCCGCCGTCGCACACGACGCCCTCGTTCAGCGTCGTGGTCTGGTTGCCGGACTCGAAGACGGCGGCGTAGACGGACGCGCCGTCGGGCGTGACGGCGAGCGCGCGCGGCGTGTCGCCGAAGAGCACGATGCGCGTGAGCGGCGTCCCGCCGAGCGACGCCCCGAGCGCGTTCGCGTCGAACACCCAGACGTCGGCGCGGCCGACGCCCTCGGTCGTGAGCTGCGGGTCGAAGCCGCCGTTCTGACCGCGATGGGCGGCGGTGATGAACGCGCGATCGCGCGCCGCTCCCGCGAAGACGATGTCGCGCGGCTCGTCGCCGACGAGGAGCGTCCGGACGACGTGCGGCGGCGACGAGCTCACGTCCACGATGCTGACGCTGTCGGAGAGGTGGTTGACCACCCAGACCTCGCCGTCGCTCCGCGCCGCGACCGCGACCGGCTCCAAACCGACGGGCACGGAGCCCACGTGCGTCAGCGCGCCGCCCGCCCCGACCGTGAAGATCTCGAGCCGGTTGTCGGGCGTGTTCGCCGCGAAGAGCCGCGTGCCGTCGGGCGAGAGGGCGAGGGGCCGCACCTGGCCCGACTCGAAGTTCACGAACGACTGCGCGCCGGCGCGCGATGCGCCGAACACGGCGATGGCGGCGGCGGCGAGAGCGGCGAGCGGACCGCGCGGGAGTCGTCGGGTCATCGGGTACCTCCGTGCGCGGCGGCTCGTTCCCCGATCGTTCCGGCGGAGGGGAGCGCCGCTAGAGGCCCGGCGCTATCACGCGCTTCGGTATTGGCACAAGATGGCGCGAACGGGCGCGGGAGGGATCCGTCATGACCGGAGCGTGTCTGTGCGGCACCGTGCGTTACGACCTGCGGGGGAAGATCGGGCCGCTGGCCTACTGCCATTGCAAGATGTGCCAGCGGGCGTCGGGCTCGGCGTTCGGCGCCAACGTCTCCGTGCGAGTCGAGACGGTCGGGTGGCTCGGCGGCCGTGACTCGATCACGGAGTACGAGTCGTCGCCCGGGAAGCTCCGGGCGTTCTGCCGCCGCTGCGGCTCGCCCCTCTACAGCCGGACCGATGCGGAGCCCGGGTCGCTCCGGTTTCGCCTCGGCACCCTCGACGGCGACCCGGGGCGCCGTGCGCTCGCCCACTTCTGGGTCGCATCGAAGGCGCCGTGGTACGAGATCGCAGACGTGCTGCCGCAGTACCCGGAGGGCGTCGTCCCGCCGACCGACGAGACCGCCTGACGCGCCGCTCAGCGGCCGCCGACCGCGACCCAGCGGCGCTCGTCCGAAGAATCCCGGATCGCGTCGATGACCTCCATGCCCGCGACGCCGTCGGCGAACGTCGCCGGCGCGGGGTCCTTCGGGATCGGGCGCCCGAGGATCAGATCGCGGAAGCGCTCGCAGAGCCGCACGTACGGCGGGAAGTCGATGCCGGTCATGTGCATCATGTCGTACGCCGTCGTCATGCCGTCCGACGGCGGGGGCTCGGGCGCTCCCAGCGCGAGGTCTTCGGGGACCGGCAGGCGGCGCGCGCCTCCTTCGTCCGCGACCCAGACCTCGTCGCCCTCGAGCCAGAGCGTCCCGCGGCTGCCGGCGATCTGGGTGCACGCCATGAACCGCCCCCAGAGGCTGGCCGAGCTCTGCAGGACGCCGGCGACGCCCGTCACCAACCGGAAGTGGACGGTGTACGTGTCCTCCGCCGACCAGTCCTTCTCCGAAACGTGCTGCAGGCTCGCGCTCACGCCCTCGAACTCCCCGAGCGTGTGGCGGACCTGGTCGATCAGGTGCGATCCGTGCGCGCCGAGCCACCCCCCGCCCTGGCCGCGGTCGGACCACCAGTCGGGCACCTCTGCGCTCCGATGCGCGAGCATCGGCACGTGGAGCATGAGGGTGACGAGGCGCGGCTCGCCGATCGCCCCCTCGGCGATCGCGCGCGCCGAGAGCGCCTGCGCGGTCGCGAAGCGGAACTCGGTCCCGAGCAGGTGGACGACGCCGGCGGCGGTCGCCGCGTCGAGCAGGGCGCGCGCCTCGGTCGCGTCGCGCGCGAACGGCTTCTCGCAGAGCACGTGCTTCCCGGCGGCGACCGCCGCGTGCACGACCGGCGCGTGAGCGAACGGCGGCGTCGCGACCGTCACCGCGTCGACCTCGGGCAGCGCGAGAGCGTCCTCGAGCGTCGTGCACGCGCGCGGCACGCCGAATCGCTTCGCCCGCTCCGTCGTCCGGAGGAAGTTCCGCCCGACCAGCGCCTCGACCCGGAACCCCGCGGCGCGGAGCGCGCGCAGGTGCGTCAAGCAACCGAACCCGGTTCCGACCACCGCGGCCCCGAGCGTCCCCGTCGCGTCGTTCGCCATGTCGCTTCATGGCCGCGGCGGTCGGGATTCCGCAAGTCGCGACGGCGCGCCGGAACGGGCATGCTGCGCGGCATGACCGAGTCGCGCCGGGCGATCCGCCGAGCGTGCGCCGAGGATGCGAGCGAGCTCACGCGCGTCGCCTTCGCGGCGAAGCGCCACTGGGGATACGACGAGTCGCTCATCGAGCTCTGGCGCCGCGACCTGACGGTCGCGCCCGACGCCGTCGAGCGCGACCCCGTGTACTGCGCGACCGCTGGCGAGGCGATCCTCGGGTTCTACGGGCTCACGCGCGAAGGCGACGTCTTCGAGCTCGATCACCTCTGGGTCGACCCTCCGCAAATGGGCGCCGGCGTCGGGGCCGCGCTTCTCCGGCACGCCGTCGCGACTGCGAGCTCGCTCGGCGGATCGGTGCTCCGGATCGCGTCCGATCCGAACGCCGAGGCGTTCTATCGCCGGATGGGAGCGCGCCGCGTGGGCGAGGTGGCGTCGACGCCGCCCGGTCGCACGCTGCCGGTCCTCGAGATCGAGCTCGCGGCCGCCAGCGACCCGGTACGGCGGTCGGGTGTGCGTCGGAGTCGGTCCGAGTAAGGGCATCGGGCTGCGAAGCGCGATGCATCCGCGATCGCCGCGTTGCCGCGCCCTCGACGTATCACAGTGGATACGCCTTCGGGCTCGGCGCCTTGCGCTCGCGGCGCCTCGCGCTTCTCGCTCCGAGTCCTTACTCGGACAGACTCCTAGACGTTGATCGTGCGCCCGAGGACCGCGAGCGATGCTTCCTTCACCGCCTCCGGCAGCGTCGGGTGCGCGTGGCACGTGCGCGCGACGTCCTCGCTCGCGGCGCCCATCTCGATCGCGAGCGTGAGCTCCGCGATGAGGTCGGACGCCTGCGGTCCGAGGATGTGCGCGCCGACGATCCGGTCCGTGCGGGCGTCGGCGATGATCTTCACGGTGCCGTCGGTCTCGCCCATCGTCTTCGCGCGCGGGTTCGCGATGAACGGGACCTTGCCGATCTTGACGGGTAGCTCCCGCAGCGCGCACTGCTCCTCGGTCCAGCCGACGCTCGCGAGCTCGGGCCAGGTGTAGACGACGTTCGGGATCGCGTCGTAGTTCACGTGGCCGGCCTTTCCGGCCATGCGCTCGGTCGCCGCGACGCCCTCGTCCTCCGCCTTGTGCGCGAGCATCGCGCCCGGGATGACGTCGCCGATCGCGAACACGCCGGGAACGCTCGTCTCCCAGTGCTCGCCGACGACGACGCGGCCGCGCTCGTCCTTCTTCACGCCGGCGTCGTCGAGGCCCACGCCCTCCGAGTAGGCGCGCCGGCCGACCGCGACCAGCACGACGTCGGCCGCGAGCGAGCTCCTGGCGCCCGCCTTGTCGACGACCGTCAGCGCGACGCCGTCCGTTCCGGCCTCGGCCGACTCGACGCGCGTCTCGAAGCGGAACGTCAGCCCCTGACCGCGGAGCGACCGCTCGAGGAGCTTCGCCATCTCGCGATCCATGCCGGGCACGCAGCCCGGCGTCAGCTCGACGACGGTCACCTTCGCGCCGAGCCGGCGCCACACCGACCCGAGCTCGAGGCCGATCGCGCCCGCGCCGACGACGACCATCGCGCGCGGCACCGCGGGAAGCTCGAGGGCGGCGGTCGAGTCGACGATGCGCTTCCCGTCGAAGCGGAGTCCGGGAAGCTCGATCGGAACGCTGCCGGTCGCGACCAGGATGCGCGGCGCGGTGAGCTCGCGCCGAGAGCCGTTGGACTCGACCGCGACGCGTCCGGGCGCGACGATGCGCGCGCGCCCGTTCACGGGCACGACCCCGTTCTTCTTGAAGAGAGTCCCGACCCCGCGCGTGAGCGCGGTCACGACGCGCTCCTTCCGCTTCATCATCGCGGGCAGGTCGACGGAGAGGCCCTCGACCTTCACGCCGTGCTCGGCGAAGTGCTTCTGCGCGAAATCGTAGTGCTCGCTCGACGTGAGCATCGCCTTGCTCGGGATGCACCCGACGTTGAGGCACGTCCCGCCGAGCGACGCGTCCTTCTCGATGCACGCCGTCCGCATGCCGAGCTGCGCGGCGCGGATCGCGGCGACGTAGCCGCCCGGCCCCGACCCGATCACGATCAGGTCGTAGGCGGACTCCTCCGCGCCCGGTGCCCGCTGGATCGCCACGCCGCTCAGAGCCGGAGGAGAAGCCGGTCGGGCTCCTCGAGCCGCTCCTTCACGCGCACCAGGTACGTGACCGCTCCCTTTCCGTCGATCAGGCGGTGATCGTAGGAGAGCGCGAGGTACATCATCGGCCGCACGACGATGTCGTCGCCGACGACGACCGGGCGCTTCTCGATCTTGTGCATCCCGAGGATCGCGGATTGGGGCGGGTTCAGGATCGGGGTCGAGAGGAGCGAGCCGTAGATGCCGCCGTTCGAGATCGTGAAGGTCGCGCCGGAGAGGTCGTCCGGCACGAGCTTGTTGTCGCGCGCGAGCCCGGCGAGGCGGCCGATCTCGCGCTCGACCTCGGCGAAGCTCAGGCGGTCCGCGTTCCGGACGACCGGCACGATGAGCCCGCGATCGGTGCCGACCGCGACCCCGACGTGCACGTCGCGGAAGTAGACGATGTCGTTGCCGTCGACGCGCGCGTTCGCCTCCGGCACGTCGCGCATGGCCTCGCAGCAGGCGGCGACGAAGAAGGACATGAACCCGAGCGCGACGCCGTGCTTGTGCTGGAAGGGCTCCTTGTAGCGCGCGCGGAGCGCCATCACTGCGCTCATGTCGACCTCGTTGAAGGTGGTGAGCGTCGCGGTCGTCTGCTGCGACTCGACGAGGCGGCGCGCGATGACCTGCCGCACGCGGCTCATCGGAACGCGCTCCTCCGCGGCCGCGGGCTCGCCGGCCGGCGCCGGACGGCGCGCGCTCGCGGCTGCACCGGCTCCGCCGCTCGCGGTCGGAAGCGGCGTGACGCTCGCGCGCTGCGCGCTCGGCGCCGCCGCTCCCGTACCGGTGCCGGGCGCGCGCTGCTGCGCGAGCTCGAGGGCGTCGCCCTTCGTGATTCGGCCTGCCGGCCCGGTGCCGCGGACGCCGGAGAGGTCGAGCCTCTCCTCCTCGACGATGCGGCGGACGGCCGGGCTGAGCGGGCGCTCGGCGGCGATCGCCGCGGCCGCGGAGGTCGCCCCGGTCGGGCCCGAGGCGGTCGCCGCAGCGGGAGGTGTGGAGTCGGCGGCCGCTGCGGGCGGGATCGCGGAAGCCGCGGGTGCCGACGCCGCTCGCGGACGAAACGACGACGCCTGCGGCGGCGGCGTGGCGGACGCCGGCGCCTGCTCGCCCGCCGGGATCGCGTCCGCGGCCGGGGCGCGGGCCGCCGGACTTCCGCTGCTCGCGCTCGCCGCGGCGGCGGCACCCGCTCCCTCCTCGATCGTCGCGACGACGTCGCCGAAGTGGACGGTCGCGCCCGCGGGCGTCAGGATGCGGAGCCTGCCGCTCGCTTCCGCGGCGAGCTCCATGTTGGCCTTGTCGCTCTCGAGCTCGAGGATGGGCTCGTCGGCCTGAACGGCTTCGCCGTCCTGCTTGAGCCAGCGGCCGAGGGTCGCTTCGGTGACCGACTCGCCGAGCGACGGGATCTTCACCTCGTGCGCCATGGCCGCCCCTCTTCGCCGATCAGCGGCCGCCGCCGGAGCGCGAGGCGCCGGCCTTCGCGGAGAGCCGGCGCGGCGACGAAGCGATCGTGCCGCCGGCCGACGCGCCCGCACCGGCGAGCGCGGCGACGGCCGGCTCCTGCGCCGGGCGCGCGGCCCCGCCGCGGCGCGCGCCGTTCTCGGCGTCCTCGTCCGCGACGTCGGCGGGCGCGGGCGGCGCGCCGTCGAAGACCGCGGCCACGAGCGCGGCCTGCTCCTTCGCGTGCAGGCGGTAGGAGCCGGTCGCGGGGCTCGCGGCCTCGTCGCGACCGGCGTAGCGGAGCGCCCGCGCCGGGCCGAGGAGCGCGGGCAGGCGCTCGTGCACGTACGTCCACGCGCCCATGTTGCGGGGCTCCTCCTGCACCCACACGACGTCGCGCGCCTGCGGGTACGCTTCGAGCGCGGCGCGGATCTCGCGCTCGGGAAGCGGATAGAGCTCCTCGACGCGGACGAGCGCGACCCGGAGGTCCGCGCGATCCTGGCGCGCCTTGGCGAGGTCGTAGAAGACCTTTCCGGAGCAGAGCGCGACGGCGGTCACGCCCGCGACGTCGAGCGCGACCGGGTCCGGAAGGACCGGCTGGAACGCTCCCTGGGCGAGCTCCTCGACCGCGGAGGTCGCGGGGGCGAAGCGCAGCAGGCTCTTCGGCGTCATCACGACGAGCGGCTTCCGGAAGGGCCGCCGCATCTGCCGGCGCAGCAGGTGGAACAGCTGCCCGGCGGTCGTCGGGTAGACGACCTGGAGGTTGTCGTCGGCGCAAAGCTGCAGCCAGCGCTCGAGACGGGCGCTCGAGTGCTCGGGGCCCTGGCCCTCGTAGCCGTGCGGCAGGTAGAGGACGAGGCCGCTCGCCCGCTGCCACTTCGACTCGGCGGCCGCGATGAAGGTGTCGACGATCGCCTGGGCGCCGTTCGCGAAGTCGCCGAACTGCGCCTCCCAGATCGTGAGCGTGTGCGGCGCCGCGGACGAGAAGCCGTACTCGAAGCCGAGCACCGCCTCCTCCGACAGCATGCTGTCGACGACCTCGAAGCTCGCCTGCGACTCGCCCGGTCCCGCGATCGAGTTCAGCGGCACGTGCGTCGTCCCGTTCTCCTGGTCGTGCAGGACGGCGTGGCGATGGCTGAACGTGCCGCGGCCGGTGTCCTCGCCGCACATGCGGACGGGCGTGCCCTCGAGGAGGAGCGCGCCGAGCGCGAGCATCTCCGCGCACCCCCAGTCGATGCCGGTGCCGCGCTTCACCATCTCGACGCGCGCCTCGTACTGCTTCTGAACCTTGGGGTGCACGCGGAAGCCCGGCGGGACGGCGGCGGCGCGCTCGGAGATCGCGAGAAGGAGCGGGCGCTCGACGTTCGTCGCGGTCGAGCGCTCGGTGCCGGCGGGCCCGAGGCCGCTCCACGCGTCGCCGAAGCTGAAGACCTCCTGGCGCGGCCGGAAGTCGCGCGCGTACTGGAGGGCGAGGTCGAAGATCTCGAGCACGTCCTTCTTGATCGCGTCGAGCTCGGCCTCGGTCGCGACGCCCTCGCGGAGGAGCTTCGCCGCGTACAGCGCGCGGACGCCCGGGTGGTCGGCGATCCGCTTGTACATGACCGGCTGCGTGAAGGTCGGCTCGTCGGCCTCGTTGTGGCCGTGCTTCCGGTAGCAGAGGAGATCGATCACGACGTCGCGCTTGAAGCGCTGGCGGAAGCCGAGTGCCAGGTCGATCGCGTGGAGCGCCATCTCCGGATCGTCGCCGTTCACGTGGAAGACCGGGCACTCGATGATGCGCGCGATGTCGGTGCAGTAGCGCGTCGGCCGGTAGGCCTCGGGCGGGGTCGTGAACCCGACCTGGTTGTTGATCACGATGTGCACGGTGCCGCCGGTGAAGAAGCCGGGCAGGTGCGTCAGGAGCAGCGTCTCCGGCACGATCCCCTGGCCGATGAAGGACGCATCGCCGTGCAGCAGGATCGGCATCACGCGGTTGCGATCGTGGTCGCCGAGCTGGTTCTGCTTCGCGCGGACCTTGCCCTCGACCACCGGGTTCACGAGCTCGAGGTGGCTCGGGTTCGGGGTCAGCGAGACGTGCACGGTCCGGCCGTTCCGGGCGTGGTGGTCGCGCGAGTAGCCCTGGTGGTACTTGACGTCGCCGTCGCCCTGGACCCAGTCGGGGAGCGTCGACCCCTCGAACTCGGCGAAGATCATCTCGTAGGGCTTGCGGACGACGTTCGCGAGGACGTTCAGGCGGCCGCGATGCGCCATGCCGAGGACGATCTGGTCGACGGCCTCATCGGCCGCGCCCTCGACGAGCGCGTCGAGCATCGGGATCACGGTCTCGCCGCCCTCGAGCGAGAAGCGCTTCTGGCCGGGGAACTTGACGTGCAGGAACTGCTCGAAGCTCTCCCCCTCGACCAGCTTCGAGTAGACCCGTAGGCGATCCGCGCGCTCGAGCGACGGTGCGTTGCGCGCCGGCTCCATGCGCTCCTCGAGCCACGCGCGCTCTTCGGGATCGCGGAGGCCGAAGTACTCGACGCCGAGGGTCCGGCAATAGGTATTGCGGAGCGCCTGCAGCAGCGCGCGGAGCGTCGGCGGCGGCGCGCCGTGGAAGCCGCCCGGATCGCACGGCCGATCGAGGTCCTCCTCGCCGAGCGCGTACTGCGAGAGGTCGAGCAGCGGATGGTCCTTCGGCGGCGGAGCGAGCGGGTTCACGTCCGCGAGCAGGTGGCCGAGGTCGCGATAGGCGTTCACGAGGCCGGACGTCTTGGCGCGGTACTCTTCGGCGAGCGGCGGGGCCGCGGCGGTCGTGGTCGCGCCGGGCTCCGATGCGATCGCGCCGGGCGGTCCGCCGCCGTCGCGGGCGCTCAGGCCGAGCTCCAGGCCGTCGAAGAACGCGCGCCACTCCGGCTCGACCGAGCCGGGGTCGCGCGCGTACCGGCGATACATCTCGTCGATCAGGTCCGCGTTCTCGCGGTTCACGAAATCCGAGGCCGACAACGTTCCCTTCCCCCTGGCCGCCGCAGGCCGTTCGGACGTCCACGGCGACGTGGCGCTACGAAGACTCTACCGGTTTTCCGCCGCTACGACACGCCCGACGGCGCGCGGGCCGCGCGCGCGCGCCGAAGCGCTGGTCGAAGCGAGGGCGCGACCGTACCCCCCCCGTTCGAGGCAACGCCGGTCACATCGGAAATCAGGTCTTGAACGCAGTTGCGCGACCCGCCACAGTCGGGGCGTTCTCGGGGGTTCAGGGGAGGCTCACACATGGACGTAGGTCTCGGCTTCCGTGCGCACGCGCGATCGCTCGCGAGCGCGATCGGCGTCTCCGCCGCGCTCGCGCTCCTGTCCGCGACCGCTGCGTTCGCCGTCGACGGGGTGCAGCGCTTCGACGGCTCCGCGACCGACATCGGCATCCAGCGCGAGCCGGGCGGTACGGGAGGCGTCGAGTACCGCATCCGCGGCGAGTTCGACTACGACGGCGCGATCGACCTCGGCAGCTCGACCGTCACGCTCGAGAGCCTCCTCGAGGAGGTCGGCGAGGGCGGCGCCGGCGAGCTCATCAAGAGGATCGACGACGCGCCGGTCGTGCCGCTGGTCATCCCGGCGCGCCGCGAGGCGACGACCGATCGCGCGGTCTTCGAGACGAAGCGCTACCGCCCGCAGATCCGCCTGCAGCTGCGCCGCACCGGCAATCACTTCGAGTTCCGCCTGAAGCTCGATCGCGGCCTCGCCCGCACCGTGCCCGCCAACTGCACCGGCGACCCGCCGGGTCAGCGCTCGCTCTTCCGCCACCACTTCGTGTTCGACGACGGCGTCAATCCGCCGCTCGACGTCGTGCACCTGCAGGAGTGGGACTGCTCGAACCTCGAGGGCTTCCAGCTGAAGGCGAAGACCCCGAACGGCCCGCCGCGCCCGACGCCGCCGCCCGGCGGAACCCCGCTGCCGCCGACCGCAACGCCGGTTCCGGGGCGCGCGAACGACGGCTCCCTGACCGCGAGCCTCGTCGTGAACGCGATCACGCGGAACACCGGCCAGGCCGACGTGATCGAGCTCGACGCGAGCGACTCGGTTGACCGGAACGGCCGGATCGTGCGCTACGTCTTCGAGTCCGGCGACGGCCGCGTGCAGGACGGCGCGAGCCCGATCGCGCGCTTCACGTACGCCCCCGGCGACTACCGCGCGCGCGTCGTCGTGATCGACAACCAGGGCTTCGCCTCGTCCGCGAGCCGCTCCTTCTCCGACAAGTAGTCCGGGGCCTTCCGATCTCCCGCCGCCGCCGCGCCCGTCGTTGACAGGGCGGCCGCGGCGAGAGCACACAGTCGCGCCGTGGCGGACAGCGGCAAGCTCGCGATCGTCCTCTCGGGCGGCGGCGCGCGCGGCGCGTACGAGGCGGGCGTCCTCTCGTACGTCCTCGACGAGCTGCCGCGGCACCTCGGCCGCCCGATTCGCTTCTCGATCGTCACCGGGACGAGCATCGGCGGTATCCACGCCTGCTTCGTCGCGTCGACCGCCGGTCGCGAGGGGAGCGGCGCGCGCCTCGTCGAGCTGTGGCGCGCGCTCTCGCTGTCCGAGGTCTACCGCCTCGGGATCGGCGACGCGCTCCGCGTGCCCCTCTGGCTGTTCGGGGGGCAGTCCGTCGTCCCGGCGGGCGCGGTCGAGGTCGTCGGGGCGGCCCTTCCGAACGCCGCTCGCCGGATGCCTGGCCTGCTCGATACGGAGCCGCTCGAGGAGCTGGTCGCGGCGCACGTCGACTGGGCGCGCATCCACCGCCAGATCGAGGAGGGCGCGCTCGACGCGCTCGCGGTCACGGCGACCGAGATCGCGACCGGGCGCTCGGTCGTCTTCGTCGACAACCGCCTCGGACGGATCGACGGCTGGGAGCCCGATCCGTTCGTCATCGCGCGGCACGCGAAGATCGGGGCGAGCCACGCGCTCGCGTCGGCCGCGATCCCGATCCTCTTCCCCGCGCAGCGGATCCGCGGAGCGTACTACTGCGACGGCGGCCTCCGCCTGAACACGCCCCTCCTTCCGGCGCTCCGCCTCGGCGCGAACCGGGTCCTCGTGGTCGGCCTCCGCCATCGGGCGTCGGCCGCCGACGAGGACGCGCGCGCCTTCGGGCGGCAGGGCTCGTACGTCCACCCGATGTACCTGTTCGGCAAGGTGCTGAACGCGCTCCTCCTCGATCGCGTCGAATGGGACGTGATGCAGCTCCGCTTCCAGAACCAGGTGCTGCGGGCCGGCGAGCAGGAGTTCGGGCCCGACTACCTCGATCGCCTGAACCGGCGCGTCGGGCCGCTCCGCGGATCTCCCCTTCGCATCGTCGAGAGCTGCTTCATCAGCCCGTCGGCCGACATCGGCGAGATCGCGGGCGAGAGCCTGGCGAAGCTGGGACCGAGCAAGGGAATGCGCGATCGCCTGGTCGGGCTCACCATGCGGCTCGCCGCGCGCGGGACCGGCGCCGACAAGGACCTCCTCTCCTATCTCCTCTTCGACGGCGCGTTCACCGAAGTCCTGCTGGAGCTCGGCCGGAAGGACGCCGCGGCGGCGCACGAAGACCTGCTGCGACTGTTTTCTTGACCACGCGTCCGCGGCTCCCGGACGCCGCGCCGCCCGCCTCCGGGCTCGCGCCCACCCGGATTTTTCCCTCCCAGCGCGATCTTCGGTAGACCGATCAAGAGAGGGCCGGGTGCGAGCCGGAAGACTGACTTTCGCCGCCCTCGGCATGCTGCTGAGCGCGACGCTGTCTTCCGGGCTGGCAGTCGCCGAGGAGGGGCGCGTGGTCGAGCCGAGCGCGATCGACGCGGATCGCCCGTGGCGGGTGAGAAGCGTCCATCTCGAGGGCGCCGGCTTCACCCGCGGATGGCTCCTCCGCTCGAACCTCGGGACGAAGACGCGGCCGTGGTGGGCCTTCTGGCGCGACCGCGAGCCCTTCGTGCCGGCCTACCTCGCGCAGGACGTCTCGAACATCGAGCGCGCGCTCCAGTCGGACGGCTACTACGAGGCGAAGGTCGACGCGCAGGTCACGGTGCTGGAGGAGGCGGGGCCCCCGCCGCCGATCCCGCTGCCGACGCCGGCGGCGCCGCCGGAGACGCTGCCGCCCGGCGAGTCGCCCGCGCCGTCCCCGTCCGGACCGTCGGAAGAGGCCCCCGAGGGAACGACGGGCAAGCCCGGTCTCGTCGACGTCACGATCCACGTCGACCTCGGCGAGCCCGCGCTCGTCTGCAGCCTCTACTTCGATTTCGGCGACGACTGGATCGCCGCCTCGGAGGAGGCCGAGCTGCGCCGCCGCCTCGCGCTCAAGCTGGGCGATCCCTTCGACCAGCCGACCTACGAGCAGACGTCCACCGATATCGCGGCGTTCTTCTCCGAGCGCGGCCACCCGTTTCCCAAGGTCGACCGATCGGCGCGCGTCGACGTGCCGACCCACTGCGTCGACGTCGTGTACCGCGCGGCCCCGGGCGCGACCGCGGCCTTCGGCGACACGAGCATCGAAGGCCTGGGCGAGCTCCGCGACGCGATCGCGACGCGCGAGCTCGCGTACGAGAAAGGCGAGCCCTTCGACTCGCGGAAGGCGCGCGAGACCGAGCGGCGCCTGCGCGGCCTTCGCATCTTCTCGATCGTCCGCCTGGACCACGGCCCGATCGACGCGGAGGGCGAGGTGCCGATGCACCTGAAGGTCACGCGCGGCCCGGAGAACGAGGTCCGGTTCGGCGCGGGCTACAGCACGGAAGAGGGCGTTCGCGGCCTCGCGTCGTGGTGGAACTACAACTTCTTCGGGGGCGGCGAGCAGGTCGGCGCGTCCGTCCGGATCTCGCAGATCAACCGCCTCGTGACCGCGTCCTACGTGCAGCCGCACTTCCCCGGGCTGAACCAGCGGACCTCGCTCGTCTTCAACCTCGGGCAGGACGACGAGTCGACGTACCTGAACGGCTTCACCCGCCTCGTCCCGCAGGTCGACTGGCGCGTGACCCCCGACCTCGCGGGCGCCGTGTTCTTCCGGGGCGAGTACGACACGCTCTCGGACGTGAAGGACCCGACGATCGAGGCGCTCAAGGTGTTCGAGAGCTCCGGCTTCACCGCGTCGGTCGGCGCAAGCGTGCGCTGGACGGACGTCGACGACCTCCTCGACCCGCGCGACGGCGTGATGCTCAACTTCGCAGCCGAGCTCGCCGGCGGTCCGGTCCTCGACGCCGATTTCAGCTGGTTCCGGACGATCGCGAACCTGCGCGCGTACCACCCGATCGTCGGCGACCTCGTGGGCGCGCTCCGGCTCACGCTCGGCTCGATCTCGGTCTACGGCGGCACGCCGCAGATCCCTCTCTGGGAGCGCTTCTACGCGGGCGGCAGCGGCATCTATCCGGTGCGCGGCTACGGCCGCCGCCGCGTCGGCCCGATCACGCAGCCGAACGACGACCCGCTCGGCGGCCGAAGCCTCGCCATCGGCTCGGTGGAGGCGCGCCATCCTCTCTTCGGGCCGATCCTGGGCGTCGCCTTCGTCGACGTCGGCGACGTCGAGCTGTCGTCGTGGACGATCGCCCCGAAGAACTTCCAGACCGGCGTCGGCTTCGGCGTGCGCGCGGCGTCGCCGATCGGGCCGGTCGAGCTCGACATCGGCTTCGGGCTCGACCGCGCGCCCGGCGACTCGCTCGTCCAGGTCAGCTTCTCGATCGGACCGGAGTTCTGAGATGCGGGGGCTGCGGACCGCGCTGCGATGGCTCGCCTGGATCCTGGGCGGTCTCGTGCTGCTCGTCGTCCTCGCGGCCGCCGTCCTGGTCTTGACGATCGACCGGCCCGCGGTCCGCGGCTGGCTGCGGCCGCGCGCGGCCGCGCTCGTGAGCTCCGGGCTGGGCGCCGACGTCGCGATCGGGGACATCGCGCGCATCGGCCTCGACGGCGTCTTCCTGCGCGACGTGCGGGTCGAGTTCGACGGCGAGCCGGTCGCGATCGCGTCGAGCGCCCGCATCGCGCTCTCGGCTCGGCCGGCGCTGCCCCTGATCGCGACCGTGCGTCTCGAGTTCCAGGACTTCCGCATCCAGGCGCGGCGCGACGCGGCCGGCGAGTGGAACGTCGCGAAGATGCTCCGGGGCGAGGGCGAGAGCACGCCGCCGCCGAGCTGGCTCGGGACGATCGAGATCGCGCTGGCGCGCGGATCGGTCGTTCTTCTGGGGCTCGGCGCGGAGCCGTTCGCGGCGAACGACGTCGGCCTCGACGGAGCCGTGCGCTACGTCGGCGAGGGCGCTCCGCTGGTCGCGATCGATCGCTTCGGGCTCCGCTGGGGCGACGCATCGTGGCTGCGCGCGACCGGATGGGTCGGGCTCGAGGGGAGCAAGAATCTCGAGCTCACGCTCCACGCGGAGCCGGTCGCGGGGCGCGACCTCGCGAGCGTGGTCGCGACGTGGCCCGCCGATCGCGACGTCACGGGAACGGTGCAGGTGACCGGATCGGTCGCCGCGCCGACCGCCGACGTCGAGCTCGCGTCGGGCGACGCGCGGGTCGACGCCTCCGCCTCGCTCGCGGCCGCCGCGCCCGACGGCGCGCGCCGGGTGACCGGCCACTTCGCGGTCGCCGGCATCGATCCCGCGCTGGTCGCGGCGAGCGCTCCGGCGGGCACGATCGCCGGCGACGGCAGCATCGACGCCGTCCTCGGCGACGAGCCGCTGCCGCGCGATCTCGCGGCCGACGTCCGGCTCTGGCAGTCGAGCGTCGCCGGCTTCGGAGCGGACTGGCTGACGGCGCAGGCGCATCGCGAGGGCGACGCGATCCTCGCGTCCCTCCAGGGCGCCGCACCGGGCGGCGCCTGGCGCGCCGACCTGCGCGGCTCGATCGCGCTCTCGGAGCCGCACGCCGCGACGCTCGAAGGCGAGGTGTCCGTCGACGATCCCGCGGCGGTCCTCCCCGACCTGCGCGAGCAGCTCGCGAACACGGCGATCCGGCTCAAGGCGTCGGCGAGCGCCGAGCACACGCTCGACGAGAGCCGGGTGATGGAGGCGCGCGTCGACCTGACCGGCAGCCGGCTGCGCGGCTTTCCGGTCGAGGACGGCCGCGCGCGCGTGCGCGTCGATCCCGATCTGATCGACGTCTCCGAGCTCCGCCTCCGCGCCGGACCGACCGACGTGACCGGCGCCGCGTGGCTCGGACAGCGCGGCGACCGGCCGCTCGGCGGCTCGCTCGCCGGCACCCTCGACGTCGGGATCGTGCCCGGCTTCGGCGGCGTGCTCGCGCTCGGGGCGAACGCGTGGGGCACGATCGCGAGCGCGGGCGCGCACCTCGACGCGACCGCGTCGCAGCCGCTCCGGACGCCCGCGGGCACCGGTCCGCTCCGGCTCTCGGCCGACGCGGCGGGTCTCGGCGGTGCCGCGCCGTCGGCGCGCGCGCACCTGACCGGGCGGCTGACGCTCGTCGCCGGCGCGCAGCGCGCGCTCGGCGAGCAGCCGCAGCAGATCGACGTCGCGGCCGACTGGAGCCGGCGGACGGCGCGCGGCGCGCCGGCCGCTCGCGCGGTCGACGCCGCGCAGCTCTCGCTCGTCGCGAAGGCGTCCGACGGCCGCGAGCAGCGCGTGCGCGCCGAGGTGGAGCGGACCGACGCCGCGACTCGTGCGGTGATCGAGGAGCTGCAGCTCGCGCTCCGGAAGAGCCCGGTGTGGCGGCTCTCCCGGCAGGCGACGGTCGCGCTCGCGAACGACCGCTTCGAGGTGCACGGCTTCGAGCTCGGCGCCGGGAACGGTCGGCTCGCGCTCGAAGGCGAGCTCGACCGGGCGGGAAGGCGGGCGAGCGCGCTCACGCTCGCCGTGGAGCAGCTCGAGCTGCAGCCGGTGTGCGCGCTCGCCGGCGCCGGCGACTGCGCCGGCCGCCTCGGCGGCCGGGTCGCGCTCGCCGGCACCGCGGCGCGGCCCGACATCCACGGGTCGCTCGAGGTCGCCGGTCTCGGCCTCGCGAGCCGCGAGTACGGGACGCTCGCCGTCGAGCTTCGGACCGACCGCGACCTCGTCGTGGACGCGCGCCTCACCGCTCCCGGAACGGGGAGCCTCGTGCTCGCGGCGTCGCTCCCGCTCGCGGCCGGCTGGCCGCTGCCCGCGGTCGCGAGCGAGAAGCCGCTCCACGCGCGCGTCACGGGCGCGAACCTCGACGTCGCGGGCGTGCGCGCGGTCGCGCCGCCGGCGACCTTCACCGAGCTGCGCGGGCGGGCACAGGTCGACGTCGACGTTTCCGGCACGCTCTCGGCGCCGCGCCTCGCGGGCGCCATCACGGTCGACGGGCTCGACGTCGGCCTGACGGCGACGGGCGCGACCCTGCGCGGAGGCCGGATCGCGATCGGCTTCGACCGCGACGCGATCGAGCTGCGCGAGCTGTCCGCGTCCGGCGGCGCGCTCCACGGCGGAGGCCGGATCGACCTCGCGGGCGGACGTCCCGCGCGCATCGACCTCCGCATCGACCTCGCGCGCCTCACCGTCATCGACCGTTCCGAGGCGACGGCGCAGGCGAGCGGCGCGATCCAGGTCGCGGGGACGTTCGACGAGCCCGCCGTGACGGGGAAGCTCGTGATCGATCCCGCGACCATCCGTCCCTCGCTCGTGCCGGGAAGAGCGGGCGCGCGGCAGCAGGACCCGACGATCGTCGTCATCCGGTCGCCCGAGGACCCGCGGCGCTTCGAGCCCTCCGTGTCGGGTACGGTCGGCCAGGCGATCGGACAGGCGGGTGCGGGCGCGCCGACCGCGGAGCCGTCGCTCTGGGACCGCACGCGGATCGCCGTCGACGTGACGCTCGGGGACCAGGTCGCGATCCGGCGCACCGACGCCGACATCCGCTTGACGGGAGCCGTCTACGCGACGAAGGCGCCGCGCGACGATCTGCGCTTGACGGGCCAGGTCGTGTCGACGCGCGGCTGGTTCATCTTCCAGAACCGCCGGCTCGAGCTCGAGCACGCCTACGTGTCGCTGTCGGGGGAGACGCCCATCACGCCGTACATCGACGTCCGTGCGGTCTACCGGTCGCCGCAATACCGGATCGTGATGGCGGTCCAGGGAACGCTCCAGCAGCCGACGCTCGATCTGTCGAGCCAGCCGCCGCTCGACCAGAGCGACATCCTCTCGGTGCTGCTCTTCGGGAAGCCGTCGTCGGAGCTCACGTCGGCGCAGGGCGAGGGACTGCAGCGCCAGGCCGTCGGGCTCCTCGCGAGCTACGTCGCGCCGGAGCTCGAGAAGTCGATCGTCGACACGTTCGGCCTCGCGAGCATCACGTTCCAGATGCCGACCGGCTCGACCGCGGGCACGGTCGGGGTCGGGCGCTACATCGGGAACGACATCTTCGTGTCGATCGGGCAGGACTTCGGCGGGCCGCAGGGCGGCACGCCGCGCCAGCTCCAGGGGCTCGTCGGGTCGTCGGTGACGGTCCAGTATTACTTGACGCCGACGATCACGCTGCAGGGCGCGGCGTCCTCGCAGGGTGAGAGCGCGATCGACGTCATCTGGCAGAAGCGCTACTGACCGGACGGTGGCCGCCGTGCCCCCGCGAGTCGCTCCGGGGGGGACGCGGCCCCTGCCCGGTCGGGTCGCCGGTGGCCCCCTGTTTCGCCGAGCTCGGCGCTGCCTCGGGAGCCGCCGCCTTGCGCGGCCGCCAGACCTTGCACCCGTGCCCCCCAGCTGCCCGGCCGTAGCGCGGTCCTGGGCGGCCTCCGTGGCACCCGAATTGCTGCCTTCCGCGGACCTGCCCGGAAACCGCGTGCCAGGGAGGGAATGGAATGCCGGGTGAGCCTCGTCGAACGTCGTACAAGAACGCCCTGAGCTCCCGCATCCTCTCCTCCAGCCGTTTCCTCCTCCTCGCCGCTCTCGTCGTTTCCGTCGTGCCGGGCGCCGCCCGCGCCGCGACGGTGTCGTCCGTCACCGTGACCCCGAATCCGGTCCAGATGACGATCGGCCAGGCGCGGCAGTTCCAGGCCCGCGTCAACTTCAGCGACGGCACGTCTCGCGACGTGACCAACCTGGCGGCGTGGAAGACCGGCTCGAGCCGGGTCGCCATCGTGAGCACGACGGCCGGGAGCATCGGCGTCGTGACCGCCGTCGGGCCCGGCACCGTCAAGATCAGCGCTACCTTCACGTTCAACGACGACAAGACCACCGGCTCGTCGAACGTCACCGTCGTCGCGCCGCCGATCGTCTCGATCACCACGAAGCCGACGACCAAGAAGCTCGAGACCGGCGAGGTGCGCGAGTTCAAGGCGACCGGCGACTACGGAAACGACTTCACGCTCGACATCACCGACCAAGTCGACTGGTCGTCGACGAATCCCGCGGTCGCGACCGTCGAGAACACGGGTCCGAACAAGGGCGTCGTGCACGCGCTGTCGGTCGGGACGACGACCATCGTCGCGCGCGATCTCGCCAGCGGCACGACCAACACCGACGGCGCGACGACCGTCCGGGCCGCGATCACGAGCCTCTCCGTCGATCCGGACATGGTGGTGACGGCACGCCGGATCCGGCTGCCGCTCCGCTGCGTCGGCAACCGTGAGGACGACACGCACACGAACCTCACGCCCGACGTCGAATGGGTCTCGACGAATGCGAACGTCGCGACCGTCGGGAACGGCGAGATCGAAGGCGGCGTCGTGCGCGGCATCGCGGACGGCACGACGACGATCCACTGCATCGATACGGCGCGGAACCTCTCGACGGTGTTCTCGGGCGGCGGCGCGACCGTCAAGGTCGCGGGCCGCCTCGTGTCGCTCGAGGTGAAGTCGATGTCGCTCGCCGTGGGCGAGGAGAAGGGCGCGCACGCCATCGGCCACCTCCAGAACGGAATGGAGACGAGCGACCTCGCGGAAGCGGTCGTCTGGTCGATCATCGGCCCCGACATCGCGACCGTCGGCAACACCTCCGACGACCGAGGCGACGTCGTCGCCCTCGAGCGCGGGACCGCGACGCTCCACGCCGTCGAGCCGATTACGCAGCTCGCGTCGACGCAGACCGACAACCTGAAGGTCCTCGGCGCCATCCAGTCGATTGCGCTGGAGACCGGCGAGGGCATCGTCGGCCTCGGCGAGACGGTCGAGTTCAAGGTGCGCGCCACCTTCGAAGGAGGCGGCACCTCGAACATCAGCGACAAGTGCGAGTGGTCGAGCGACAACGTGAACATCGCGTCCGTCGACAACACCTCGCCCGGCAAGGGCATGGTGACCGGCGTGAGCGCGCGCCGGAAGACCGCCACGATCACCGCGCAGTGCGACACCGGGTCGGTCTCCGGCGAGATCCAGGTGATCGGCCGCCTCGTCGGCATCGACGTCACGCCCGCGTCGTTCGAGGACGAGGCGCTGACCGAGAAGAAGTTCCACGCGATCGGCAGGTACGACAACCAGTTCGAGCCGAACGAGCGCGATCTGACGAAGGTCGTGAGCTGGTCTTCGAGCGCGCCCGACGTGGTCTCGATCGACAACCAGGACGATCCCGGCCTCGCGATGCTGCTCAAGGCGGGGGGCGCGACCTTGACGGCGGCGCACCCGACGAAGCCGCTCTCCGGCACGGCGACGGTCGTCGTCGATCCGGGCATCCTGAGCCTCGAGATCGTGCCGCCGTCGAAGACGGTCCGCGGAAGCGCCGCGGCGAAGCTCCGCGCGCAGGGCCGGCGCGCCGACGGCTCGATCAAGGTCGTCACCAAGCAGGCCATCTGGAGCGCAGACGATCCCAGCGTGGCGCGCGTCAGCGAGACCGAGCCGGGCACGGTCTTCGGCGGCTCGCGCGAGGGTACGACGACGGTGCGCGCGTCGCTGCCGGGCGGCCTCGAAGCGACGTCCTCGTTCCGCACGCAAGGCCTCGTCGCGAGCTTCGAGCTCATCCCCGAGGCGCGCGTCATCCCGCTGCTCGAGGCGCGAATCGTCGAGGCGCGAGCTCACTTCCTCGACATCATCACGACGAAGAAGATCACCCAGGGCGTGATCTTCTCGAGCAGCGACACGAACGTCGTGATCGTGAGCAACGAGGCCGGCAGCCACGGCGTCATGACCGCCGTTGGCCGCGGCAGCGCTCGCATCACGGCGTTCGACCCGTCGAGCGGAAAGACCGCGACGAACTTCGTCGACGTGACCGTGCCGTGACGCCGCGTCCGCCGCGCCGACCGGGTGTCGGCGCGGCGGCCGCGGTCACCGCGCCTCAGGTGCGTCCGAGGCGTCGCGCGAGCGCCTGCTGCAGGGCGTAGAGCGCGAGGGCCGCGAACGGCGCAGCGAGGTAGGGCCACAGCGCCGCGACGGTCCGCGGGGCATCGTCGACGCGGATCTCGGTCGCCAGCGTGCCGCGGTCGCGACCTCGCTCGACCGAGACGGTGGCGCGCCAGGTCCCGGCCTGAACGAGCGGTGCGCGCATCGAGTACGCGGCGCCGGACGGCGGCTCGGGCTCGGCTTCGAGCTCGATCGCGGCGTCGGCGGACCGCGGTCCGCCGACGCGCTCGAGCCGGACCGCGACGCGGGCGTCGGGGATCGGCTTGGCGTCGTCGACTGCCTGCACCACGACGCGCAGCTCGATGGGACCGACGCGGAGGGGCGCCGGATCCGCGAGCACCGTCACCGTGAACGGGCCTGCAGGGCCGCTCGCGACGACGCCCGGCACGTCGCCGCGCGCGGGCAGCGCCGCGAGCGCGCACGCGATCGCCGACGCGGCCACCGCGCGCGCTCCGCCGGTTCCGATCAAGTCGTCCCGGCTGCCGCCGAGCGCGGCCGCGCGTCCGCGCCGTCGGCCGGCGTCCCGCGCCAGTAGCCGCGCGGGTGGTGGACGACCTCGAGCTTCATCCCGTCGGGATCGGCGAAGAAGGCGGCGTAGTCGCCCGCGCCGTCCCGTTCTCGAACACGACCACGCTCGCCTCCTCGACGCGCCGGAAACCGAGCCAGCCCAGCACGCGGGCATACAACGCGACCGAAGCGTCGCAATCGTTCACCGTCAGATCGACGTGGTCCACGCCCAGGCACTCGATCGGTGACGCTTCCATTGGAAACCCCCGCTCAGTGCACCATCGTGCCCCGCATCTCCATCGGTTGCACGAGGATCCAGACGCCGGCCACCCAGAGCGCCGCGGCGAGCCCAGCCCACGGCGCGAGAAGCGCGAGCGCGGGCCGCGCCCGCTCGGCGAGCTGGCGGGCAATCCGCCAGCCCGTCACGACCGTCAAGCAGAATCCGGCGTCCAGCAGCGCGAGCTTCGCCGGCAGGAGCCATTCGGGCGCGGCGGCGCGCGCCGCGGCCCAGTCGGGCCGGCCGGCGAGCGGGATGCCCGCATCGAGAAGGGCCCGCTGGAGCGCGGGGAGCACCGCGCCGGCGCCGGTGACGAGGTGGAAGACCACGTGTGCGGCCCACATCGCGACCCCGAGCGGGAGGAGCGCGAGCGCGAAGCGGCAGACGAGCTCGCGCACCGGGAGCGCGCCCCCCGCAAGGGCGCGCGCGACGCCGGCGCACGCGAGCGCCGCCAGCGCCGGAAGCGCGACGACCGACGCCGCGATCCATGCTGCGGTCGCGACGCGCGGAGACGCCGGCCCGAGCGCGGCCGCGAGCGCCTCCTCGAGCCGCGCGGCGGGTGCGATCATGCCGGCCGCGTTCGCGAACGCGCCGAAGACGAGCACGAGGGCGAGCGCCGCGACGTCCGGCCGCCGCGACAGTCGGCCGAACGACGAGCGGCGAGCGTCGCGCGCGAGGTCGCTGGCCGGCACGACGGCGAGAAGCCCGACGTTGTCGTGCGGACACGCCCGCGCGCAGTCGAGGCAGAACGTGCAGTCGAGGCTGCCCGCCTTGCGCGGAAGGAAGAGGTCGGTCTCGCAGCCGCCGAGCGCGCCGTGTCCGCGGAGGCAGTCGTGCGTCGTGCAGGAGGCGCACGTCGCGGGCTCGCGCACCGCGACCTCGAGCGGCGAGAGGCTCGCGGTCGCGAACTGGAACTGCCCGATCGGGCAGACGTACTTGCAGAAGGCCGCGCCGCGGAAGACGCCGTCGATCGCGAACGCGGCCGCGAAGTAGACGACGACGATCCACGCCGTCCAGCGCGGGGCATCCCACGGGTCGAACGCCTCGTAGGCCGCCAGCAACGCCACAAGCAGCGCGACCGCGAGCCACTTCGAGCGGAGCGCGCGCGGCCAGCGCCGCGCTGCGGGGAGCAGTCGCTTCGCGATCGCGCGCGGCAGCATGAACGGGCACGCGAAGCAGAAGAGGTTCCCCGCGACCAGGAGCGCGATGACGGAAGCGCCGCGGAACACCGTCCAGGGCAGCAAGCCGGCGAGGTTCATCGGGCTCATCTGCGGGCCGCGGAGGCCGTCGACGACGACGGCGAGCGCGACCACGAGCAGCGTCGCCTGGGCCGCGCGCCGGACGACGCCGGCCCGGAGGATCGGTCCGAGCACCGGAACGGCGAGGACGTCGAGCCGGCGGCCGGCGGCGCCGCGCGACGCGGTCACGGCGGCGAAACGCGCAGGCCGGAGCGCGGCCGACGGCTCGTGCGCTCGCGTCGGCATGGCCGCAGCGGCGGCGGGCGCGCGCGGCGAAAGGAGGCCGCTCAAGATGAGCGCCGCGGGGACGAGGAACGCGACCTGGCCGGGCACCCACATGATCGCGCCGGCGAGCGCCTGGTCGGCGAGCGCGCTGCCGCCGAGAAGTCGGGGAGCGCTCGCGTACGTCGGGTAGAGGACGCGATCCGAGAACGCGAAGACGGCGGCGAAGACCGTGTTCAGGAGGTCCGCGAGCGCGAGGTAGGGAAGCATCGCCCAGCGCGCCCAGTGGGGCACGCTCGGCCACGGCTGCACGACCGGCCACCAGAAGAGGAGGGCGCCCGCGACGAACGACGCGTGCTCGACGACGTGCCAGCCGCGCGACGCGAGCGCGAGCTCGTAGAGCGACGGCACGTGCCAGAGCCAGAGGGCCGCGACGAAGGCCGCGAAGCCGGCGACGGGATGCGTCAGCGTGCGGAACCCGCGCCGGAGCGCCGGCCACGCGAGGAACGGGCCGAGCGCATCGCGCGCGAGGGCGCGCGGCAGCCCGCGGAGGAGCGGGATCGCGGGCGCGCCGAGCCAAAGGAGCGGCGGCGCGACCATCGTCAGGAGGAGGTGCTGGAGCATGTGGAGCGACAGCGAGACGGCGGCGAGCGCGTCGATCGGCGAAGCGATCGCGAGCAGAAGCGCCGCGAGCCCGGCCAGGAAGGCGGCGAGCCGCCAGGGCGGGAAGCGCTCCGGCATCTGCCGGCGCAGCATGCGCCACCCCCGCGCGTAGACGAGCGCCGCGAGCGCGATCGTCGCAACGGGAAGCGGGTCGACCCGCCAACGCGCGAGCGCGAGCCAGGCCGCGATGCTCACCGGCTCACTCGAGTGTCGCCGCTCAGGACGCCGGGTCGGTCGCGCGGCTCGCCGACGCGGGCGCGGCCGGAACGGTCGAGCCGCGCTCGGCGGGCTCCCGCCCGGGGTGCATCGTCTCGAGGAACGCGACCAGCGCGCTCACCTCGGCCGGGCTCAGGTTCTTCCCGTACGCCGGCATGTTGCCGCCGCCCTGGACGACCTGGCGGATCAGCTGATCGCGCGTCAAGCGTGTCGCGACGTCGTCGAGAGCCGGGCCGCGCTCGCCGCCCTCGCCGCCCAGGCTGTGGCAGTTCCGGCACTGCTTGCTCTGCACGACGAGCGCGCCCTGCAGCTCGAGCGGCGATCTGCCCTTCACGTACGCGACCGGCGTCGGCGAGCCGCTCCACGCGTCCATGTCCGGCGACCACGGCGACGTGATCCCGAGCCAGGTGAGCGTCCCGAGCGTCACGAACGCGATCACGACGGACAGGACGGCCATCGGCCGGGCCTTCCAGCTCTTCTCGCCGGTCCCGAAGAGGAAGGGCAGGAGGAAGAGGAACACGATGCCGATCACGGGCGCCGTCAGGATGAGGACCGTCTCCATGTACGGCGGGAGGAGCGCGAACGCCGCGAAGAGCGAGAGGAAGAAGAAGTCGGGCCGGGGGACCGTGTCGATGATCGTCGGGTCGGGCTCGCCGTTCGGACCGGCCGGGCCGAAGATCGCCGCGCACGCGACGACCGCGAGGATCGTGAGGCCCGCGAAGACCATGTCGCGCTGCGCGGCATCCGGAAAGAACGGCACGCCGTCCCGGTGCACGAGCTCGTCGTACTGCTTCCGGTACGTCTCGCGGCTCACGAGGCGGCCCGGCATCGGCCACTCGTTGATCCCGACCTTCACGACCAGGAGGAGGTGGACGCCCACGAGCGCGATCAGCGCCGCCGGGATCGCGAAGACGTGGAGCGCGAAGAAGCGCGACAACGTCTCGCCGGCGATGATCGGCCCTCCGAGGATCAAGTGGACGAGCTGCGAGCCGAGCAGCGGCACGCGCCCGATCATCGCGGCGCCGATCCCGAGGCCCCAGTACGCGTCCTGGTCGAAGCGGAGCACCTGGCCCGTGAACGCCATGCCGAGCGTGCAGAGGAAGAGCACGACGCCCACGATCCAGGTGAGCTCGCGCGGGTACTTGAAGGCGCCGAAGAGGAACACCTGTACGAGGTGGATGGTCATCATGCCGACCATGAAGTTCGATCCCCAGGCGTGCATCGCGCGCAGGAACCAGCCGGCCGGTTGCTCGTAGTTCAGGTACTCGAGGCTTCCCCACGCCTCGCTCGCCGACGGGACGTAGACGAGCGCGAGGCAGATCCCGGTCGCGATCTGGAGGATGAACAGCACCAGGGTCGCGCTCCCGAAGACGTACCACCAGCTCGCCGTGTTGCTCGGCACCGGGTGCGTCGCGGAAGGGAGGATGAGCTCCTTCCAGCGGAGGCGCTCCTCCAGCCAGTCCGCGACCGATTGCAGGCGGCCTCGCGTCATCGCGCGCCTCTGCGCCGGGCCCGCCCGCGTCTCACACGGGCTCCGAGAGGGTCGGGATCTGTCCGCCGCGGACCCAGAGCTTTCCGTCCTGGACCTTGTACTCGTACTGGTAGAGGCCGCGCGGCGGCGGCCCCGACGCGCGCTGGCCGTCCTCGTAGTAGACGCCGCCGTGGCACGGGCACATGAAGAGGCCGGACTCCGGGAACCACCGCACCGGGCAGCCGAGGTGGGTGCAGTTGATCGCGAACACCTGGAACTGCCGATCGTCGATGCGGCGCACCCAGCACGGCGTGTGTGCCGTCATTCCGTCCCACGGGACGGTGAAGGGGTTCTCGTAGGTCGCGAGCCGGGTCTGCTTGACGGGGAAGTCGTCGAGGCTGCCGAGCGGGATCCAGGCCTGCCACGCGCGCTTGCGCGCGGGCGAGAGCACGTAGCCGACGATCGGGATCGCGAAGAGCGTCGCCGCGACCGCGTTGATGGCGAGCCCGAGCTTGAAGAGGAAGCCGCGCCGGCTCACGGCCGGCGTCGCCTGCGCGTGCGGGAGGCCGGCCGGTGCCGGAGGTCCGGAAGGATTCGATGGCGACGCCATGCAGCGGTTCCTCGAAGCGATTTCAGCGGGTCGAGCTCGCGACGGCCGATCCCGGCGCGGGCGGGCGCAGTGACGAGAGCCAGGCGACGATGTCCTGCATCTCCATCGCGGTGAGCGGGGCGCCGTTCATGTTTCCGCGCCAGTCCGGCATGCCGAGGTCGGGCCGGCCGGCGACCACGACCGTCCGGAGCCATTGGTCGCTCACGAGCGCGAGGTAGGACGGATCGACGATCGAGCCGCCGCGCTCGCCCCCGCGACCGCCCCGGCCGTGGCACGACGAGCAGTGCGTCTCGTAGGCGATCGCGCCGCGCCGCGCGTCGGGGATGGCAACGCCCTTGGCGACGTCCGCTCCCTGCCAGTACGTCGGGAGCGGCGGCGTCAGCTGATCGCGCGGGCCGCCTCCCCAGTGCTTCCGCATGCCGGCGACCAGCGCGTCGACCTGCGCGTCGGTCAGCGCGCCGCCCTCGGCAATCGCGAATGCCGGCATCGCCGTTCCGGGCACCCCGCTCGCGATCGCGCGCCTCAGGTCGTCGGCGCCCGCGATCTGCAGGTACAGCGGGTTCGCGAGCGGGGGACCGGCGCCGAACTGGCCGTTCGCGCCGTGGCAGCCCGAGCAATTCGTGGCGTAGAGGACGGCGAAGTCCTCGACGTCGCGTGCCGGGATGGGCTTCGCCGACGCGACCGGCTTTCCGGGAAGGGAATCGCACCCGGCGAGCCCGCCCACGAGGGCGAGCGCGATCGCGAGCGCGCGCATCCGCCGGGCTCGCCTCATTGCCGTCGCTCCGGCTCGTCGTCGACCGCGCCGGTCTCCAGGCCGGCGCGCTGCGCGAACGGCACGGTCTGCAGCGTCGGCATCTTCTCGCTCCGCGATACGACGTAGCCCGCCACGAGCCCGAACCCGATCTGCGACGCGACGAACCAGCGCCACTCGATGCGCTCGTCGAGCGCCGGGTTGATGACTCCGAGGGCCGCCCACACGAGACCGGTCCAGAGAAGGGGCGCGAAAAGGCCGCCGGCGAGGAGCGGACGGCGCGGCAGCATCGGCAGGATGAGGCCGTAGAGCAGGCCGACGATGAGCGACGTCGTCAGATGGACCGCCGATGCGACGAAGAGCCCGAGCGCGTTGAAGCGTTCGAGCGTCGCGGTGTTCGCCTCCGCCATCGAGGGAAGCGCCGCCGCGGCCAGCAGGTTGATCGGGTACCAGGGGCTCCGGTGGCTCACGAGCCCGAAGATCACCGCGAGCAGCGCCATCACGACGGCGCCGATCATCCCGCCGCGTGCGCCCGCGGAGTAGGGATGGACCTCGACGGGCACCCGCATGCGGTGCTGCGCGGCGCCGACGCGGAGGTGTCGGACCTTCTGCGGAACCGCGACGATCGCGCGCGCGCGGAGCGCGGGCGGGACGAGCGGGACGCGCTCGTGGCGCTCGTGCGGGAGGACGTCGCGAAACCAGCCGACGATGCCCGAGACGAACAGCGCCGCGCCCACCGCGGAGACGATTCCGTTGGTCACGAGCCCGGCCAGCGCCAGCGACGCGCCGGCCGCGGCGAGGAGCGGCCACGACGTCGGCGCCGGCATGGCGATCGATTCGGCGGAGCGCTCGTCCGTCATCTCGGCCGACCCTCCTTCAGCGCCCGACGACGTAGACGACGGTGAACACGGCGATCCACACCGCGTCCACGAAGTGCCAGTACCACGACAGGACCTCGGCGCGCTCCGCGTGCTCGCTCGCGACGTGGCCGGCGAGCGCGAACAGGAGGACGGCGAGCAGAAGCGCGAGCCCGATCGTCACGTGCAACGCGTGGAAGCCGACGAGCGAGTAGAAGGTCGTCCCGAAGAGGTTGGTCGCGATCGTGAGCCCGTGGTCCTCGATGAGCCCGCGCCACTCGAGCCCGGTGCCGACGAGGAACTCGACGCCGAGGAGGATCGTCGAGAGCCACCACAGGCGGAACGCGCTCTGGTTCCCGGCGCGGAGCGCGCGGACCGCGAGCGTGATCGTGATGCTGCTCGAGAGGAGGCAGATCGTGTTCACGATCGGCGGGGAGAGGACGTCCTTCGGGTACGGGCCGGTGAGGCTTTTCCCGATGTAGAAGAGGTACGCGACGATGAAGACCAGGAAGAACGAGCTCTCGGTCAGGATGAGGCACGCCATCCCGACGCGCCCCTTCGAGAGGAGCGTCGTCTCCTCCGGCGCCGGAAGCTCGACCCCTTCTGTCGCGGTCGCGGTGCTCACTCGTACTTCCAGTCCGGATCGGCCGGGTGCTTGAGGTCCCAGAGCGGGCGTCGGCTCCGGACGACCGGGATCGTCTCGAAGTTGTAGGCGGGCGGCGGCGACGTCGTGGACCATTCGAGCGTCCACGCGTCCCAGGGATCGTCGCCGGCGCGCTCTCCCGAGCGCAGCGACGCGACGACGTTCCAGAGGAAGAACAGCACCCCGATCGCCTGGAACACGACGCCGAGCGAGACGATCAGGTTGAGCGTGTCCCAGCCGCGCCCCGGCAGGTACGTGTAGATCCGGCGCGGCATCCCGAGCAGACCCGGGAAGTGCATCGTCACGAACGTGACGTTGAAGCCGAAGACGAGGAACCAGAAGTGGAGCCGCCCGAGGCGCTCGTCGAGCATGCGGCCGGTCGCCTTCGGGAACCAGTAGTAGATGGCGGCGAAGATGTTGAAGAGGAGGCCGCCGATCAGGACGAAGTGGAAGTGCGCGACGACGAAGTACGAGTCCGAGAGCTGCCAGTCGAACGGCACGACGGCGAGCATGACGCCCGTCAAGCCGGCGATGACGAACTCGACGATGAACGCCGTGCACCAGAGCATCGGCATCCGGAACCGGATGCGGCCGCCCCACATCGTTCCGAGCCAGTTGAAGATCTTGATGCCCGTCGGCACCGCGATCAGCATCGTCGACGCCGCGAAGAACGTGTTGGCCGCAGCGCTCAGGCCCACGACGAACATGTGGTGCGCCCACACGCCGAGAGAGATCAGCCCGATCGCGAGCGTCGCACCGACCATGATCGGGTAGCCGAAGAGCGGCTTCCGCGAGAAGACCGGCACGACCTCGTTCGCGATCGCGAACGCCGGCAGGATCAGGATGTAGACCTCGGGGTGCCCGAAGAACCAGAAGAAGTGCTGCCAGAGGACCGCCGAGCCCCCCGCCTGCGTGTCGAAGAAGTGCGATCCGAGGAAGCGATCGAACAGGAGCATCACCTGCGCGGCGGCGAGCGGCGTGAGCGCGACCAGCACGAGGACCGCGTCGACCAGCATGATCCAGACGAAGAGCGGCATCTTCGCGAGCGTCATGCCGGGGCAGCGCAGCGCGAGGATGGTCGCGACCAGGTTCAGCGCTGTTGCGGTGCTCCCGATGCCGCTCGCGAGGATGCCGAGGATCCAGTAGTCGGTCGCGTTCCCGCGCGAGAAGGCGCGCGACGTGAGGGGCGAGTATGCGAACCAGCCGACGTCGGGCGCGGTGCCTGCGCCGTAGAGCCCTTCGCCGCCGAGGAAGCTGAAGTAGAGGAGCAGGCCGCCGAACAGGAACATCCAGAAGCCGAAGGCGTTCAGGCGCGGGAACGCCAGGTCGCGCGCGCCGATCATGAGCGGCACGAGGTAGTTCGCGAAGCCGAAGAACATCGGCATGCCGACGAAGAAGACCATCGTGGTGCCGTGCATCGTCATCAGGCGATTGAAGGCCTTCGGCCCGAGGAAGTCGTTCTGCGGCACCGCGAGCTGGATGCGCATGAGCGAAGCGAGGAGGCCGGCGACCAGGAAGAAGACGAGGCCCGAGCCGATGTACATGAGCCCGAGGCGCTTGTGGTCGACGGTGACGACCCACTCGTGCAGCACCGCCGAGAGCGGCAGGCGCTCGGTCGTCGCGCGACCGGCGGCGGGTGTGTCGATGACGGCCATGCGTCTTCGCCTTCGTCCTACTGCAGGGTCAGGAGGTACGCGGTCAGCTTGTCGATGTCCGCGCGGTCGAGCTTCATCGCCGGCATGAGCACGCCCGGCTTCAGGTGATCCGGGTCGACGATCCACGCGCGCAGATTCTCGGGCGTGTTCTCCGCGGCGCCGGCGCCGATCGTCTCGCGGCTCATGAGGTGCGTGAGGTCCGGCCCGAAGGTGCCGCGCGCGCCGGTGCCGCCGAGCGTGTGGCAGTTGACGCACGCGGTCGCCTGGAAGACGGCGCGGCCGTCGGCGACCGCTGCATCGACGACCTCCGGCCGCTTCTGCGCCGCGACCCACGCATCGAAGTCCGCCTGAGGGTGAACGATCACGCGCAGGAGCATGTGCGCGTGCTGGGTCCCGCAGTACTCCGCGCACTGCCCGAGGTAGGTGCCCGCTTCGCGCGGCGCGACCCACATGCCGTTCACGCGGTTCGGGACGACGTCGGTCTTGCCGGCGAGCTGCGGCACCCAGAAGCTGTGGATGACGTCGGCCGACTCGAGCGTCAGGTAGGCGACGCGGTCCTTCCCCTCGCCGGCGACCGGCAGGTGGAGCTCGTTCGCGGTCACGATCCCGAGGTCGGGATAGCGGATCTCCCACCACCACTGGTGCCCGACGATCGTCGTCTTGAGGGCACCGGGCGGCGGCTGCCGTAGCTCCAGCTCGTTGATCGTGCGGGCGGTCGCCAGGAAGAGGACGACGACGATGAGAGCCGGCACGAGCGTCCACGCGAGCTCGATCTGGTTGCTGCCGTAGATCTGCGGCGGCTCGCGGTCGTCGCCCGGTCGCTCGCGGAAGCGGATCACGCAGTACGCGAGCACGCCGACGACGACGATCAGGATGCCGGCGCTGATGCCGAACACGAGCCACGACAGCTCGCGGATGGATTCGGCCGGCGCCGACACCGGCGAGAACATGTCCGGCACCGGATGGACTGGAAGACTCGCGCTCAAACCGTCCCCACGCACCCCGGTCTCCCGGATCGGCTCGGTGGAACCCCCGATCCGTCGCCGACGACCGCACTAAGCACGATCGGCGAGCGCGAGTCAAAATGGCGGGGCCGGGCTCGCGTGCCGGCGCTCGGCTCACACCGCGGCGAAGGCTTCGACCGCGCTGGAGCCGGGCAGGTAGACGGTGCGGGCGGCGGCGAGACCGCGGGCGGCCCGGACGTAGTCGTTGTAGGCGAGCTGGCTCGCGTACGCGCGGAGCGCGGTCTCCTTTCTTTCCCAGACCGCGCTCACGTCCAGAACGTGGGTCGCGCGCACGGGCACCCAAACGTCGTACGCCAAAGCGCGCGGGCGATCGCGCGCGCCCGCGGCGGCGAGCGCCTCCCGGACCGCGGCGCCGAGCGCGTGGTGGTCCGGGTGGACGTCGGTCTCGGGCGGGGCGTAGACGATGGCGGGGCGCAGGCGGGCGATCGCATCCCGGACGCGTTCGACGAGGGGCCACGACGGGTCCGTCGCGAGGTCGACGAGCCCGCCGTCCGGAAGATCCCAGAACTCGGGCGGCTCGGCGCCAAGGATCGCGGCCGCCGCGCGCGCCTCCGAGCGGCGGAGGTCGCGGTAGTCGACCCCCGTGAAGCGGTCCGGGTCGCCGCGCATGCCGTCGGTTGCGATCGCGATCGCGACCGGGTCGCCTTGGGCGACGTGGAGCGCGATGGCGCCGCCGCAGCCGATCGTCTCGTCGTCGGCGTGCGGGGCGAGCACGAGCACGCGGCCGCGCGGGGGGGCGGCGAGCGTTTCGGGGTAGGCGAGCAGCGGAGCCATGCGCGCTTGGTCGGAATACCACGTTGGCTGGGGTCTGCCCGTGGGCCGCCGACGCCGTTTGGGCGGGCGCTCGCTCCGGGTCTGGCTCGCGGGAAGTCGTGCGCCCCGAATGGTCTCATGGATCAAGGTGGGGGCGATTGATCGTCCCGCTCGCTCGACAGTCGCTCGCTTGCCCGCCCAGACGGCGTCGGCTGCGTCGGCGCGGGCGCCCGGGGACGGCGGATACCGGCGAGCTTGTCGCGGTTCACCCGTCGAGGCCGCGGGCGGCCCGGCAGGTCTTGGACCAGAGGTCGCGGAAGACGCTGTCGGGGTCGGTGAATTGCTTGACGGCGAGGTAGTTGGGGCGGTTCCAGATCGTCCAGAAGACGTCCTCGTCGTAGTAGTTGTACGAGATGAGCGTCTTGATGCCGTTCAGGCGGAGGAGCGCGTCCTCGAGCTCCTTGTACACGTTGCGTCCCGCGGGCTGCTTGCTGCCGTAGACGGCGAGGTCGACGAAGAGCTCGTCGTCGAGACCGGCGAAGAACGCGGGCGCGATCCACTCGTAGTCGCGCACGCGACGATACGGCACGCACCAGAGGGGAAGGTGCCGGATCGCGCGCTCGTACCAGGCCATGAAGTCGGCGAAGCGCGACAGCGGGACGAAGAGGTCGACGATCACGTGCGGCCGCTGGGCGGGCAGCCAGCGATGGAGCTTCTCCGCGAGGCGGAGCATTTGCGTCGAGTGGAGGAACCTCCCGAGCAGGAGGCGTCCGAGAGCGGACTTCGGGTGGACGTTCGTGACGCCGTTGTCGTAGCGGAAGAAGTCGTCGGGCGTCCGCCGGTAGTCCTCTCGCCGCCTCGCCGTGTTCTGGTAGTCGACCTTGAGCCAGTCGTTCTGGAAGACGAGCGCGTGCTCGTTGTCGGGCGTGCACCGCAGCACGTCGCCGCGCGCGGTGATGACCTCGTACTCGAGGCAGGTGTCGTGGAAGCCGCCCCAGCGGAACGACGTCGACTCGAGGGAGCATCCCGATACGGCGCCCCCGATCGTGATCGTCGGCAGCTCCGGCACGACGATGGGCGCGAGGCCGTAGGGCATCGCGGCCGCCACGAGCTCCGCAAACGTGACGCCCGGCTCCGCGGGTGCAGGTGCGCGCATCCGGGTCGATCGCGATGATCTCGCGCAGGTCGCGCACGTCGATCTTGTCGTCGCGGTACTTCCGGTCGCGCGCCTTCGGCACCTGGTGCGACACGGCGGTCTTGCGGAGGGAGACGGGTCGCCCGTGCGCGCGGCGCGCGAGCTGGCGCGCGACCGCCGCGACGCGCGACGCTCGCGGGCCGCCGGCGTGCCGTCGCCGTTCGCGCCGGCGGCGGTGTCGGGCGCTCGACCGGAACGCGCGGTTGCGAGACGCTGGATCATCGGAGGTCGCGAGGGATGCCTTCGGATTCGAGTCGGTGCGGGTCGTCCGTCGTCGGGCGTCGCTGGTTCGCGAGATTCGTGCCAGCGCCCGGGGCCATCGCGCGCGCTCGGACGGTCTCGAAAAGGCACGCCGCTTCCGGCACCCGAGCGAGCGAGCCGCGCTCCGCGGAAGTGAGCGGCGCCGCGCGCCGGTCGCGGGATACAACGTCGTCTAGGCTCGTCGGCGCGACCCGCCATTGAAGGCGCGGCGCGATGGTGGTGGAACGACCCGGGGGGGGACGCGATGGACGTGCACATCACTCGGAGAAGCCGCCCGCGAGTCGCTTTTGCGGGCGCGCTCGTCATCTTGCTCGCCGCCGGTCCGCCCGCGTACGGCGACGACTGGCCCGCGTTCAAGAGCGGCATGTGGCAGCTCACCCGCTCGGTGGAGATGCCGGGGAGCAAGGGCAAGCCGCGGACGGTCGAGACGAACAAGTGCACGAACCCGATGAGCGAGATCAAGAAGCAGAACGACATGCTGACGCGCGGCGGCTGCAAGCTGTCGCCGTTGCAGAAGAGCGGGTCGACCTACACCTACTCCGCCGACTGCTCCAAGGACGGCTTCGCGCGGACTTCCAAGGGAGTGCTCACGGTCGAAGGCGACGATGCCTACTCGATGGTCATCGAATCGACGATCGGGGAGGACGCGACGCGCGAGGTCTTGAAGGGAAAGCGGCTCGGCGATTGCCCGCCGAAATGACGCGAGCTCACTCGCCTCGGCGCATGCGGACCGGCAAGCGGCGGATGCCGGTATGGCGGTTGCTGCGCGTCCACTCGACCGGGCCGGCGACCTCCCAGCTCGCGAAGGTCGCGAGCAGCTCCTCGAGGACGACCCGCATCTCGAGGCGCGCGAGGTTCGCTCCCAGGCAGAAGTGGACGCCGCTCCCGAACGCGAGGTGCGGATTCGGGTCGCGCCGGACGTCGAGCTCCATCGCGCGCTCGAAGACGCGCTCGTCGCGGTTCGCGGACCCTTCCCAGAACAGGACCTTGTCGCCCGGCCGGATCGAGCGGCCCCCGAGCTCCGCATCGCGCGTCGCCGTACGGCGCTTGGACGGCGAAGGAGTGGTCCAGCGCAGGAGCTCCTCGATCGCGCGCGCGATCGCGGCCGTCGCACCTGGCGCACCGCGCTCGGCGCGCAGGGCCGCGAGCTGGTCCGGCCGCTCGATGAGCGCGAGGACGCCGCCCGCGATCGCGTTGCGCGTGGTCTCGGAGCCGGCCGCGAAGAGCAGGTTGAAGAACGCGTAGAGCTCTCCGTCCGAGAGCGTCTCGGGCTCGACGTCTTCGAGCGTCGCGTGGACGACGACCGACAGCATGTCGTCCGCCGGCCGCGCGCGCTTCTCGGCGATCAGCGCACTCCCGTACTCGAACATGCGCGCGTGCGCGGCGGCGCCCTCGGGCGTCGTCTCGAACGCCTCGCGCCCGTCCTTGAAGTCGAAGACGTGCTCGACGCACTCGAAGAGCTGGTGGCGATCGCCCTCGGGGACGCCGAGCAGGATGCAGATCGCCTGCATCGGGAGCTCCTGGGCGACCTCGCGCAGGAAGTCGAAGGGGGCGTCGTCCGGGACGCGACCCAGGAGGACGCGCGTCCGGCGCCGAAGCTCGGATTCGAGGCGGCCGATGGTCCGTGGCGTCAAGCCGGTCGACACGAGGCGGCGGATGCGGGCGTGGCGCGGTCCGTCCATCATGTTGAGGACGATTCCGGCGATCGGCAGGTCCTGGAGGAGCGTGCCGCCGCAGGCGCGGGTCCCGCCGCGCTCGGACGAGTACGTCTCCGGGTCCTTCAGCACCTGGAGCGTCTCGGCGTGGGTCGCGACCGACCAGAACCCCTCGCCGTCCGGCGTGTGCGCGGTCGGCTCGTGCCAGTAGACGGGCGCCTCGCGGCGGTGGACCGCGAACAGTTCGTGCGGGAACCCGTGCGCGAAGTTGTCGAGGTCGGTGAGGTCGAACGGCAGGCGCGCGGCCATCAGCTCCGCGTATCGCGTCGTTCCGAGGTTGACCAGCCGTCCAGTATACTGGACAATGTCGTCCACGAATGGCAGGTACCGCCGTCGAGCTCAATGGTCGCATCGCCGATCGCGTGCGGGAGCTGCGCGCCGCGCGCCGCCTGTCGCTCGACGCGCTCGCGGCCCGGAGCGGCGTCAGCCGGTCGATGATCTCGCTCGTCGAGCGCGGCGAGACGAGCGCGACGGCGGTCGTGCTCGAGAAGCTCGCGAGCGCGCTCGGCGTGACGCTGCCCGCGCTCTTCGACCCGCCCGCGGGGGCGCGCCGCCCCGCGGCCGGTCCGATCGCGCGGCGCGGAGACCAGCCCGTCTGGCGCGACCCCGACTCGGGCTACGTCCGCCGCAACGTGTCGCCACCGGGCGTCGCGCAGCCGATGCGGATCGTCGAGGTGCAGTTCCCGCCCGGCGGGCGCGTCGCGTTCGAGAACGGCGCTCGCGAGGTGCGGGTGCACCAGCAGGTGTGGGTGCTCGACGGTGCGATCGAGGTCGCGGTCGGGCGCGATCGCCACCGCCTCCGCGCGGGCGACTGCCTCGCGATGGACCTCGACTGCCCGACGATGTTCCACAACCCCGGGCGCAAGGTCGCGCGCTACGCCGTCGTGACGGCGTCCGAGCCCGCGGGGCGCCGATGACGCCGCGGCGGTGGACCGTCCGGCCGCTGGACGCGATCGAGGATGCGCACGTCGAGGCGCTCGCGGACGTCCTCATCGACTGCGTCGAGGGCGGCGCTTCCGTCGGGTTCATGCACCCGCTGGCGCGGGAGCGCGCGATCCGGTTCTGGCGCCGCGTCGCGGAGGACGTCGCCGCGGGCGACCGCGCGCTCCTCGTCGCGGAGGACGCCCGCGGCGTGTGCGGCACGGTGCAGCTCGTCCTCGCGCTCCCGGAGAACCAGCCGCACCGCGCGGACCTCGCGAAGATGCTGGTGCACCGGCGTGCGCGGCGTCGCGGGGTCGCCGCCGAGCTGCTGCGCGCCGCCGAGTCCCAGGCGCGCCAGCGCGGGAAGACGCTCCTCGTGCTCGACGCCGTGACCCGCGGCGACGCCGCCCGGCTCTACGAGCGACACGGCTGGCAGCGCGTCGGCGACATCCCCGGCTATGCGCTCTGGCCCGAGGGCGGGCTCTGCAGCACCACGGTCTACTACCGCGACCTCGCGTAGCAGCGGCTGCGCCGGCCGCGCGCTTCCCTCGGACCGGCGCAGTCGGCATCCTGCGCGCGTGCTGCGCTCGCTCCTCGCGCTCGCGATCGCCGCGACCTGCCTCGGCGTCGCGTCGCCGGCGCGCGCCGACATGCAGTGCCAGGGGCAGCTCGTCGGCTACGGGGCTTCGATGGAGCAGGTCCTCCAGCTCTGTGGGGCGCCGTTGCGGCGCGTGCGAACGGAGCGCGTTCTCTACGCCGGCCTCGCCGACGCGAACGACGGCGTCGAGCGCATCCCGGTCGAGGTCTGGACCTACGAGCCGCCCGGAGAGTTCACGCGCCGTCTGGTGTTCGTCGCCGGCCGGCTGGAGAAGGTCGACACCGGTGGCTACGCGGACCTGCAGTAGCGGCAAGCTTCGTCACCAGCGGTGGTCGAACTCCTCGGCCCAGCCGGGAACGGAGCGCAGCTCCACCTCGCCACCTTCGACCCGCACGCGGCCTTCCCACGTCCCGAAGCAGCAGACGCCGCCGCTTCGGAGGAAGCCGACGCTGATCCGCGACGAGCGCGCGACCACGGGCGCGAGCGTCAGGTCGATCATGCCCGTGTGCGGGGAGACGACGCGCCAGGGCTTCATCCAGTCGGCGGGATCGTACGTCCAGACGAGGTCCTCCATCACCTTGTGGAGGCGGCCGCCGAGCAGGATCCCGTTCTCGTTGACGCCGGTCCCGGTGGTCCACTTGCCGCCCATGTTGACGGCGACGGTCGTGCCGTCGTGCACGCCGGTCGCGACCGCCCAGTTCCAGAACGAGACGTAGGGCCAGACGCCCCGCCCGAAGTCCTGGACCGCATGGCATTCCTCCGGTCGCATCGCGTAGCGGACGTCGCCGACCCGCACCTCGCCGGCGGTCGGCAGCGCGGCGTGCTTCGAGTTCATCTGGAAGCGCTCGTCGGACCACGGCACGACGATGTTCAGCGACTCGTGGCCCGGCGGCCTGGCGACGACCCACTCGCCCGCGATCTCGGTGCCGTCGCGGGCGCGGGCGCGGAGCGCGACCTCCAGCCGGTCGCCGCGGTGCTCGCTCCGGTAGTCGACCGACCTCCGGCGAAACGCGATCGACCGCTCGACGTGCTCCGGGAGATCGATCGAGCCCGGCCGCGCCGACGCGCGCGCCGTGACGGTCCGCTTCGACTCGAAGTCCGTGAGCGCGACCTCGCAGAACGCGGCGTAGTCGATGTCGGCGACCGTCGCCGAAAGGACGAAGCGCGGCGAGATCCAGTTCCAGAAGTTCCAGCGCTTCTTCCGGAGCCAGTGTCCGGAGAGGTTCGCGCGCACGAGCGGTGCGCGCGACCATCCGACGGCGGCGGGATTGAGCCGTCCGCGCCCGTCGCACAGGTCGACGGTCTCCTTCAGCTCCGGCTCGTCGTAGACCGAACCACGCGCTCCCGCCGCCATGCGATCGCGCACGATCGGAAGAAAGTCCGGAAGCGCCATGGCGCTCCGATCTCAGAGCCGCCGGCGCGCCGCAAGCGCTCGCGCCTTCTTGGCGCGCGGCGCGCCGCCGCCGCGCTCGCCGTCGCCCCGCGCCCGCGCCCGCGCCCGCTCCCCGCGCGTCCAGACGACGACCGCCGCCGCGACTGCCGCCCCGAAGGCGAGGAAAGAGCACCACTGCGCGAACGTGAGGCCCGCGTAGCGGGGATCGGATACGTCGAGCCGGAGGAACTCGAGGGCGAACCGCACCGGGACGTAGAGCAGCGCGACGAGAGCCGCGACGAACCCGGGCGGAAGCCTGCGCTGCCCGAACGCGAGCGACAGCGCGAGCGCGTTCACCGGCAGCAGATAGAGCAGCTCGTACATCCCGAGGTTGTGCGCGCGGACGATCGCGCCTGCGCCCGGGAACTCGGCGAGCAGGTGGCGGCGAGCGAGCTCGGCGTGCGGGTAGTCCGTCCCGGTCCAGAAGGTGGTCGCGGCGCCGATGTGGTCGTGGATGATCGTGCAGCCGATCCGGCCGATGCTGAACGCGACCAGAAGGCCGAGGATCGTCGCGTCGGCGACGGCGCCCGCCGGAAGCCTCTTCCACCGGACGAACGCGACGTAGCCGATCGCGCCGCCGATGAAGCCGCCGTACGACGAGATCCCGTCCCAGAGCTTCACGAGGAAGAGCGGGTCCGCCGCCAGCCGCGCGCGCTGGTACATGAGCGCCTCGAAGACGTGCGCGCCGACCGCGCCCGTCAAGATGACCCAGAGCGTGAGGCTGCGCGCGTCGTCGGGGTCGATCCCGCTCCGGGCGGCGTGGCGCCGCAGCACTGCGGCCCCGATCAGCACGCCGGCGACGACGATCGTCCCGAACGGCTGGATCGGCACGCCGACGTCGACGACCGGCAGCGTGAAGAACGGAACCCCGCCCGCGGTGGCCGCGGCGGCGATCGCGGCCGCGATCACGGCGAGCGACACGAGGACCGCGGTCGCGGGCGTGAGGAAGCGGCGATCGGTCGGATCCGGCATCGGAAGGCTCGGGTCAGAAGATGTCGGTGTCGCCCATCGTGTAGCGCCAGCGCGACCGGACGTCGGCGAGCGGGCGCTCGGGTCGGCCGTCGTTCCAGACGCTCGCGAGGAACGGGCTCGGGACGCGCGCGAAGCCGACCTCCGCGAGCGCGTCTTCGTCGGGCGACCCGGGCGCGACCCACGCGCGCACGACGCCGAGCCCGGCCGCGCGCGCCGCGGCGACAGCCGCGTGGACGAGCGCACGCCACGCCGCCGGCTCGCCCGGCGCCACGAGCCAGTCGACGAGCGCCGCGATCGGCTCGTGGGGCCAGCCGAGGCGCACGACCGCGAGGCCGAGCGGCCGGCGCGACCAGCGGCGGCGCGCGACGACGAGCACGTAGCCGACGTCCGGGCAGTCGGCGTAGCGCCAGTCGAGATAGCGCGCGTCGCGGACGATGGCCGCGTCGTGCGATCCGCGGCAACGCTCCCAGAGCGGGTCGATCGCGCTCGTGAAGCGAGCGACGCGCTCGACGCGCACGAGGCGACCGCCGGCGGCAGCGCCGTCTGCGCCGGCGCCGGTCGCGCGCTCGAGCGCGCACACGCCGTGGAGGAGCTCCATCCCGTAGAGCCGCTTCTCGATCTGGTGGATCTCGTCGAGGTTGAAGCCGAAGTAGATCGCGCGCGGGTCGCGCGCGACGAAGCGCTCGTGGAAGGCGCGCGCGAGCGCGGCGTAGACGCCGCGGCGATGGAGCGCGGGATCGACCATGTGGTCGAGGAGCTGCGAGAAGCGGCACTCGCTTCCGGCGAGCCAGCCGCGATTCGGGAGGCTCGCGAACTGTCCCGCGATGCGGCCGTCGCGATCGACCGCGACCAGGATCTCGCGACCGGCGGGATTGTCGAGGAACTTCCAGCGCCAGTGCGCGAGGGAGCGCTCGACGCGGAAGACGCGCCGGAAGAGATCGAGGATGCCGTGCTCGTCGCCCGCGCGATACTCGCGCACCGACACGCCGGGCGTCGCGCCTTCGCGCGCCGACGGCGGAGCCGGCCCTGATTCGAGGCCCCGGCCGGTGGGGCCGCCCGCGGACGTCGCGCGCCTCCTCTCGACGTCGAGCCGTTAGCGCCGCGGCTTCCGGCCGTAGAAGAAGCGGAGCCCGCGATCGAGCGCCTTCCCGACCCACGCCGGCGTCGGGTACCAGTTGGGCTCCTTCTTCGTGCCGAAGCGGTCCACGACGATCGACTGCGCGTGGCAGTACTTCTTCAGGAAGTCGGGGCCGTTCCGCCCACCGATGCCGCTGTCCTTGACGCCGCCGAACGGCACCTCGGTGATCTGCGCGCCGATCAGGCAGTCGTTGACCACCGCGGTGCCGGCCTCGATCCGCTTCGCGATCTCGACGCCGTGCTCCTTGTCGCGCGTGAAGACGCTCGACGAGAGGCCGTACGGCGAATCGTTCGCGAGGCGGAGCGCCTCCTCCTCGTCGCGCACGCGCATGATGGGGATGACCGGGCCGAACGTCTCGTCGCGCATGAGCTCCATGTCGTGATTGACGTCGGTCACGACGGTCGGCTCGAAGAAGCGGCCGGGGAGGTCGCTGCGCGCCCGGCCGCCGACCGCGATCTGCGCGCCCTTCTCGCGCGCGTCCGCGAGGTGGCGCTCGATCTTCTCGACCTGCGGCGCGAACGTCATCGCGCCGATGTCGACCTGCCCGGCGTCCCGCTCGACTCCCTGGCGCACCTGCTTCACCTTCTCGATCACCTTCGCGGTGAACTCGCGCGCGACCGGCTCCTCGACGTAGACGCGCTCGACCGACATGCAGACCTGGCCGGAGTGGAAGAGCCCGCCCCAGACGGCGGCGTTCGCGGCGCGCTCGAGGTCCGCGTCCTTCAGCACGATCATCGGGTCCTTGCCGCCGAGCTCGAGCTGCACCGGTGTCAACGTCTCCGCCGCGCGCGCCATGACCTTCTTCCCGGTCGCGACCGAGCCGGTGAAGCAGATCATGTCGACCTCGTCGATGAGCCACGCTCCGACGTCGCCCTTTCCCTGCACGACCTGGAGGAGGTCGGTGGGGAGGCCGCCGGCGACCAGGAGGTCGCGCGTGCGCTCCACCGCGAGCGGCGTGACCTCCGACGGCTTGATCACGCACGCGTTGCCCGCGATCACGGCCGGCATCCCGTCCCAGTACGAGAGCAGCACCGGGAAGTTCCACGGGCTGATGACGCCGACGACGCCGCGCGGCTTGTACGAGATGATCGCCTTCTTGTTCGCGAGGAGGTGCGGCCGGAAGTGCTGGTCGCGCAGCATCTTCTCGGCGTGCTTCGCGTAGTACCCGATCACGTCGCAGAGGGCGAAGATCTCGGTCAGCGCGTCGGCGCGCGGCTTCCCGGTCTCGGCGCAGAGCAGGTCGATGACCTCGTCCTTCCGCTGCACGAGCTCGGCGCGCGCCGCGATCAGGATCTTCCGGCGCTCGGCGAAGCCGAGCGCCGCCCAGGCGCGCTGCGCTTCGCGCGCTCGCGCGACGGCCGCCTCGACGTCCGCGTGCGTCGCGGAGGTCACGTCTGCGACCTTGTCGCCGGTCGCGGGGCTCTCGACGCTCCAGGTCGCCCGCTCGGGCGGGGTCGCCTCGAAGGTTCTCAGGTCGCGTGCGGTTGCCTGCTCCATAAACCGCTCCTCAGACCGCGCCTTCGGCGATCGGCTGCGAGAATTCGACTGTCGCCTCGCGCTTCGTTGGAGTCAAGGCGACCGCGGCTCGCGTGTCGGATGCTCGACCTCGTGGGCGGGTCCGTCGCCGCGCTGGTTACTCCGGTAGGCAGCGGATGTCGATCTGCGACGTGGGTTGGCTTCGCGCATACTGCGCGAGCCCCGCCGCGTCGCGTCCGTACGGCAGCGGCTCGTCAGCGTAGCGCAGCACTTCCAATCGGTAGCCGAGATCCACGACGGTTCGCAGGAACTCCTCACCGCTGATCTGCGAGGTGCGCTCGAGCTGACCGAGGCACAGCTCGCTCATGATGACCGGGCGGGGCGACCCGGCCAGCAGCCGGCGCGCGCCGCGCAGCACGAGACCTTCTGCGCCCTCGACGTCCAGCTGAAGGAGGTCGATCCGCCCCATCGACGGGGCGACGAGGTCGAGCGGGATCGCCTGGACGAGCCTCGCGTCGGCAAGCTCCCGGTCGCCGTCGACGAGCGGAGCGATCGGCTCGATGTAGCCGTTCGTGCCCTGAGCGCGAACGTAGCGGTAGAGCGCGACCGCGTCCGCGACGGCGAACGGGAAGACCACGACGTTCGACAAGCCGCTCCGTGCGGCGTTCTGCAGCACCGCCGCGGCGTTCTCCGGACGCGCCTCGAACGCGAAAACGGACCCGGCGTGCCCGACGGCCCGCGCTGCCCGCAGCGCGTGGAATCCGATGTTCGCGCCGACGCAGCAGACCGTCATTCCGGGACGCACCACCTCGTCCATCGCGGCTGCGACGTGCGGCTCGTACTCGCCGCCGTCGCGGAGGGGTCGATTCAGGATGTCGTGTAGAGAAACGCCGAAGCGGAGACCTTCGGCGGTCGTGACGTCGACGAGATCCTCGTGCTCTCGCCGTGCGGCGATGTCGTGGAGCTTCGATCGGCGAAACTCCTCGGAGGACAGGAGGCAGCCGACGAGCTCGGAGACGTCCGCTCGACCCACCATCGCGCGGTAGGTGTGGAGGCCGTCGGCGTCGGGTGCGCGGCCGAGAACCAAGCGGAATGCAGCCCGGACGTCCGATTCGGTCACGCGCCGGTCGAAGCCTGTCGGAGAGCCGGCGTACGCGCGCGCCACATCGGCAACTCGGTGGCGGACCGCTGCGACCAACCGTCGGCCCTGCGCCAGCCCGATTCCCATGGCTGGCTGGAATTGGGCAACATCGCCGAACGAACCGCAAGTCATCCGACGCAAATTTGGATGAAGCGAGAGCTACTGGCCGTCGCGGGCCATCATCCCTCGTCCGACGTTTTTTCCGTCCTCGCCCGAGATCGCGAGCGCGGGCACGGCTCGCTCGAGGTAGCGCGTCATCTCGGCCGCGACGACGGCGTGGCCGGCTGCGTTCCAGTGCGAGTCGCTGTCGAGATAGAGAGCCTTGCCGCCGGCTCTCGCGATGGCGTCGCCGAGATCGAGGAAGCGGGCTCCCCGGTCGGCCGCCCAGCCCCCGAGGAAGTCGCGACGCATTCGATCGTCCCACCCGTCGTCCGGGCTCGGCGCATAGACGACGACCGGCACGAAGGCGTGCGCCTCCGAGAGATCGAGGAAGCGATCGAGGATCGCCTCGTTCAACGGGAACGTGCTCGGCGTCCGGCGCGTGACGGCATAGTGCACGGCTTGGTACAGCCGAAGGCGCTCCCAGAGCCGCGGCTCGGGATAGTCGATCGTCTCGAGCGCGCCGTTCGCGAGCACGTACTTCGGCAATGGGAACCCCATCCCGACGTAGCTCGTGACGACGCGCCGCAGATCGTCCGTGTAGACGCAGAGGACGACGGCGGTCGGCTGCTCGCGCAACCCGACCGCTTCGAGCGCTCGGATCATGAGGTCGGTGCCGAAGCCGACCATCCCGAGGTTGTCGACGCGCCAGCCGGGCCGGCGCGCCTCGATGAGCTCGGTGAACCGCTCGTCTTCTTCGACGCCCTGGCCGAAGACCATCGAATCCCCGAGCACGCCGATGCGCGGCCGCGAGTCGGCCGTGCCGGCCGGGCGCCGCGATCGGAACCCGTCGCGATCGACGTGGATCGTGACCGGCCGCAGGCGGCTTCTCGCGTAGGCGTAGACGTAGGGACCGCCGGCCTTCAGCCGGTACCCGAACGGCGCCGCCTCGAAGAGGTCGGGCCGGAAGTTCACCGGCGGGTGGACGACGGCCCACTCGGGAGCGCGCGTCCGAAGGATCGCCTCGGCTGCGACCGCGGAGACCGCCAGAGCGAGCCCCGCCGCTCCGACCAGCACGAGCCGTCGACGGGACCAGGGCGAACCTCGCCCGCGCGAGGTGAGGGTGCCGGATCCAGCGGCGACCCGGACGGGCGACGACGGACGCGGCTGCGCCATGCCGCGCGTGTACGCCGTCGGCGCTCCGCGTGTCGAGCGCGAATTTGGGCGGGTCAGTCGGGGAAGATCGGGTCGCGCAGCAGCACGAGCCCGTACTCCCCGATCCGGCGGTAGCCGAGCGCCCGGTACGCGCGCTGCGCGGGGTCGTTGTCCGCAGCGGTGAAGAGGACGGATCGCTCGGCGCCGGCGGCGCGCGCGTCGAGGAGCGACGCGGCGACCGCTGCGCGGGCGTAGCCGCGGCCGCGCAGCTCGGGAGGCGTCCACACCCCGCCGACCTGCACGCAGTCGGGCAGGCGGCCGTTGAAGGCGGTGCACGCGACGGTCCGATCGCCGTCCCGCAGCACGTAGAGGTCGCCGCGCTCGAGCTGCTCGTCGATCTCGCGCGCCGCGTCCTCCCGGACCGCGTCGATGAGCTCTCGGCCGAGCGCCTCGACGTGGTAGTCGGCGCGCCACGCGACCAGCAGATCGCGGTCGCCCGGTTGCGCGATCGCGCACGAGACCTCGCCCTTTCGGAGCGCGTCGGGCACGACCAGGCGATCGAGCTCGAGCAGGAAGAGGTCCTCGCGCTCGTCCATGTCGCAGGCGACGTCGGGGTGCCCGACCGCCGCCCGCGCCGCGACGGTCTGCTCCCACGGCCCGAGGAACCCGCGCAGCGGCCGACCGGACGCGGCGGTCGCCGCGCACACGACCTCGGGCAGGCAGCGCGGCGCCTGGAGGAGCAGGTTGTCGTTCCACGCGTGCGCCGCGATCGCGACGACGGCGCCCTCCTCGAACGCCGCGGCCCAGACCGCTTCGAGCGGCTGGCCTTCGTAGGCGACGCCGCGCGCGCGCAGGTTCGCGCGCAGGAACATCGAGGAGGCGGTGTGGCGGGAGAGGAAGGCGTCGACGACGCCTTCCTCTCCGGGTCGAACGATGCGGATCTCGATCGGCAACCGCAGGTCGGTCAGTTGTTGGCGGCGCCCTCGAGAATCCAGCGCCGGATCTGGTCGGCGGTCTCGGCCGGGAGGAACGGTCCGCCGAGCGGCATGCGCGTGCTCACGTTGGGGCCGCCGTCGATCTTCGCCATCAGGTAGCTCGTGTCCGGCGAGAAGGCGGAGACGTAGTCGCGGCTCGGATCCTGGTTCGCGGGGATGTCGAAGACGTGCGAGTACGCTGCGCCCTGCGAGAGATCGAGGAGGCCGGAGCCGCCGGGCGCGTGGCACGCGAGGTTCGTCGCACACGTCGCGTTGAAGATCGGCTGCACGTTCGATGCGAAGGTCGACTGCGTGCCCTCGGGCAGGAAGAACGAGCGCGGGATGTCCGGGACGGGGAACGGCTCGCCCCATTGCCCGCTGCACGGCGCCTGCGGGCAGCCCTGCGCGAACTGGCACGTGAGCTGGTACGGGTCGACGGCGACGTCCGACACGATGACGCAGGCGAGGAAGCTCGGGTTGCCGCCGTTCTGCGGGAAGACGTTCCCGGTGACCGTCTTGTCGGCGAGGTTGTAGCTGATCGCCCACCGGTCGGTGCCGACGTCCTTGCTGATCAGGTAGCGCTGGGAATCGGGCGTGAGCTGGATGCCGGACTGGCGCTGCGCGTGCGCGGCGCCGGCCGCTCCCAGAACGATCGCCGCCGCGAGGGCGGCATGGACGGTGGCCCTGCCGAGCACGGCAAGGAACGCACCTTTCGTTGGCTCTGCTCGCACGGATCTCTCCTCTGTCTCTGTGATGATTTCGTCGGGCGCGGTCGCGCCTCTCCGCCGCTCCTGCGGCGGGTACGGAACTCGACCCGACCCGGTTCACCATACGGCAGATCCACGCGACGTGTGAACCGGAGAAAGTGGGGCGATTTCGCCCTCGGTGCGCGCCGGGTGCGCGAACCGCCGCCGCTCGCGGCGAACGGTTCGTCGAGAAGCGCGAACGCCCCGGCGGGAGTCGTCGGGGGATCGGTTGCCTCGCTCGCCGGGGCGCCGATACGTTCGGGCGCGATGGATCTGAGCTTCTCGCCCCGAGCCGAGGCGTTTCGCGCCGAGCTCCGCGCGTGGCTCGCCGAGCACGCTCCCCGGGAGGGGGTCGATTCCGCCGACTTCGCCGGCCTCGACGAGGAGTTCCGGTTCCTCCGCAACTGGCAGCGGAAGCTCGCCGAGGCCCGCTGGGTGGGAGTGCACTGGCCGGAGCGCTATGGCGGTCGCGGCGCGGGACCGGAGGAGAACTACCTCTTCCAGGAGGAGATGGCGGCGGCCCGCGCGCCGGAGGTGATCAACCGGATCGGCGTGAACCTGGTCGGCCCGTCGCTCATGCAGCACGGCACCGAGGAGCAGCGCCGGCGCTACCTGGCACGCATCCTCTCCGCGGAGGACGTGTGGTGCCAGCTCTTCTCGGAGCCCGGCGCCGGCTCGGACCTCACCGCGCTCCGGACGCGCGCCGTCCTCGAGGGCGACGACTACGTGGTGACGGGTCAGAAGGTCTGGACGAGCTGGGCGCAGTACGCCGACTACGGGATCCTGATCGCGCGCACGGACCCGGACGCGCCCAAGGCGCGCGGCATCTCGTACATGATCGTCGACATGCACGCGCCCGGCGTCGAGGTCCGGCCGCTCCGGCAGATGACCGGGAGCTCCGAGTTCAACGAGGTCTTCCTCGACAACGTGCGCGTGCCGAGAGCGAACCTGGTGGGCGAGGAGAACCGCGGCTGGGAGATCGCGCAGACGACGCTCGCGCACGAGCGCGGGACGTCGCCGCGCCAGCTCGTGATCCATCGCATTCTGCTCGAGGATCTCGTGGCGCTCGCGCGCGCGCGCGGCGACGATGCGCCCGCCGAGGCCGCGGACGGCGACCTCCGCCAGCGCATCGCGCAGGCGGCGATCGAGGTCGAGATCGCGAAGCTCAACAACTGGCGCACGCTCACGCGCCTCACCCGCGGCGCGCCGCTCGGGCCGGAGAGCTCCTTCATCAAGCTCTACTGGAGCGAGATGAGCCAGCGCATCCACGACACCGTGATGCACGTCCTCGGCATGCGCGGCGCCCTGGAGGGCGGCGCGCACTCGATCGCGCGCGGCCGGCTCGTTCGGTCGTACCTCTACTACCGCGCCGCAAGCATCTTCGCGGGCACGAGCGAGGTGCAGCGGAACATCATCGCGCAGCGGGTGCTCGGCCTGCCCCGGTGAGCGCCGGCTTCGCGCGGTTCACGGGTCCGAAAGCTTTTCCTCGAGGCGGCGAACGCGGTCCTTGAGCTCGTCGAGGTCGCGCTCCAGAACGTCGACGTGGCGGGTGTGGAAGCGCTCGTGCCGTGCCTGATCGACGCCGATGCGGCGGAGCGCGCGCGCGAGCTCGACGGCCGGCTCCTCGGCGCGCGCGAGACGGTCGTGGATCGCCAGCAGGCGGTGGTGCAGCGACTCGAGCCGCTCGTCGATCGACGCGAGCCGCAACTCGAGGTGCTGGTCGACGGCGGCGAGGCGGAGGTTCGTCGCTCCGATGCCGTCCCGGATCTCGCGCAGGAGCTCCGTGCTCGCTTCGTCCGTCATGCCGGCGACGGTAGGCCGCGACGAGGCGCGCGACAACGGCACGCGTGACATCGATTGCGTCCGCTGGCGTGGGCGCGGCCCGCGCTTGAGCCTAGCGGCGCGCGGTGCGACACAGCGGCATGGCGACCGCGGCCGACGAGCCGAGCGCGGAGCTGCCGCTCGCGGGCCTCCGCATCCTCGACGTCGGAACGCGCATCGGCGCGCCCTTCGCCGCCACGCTCCTCGGCGACTTCGGCGCGGAGGTCATCAAGATCGAGCAGCCCGGGTCGGGCGACTTCATGCGGACGATCGGCCCGTTCGAGGACGGCTACTCGCTCTGGTGGGCGGTCGAGGGCCGGAACAAGAAGTCGGTCACGTGCGACCTCCGGAAGCGCGAGGGGCAGGCGCTCTTCAAGCGGCTCGTCGAGCACGCGGACGCCCTGGTGGAGAACTTCCAGCCCGGGACGCTCGAGGGCTGGGGCCTCGGGCCGGAGGAGCTCGCCGCCGTCAATCCGCGGCTCGTCGTCTCGCGCGTGAGCGTCTACGGCCAGACCGGGCCGTACCGCGACCGCCCCGGCCTCGACCGGAACGGCATCGCGATGGGCGGCCTCCTCCACATCACGGGCTACAAGGACCGCCCGCCGGTCCGACCGGGCGTGATCGTCTCCGACTACTTGACGGGCACCTTCAACGCGCTCTCGCTGATGATCGCGCTCTATCATCGCGACCGGAGCGGCGACGGCAGCCGCGCCGGCGACGGCCGCGGTCAGGTGATCGACCTCGCGCTCTACGCCTCCATCCTCCGGATCCTGGAGCACACGGTCGCGGCCTACGACCGCCTCGGCATCGTCCGCGGCCGCGAGGGCAACCGCCTCGCGAACTCCGCTCCCCTCGACAACTGGGAGACCGCCGACGGCCAGTACGTGAGCATCATCGCCGCCGGCGACGGCCTCTTTCCGCGGCTCGCCCGCATGATCGGCCGGGAGGACCTGCTGTCCGACGACCGCTTCGCGACACTTGCCGCCCGCGCCGCGCACTCGGACGAGATCAACGGGATCGTCGCCGACTGGTGCCGCCGGCACACGGCGGCGGAGATCGAGCGCCTCTGCCTCGACGCGTCGGTCCCGTTCGCCCGCACCTATTCGGTGCGCGACGTCTGCGACGATCCCCACATCGCCGCGCGCGGCGACCTCGTGACCGTCGACGACCCGGTCGTCGGGCCGGTCCGCATGCAGGGCGTCCACGCGCGCTTCTCGCGCACGCCGGGATCCGTTCGGACCGGCGCGCCGCGCCTCGGCGAGCACAACGAGGAGGTCTACGGCGGCCTGCTCGGCCTCTCGAGCGAAGAAATCGCGCGTCTCGCGGCGAACGGCGTGATCTGAGCCGCCGCTCAGTCCCGCGCGCCGCTCGTACGCAGCGCGGCCAGAGCCCCGGCCGCGACGAGCCACATCGCGACCACCACGCCGACGATCGCGGCGACGAAGAGGAGGTACATCAGGCTGTTGGCGACGCCGCCCCCGAACGCGAGGCCGCGCCCGCCGAAGAGCGGCCCGATCCACGACGCGACCTCGTTGCCCCACGCCATGACGATGAGCGACCAGACCAGCACGCGCTCCGCGCGGTCGCTCAGCCGGAGCCGCGAGCCGACGGCCGCGACGCCGATCAGGGTGAGGCCGTTCAGGACGCCCTCGAGGTGCGCCATGCGCCAGCCGCGCACGTCGCCCGGCATCATGACGTCGATCGCGCCCGGGATCGGCCAGAGCGCGATCTTTCCGAGGAGGAGGAACGCGAACGGAAAGCCGGCGGCCATGCCCGCCAGGAACACGAGCGCGCCGTTGGCGATCAGGACGGACGCGCTGCGATCGCTCACGGGTTCTCTGGCTTGGGCGTCGGCGCGGAGAGCGCGCCCGTTCCGCCCGGCGGCGCGGTACCCGGCGCCGCGGAAGCCGGCTTCACGAAGCGGAGGACGAACCGATCGCTCGTGCCTCGGCGGTCGCCCGCCGCGGAAGGCGAGTCGTTCCAGTCGCGCGCGTCCTCCGGGTTCCGGAGGAAGTCGGCTTCGCCGTCCAGCCGGAAGCCCGCGCTCTCGATCTCCGAGCGGACGAGCGATTCCTCGACGCGGTGAAGCGTCTTGACGTCGCGTGCACCGCTGCCGGCCGCAGCGCTGTGGTCGACGACGAGGTAGACGCCGCCGGGGCGGAGCGCGCGGAAGATGGCGCGGTTCATCGCGGCGCGGTCGACCTCCATCCAGTAGGTGTCGTGGTAGAAGAGCACGAGGATGACGGCGTCGAGGTCGCGCGCGTCGGGCGGCAGCGGATCGTCGAACTCTCGCTCCACGCGCACGACGTTCGCGAGCGCCGGCTTCGCGAGGCGCTCGGTCCACGGCTTCTCGGCGAAGCGCTCGCGGATGAGGCTCGAGTTCTGGCTGTAGACGCGTCCGGTCGGGCCGACCGCGCGCGCGAGGAGCTCCGTCGTGTAGCCGCCTCCGGCGCCGAGATCGGCGACCTTCATCCCGGGAGCGATCCCCGCGAACGCGAGCATCTCGGCCGGCTTCCGCCCGGCGTCGAGCGCGCGGTCCGCGTCGCTCCGGTCGGACGCGGCAACCGCGGCCGCGATCGCGGCGCTCGCGCTCCCGGACGGGGACGCGGCGGCGCTCGGCGGCGCGCTCTGCGCGCGCGCCGCCGTGAGCGCAGCCGCACACGCGATCAGCGCGACGCCAGAGGCTCGGCTCCCGCGCGCGCGGACCGATCGTCGGTGCACCACGAGCGCCGTCGCTTCAGGCCATCTGGCTCGTGAACTGCTGCATGTCGAAGTAGTCGCGCCAGGCGCTGATCTTCCCGGCCGGCGTGACCTCGAACGCGCCCATGACCGGAAGCGCGATCTTCTTCCCGCCCATCTCGAAGCGGTCGACGCGCTCGGTGAGGACGACGTTCCCCGTCGCGGCGAGGCCCTTGATCTCGAATTCGCACCTCGCGCCGGGCGACAGGAACTGCGCGAGGGTCGACTCGATCTCGGCGCGCCCGCGGACCGGCGCCAGCGGGATGTTGTGATAGACGGCGTCGTCGGTGAAGAAGCCGGCGAGCTCCTTCACGTCGCAGCGCTCGACCGCCTTGCAGAACGTTCTGACGACCTCTTCCGGGCTCATGAGTCCTGCTTCTATGCCGGGCCGGGCGCGCGCGCCAGCGGTGCTCGCGGCGCTCGCCGACCCCTCAGCCGATCGGCAGGCGCGCGATCAGGTGGCGCACGATCGGGTCGCCGTCGCCGACGTGGAACGCGCGCGCCCGCGCGCTGATGTCGCGGTCGAGGACCGTCATGCGCTCGTGCTGCCGGAGGTGGTCGAGCCACGACTCCACCAGGAACGACTCCACGTACGCGCCCGGCTCCGCCGTGTCCGCGAAGAGGCCCCAGCGCCACGCGCCGCCGCGCCTTCGCATGCGGCGCACGACCTCCATCGCCTGTGCGAACTCGTCGCCGCGCGCGGGATCGATTCGGTACTCGATCGTGACGAGCACCGGGCCGTCCTCGTAGCCGGCGGCCTCCGCGACCTCCTTCGGAAGCGCTCGCGCCGCGGGGCTCAGGTCGAGGTGGTCGGTGTGCTTCAGGCGGACGCGGAGTCCGACCGCAGTCGCGACGACGAGGGTCGCGGCCGCGAACGCGAGCGCTTCCGGCGTCCCGGTGCGATCGGCGATCCAGCCCCACGCCGCGGCGCCGAGCGCGAGGCCTCCCTGCAGGACCAGGAGGTGGAAGGCGAGGGCGCGGGCCCGCACCCAGCCGGGGACGACGGTCTGGGTCGCGACGTTCAGGCTCGAGAGCGGGACCGTCCATGCGACGCCCGCGAAGAAGAGCGCGAGCGTGGCCGCCCAGAACGGCGGGACGAACGAGAGCGCGGCGAGCACGATCGCGAGCCCGATGCCGGACGCGTCCACGAGCCGATCGGTGCCGAGAGCCGCGCGCAGACGCGGCAGCGCGGCCGCGCCTCCGACCGCGCCGACGCCGAGGCTCGCGAGCAGAAGCCCGTACCCGGCCGCGTCCTGGTGCATGTCTCGCCGCGCGAGCACCGGCAGGAGCGCGAGCAGCGCGCTCGACGCGACCACGAAGAGGCCGACGCGGACGTAGATGCGGTGGAGCGCGGGCGAATGCCGGACGTAGCGCAGGCCCGCGCGGATCGCGCCGAAGACCTGCTCGCGCGGCAGCTCGCTCGCGACGACGCGGCGCTGCCAGCGGAAGAGGACCGCGATCACGCCGACGAAGGACGCCGCGTTCGCGAGGAACGCGAACGCCGGCCCGACGGCCGCGACCAGCACGCCGCCGAGGCCGGGTCCGATCGCGCGCGCCCCGTTGATCGACGCCGATCCGAGCGCCACCGCCGCCGGTAGCTGCGACGTCGGGACGAGCTCGAGCGTGATCGCCTGCCACGCGGGCGCGGTGAACGCCGAACCGACGCCGAGCGCGAACGTGAGGCCGAGGAGGACCCACGGATCGACCCAGCCGTGGAGCGTCGCGAAGCCGAGCGCGCCGGACGCGAGAAGCATCCACCACTGGCTCGCGAGGAGCAGCCGGCGGCGATCCATCATGTCGGCGAGCGCCCCGGCGGGCAGCGCGAAGATCACGAGCGGCAGGCTCGCCGCCGTCTGCACGAGCGCGGTCATGGCGGGCGACGGCGAGAGCGACGTCATGAGCCAGACCGCCGCGACGCTCTGCACCCACGTCCCGACGTTCGACGCCACCGACGCGATCCAGAGATCGCGAAACAGGGGGTCGCGGAGCGGCGCCCACGTCGCCGCGTCGGCCCGCGCGGCGGTCGCGGCGGCGACGGGCGCGACGTGGGCCTCGCCGGGCGCCACGGAGGCGGCGGCGCCGGCGGTGGCCGCGACGCCTTGCGGCTCTCCCTGGCTTCCGTCCACCGGAAGCCGTTGTAGCACGCTCGCCGCGGTGGACCCGGCCATTCCGCGGCGCGCTCCATCAAGTGCGAGGTCTCGAACGCCGATTCTATCGGTCAGGGCACGCGCTGCCGCGCGCGATCCGGCTGCGAGAGAGCCGGGGCGCCGGCCGCGCTCGCCGGAGCGAGATGCGAGCCGCGACGACGACGGAGCATCGGACGATCGAGGGGTCTCTTCACGAGGAGATGGCGTCCCAGCTCGCGAGCCGCGTCCGGAGCGTGCTCGTGCTGGGCGTGATCGGGATCGTCGTGAGCGTCGCGATCGATCCGTGGACCGCGCCCGGCGACCTCGCGCTCCTCCTGGCGGTGAAGGCGAGCGCGCTCGTCGTCTACTCGGCGCTGATCGCGACGCTCGGGCGGGTGCACCGCCGCGGCTGGACGGCGACCGTCGTCACCGCGACCGCCGCGCTCGCGGTCGTCTACGTCGTCCTCGGCACGATCGGCGTGCTGACGGACGAGGTCCTGATGTCGGCGCTCATGTTCTTCGTCTTGACGCTGGGAGGCGCGACGTACCTGCCGTGGGGCATGCGCGCCCAGCTGTCGCTCGTCGTGATCGCGAGCGCCATCCTCCTCGCGGTGCTCGCGATCGCGCCGGCGCAGCCCGCTCTCGGGCCGAACCTCATCGTCGGGACGCTGTGCGCCGGAGGCGTCTCCGTCCTCATGGCGTACTCGCTCGAGCGCCAGCGCCTCGACCGCAAGCGGACCGAGGTGTTCCAGGCGGCTCACAAGCAGCTCCTGGAGCTCGTCGCCGCCGACGCGCCGCTCGGCCGCATCCTCGACGAGCTCCTCGCCGCCGCCGAGCGGCAGATCGACGGCTTGCGCGGCGCCGTCCTGCTCGTCGACCCCGAAGCGCGTCGCCTCCGGATCGGCGCGGTCCTCGGGCTCTCGGGCGACGAGGTGCGGGCGCTCGACGGGAGCCCGATCGGCGATCGCGCGCCGACGACCATCGCGGGCTGCTGGACGCATCCCGTCAAGTCGGCACAGGGGGCGGTCGTCGGCGCGCTCGCGTTCACGCCTCGTCCGGGCGGGCCGACGGCGCGCGACGTCGAGGTCGCGGAGTTCGCGGCTCACATCGCCGGCATCGCCATCGAGCGCCGGACCGCGCGCAGCGAGCTCGAGCGCTACGTGCAGGCGCTCGACGAGGCGCGCACCGAGGCGGAGCAGCACGCCGAGAAGCTGCGCGAGCAGGCGGTCGAGCTCGCGCAGGCGCGCGACCAGGCGCTCGCGTCGACCCACGCCAAGTCCGAGTTCCTCGCGAACATGAGCCACGAGATCCGGACGCCGATGAACGGCATCATCGGCATGTCGACGCTGCTGCTCGACACCGGGCTCACGCCCGAGCAGCGCGAGTACGCGACGACCATCCGGAGCTGCGGCGACTCGCTCCTGACGGTGCTGAACGACATCCTCGATTTCTCGAAGATCGAGGCCGGCAAGCTGACTCTCGAGGAGGGCGACGTCAGCCTGCGGGCGGTGATCGAGGACGTCGCCGAGCTGCTCGCCCCGCGCGCGCAGGAGAAGGAGATCGAGGTCGCCTGCCTGATCCCGCACGACGTGCCCGAGCGGCTGCGCGGCGACCCGGCGCGCATCCGGCAGATCCTCACGAACCTCCTCGGCAACGCGATCAAGTTCACGCTCGCGGGCGAGATCGTCGTGGAGGTGCGCATCCTCGACGAAGGAGCGCGCCGCGCGCGCGTGCGCCTCTTCGTGCGCGACACCGGCATCGGGATCGCGCGCGACCGCCACGACGCGATCTTCGACAGCTTCACGCAAGCGGACGGCAGCATGACCCGGCGCTTCGGCGGCACGGGCCTCGGCCTCTCGATCTCCCGGCAGCTCGTCGAGCTCATGGGCGGACGCATCGGGGTCGAGAGCGAGCCGGGCGCGGGGAGCACGTTCTGGGTCGAGCTCGAGCTCGAGAAGTCGGGCGAGCGCCCGATGGCCGCGCTTCGCGTTGCGCCCGCGGCGAGGGCGCGCGCGCTCGTCGTCGACGATCACCGGACGACCCGGCGCGCGCTCTGCGACGCGCTCGCGGCGCTCGGCTTCGCGACGCGCGACGCGGGGAGCGGGGCCGAGGCCGTCGAGATCGTGCGCTCGTCGCGCGCGTCCGCCGGCGAGGCGTTCGACCTGCTCTTCCTCGACATGCACATGCCCGGGCTCGACGGCTGCGACACCGCCGCCCACCTGAGCGCCGAGCAGCTCTTCGAGAGCGGGCGGATCGTGCTGCTGGCCCCGGTGCTCGACCTGCAGGCGGGGCGGCGCCTCGCGGCGGTCGCCGGGTTCGCCGGCGTGCTCGGGAAGCCGATCCGGCATGCGACGCTCGTCCGCATGCTGGAGCGCGCGTCGTCGCTCGGCTTCACGGCTCGCCCGGCGCCGCGAGCGCGCGCGGCGATGCCGCGCCGGAGTCCGCGCCGCGCGGACCGCGACCGGGACCGATCGGGCTCCGCGTGCTCGTCGCGGAAGACAACATCGTCAACCAGAAGGTCATCCTGCGGATGCTCGAGCGCCTCGGCTGCGAGGTCGAGGCGGTCGCGAACGGCCGGGAAACACTCGATGCGGTCGCGCGGACGCCGTTCGACGCGATCCTCATGGACTGCCAGATGCCGGTGATGGACGGCTTCGAGGCGACGCGCGCCATCCGCGCGCGAGAGGCCGAGTCGGGCCGGCACACCCCGATCATCGCCTTGACGGCGCACGCCATGCGCGGCGACCGCGAGCGCTGTCTCGAGGTCGGCATGGACGACTACCTGTCGAAGCCCGTCCAGCTCGACGAGGTCGCCGACCGCCTGAACGTCATCGCCGAGCGCCGCGAAGCCGCCCGGCAGCGCGTCCGCGCGGTCGCCGGCTGACTGGGTCGGCTCGCTTTCGGGTGCCTGTGGGCCGCCGGAGGCGTGTGTGCGGGCGCTCGCTCCGGGTCTCGCTCGCGGGGAGGTGGAGCGCGCCGGATTGTTTCATGAATCAATGTGGGCGCGATCGATCGTCCCGCTCGGTCGACAGTCGCTCGCTTGCCCGCAAACACGCCTTCGGCTGCGCTGGTGCCGACCGACGTGAATTCGACCCCCGTGCGCGTGACAAGTCGGAGTCCCATGAGGACGGGCACCCCAGGCCTCCGGACGGGGTTGTCGCCGTCGCGGGATCCGTGCTCAGTTGGGCGCCACGGGAGGTTCGATGGACGTTCTCAAGGGCATACGGATCCTCGAGGTGTCCGAGTGGGGCTTCGTGCCGTCGTGCGCGACCGCGCTCGGGGACTGGGGGGCGGAGATCATCAAGATCGAGCACCCGGCGCGCGGCGACTCGATCCGGGGGCTGATCACGTCGGGCATGATCCCGGGCGCCAAGGGCGTCAACTTCTTCGTCGAGCAGCTCTTCCGGAACAAGCGGAGCGTCGGCATCGACTTCACCAAGCCCGCCGGGCGCGACCTCCTCTACCGCCTGGTCGAGACGTCCGACGTATTCTTGACGAACTTCCTGCCGGAGGCGCGCGAGCGCCTCGGCATCACGGCCGAGGACCTTCGCAAGCGGAACCCGCGCCTGATCTACGCCAAGGGGCACGGACAGGGGCAGAGGGGTCCGGACGCCAACCGCGGCGGATACGACGGCCTCTCGTTCTGGGCGCGCGGCGGCGTGTGCGACGTGCTGACGCCGCCCGGACAGACCTTCGTCCAGCAGCGGCCCGCGTTCGGCGACTTCACGGGCGGCATGTTCCTCGCCGGCGGCATCGCGGGTGCGCTCTTCCACCGGGAGCGCACCGGCCAGGGCATCGACGTCGACGTCTCGCTCCTCGGCGAGGCGGTGTGGATGATCGCGCCCGACATCGTCGCGGCGATGACGTACGGCTTCGAGCTCCCGAAGGGCGGCTCGGGCGGGACGCCGAACCCGCTAGTCGCGAACTACCAGTGCGGCGACGGCAAGTGGCTCGTGCTGATGATGCTGCAGCACAACCGCTTCTGGCCGATCTTCTGCAAGGCGGTCCGGCGCGACGACCTGCTCGCCGACCCGCGCTTCAACCCGGACGCCGAGCGCGCCCAGAACGGGCCGGCGCTCCTCGAGGAGCTGCGCGCGATGTTCCGATCGCAGCCGCGCGACCACTGGCGCGATCTCCTGAACGCGTCCGAGTGCATCTGGGGGCCGCTCCAGACGCCGCTCGAGGTCGTGGACGACCCGCAGGTCGCCGCGAACGGCTACATCCTCGACGTCGACCACCCGGAGCACGGCCGCGTCCGGGTCTCCGCGAGCCCGGTGCAGTTCAACAGCGAGCCGCCGGTCGTTCGGAACCACGCACCCGAGTGCGGTGCCGACACGGAAGCCGTGCTGCTGGACCTCGGCTGCTCCTGGGAGGAGATCGGCGGCTGGAAAGAGCAGGGCGTCATCTCGTGACCTCGTCGCGGCTCGACGGCAAGGTCGCGATCGTGACCGGCGCGTCGCGCGGCATCGGGCGGAACATGGCGGTCGCGCTCGCGGACGCGGGCTCGGCGGTCGTCATCGCGGCGCGCTCCACCGAGGACAACCCGAAGCTCCCGGGCACGATCCATTCCGTCGCGGAGCGCATCGAGCGCGCCGGCGGCCGAGCGCTCGCGGTCGCGTGCGACGTGACCAGCGAGGAGAGCGTCGCGGCCTGCGTCGAGCGCACCATCGAGCGCTTCGGTCGGATCGATTGCCTGATCAACAACGCGGGCGTGATGTGGCTCGCGAAGATCGCCGACACGCCGCTCAAGCGCTGGGAGCTCGTCCAGCGCGTCAACCTCGGAGGCACCTTCCTCTTCACGAAGGCGGTCCTGCCGACGATGCGCGCGCAGCGCTCCGGGAGCCTGATCGCGATCACGACCAACGGCGTCCTCATGACCGACGCCGCGAAGGGCGGCGGCAGCAACGCCTACTGGGTCTCGAAGGCGGCCATCGAGCGGCTCTACCTGGGCCTCGCGAGCGAGTGCCGCACCGACGGGATCGCGGTCAACTGCCTCGCGCCGAGCGGCGTCGTGCTGACCGAAGGCTGGGCGTTCGCGAGCGGCGGCGCGAAGATCCCGGACGAGTACGTGGAGGCGCCCGAGCTCATGGGGCGCGCCGCCGTGATGCTCGCCGGTCAGGACGCGAGCGGGGTCACCGGCCGCGTGCTCTACAGCCGGGAGCTGCTCGCCGAGACGGAGACCGGAGGTTCGCGATGAAGGCGCTCGTCTACGACGTCAACGCCGAGGACATCATCCACCTCATCCAGGAGGCGAGCTCCAGCAAGGAGGCCTTCCTCGGCGAGCACTCGCCGCTCCGCCTCCGGGACGTCCCGGACCTCGCCGCGCCGCCGTTCGACGACTGGGTGCTCATCAGGACGCGGCTCTGCGGCATCTGCGGCAGCGACACGAAGCAGGTCTTCATCGACTTCGAGGGCATCGACAGCCCGCTCGCGACGCTGGCGTCGTTCCCGCAGGTGATGGGGCACGAGGTCGTCGGGACGGTCGACCGCGTCGGGCCGGCGGTGACGCAGGTGCGGCCGGGCCAGCGCGTGGTGCTGAACCCGTGGCTCTCGTGCGCCCCGCGCGGCATCGCGCCCGTCTGCGAGATGTGCGCCGACGGCCAGTTCTCTCTGTGCGTCAACTTCAAGCGCGGTCGGCTCGCGCCCGGAATCCACACCGGCACGTGTCGCGACGCCTCGGGCGGCTACGCGCCGGTCCTCCCGGCGCACGAGTCGATGGCGATCCCGGTGCCGGACGGCGTGACGGACGAGGAAGCGGTGCTCGCCGATCCGTTCTCGGTGAGCCTCCACTCCGTGCTGTGGCACCCGCCAGCGCCCGGCGACATCGTCGTGGTGTACGGCTGCGGCACGCTCGGGATGTGCGCGATCGAGATCCTGAACAAGCTCTTCCCGGGCGTCCGGATCTACGCGATCGCGCGCTTCGACCACCAGGCCGAGCTCGCGCGCCGGCTCGGCGCGATCGAAGTCGTGCCGTGGCGGCCGGTGGAGGGGATCATCGAGCGCTTCGCCGAGATCACGGGCGCGCGCGAGGTGCTGCCGCCGATCGAGGGCACGGGCGGCCTGCCGATGCTGCACGGCGCGCGCGGCGTCCGGGTCGTCTACAACACGGTCGGGACTCCCGAAAGCGTCGGGGTCGCGATCCGGATCGCGGGCCCGCGCTCGACCGTGGTGATGTCCGGTGTCGACACGCCGGCCCGCTTCGAGTGGTCGCCGCACTACTTCAAGGAGGTGAACCTCGTCGGCTCGAACGCCTTCGGGGTCGAGGAGTGGAACGGGAAGCGCCAGCACGCGATGCGGCACTACTTCGACCTCGTCCGCGACGAGCGCATCGACCTCACGCCGATCCTCACGCATCGCTTCCGCCTCGACGACTACCGGGACGCGTTCCGCGCCGCGCACGAGCAGGGCGAATCGGGAGCGGTCAAAGTGCTCTTCGCCTTCGCGTAGCGGGGGGAACCGCGCGCGAAGCGCGCGCGGAGCGAAGCGACCCGGGGAGTGGGACCCTGGCCGGCTTTGCCGGCTAGGGCGAGGGGAGACATCGCTCGGGCGATCGCTGCGACAACTTGTCGCGTTGATCCTCGGGCGGGCGCCGGTACGAATGGTCTCGTGAGATCCGCGCCGGCAGCGTGACGCTCGGGTGTCTCGCGACGGATGCGAACCCCGAGGACACGATGCGTTCCGCCCGTCGCTTCAACATCCGGCTCCGCCGGACGTCGGCCTGCGCGTTCGTCGCGGCCGCCCTCACTGCGATCCCGTCCGTCGCCCTCGCGTGCGACCTGTGCGCGATCTACACGGCGACCGAGGAGCTCGAGGGCCGGACCGGCGTGCGCCTCGGCGTCGCCGAGCAGTACACGCAGTACACGACCGAGCGGATCGACGGTCACGAGGTTCCGAACGTCTTCGGCGAGCACCTCTACAGCTCGAACACCCAGGTGTTCGCGGGCTACCAGTTCAACCGCCGCTTCGGCCTGCAGGTGAATCTTCCGATCCTCGTCAAGTCGTGGCGGCGCGTCGTCGGCGACGGCGAGATCCAGGAGAGCACGCGCGGCGGCATCGGCGACTTGACGCTGATCGGAAACGTCCTCGCGTTCGATGCCGTCTCCGACACCGGCGTCTTCCGCTTCGGGCTCCTCGGCGGCCTCGAGCTCCCGACCGGCGACGCCGGCTTCCTGAAGGAGGAGCTCCAGGAAGGCGGAGGCGGCGGTGAAGCGGAGGCTGGCCTCGCGCGCCCGCAGCATGCGGACCACGAGCACGAGACGCCGAGCGGCGTCCACGGCCACGACCTCACGTTCGGCTCCGGCTCGGTCGACGGCATCGTCGGCGGAAACCTGTACTGGAGCTACGACCGCTTCTTCACGACCGTCTCCGCGCAGTACAAGATCACCACCGAGGGCGCCTTCGAGTACGAGTTCGCGAACGACCTGAGCTGGCTCGGCGGGCCCGGCTACTACGTCTGGCTCGAGCACGGCTACACGCTCGGCGTCCAGGCTCTGCTCTCGGGCGAGACCAAGGGCAACGACCACCAGGCGGGCCACAAGCTCGACGACACTGCGGTGACGACGCTCTACGTCGGCCCCGGCATCGACTTCACGTGGGGCGCGAACGTGAGCCTGGACATCGAGGCGGACCTGCCGGTCGTGCAGAACGACACGTCGCTCCAGATCGTGCCCGACTTCCGCCTGCGCGGCGCGGTCGTCTGGCGCTTCTAGCGCGGGGCGCGCTACTCCTCGACGTCATGTCCGACCGGGAGATTCCCGCAGCGAGCGCCGCGACGGCCGCGGAGCCTGCGCGCATCAACCTCCAGTGGCTCGTGCGTCTCCGCTGGGTCGCGATCGCCGGCCAGCTCGCGACGATCTGGATCGCGAGCCTCTGGCTCGCCGTCGAGCTCGCGCTCGTGCCGCTGCACTTGCTCGTCGCAGTCGAGGCGGCGAGCAACCTCGCGTGCGCGGCGTGGCTGCGCCGCGCGCGCCGCGTTCCGGACGCGGTCGTCGCGGGCGTCATGGCGCTCGACGTGCTGCTGCTGACCGGGCTCTTCGAGGTCTCGGGCGGAGCGTCGAACCCGTTCACCTCGCTCTATCTCGTCAACATCGCGCTCGCGGCGGTCGTGCTGCCTCCGGCCTGGACGTGGTCGCTCGTGGCGCTCGCGCTCGCGTGCTTCGGCGCGCTCTTCCTTCGCCCGGTCGAGGGATTGCCGTCGGACCTCGGCGGGCACGCGATGGGGCACGGCGGGGACCTGCGGCTCCACCTCGAGGGCATGTGGGTCGCGTTCGGCGTCGCCGCGACCTTCATCGTGTACTTCGTGCAGCGCGTGAGCCGAGCGCTCGCCGGCCGCGAGCGCGAGCTCGCGGAAGCGCGCGCGGCGGCGGCGCGCGCCGAGCGACTCGCGTCGCTCGCGACCCTGGCCGCGGGCGCCGCCCACGAGCTCTCGACGCCGCTCTCGACGATCGCCGTCGTCGCGCGCGAGCTCGAGCGCGAGCTCGCGCGCCTGTCGGCGGATGCGGCCGCGGACGTTCGCCTCATCCGCGAGCAGGTCGAGCGCTGCCGGACGATCCTGATCCAGATGGCGGCGGACGCCGGCGAGAGCACCGGGGAGGACTTCGCGGCGGTCGGCGTGGCGGCGCTCGTCGAGCGCGCGCTCGACGGGCTCGCGGACGCGCGCCGGGTCGCGGTCGCGGTCGACGGGCCGCCGTCCGTGGAGGTCGTCGTGCCGCCGCGCGCGGTCGCGCAGGCGCTCCGCGCCGTCGTCAAGAATGCGCTCCAGGCGTCGCCCCCCGACGGCCGTGTCGACGTCCGGGCGACGTGCGAGGGCGCGCGCTGGCGGATCGCCGTGAGCGATCGCGGCGCCGGCATGGAGCCCGCCGTCCTCGCGCGCGCCTTCGAGCCCTTCTTCACGACCAAGCCGACCGGGAAGGGCATGGGTCTCGGGCTCTTCCTCGCGCGCGACGTGCTCGAGCGCATCGGCGGCGCGATCCAGATCGCCTCTCCACCGCAAGGCGGAACGACCGCGGTGCTGTCGCTTCCCGGTCCGACCGGCGGGAACGCGGCGCACGCCGGCGCGACCCGCACGCCGGCTGCGCGCGACGCCGCGTGAAGCGACGGCGCGGGCGATGAGCACGATCCTCGTCGTCGACGACGATCGCGTCCTGCGCGAGCGCCTGGCGCGCGCCTTTCGCGATCGCGGCCACGAGGTCGCAACCGCCGCCGACGGCGACGAGGCCGTCGCCGCCGCGACCGCGCACCCGCCCGAGCTCGCGGTCGTCGACCTCCGCATGCCGGGACGGAGCGGCCTCGACCTCGTGCGCGAGCTGCTCGCGCTCGACGAGTCGATGCGGATCGTCGTCCTGACCGGCTACGGCAGCATCGCGACCGCGATCGAGGCGATCCGCCTGGGCGCGACGCACTACCTCCACAAGCCCGCCGACGCCGACGAGGTGCTCGCCGCGTTCGAGCGCGGCGGAGCGCCGTCCGCGGCGTCGCCGGCCGGCGGACCGGCGACCAGCGCGGAGCCCGCGACGCCGTCGCTCGCGCGCGCCGAGTGGGAGCACATCCATCGCGTGCTCGACGACTGTGGCGGCAACGTCACCGTCGCGGCGCGGCGGCTCGGCCTCCACCGCCGGTCGCTCCAGCGGAAGCTCCAGAAGCAGCCGCCGCGCGACTGACCCCGCGCGCGCCTTCCTGGCCGTGCGAGCCGTGGTCCGGGCGCGCGTCTAGCCGAGGGGACGGCATTCCGGTCCAGCGGACACGCGATGCGCCAAGGCGCCGTATCGGCGCGACCTGCGAGCCGGTACGGACGTTGCTGGCGCTCGCCGGTCGCAGCGGAGGTGCACGATGACCTTCCTCGACATCTGGGCCGCGAACCATTCGCACGTCCTCGGCGGGCTCGTGATCGCGGTGACTTCCTACACCCGGTTCAACACACCGCCGACCAGTCGCTCGTCGACGACCTGGGCGCGATACCACTGCGTCGCCGCACTCTACACGGTCGCCCTTCTGTTCACCTGGCTGCTGTTCTCCACTCCGGACGTGATTGCGGCGCTCGCGCAGCACGCCAGCGTGAAGGACCTCGAGCGACTCGATCTGCCGATCTACGCCGCGGTCGTGATGACCGTGGTCGTCGGGCTGCCGCCGTTCGCCGCGATCGACGCGCGCGTGCGCGCCCGCCTGCAGGAGCTCGCTCGGATCCCGTGGGAGGCGCAGCGGCTGAGCGCCGCGCTGCGCGCGCGTACCTGGCTGCCGGACGATCGCTCTCAGGAGGACATCCGCCTGGCGTTGAAGGAAGCCGGCGTCGACGAGGCGGACGTGTCGTTCAGCAGCGAGCGGACCCCGCAGGCTTTGTGGACCCGAATCACCGCGCTCCAGCGCTACATCGGCACATGGCAGACGCGCCGCGGATTGTTCTCGGGGTTCTACTTCGCGAACGCCGCGGAGATCGCCGACCTGCGGGCGGAGTACGAGCGCCTCGAGGAGCGAACGCGGTCCGTCTTCCCGATCGCGAGAGCGGCGCGCCGGAATGCGACTGCCGTCGGGCCGGGCAACCTCGAGTACGAGGTCGTCGCCGGCCTCCTCGGACATCTCGAGCGACTCCAGAAGGGCCTTTGTGATCTCGTGAGCCGCGGCATCCTGAGCTGTGGCCGCACCAGTCGCAGCCGGCGCGACGAGTTCGAGGCGATCGGATTCATGGTCAACGTGACGCCCAGCCGCCTGTTCGACAATCTCGTCGGCCTCTACCTCGTGCTGATCGCGATCTACGTCGTCGTGCTGAAGATGGCGGGGCGGCCCAGCCCGGGGCCGACCGGGATCTCGATCGCGACGACCTACGCCGTCGCGATCGTCATTGCGCTCCTGATGAAGCGCACCACGTGGGCGACGGCGCTCCCGGTCACGAACTACGCGGTCGCCGCCCTCGCGGCGTTCGCCTTCGGATGCTTGTCTTCGTTCGCGCTGAACGTCCTGACGACGCTGGACGTCCCGCAGGCATGGCAAGCGCTCAACTCCCGCCTCTGGCCCTGGGGAATCATGTCGGCCGGCATTGCGACCGTGGTGGGTTGGACCAGCGAACGAGACGACCGCGTGTCGCTGCGAAGATGGGAGGCGCTGGAGGCGGCTGCCGCGTGCGCGGTGCTCGCCGTTCCGGTGGTGTGGCTGCTGCATGACGCGTGCCGAGGCGCGGCGTGCATTCCGCCGCCGTACTGGCGCGTCGTGACCACTGCGGCCGTGACGGGTGGCCTGATCGGCTACTTCGTCCCGACCTGGTACCGCAGCCCCGAGGTCATGACGACCGAGTACGCCGGCTGGCGGCTCATGGTGAGCGTCACCAGGAGCGAGGACTCCGTTCTCGCCGTCGTGGATGCGATCGGTCCACGCGCGGCCGGTGCATCGAGAGTCGCTCGGCGGCTATCGCTGTCGCCCGTCGAAGAACCGTGTACCGACGACGCCATCGCCGAAGCCGTGCGACGCGCGCGCACATGGATCGATCGGTCGCGCGGTCGTCCCGCGGCGCCGACTTCGCCGGCCGACGCCCCGCCGCTGGCCGCGGTCGGGTAGAGTCCGACGCGGACAGGCTCCTCGCTAGGCCGCGTCCCCGGCCGCCGGCATCGCGCGCTCCGCGATCGCGCCCACCTCGGCGCCGCGCGGCAGGGTGCCGAAGACGAGCCCGCCGTCACCCGCGAGCCGGGATGCGCAGAAGGCGTCGGCGACCGCGTGCGGGGCGTGCCGCACGAGCAGCGACGCCTCGAGCGCGAGCGCCATCCTCTCGACGACGCGGCGGGCGCGGCTCTCCGCGTCCGACGGGTCGGCGAGCTCGCGCTCGATCTCCGCGACCGCCGTGTCGAGGCGCCGGTCGCCGCCGCGCGCGAGGCGGAGCTCGTCGAGGAGCGCGGGGACGCTCTCGGGCTCGCGCACCATCGCGCGCAGCACGTCGAGGCAGATGACGTTGCCCGAGCCTTCCCAGATCGCGTTCACGGGCGCCTCGCGGTAGAGCCGCGGCAGGATCGACTCCTCGACGTATCCGTTCCCGCCCAGGCACTCCATCGCCTCGTAGATCGCCGCGGGCGCGCGCTTGCAGACCCAGAACTTGGCGACCGCGGTCGCGATGCGGGCGAACGCGCGCGCGCCGTCGTCGTGCGGCAGCTCGTCGTAGGCGCGCGCGAGCCGCACGAAGAGCGCGGTCGCGGCCTCGGATTCGAGCGCGAGGTCGGCGAGGACGTTCCGCATGAGCGGCTGGTCGCGGAGCAGCTTGCCGAACGCCGAGCGGTGCGACGCGTGGTGGAGGGCCTGCGACAGCGCCTGTCGCACGAGACCCGCGCTGCCGCCGACGCAGTCCAGGCGCGTGTGGTGCACCATGTCGATGATCGTCCGGACGCCGCGGCCCTCCTCGCCCAGCAGGAGAGCCCAGGTGCCGCGGTACTCGAGCTCGCTCGACGCGTTCGAGCGATTGCCGAGCTTGTCCTTCAGGCGCTGGATGTGGAACGCGTTCCGCGTCCCGTCGGGGCGCCAGCGCGGCACGAGGAAGCACGAGATGCCGCGGTCGCCGTCGCCGTTGGAGGTGCGCGCGAGCGTGAGGAACGCGTCGCACATCGGGGCGGAGCAGAACCACTTGTGTCCGACGAGCTCGTACTCGGTGCCGGGACCGCCGCCCGCGATCGCGTGCGCCCGCGTCGTGTTCGCGCGCACGTCGCTGCCGCCCTGCTTTTCGGTCATCGCCATCCCGACGAGGACGGTCGTCTTCTGCGACGCGGGCACCGGGCGCGGGTCGTAGTCGATGCCGAGCACGCGCGGCTCCCACTCGCGCGCGACGTCGGGCTGATGGCGAAGCGCGGGCACACACGCGAACGTCATCGTGATCGGGCAGCCGGTCCCGCTCTCGACCTGAGCCAGCAGCGACTGCATCGCGCTGCGCGCGACGTGCGCCCCGCGCTCGGGGTGGCGCCACGGGAAGCAGTGCAGCTCGTGCGCCATCGCGGTCCGCATGATCTCATGCCATGCGGGGTGGAACTCGACCTCGTCGATCCGGTGGCCGAAGCGGTCGTGCGTCCGGAGCTCAGGCTCGTGGCGGTTCGCGTCGCGGCCGAGCGCGAACATGCGGGCGCTGCCGGCGATCGCGCCGAACGCTCGCACGCGCGCCTCGAACGGCGCGCCGCCCTCGCGCCGCACGCCTTCCACGAGGGCGCGGTCGGCGTCGTAGAGGTTGTAGTCCTCGAGCGGCGGCGGCTGGTTCGTGACGGTGTGCGTGTCCGCCGGCGAGGTCGCGTCGTGCATCGTTTGGGCTCCTTCCGAGCGACCGAAGCGTAGCGCGGCGCCCCGGACGGCGCGACTCGCGACCGCTCCTGCGGCGAGGACGCGACTGTTGACTCGCCCGGCGCGCGGCGCTCAAGCTCGCGCGTGCGGTGCGCCGTCTGCGGAACCGACCTGCTGCCGGGGAAGCGCTTCTGCCACGTCTGCGGCACCGCCGTGGGCCAGACCTGCCCCCGGTGCTCGTCGCCGGTGCGGGCGGAGTTCCGGTTCTGCCCGGACTGCGGGCTCGAACTGGCCGCCGGCGGTGCCGCCGCTTCCCCCGCCGGCGACGCGAACGCCAAGTCGGACGCGGCCGGCATTCGGCCGCCGGGAACAGCGTCCCCTCCGGCGCCCGCCGGCACGTCGGCGGCCGGGGCTTCGGCACCGGCGATGGGCGGGCGCCTCGAGACGCTCGCGCGCCAGATGCCCGACGCGCTCGCCGACAAGCTGCGCGCGACCGCGGGCGCGTCCGCCGGCGAGCGCAAGCGCGCGACCGTCATGTTCCTGGACCTCGTCGGCTCGACCGGGATCGCCGCCGAGCTCGACCCCGAGGAGTATCGCGAGCTCCTCGAGCGCTACCTCGAGATCTGCTTCCGCGAGATCTACCGCTTCGAGGGCATCGTCAACCAGCTCGCGGGCGACGGCATGATGGCTTTGTTCGGCGCGCCGATCGCGCACGAGGACGCACCCGAGCGCGCCGTCCGCGCGGCGGTCGGCATCCGCGACGCGCTCGTCCGCTTCAACGCGGAGGCCGGAGGGGAGCGCGGCTTCGAGCTCCGGACGCGCTTCGGCATCAATACGGGGACGGTCGTCGTCGGGGCCGTCGGCAACGACCTCAAGATGGACTACACGGCGATCGGCGACACCACGAACGTCGCCGCGCGCCTCGAAGCCGTCGCCTCGCCCGGCGCCATCCTCGTGAGCGACGCGACCGCGCGCCTCGTGCGCCACCGCTTCGAGCTGCGCGCGCTCGAGCCGCTCAAGGTGAAGGGGAAGAGCGAGCCCGTCATCGCGTACGAGGTCGTGCGGGCGCTCGACGTCCAGGGCCCACTCGCGGCCAACCGGAGCCACGGCTTGACGCCGCTCGTCGCCCGCGACGAGGAGCTGAACCAGCTCGTCGCGTGCTGGGAGCGCCTGCCCGGACGGCTGCCGCAGGTCGTCGCGATCGTGGGGGAGGCCGGCAGCGGGAAGTCGCGCCTCCTCTTCGAGCTCAAGCAGCGGCTCGCCGACCGACCGTTCACGCTGCTCGAGGGGCGCTGCTCGGCGCTCAGCCAGATGGTGCCGTACGCGCCCTGGGTCGCGATGATGCGGCAGTGCTACGGCGTCGGACCCGACGAGCCGGCCGACGTGGCGCTCGCCAAGGTGCGCCGCTTCGTCGAAGGCCTCGACGCGAACCCCGACGACCTCGCGCAGAAGCTCGTCACCATGTTCGGCGGCGGGGACGACGACGCCGTGATCCCCGAGGAGGGCTTCAAGCGCGATACGTTCGAGGGGATGAGCCGGCTCGTCGCGGGGCTCTGCGCGCGCGGGCCCGTCGTGATCGTGCTCGAGGACCTGCACTGGATCGACGATCTTTCGCGCGAGATGCTCGAGACCGCGGTGACGGTGCTCTACGCCTACCCGATCATGGTGCTCGTCACGCACCGGCCGGAGTACGAGCCGCATTGGCGCGCGACCATCGCCTTCACCGAGCTCCGCCTTCGTCCGCTCGAGGACGGCGCGGCCGCCCAGCTCGTGCGCTCGGTCGCCGGCGGCGAGCTTCCCGCCGCGCTCGAGGCTCGGATCCTCGAGAAGGCGGAAGGAAATCCGCTCCTCCTCGAGGAGATCACGCGCTCGCTCATCGAGGAGGGCTACCTGCGCCGGCTCGATCGCAGGATCGAGCTCACGCGGCCGGTCGCGGAGATCCAGATCCCGGACACCGTGCAGGAGCTCATCGGCGCGCGCCTCGACCGCCTCGGATCGCACGGGAAGCGCGTCGCCCAGGTCGCCGCGGTGCTCGGCCGCCAGTTCGAGCGCGACCGGCTGATCGAGCTCCTCGCCCCCGAGCAGATCGACGTCGCCCTGCAGCTCGACGAGCTCGAGCGCCGCGGGCTCCTCCACCGGAAGGCCGCGCTCTCCGAGGACGTGTATCGCTTCGGCGAGAGCGTGACCCAGGAGCTGGCGTACGCGTCGCTCCTCCTGCGCGATCGGCGGCAGCTCCACGAGCGCATCGCGCGCCTGATGGACGACGCCGCCGAGATGACGCCGGAGCGATCGGCTCTTCTCGCGCACCACTGGTCGCAGAGCGAGGATCGCGGTCGAGCAGTCGCCGCGCTGCTGCGCGCGGCGCGCGACGCGGAGCGGCTGCCGTCGTACGGCGCGGCGGTCCGCCTCTACCGGCGCGCGTGGGAGATCGCGCGCGCCGACCTCGAGGTCGCGACGGACGCGGAGCGCGAGCGCCGCGTGCTCGACTCCGCGCTCGGCCTCGCGCGCCTGGTGATGCTGTACGGCACCGCCGAGGAGCTCGGGGACATCGGCCAGATGGCACAGCAGGCACGCGGCATCGCCGAGCGCCTCGCGGACGACGGCGCGCGCGCGCTGCTGAGCCTCTACGAAGGCGTTTTCCGCATGAGCGCGAGCGGCGAGCCTTTCGAAGCGGGTCTCGAGCTCGTCGAGCGGGGTCTCGAGATCGCGCGCGCCGCCGGCCTCGTGTCGATCGAGCTCAGCATCGCGCGCGGCCTCGCCTGGAGCTATCTCTTCGACGGTCGCTTCGACGCCGCGCTCGCGGCGATCGACGAGGTGATCGCCGGGCTCGCGCGGCTCGACGACGGCGACCGGCCTTCCGATCTGCAGTTCGGCGCGCGCTACATGCGGCACGGAATGCTCCTCCACGTCGGTCGCCTCACCGAGGCGGCGACGCAGCTCGCGCAGACCTACGAGCTCGCCAAGCGGCACGACAACCGCACCATCCGGAGCGCCTCGGCGGCGTCGCTCGCACAGCTCGAGTTCGTGCGCGGTCGGTACGAGCAGGCGTTGCGCTGGGCCGAGGAGGCGGTCGAGATCGGCGAGCGCATCGGGAACACCGGCGCCATCCGTCCGAGCGCGGCGGTCGCGCTCGGTGCGCGGCTCGAGCTCGGCCTTCCGGTGAACGCGGCGCGCTCGGTCTCCGCGATCGACGCCGGCCTCGCGTCCGCCGGCGTGCTGCCTCTCTACGTCCGCATCATCGCCGAGGCGCTGATCGCAGCAGGCGACGTGAAGGCGGCGGAGCGCTGCGTCGACCAGTCCGCTCTCCACTCCGGAGGCCGGCTGCGCCAGGTCGCGAATCTCTCCGCGCGGGGCGAGGTGCTGCTGCGCTCCGGCTCGCGGCACTGGCGCGAGGCGGAAAAGGCGCTCGAGCGCGCGATGGCGCTCGCGGCCGAGATCGGCGCATTGCCGGCGCGCGCCGCCGCGACCGTCACCGCCGGCGAGCTCGCACTCGCGCTCGGCGATCGTCGCGGCGCGCAGTCGCACCTCGAAGAGGCGCTCCAGCTCTCACGCCGGCTCGATCTCGGCCGGTACGAGGCGAGGGCGCTCCGGCTGCTGAGCGAGGTGGAGCAGCCGCAAGCATCCGCGTCGAGCCGCAGGTAGCTTCCGGTACCTGGCGGAACCGGCGCGCGGCGACGTCGAGCGCGCGTCGCGACCGATCCGGGCGAGAAGAACAATGTCGCGGACGAGCATCCGGAGAAGGTCGCGGAGCTCGAGAAGCGCGCCGACGAGCTCGCGCGGGAGAGCAAGCCCCCCTGTTCCTCAAGGAGGCGCTCGGCGTCTCGCTGAAGACGCTCCTGGGGAGCACCTCTCTTTTGGACGAGCCGGCGAGCGACGAGCTCCAGCCTTGAGCGCCTCGTTCAGCGTCGCGCGTTCGCGGCAATGAGCTCGATGACGTGGCCGTCGGGATCGCGGACCCACATCTGGCCGGCCGACGGGCTCGTCTCGAGCACCTCGAGGCCGTGCGCGCGGGCGCGCGCGAGGGTCGCGGCGTAGTCGTCGATCGTGAACGCGAGGTGGCTCGCGATCGGCGTGAGCGACGGGGGCGGCCGGTCCACCTCCATTCCGTCGGGCGTGACGATGAGGTGGATCTGCGCGTTCCCGGCGCCGAGCCAGGCGCCGCCGAACCCGAAGTTCGGACGCTCGATCGTCTCGAGCCCGAGGAAGTCGCGGTAGAACGCGAGCGACCGCTCGAGATCGCGGATCGGAAACGAGACGTGATTCACGGCGCGCGCCAGCATGTGACCGTCATGCTCCTCCGACGCGGCCACGGCAAGGTCGGTCGCCGTCCCGTTCCAGAAGGCGAGCGGCGGACGGGCGCGCGTCGCTACGGCGTGCACCCGCCGCCGCGATCCTCACGCGAAGAGGGCGCGGTCGCGCTCGATGTGCTTGGCGAAGGACGGCCGCGCGACGGCCGCGTCGACGAGGGCACGCAGCTTCGGCCAGCGCGCGGCGTCGACGTCCTGCCCGGCGTAGCGGAAGTTCACGATCTGGCTCGTGACCGCGATGTCGGCGATCGAGAACGACCCGCCCGCGAGCGCGCGCGCGCCGTCGAGCTGGCTCTCGAGGTAGTCGAAGAGGACCGGGACCTCCTCGGCGAGCGCCTTCGCGACGACGGCCTCGTCGGTCGGCTGGTTCAGGAAGCGGGGCCCGACGACCTTCTGGAAGAAGACCTTGGCGCCGATCACCGCCACCATGCCGGCGTCGGCGTACTCCTCGAACCACAGCGCGCGCCCGTACTCGTAGGGATCGCGCGGGTAGAGCGGCGGCTCCGGGTGCGTGCGCTCGAGGTACGCGCAGATGACCGACGAGTCGCTCAGCGCGCGCCCGTCGTCTGTGATCGCCGGGATCTTTCCGAGCGGGCTGATCTTCCGGAACTCGGGATTCGGGCCGAACGGGAAGACCGGCTCGTTGTGGTACGGGATGCCCTTCTCCTCGAGTGCGACGAGCACCTTGCGGACGAACGGCGACGCGGACGCGCCGTGAACCGTGAGCATGAACGACCTCCTTCGGTGGCGGGGGAGAGTGAACCCGTTCGTCGATAGCCGGTCGGCAGAGCTCACCCAATCCCCGGGCGCGACGACGTCGCGACCGCGTCCGTCGGCGTCTCCGGTGCGACGTCGGCGGGAAGGTGGCACGGATTCGCAGCGACGACGCGATCGCGCGCGGCGTAGTATCGGTTGTTGCGGAACGGATAGCCGACGTAGTCGTACGCCCGCTCCATGAGCGCGACGTAGTACGCCTCCTCGCCGTGCGGCAGCGCGCGCAGCCGGTCGAGGTTCCGCACCGCGCCCTGCGCGGCGGGATCGGCGTCGAGCGCGACCCGGAGATCGTCGAGCCGATCGTACAGGTCGCCGCGCGGCCGCAGATCCTCGACCGAGTCGCAGCTCTGCTCGATCCAGCTCATGTGCTGATCGATGTCGGACAGCGAGAACTCGATCCGACCGTGGCTGGCGTCGTCGCGATGCTGGGCGGTGGCGCCGAGGACCGCGTAGGCGAGCGCGGCACCCGCGACGACCCCGACCACCGGATTCGCGCCCGCCGGCTGCGCCGGAGCGAGCGCTGCGGCCGCCATCACGAGCGCCGTGAGAAAGCGAAATGAGCGAGACATGAAACGGACCTCCTTCCGAACGGACGACGCCCGTCATGCAAGGATGCTGCCCGGGCTCCTGCCCGCGACGGCGAGCGCCGCGCGGCGCGGATGACTCATTCTGTGGCTCCGCGTTGCGCCCGTGCAGCGAAGCGCGACACGCGCCGACGCCGTATCGCCCGATGATGTCGCGTTCGGGCCCCGCGCGGTGCAGGCACGTCGCTTGCTGCCGCGGGCGCCGAGATTTTTGCGTCGCCGGCGTGCGCTGGCGACGCCCGAGCAATCGAAGGAGGAACCATGCGCGCATCTGCATTGCTGTTGTCGCTCGCCGCCCTGCTGGGGTGCGGATCGCCCGCGGGCGTCCGCCCGTCGCAACCTGCGACCGTCGTGAAGGCGGCGCCGCTCGCCGAGGTCGGATCGTTCACCGCGTCGTGCGATCCGGCGGAGCACCGGCTCATGCGAGTTGCCGACGGCCGGGTGGAGCCGGTAGTGTTCTGCAATTGACCGGCGACGTCGAAGACGGCGTTCGGGTCGTCTCGGGCCGATCGCGCCGAGCCCGGGCCGCGGCCCTGATCGCGGTCGCCGCGCTGGCGCTCGTCGGAGCGCGGGCCGCTCGTCGGCCGATCCAGATTCGAATCGAGGGCTACCTGGACGAGGCGCCCGCGGGGGCGCCTCGTAGCCGGGTCCTGATCGTCCAGTTCGCCAAGGGCGAGAAGCGCACGCTCGCGGTGAGCCGGATCGTCAACCTCGGAAGCGGCGTCCTCGGCGCGACCATTCTCGACGAGGCGGCGCGCTACAAGCCGAGCTTCACCCTGGTCTGCGACGCTCCGACGCTGCAGCGCATCGAGGCCGCCGGCCGTGGCACCGCCGTCAAGATCACCGGGAACCTGTCGGGCCATCGCTACGTGCTGGTGTCGACGGTCGAGCTTTCGCCCGCGCCGACCGGCGCATCGCCCGGTTAGACGGTCCTCCGGACGCGCCGCGCTTACAGCTCGTTTCCGAGGACGGTGACGCAGGACACCGCGGCCGGTCCGCCGAGGTTGTGCGCGAGCCCGAGGCGCGCGTTCTTCACCTGCCGCTCGCCGGCCCTTCCCTGGAGCTGCTGCGTGCACTCGTAGATCATGCGCGCGCCCGTCGCGCCGATCGGGTGCCCGAACGACTTGAGCCCGCCCGACGGGTTCACCGGCTTCTCGCCCCCGAGCGCGAACTTCCCGTCCTTCAGGTCGCGGAAGCCCTCGCCGCGGCGCGAGAAGCCGAGGTCCTCGTAGTTCAGGATCTCGGTGATCGAGAAGCAGTCGTGCACCTCGGCGAAGTCGATCTCGTCGGCGGTGACGCCGGCCTGGTCGTACGCCTGGCGCGACGCCTTCACCGTCGCCGGGAAGCTCAGGTAGTCGTAGCCCGGCTTGTGGTGGATCTCGGCGCTCTGCACGGAGAGGCCGATCCCCTTCACCCAGACGGGCGACTCGACGAAGCTCTTCGCGAGGTCCGCGCGGCAGAGGATGACGGCGGCCGCGCCGTCGGTCGTCGGGCAGCAGTCGAAGAGGCCGAGCGGGGCGTAGATCATCGGGGCCTTCAGGACCTGCTCGGGCGTCACCTCCATCCGCATGTGGGCCTTCGGAGACAGCGTCCCGTTGTGGTGGTTCTTGACGGCGACGCGGGCGAGGTCCTCTTTCGACGCGCCCCACGTGCGGAAGTAGCGCTGCGCCGCGAGCGCGAAGATGTGGGGCGCCGCTTCGCCGAAGTCGACCAGCGGGTGCGACTTGTACGGGCGGCCGAAGCCGCCGTCGCGCATCTTCTCGTAGCCGAGCGCCAGGACGACGTCGTACATGCCGGCCGCGACCGCGATCGCGGCGTTCCGGACGGCGTCCATCCCCGAGGCGCAGTAGTTCTCGACGCGCGTCATCGGGATGTCGAAGAGCTTGAGCGCGTCGCCGAGCGGCGTCGCGCTCTGGCCCGAGAACTGGACTCCGAGCCACGCGGCCTCGATCTGCTGGGGCTCGACGCCGGCGTCGGCGTAGGCCTCGAACGCCGCCTCGCAGATGAGGTCCTCGCGCGACGCCTCGTAGCGCTCGCCGAAGCGCGAGCAGCCCGTGCCGATGATCGCCACCTTGTTCCGGATGTCCATGGCTCGCGCGCTCCTTCGACGTCCGGCTTCAAGCATCGCCGATGGGGCTTGTCCAGAATCGCGAGCGCGGTCGCGTCTTGTGCGGCCTTCCGGGTGACGAGATCGGCGAGCGTGTCAAAATCCAAAGGTCGCCGCGACGACCAGCGTCGGGTCGCTCTCGTCGGGATTGAACACGTACGCCGCCACGTCGAGCTTCTCGTACGTGAGTCCGACCAGCAAGCCGCGCTGGACGTCGCGATCCGTCTGGTACGCGCGCGTCCGCTGCGTCACGATGCCGAAACGGATCGAGTCCCGACCCTTGTCGGCGAGACAGCCCATCAGGTAGAGGACCGCGTCGATGATGCCCCAGGCGAGGTTGCAGCCGAGGGCCTTGATCAACATCGTTCGCACTTCCTGGCGTCCGGCCGTCGCAATGCCGAGCGAGCCCGTGAAGGTCAGGACCATGATCAATCCGAAAAGCACCTCGGAGATGCGCTCGATGGGATCGAGGACGCGCCTCGAGCCTTCTTCATCCGAGCGTTGCCGCATGTCGTCGCCGTCCGCCGTCCGTCCGAGCGCCGTCGTGTTCTCCCCGATTCCATAGGCGAACGCCAGACGTCGTGAAGGAAATGCGCGCTCGCGCCCGCGTCTCTTCGGTTCTGCTCGCGATCGCGGCGCTCGCGCCGATCCTCGTCGGTGCGCCGCGCTCCCTCGCCGCCGAGGAGGAGACGCCCTCGCAGCGAATCGTGCGGCTCGCGGAGGAGTTTTCCGATCCGCTGACGACCCTGCCGCAGCTTTTCCTGCAGGACGCCTACACGCCGTCGAACTACGGCACGTCGGCGCAGGCGAATCGCGTGATCGCGCGCATCATCGTTCCGCGCGTCCCGAAGTTCTCGCTGCTCCCGTTCGTGCAGCTCGTCCGCCCGAGCTTCTCGCTCGTCACCGCACCGACCGGCAAAGGCAGCGAGACGACGACCGCGTTCGGCGACATGCAGCTCTTCGACCTCGGCGTGCTGCCCTGGCCCGGACGGGAGACCGGCTTGCTGATGGGCGCCGGGCCGGTGTTCGTGTTCCCGACCGCGACGAATCGCCTCGCGGGGCAGGGGTCGTGGCAGGTCGGTCCCGCCTTCGCTGCCATCTACAAGGGCATCCCTGGCGTGCTGCTCGGCTGTCTCGTGCAGAACCCGATCTCCTTCGCCTACACGGCACCCGACCGCCCGCCCGTGAGCACGCTTCTCTTCCAGCCCGTGCTTCTCGGCTATCTCGGCCGCGGGTTCTACGTGAAATCCGCGGACTCGACGTGGTCCGTCGGGTGGCGTCGCGGCAACGCGACCCTGCTGCCGCTCAGCGCCGGCATCGGATACGTGATGCTGCGCGAGGACTGGCCGCCCATCAACGCCTTCGTGAGCGGGGAATGGCTCGCGTACCGGCAGAACGCGCCGGTCGCACCGCAGACGACCGTCCGATTCGGCCTCACGATGGCCTTTCCCGACTGGCGGCCCTGGTAGGCGCGAGCCCGCGCTCGCCGCGACGCTACTTCGTGAGCGGGATCATCGCCGCGACGTTGAAATTGACGACCGTGTCGTGGATGAAGCGGGTCGCGAGCGTCACGGCCACGACCCTGCCGCCTGCATCGCGGCCGCGGCGGAGATGACGGCGACGATGATGAAGATGACGTCGATCGGGAGCGCGCCCGGCTTGGCGCGGAACGCGAAGACCAGGACGGCGAGGCCGAACGCGGCCATCGTCCCGAGGCCGACGCCGCCGACTCGCGCTCCGAGGAAGATGCAGACGAGAACGATGGCGAACTGGATCCACAGCATCGGGCGGTGCCGTTCCATGGCGCCGGGTGACGCCTCCTCGTCGCGGAGGCGCCACCCGGCGATGAAGCTCAGTCTTCGAGCTTGATGTTCACTCCGCCGGTCGCGATCGCGACCTTGAGTCCCTGCGTCGTGGAGACGGCGTCCATCACGACGCCGTTCTGGTTGCGCATGGTGACCGCGCCGCCGCCGCCGCCGAGCGTCGCACCTGCACCGACGGCCGCGTAGTTGCCCTCGATGTCCTCGAGCTTCTTGAGGTTGTAAAGGTGGCCCTTGAGGCTGACCTTGGCAGCGCCGACGTCGCCCACCGAAAGGCCGTCCACCTTCACCTTGTGGGTCTTGCCCTTGTACGTCACGACCCCGCTGCCCCACGAGAACCCGATGCCCGCGGCCACCGACCCGCCGGTGAATTCGATCGTCGCATCGGGCTTCTTCTTCTCCTCGGCGACGGCCGTCCCCGCGAAGATCGCTGCGATGGCGATCAGACCGAACACGCGTCCGAACAACTTCATGTTGCTTCCTCTCCGTGTGGTGTGCTCTCGCCCGCCCACCGAGCGAGATGGTCCCTCGGTATAGGCCGCAGGGGACGATGCCAGTGATAGACCCAACCGTGCCGCGTCGTCCAACGCCGCAGCCGGTTTCGAACGAGGCGTCAAACGGCCGTTTGTGCTACCGCCCGCGGCGCGCACCTTGACCGCGCCCGCGACGCCGCATACGAACGCGCAACTCGGCGCTGCGACGGCTCGCGCGATGCATGCGTTGCGCCGGCATCGCAGCTCCTTCGAGAAGGAGGGAACCATGGGTGGTCGAGTTCTCGTGACGGCGATTGCATCGGTCCTGCTGGCTCTGGTCGCGGCGCAGCCCGCTCGCGGGGCGGGATGCCAGGCGGAGATCGAGAAATTCTGCAAGGACCAGCGGGGGGCGACGGCGAAGTGCCTGCGCGCGAATCAGTCGGAGCTCTCCGACGAGTGCAAGGCGCACCTCGCTTTCTTCGAGCGCATGCCGGCCTGCCTCACCGACGCCGCGCGGCTCTGCCCCAGCGAGAAGCCCTCGGGCCCGGCCGTGATCAAATGCCTCCGCGGCCGGCAGACCGATCTGTCGGACGACTGCCGGAAGGAGATCGGACAGATCCGCTAGGCGACGTGCCCGCCGTCAGCGCGCCACGAGGAGCAGCCAGGGCGTGCCGACGACGAGGAACACGGCAAAGCTGATCGCGGTGACGAGCGCGCCGAGGCGATAGAGCTCGGACTGCGGCAGGTAGCCGCTTCCGACGAAGATCACGTTCTGGCTCCCGCCCTGCGGCGTCAGCACCCCGACTTGACGACCCCTCGCGCGACCAGGAACGCGACGATGACGAGGAGGACGCTGGCGTTCGCGAATCCGGAGAACGCCTTCGCCGGCGCGACGGTCCCCGTCAGCACCGCCGCCGCCGAAGCGATCACGGCCGCCGTCATGAGCGGGAACGCGTCCACGATCACCGACAGGATCGCCCGAGCGCCTGCCGGTGGAGGTCGACGAAGATCTGGCCGCCGTGATCGTCGGTCAGGACGAGGCGTCCGATGCCGAGCGTGCCGACGTCGACGAATCCGATCCCAGTCGCGATCGGCGTGTGTCGGCTATGCGGACGTGCGGGCCCGACGCTGCGACGCATCGATCGAAGCGGGCGGCGGGGCGTCGTCCATCCACGCCAGGAGAAGGGTGTAGGCGACCGCCAGGATGACGGGACCGACGAAGAGCCCGATCACGCCGAACGCGATCAGCCCGCCGATCACACCCGTGAAGATGAGGAGCAGGGGAAGGTGCGCGCCGCGCCGGATGAGCACGGGTCGAAGGACGTTGTCCATGAGGCCGACGATCACCGACCAGGCGAGCAGGGCGGTGCCCCAGAAGCCGCCGCTCGCCCAGTACGTCCAGGCAATCGCCGGGACGAGCACCGGCAGCGGCCCGATCTGCGCGATGCCGAGGATGAACATGATCGCGGTCAGGATTGCGACGAAGCGGATCCCGGCGACGGCGAGGCCGACGCCGCCGAGGCACGACTGGAGGAGGGCCGTGACGACCACGCCGAGGGCGACCGCGCGCACCGCCTGCGCCGCGAGGACGGCGGCCTCCGCGCCGCGCACGCCGGCGAGGCGGCGCGCGAAGCGATCGACGAAGCCGGCTGCGGTGTCGCCGTTCGCGTACAGGATGGCGGCGATCACGACCGTCAGCAGGAAGTCGAGCAGCATCCGGCCGACGCCGCCGACCCGGCCCGCGAACCACGCGACCAGCGTCCTCGCGTAAGGAAGGAGTCGCTCGGAGAGATCGCCCGGGCCGCCGGCGGCGATCTCGCGCCAGCGCGCCGCGGTCCGCGGTCCGACGTAGGGAAGGCCAGCGATCCAGGACGGCGGCTCGGGGCCGACGAGCGTCGCGGCCGACCGCGACCATTCGACGACCACGCCGGTGTTGTCGAGGATGGTCGTGACCGCGAGGTAGAGCGGCACGACGAACACCAGCATCAGGGTGAGCGTCATGAACGTCACCGCGATCCCGCGTCTCCCGCCCGACCAGGAAAGGACTCGCAGGAAGACCGGCCAGGTCGAGACCGCGATCGTCGCCGCCCACGCGAGCGGCACCAGGAACGGCTCCAGGATCCAGAACGTTCCCGCGATCAGCACCCCCACGAAGAGGAGCTGCAGCGTGCTGCGCGTCAGATCCGGCGCGGTCTCGGCATTCATCCCAGACCTCTCACCTTCCCGAGCGGCGGCGCGTTCGCTCGTGCCGTCGCCGTCGCGGCTCGCGAAGCGTTCTACGCCTCTTCCTCGAGCGCTTCGATCCGGCCCGATCGCACCGCCTTCTTGAGCGCGGCGTGGTCGCGCTCGGTCTGGTCGGCGTAGGCGACGGCGAAGGCGGCGACCGCGTCGTCGAAGGTCGAGCTCTTGCCGAGATAGCCGGAGATGGTCGCGGCGTCGCCCGACTTGGCGTGGGCGCGGGAAAGCACGCGCCCGCACACGTCGGCGTAGCGCTCGAGCTGGACCGCCTGCATCTCGTCCACCGGCAGCGAGAACTTCATGTCGCGGAACTGGCGTACGTAGAAGTCGTACCCGCGCCTTCCGCGTACCCAGCCGAGGAAGATGTCGCTCGACGACTGCGTCAGGCGCTGCCCGACCACCACCCGCTGCCCCTGGTTCTCGTAGACGCTCTTGCCGGCGTAGGGCTCGAGCACCGAGCGGCAGGCCTCCTTGAACTGCAGGATCAGGGGATTGTTCTCCTCCGAGAACAGGAGCGCGATGAAGCACCGGGTGCCGACGCTTCCGATGCCGACGACCTTGATCGCGAAGTCCTCGAGGCGATAGCGATCGAAGAGGACGCGGCGCTCGTCGGGCAATGACTCGCGATACGCGACCATGCCCTCGCGGACCCGCTCTTCCGCGTCTTCCTCGGCGACGTGGTAGAGGATCGGCGGCTGATCCACGAGGCGCGGCCGTCCGGCGACCTGCGCCGCGATCCGCGGGAAGAGATTCTCGGCGACGCGCGCCCGAGCCGCGTCGATGTACTCCTGCCGCCGCTTCCGCGCCGCCGCGTCGGGAGCGCTCTCGACCATCTCTGCCGTGTCCAGCTGCGAGTACCACACCTCGAGCGGGCTCATGCGCGAGTACTCCCGCAAGCTCTTCCGGTACGAGCGGACGCAGTCTGCCGCGATGCCGGCGGCCTTCGAGTCGGAGATCCGGCTCGCGCGCGCCGCGATCGCGAAGCTCGCGGCCAGGCGCTTCACGTCCCACTCCCACGCCGCCGGCAGCGTCTCGTCGAAGTCGTTGATGTCGAAGACGAGGCGCCGCTCCGGCGTGGCGAAGAGGCCGAAGTTGAGGAGGTGGCAGTCGCCGCACGCCTGGATGCGGATGCCGGTGCTCGGCGTCCGGGCGAGATCGTACGCCATCAGCCCGGCGGCGCCGCGGAAGAACGCGAACGGGCTCTGGAGCATCCGCCCGTAGCGGATCGGGACGAGCTCGGGCAGCCGTCCGGCGTTCGAGCGCTCGAGGATGTCGATCGGATCGCGCGACTTCGCGGGCGCCTTGTGCGTTGCGTGAGCCTTGCGCGGCACGTGGCTTCGCAGGGCGTTCCCGGCGGCGAGCCGCTCCTCGCGGGCGAGGAAGACGGACGACGCATGCGCGACGCGCCTTCCGTCCCGCGATGCTGCCGGTCGGGGGGCCGGCGCCACGGCGTGTTTCCGATCCGAATCCCGCCCGCGGACGAGCACGAGCCGCTCGCGATCGGGCTTCACTGTGCGGGCGCGGGCGCCGGCCGCGTGACGACGGTGTAGGCGTTCTCGCCCGGAGCGAGCTGGATCATCGTGTATGCGACGTCGCCGCGCGGTTTGCCGGGATCCCACGGCGGCGTCCAGAACATCTGGCTCACGATGTAGTAGCTCCCCGCCGGGAGGTCCTGGAAGCGGAAGACGCCGCCTTCCTCGGTCCGCCCGATCCAGGCGATCTGCGCGTTGGCTTTCGCGGGCAGCTCGTTCTCCTCGACGGCGTACTTCTGGAGCCGCGCGGTCGCGTACGTCGTGACGGGCGTCAGGTAGACGGTCGTCCCGGCCGGGGCGGGAATCTGCTGCGTGCCGGCCTGCATTGCGACCATGCCGGTGACCACGCCGCGGCCCTTCTTCTGGTAGGGCGCGGACTCCTGCTGGAGCTGCTTCAGCTCGTCGCCGGAAGGCTCCTTGTCCGAGAGTGCGCGCTGCGTGAGCAGAACCGGCGGCACGGCGAGACAGCCGGCGAGCGAGACGCCGACGAGAGCCGCTGCGAGCACCCGGGCGACGCCTCTGCGAGCGCGCTCGGGATACGATCGCGACGTGTCGGAACGAGGGTTGGTCGACATCTTGTTCTCCTGAACCGTGGGTGCTCGAGCGATCGTGCGGCGTGGGTCGCGCTTGGTCGAGGGGATTTCCGGAGCGTCGGCACCGCAATTTAGATTCGGACGAGCGCCCTGTGCAACGCTAGAGGCCTTTTCGCGAAGAATGCGCGGAAGCGGCGGCCTTTCTCGCCCGTGGGAACAGCCGGCAGTGAGCCGTCTCGATGCCGAGCAAGCTGTTGCGCCGGAGCCGCGGGTTTGCGCGCTCGGCCGACTTGGCGCAGATTCTGCTCGTCGGTGCCCGCGCGGTCCCGCACTCGCGCATCGAAGCCTCCGACGCCTTTCCACGCGAAACCCGCATGGTGAGAGCTCCGAGCCAGCGGCCGAGGAAAGGGGGGAGATCCGAATGTCGGGCGAGCTACGCGACCTGCTGCGGTTCACCCGCGCCACGGCGATCGTCGGCGACATCCTGAAGATCCGCGCGCGCGACGTCGGCCTCGGCGATCTCGCCATGGTCGAGATGCCGGACGGCGAGCAGTCGCTCGCCCAGACCATCCAGCTCGACGGCGACGAGGTGTCCCTGCAGGTGTTCGCAGGGAGCAAGGGCCTCTCGACGCAGGCGACGGTGCGCTTCCTCGGCCATCCGACGCAGGTCACGTGCTCGCCGAACATCCTGGGCCGCGTGTTCCGCGGCGACGGGACGCCGATGGACGGCGGACCCGATCTCTCGGGCGATCGCCAGGTCGACGTCGGGGGCCCGTCGGTCAACCCGGTGACGCGCGTGGTGCCGACCAAGATGATCCGCACCAACGTCCCGATGATCGACGTCTTCAACTGCCTCGTCGAGAGCCAGAAGATCCCGATCTTCTCGGTCGCGGGCGAGCCCCACAACCAGCTCCTTGCGCGGGTCGCGATCCAGGCGGACGCCGACGTCATCGCGTTCGGCGGCCTCGGCCTGATCTTCGACGACTACCACTTCTTCCGGACGCGCTTCGAGGACGAGGGGATCTTCGGCCGCACGGTGATGTTCGTGAACCTCGCGTCCGATCCGATCGTCGAGCGCGTCCTCGTTCCGGACATGGTGCTCAAGGTCGCCGAGCGCTTCGCGGTCGAGGAGAAGAAGCGCGTCCTCGTGCTCATGACCGACATGACCGCGTATGCGGACGCCCTCAAGGAGATCGGCATCGCGATGGAGCGGGTGCCCTCGAACCGGGGCTACATCGGCGACCTCTACAGCCAGCTCGCGGTCCGCTACGAGCGCGCCTGCAGCTACAAGGGGGCGGGCTCCGTCACGATCCTCACCGTGACGACGATGCCCGGCAACGACGTCACGCACCCCGTGCCCGACAACACCGGCTACATCACCGAAGGCCAGTTCTACCTGCACGGCGGCATGATCGATCCGTTCGGGTCGCTGTCGCGCCTGAAGCAGAACGTGATCGGGAAGGCGACGCGCGAGGACCACGGGCAGCTCATGAACACGATGGTCCGGCTCTACTCGGGCGGCAAGGAAGCGCAGCAGAAGCAGGCGATGGCGTTCGACCTCTCGGAGTACGACCACAAGCTCATCAAGTTCGGCGAGCTGTTCGCGGCGCGCTTCATGGACCTCGACGTCTCGCTTCCCCTCGAGGAGGCGCTCGATCTCGGGTGGCGGACGCTCGCGGAATGCTTCGAGCCGCAGGAGCTGCTGATGAAGCAGGCGCTGATCGACAAGTACTTCCCGCGCGACCGCGCCGCCTCCCCGGGCGACGGCGCGGCCGCGACGCGGGCGAAGGGAGCTTGAGGCGCCGTGGCCGCGGTCGCCCTCAGCAAGAGCTCGGCCCAGCAGCAGCGCGAGAAGCTTCGGCTGTTCGAGCGCTTCCTGCCGTCGCTCGAGCTCAAGCGCCAGCAGCTCACGGCTGAGTGGAAGAAGGCGCAGCAGGCGCTCGCGGAAGCCGAGCAGGGCGCCGACAAGGCGAGCCGCTCGCTGGACGCACTTCTACCCATCCTCGGCAGCACGCCGATGAAGCTCTCCGGGCTCGTCCGCGTCCGCCGGATCGACGTCGGCGAGGAGGACGTGCTCGGTTTGCGACTGCCGGTGCTCCGGGCCGTCGAGTTCGACGAGGCGGCGTACTCCTTCCTCGCGACCCCGTTCTGGCTCGACGACCTCGTCACCTGCCTGAAGGAGGTCGCGACCTACCGGCTCCGCCTCGAGGTGTGGCGGGCGCGCGTCGGGCGCATGAAGGACGCCGTCCGGCGCGTCTCGCAGCGGGTGAACCTCTTCGAGAAAGTGCTGATCCCGGGCGCGAAGCGCGACATCGCGCGCATCCAGATCTTCCTGTCCGACGTCGAGCGCGCGGCGGTCGTGACGTCGAAGATCGCCAAGGCGAAGCGCGCGCGCGAGCGGCTCGCGGCGCTCCCTGCGCACGGGGAGGCGGGCTGATGTCGATCGTCCGCCTCGTGAAGGTGACGCTCTACGGACCGTCGGCGGAGAAGGACGCGGTCCTGGACGAGCTACAGGCGCTCGGATGCGTTCACCTGAACGACCTCGGCCGGCGCGCCGAGGAGACGCGCGACGCCGGTCCCGCCTCGGCCGACGCCCACACCGCTTGGCGATACCTCGAGGACAGCCCGGTGCGGCGCCGCCCGCTCGCGGATGCCGGCGACGTCGACCTCGCCGCGGTCGTCCGCGAAGCATCCGAGATCCGCGACCGATCGCACGCCCTCGGCGAGGAGCGCGAGCAGCTCCGGAAGGCCATCGCCGAGCGCGCGCCGTGGGGAGACTTCGATCTTCCCGAGTGGGCGCGCGAGGGGGCGACGCATTTCTGGTTCTACGTGATTCCGCTCCATCAGCTCGACCGCATGGAGCGAACGAGCCTCGCCTGGCGGGTCGTCGCGCGCGACCACCGCTTCGCGTACGTCGTCGTCGTCGCACCCGAGCCGCCGGCCGACATGCCGGTCGCGCCGCTGGCGCTCGATCCCCGGTCGCTGTCCGCGCTTCGCGCCCGCTTCGCCGAGGTCGAGCGCGAGCTCGAGGAGCTCGACTACCGGCGCATCGGGCTGACGCTCTACCGCGACCTCCTCCGCGAATGGCTCGACGAGGCGGACGATCGCGCGGAGCGCGAGCGCGCCGGGCGTCTCGTCGCGGAGCGCGACGAGGTGTTCGCCGTGCAGGGCTGGGCTCCGCAGGAGCGCGCCGCGGCGTTGAGGAAGCTCGCCCGCGACCGCGGGCTCGCGATCACGATTGCGTCGCCCCGAGCCCACGACTCGCCGCCGACCCTCCTCGACAACCCGGTCGCTCTGCGCGGCGGCGAGGGGATGGTGACGTTCTACAAGACCCCCGGCTACTCGATGTGGGACCCGTCGCGAGCCGTGTTCTTCGGCTTCGCCATCTTCTTCGGCATGATCTTCTCGGATGCCGGGTACGGCCTGGTCCTCGGCATCCTCCTGCTCGCGAGGTGGAAGCGGCTCGGCGGCTCTCCCGAAGGCGTCGCCTTGCGTGGGGTGCTGCTCGCTCTCGTGGTCGCCGCCATCGTCTACGGGGTGCTGATCGGAAGCTACTTCGGGGTCGTACCCCGGCCCGGGACGCCTCTCGCCGCTCTGCACGTGCTCGACGCCGAGGACCAGGGTCTCATGATGCTGATCTCGATCGGGATCGGCGCCGCACACCTCGCGATCGCGAACCTCGTGAACGCGTGGGGGCGCCGGCGATCGGCGACGGCGATCGCCTCGGTGGGATGGGTGCTCATCATCCTCGGCGGCTTCTCGGCCGGCGTCGCACGCAGCTACGTCGCGGTCGCGGCGCTCTTCCGGCCGAGCCTCGCCGCGGTCGCGCTCGGCGCGTTGCTCGTCCTGGTGTTCACGAGCGAGCAGCCGTTCGGGCTTTCGCCGAAGCTCCTCGTCGGCCGGCTGTTCGACGGGCTCATGGGGCTCGCGGAGCTCTCCAAGGCGTTCGGCGACGTGCTCAGCTACCTGCGCCTCTTCGCGCTCGGGCTCGCGGCGATCAAGCTCGCCGAGGCGTTCAACCACCTCGCGGCCGGGGCGTACGCGTACAAGGGTGTCGGCGTGCTGCTCGCGATCCTGATCCTCGTGGTCGGTCACACGATCAACTTCGCGATGGGGATCATGGGCGGCGTCGTGCACGGCCTCCGCCTGAACGTCATCGAGTTCTTCAACTGGAGCCTTCACGAGGAGGGCGCACCATTCCGAGCGTTCGCGAAGAAGGCGCGCGGATAGGAGGTCGGCAATGGACGTCTATGTCCTGCTCATGGGTTGGATCGGGATCTACAGCCCGGTCGCTCTGGCGCTGCTCGGCAGCGCGGTTGGATGCACGAGGGCGGGCAAGGCCGCATGCGGAGCGATCCTCGAGGTCGACGGCGGGTACGGGCGCTACATCGGGCTCTCCGTGCTCCCGTCCTCGATCGGGATCTACGGGATCGTGATCATGTTCACCTTGAATCGGCCGGTCGTCGCGGAAACCTCTCCCGGCCTGCTCGGCGTCGGGCTGCTCGTCGGGATGGCGCTCTTCTTCATCGGCATCCTGCAGGGGGACTGCTGCGCCGCCGCGATCAACGCGAGCAAGGGCAAGCCCGAGATCTTCGGCTTGTCGGTGACGCCGGCCGCCATCGTCGAGGGTCTGGCCGTCTTCGCGTTCGTCTTCGCGCTGATCGTGAGCGGCGCGATCCCGAAGGGGTGAGGACCATGGCACGCGAACCGAACACGCGGGAGACCGCGCAGGCCGAGCCGCTCGAGTCCGCCGGGGTCGACGATCTGATCGGCCGCCTGCGCGACCAGGGCATCGCGCAGGGGCGGAGCGAGGCCGATGCGCTCGTCGCGGATGCGCAGCGGAGGGCCGCGGACCTCGTCTCGGCGGCGAAGAAGGAAGCCGATGCGCATCTCGAGCAGGCGCGCCGCGACGCCGGGAAGCTCAAGGCCGCCGGCGAGGACGCGGTTCGCCTCGCGATGCGCGACGCGATCCTCTCGCTCGAGGGCGACCTGCTGCGCGCGTTCGTCGAGCGCCTCCGCCACCTGGTGCGCGGCGTCCTCGCCGAGCCGGCGTTTCTCGAGCGCATGATCGTCGCCGTCGCCGGCCGGACGGCGCCCGCGATCGATGGCAAGAGCGCGGAGATCGTGCTGCCGTCCGAGGTCGTCTCGCTCGAGGACCTCCGGCGGAAGCCCGAGTCCGCGAAGCCCGGAACCCTCATGCACTTCGTGCTGTCGATGGGCGGCGGCATGCTCCGCGAGGGCATGACGTTCGGCGTGAGCGACGATGGAGAAGCCGGGATCCGCGTCCGCCTCGTCGGCGAAGACGTGCAGGTCGACCTGACCGAAGGCGCGATCAGCGAGCTCCTGCTCCGCCACCTCGTTCCGCGGTTCCGAGCGCTGCTGCGCGGCGCCGTGGTCGCGGAGTCGGCCGCGGCGCGAGCGGGCGGGAGCACGACCGGCACCGCGTAGGACGCCATGCGCTTTCGGTCGAACCGATACTTCATGCTGGTCGCGAGCCTCCCGGCGATGCCGCCGCGACTTGAGTCGGCGCGCCTGCCGATCGGCCCGGCGCGACTCGAGGAGCGGCTGCGCCTGCTCGAGCCGGAGGATGCGCGCGAGATGGCGCGCATGACCGACGTGCTCGAGTGGAGCCGGCAGTTCCGCGAGGCGACCGACGCGGCGGTCGCGGAGCGTTACGACGAGCTCATGCGCGCGGTCTCGAACCCGCTCGTGCGCGAGGTTCTCACCGATCTGATGGACGTCCGCATGCTGACGACGGCGCTCCGCCGCCGCCGGCGCGGCCTCGGGCCGCCCGAGGTCGGGATCGGCCGGTGGTTCGACCACATCCGCCGGAACTACGCCCGACCCGACTTCCGGCTCGGCCGCCTGTTTCCGCGGTTGTCTCGGCTCGCGCCGCTCCTCGAACAGGGCGACGTCCTGAGCCTCCACCGCGCGCTGATGACGATCGCGTGGCAGCGCTTCAAGCGGCGCGCCGACGACCACACCTTCGGCTTCGAGGCGGTCGTCCTCTACGTCGTGCGCTGGCACCTGATCGCGCAATGGCAGGCGATGCGAGCCGAGCAGGGGCGACCGATCTTCGAGTCGCTCGTCGCCGAGGCTCTCGGAGAAAACGCCCATGTCGACGTCTGAAGCGCGCGTGGTCGCCGTCACCGGCAACATCGTGAGCGTCGAGAGCGATCTGCCGATGATGAAGAACTCGATCGTCTTCGTGGAGGTCGGCGGGGCTCGGCTGAAGGGCGAGGTGCTGCGCGTGCAGGGGCGGCGCGCCGACACGCAGATCTTCGAGGAGACGCAGGGAGTCCGCGTCGGCGACCGGGTCGAGGTCACCTCCGAGATGCTCTCCGCGGCGCTCGGCCCCGGACTCCTCGGGATGGTGTACGACGGCTTGCAGAACCCGCTGCGCGCGCTCGCCGAGCGCGACGGATTCTTCCTCGCGCGCGGCAAATCCGTCGCGCCGCTCGACGCGACGCGATCGTGGTCGTTCGCTCCGTCGCGAAAGACCGGCCAGCGGCTGCGCGCCGGCGAGGTGATCGGGACGGTCGCGGAGCATCGCTTCCAGCACAAGATCATGGTGCCGTTCGGAGAGCCCGGCGAAGTCGAGCTGACGTACGTCCAGGGTGGCGAGTTCACGGTGAACGACCCGATCGCCCGCATCCGCGACGCCGCGGGGCGCGAGCGCGAGCTCCGCATGGCGCAGGCATGGCCGGTGCGCCGCCCGCTCGCCGAGCGCATGCTCCGGCGCGGGATCTGCGAGCGGCGCTTCCCCGACCAGCCGCTCAGCACCACGATTCGCCTGATCGACACCTTCTTCCCGATCGCGCTCGGCGGCACGGCCTGCATCCCCGGGCCCTTCGGCGCGGGAAAGACCGTCCTGCAGGGGCTGATCGCGCGCTTCTCGACGGTCGACGTCGTGATCCAGGTCGCCTGCGGCGAGCGCGCCGGCGAGGTGCTCGAGACGATCGAGGAGTTCGGCCGGATGAAGGACCCGCGCGGCGGGCTCCTCATGGATCGGACGATCGTCATCTGCAACACGTCGTCGATGCCCGTCGCGGCGCGCGAGGCGTCGATCTACATGGGCATCACGCTCGGCGAGTACTACCGCCAGATGGGGCTGCACGCGCTCCTGATCGCCGACTCGACGTCGCGCTGGGCGCAGGCGATGCGCGAGACCGCGGGTCGCCTCGAGGAGATCCCCGGCGAGGAGGGCTTCCCCGCCTATCTCGACTCGTCGATCAAGGGGATCTACGAGCGCGCCGGACTGCTGCGGACGGCCGACGGCTCCGTCGGAAGCCTCACGATGATCGGGACGGTGTCGCCCGCCGGAGGCAACTTCGACGAGCCGGTCACGCAGTCGACCCTCGGCACCGTCAAGACGTTCCTCGGGCTCTCCGCCGCGCGCGCCTACAAGCGCTTCTATCCTGCCGTCGACCCGCTGCTCTCGTGGTCGCGGTACCTCGAGCAGCTCCGGCCGCACTTCGACGAGCAGGCCGGCCCCGGCTGGACGGACGCGGTGCGAGACCTCTCCGAGCTGCTCCACCAGGGCGACGCGATCTACCAGATGATGCAGGTGACGGGCGAGGAGGGCATCTCGCTCGACGACTTCATGACGCATCAGAAGTCGCTGCTGCTGGACATGGTGTACCTCCAGCAGGACGCCTTCGACGCGGTCGACGCGTCGACGCTCCCCGAGCGCCAGCGCGAAGCGTTCGAGCTGGTGCGGTCGATCATCCAGCGCGACTACGCGTTCGGCGACCGGGAGGAAGCACGGCGGTTCTTCACGCAGCTCACCGGCGCGATCAAGAACCTGAACTACGCGGCGTCGGGCTCGGCGGAATACGCGACGTGCCGCGCGGGCGTCGACGAGCTGGTGCGATCGGCGAGCCGGCCGCGAGCCGAGGTCACGCCGGCCGCGGGGAGCGCCGAGGCGGTCACGCGCCCGGCCGTATGAGCGACGACGCTGCACGTCCACCGACCGCAGGAGGATGCCCGATGACCGCTACGAAGAGCGCCAGGACGGGGACCGCTCGAGCTCGCCGCGCCTCGGCGCCCGTGCGCAAGGGCCCGGGTGCGACGGGCAAGCTCAAGCGCAAGGAGTACGAGAGCGAGCTCGAGAAGCTCCACGTCGAGCTCGTCAAGCTGCAAGAGTGGGTGAAGGCGAAGGGACTCAAGGTCTGCGTCGTCTTCGAGGGGCGCGATGGCGCCGGCAAGGGCGGGACGATCAAGGCCATCACCGAGCGGGTGAGCCCGCGCGTCTTTCGCGTGGTCGCGCTGCCGGCGCCGACCGAGCGCGAGAAGACCCAGCTCTACATCCAGCGCTACATCCCGCACCTGCCCGCGGCGGGCGAGATCGTGATCTTCGATCGCAGCTGGTACAACCGCGCCGGCGTCGAGCGCGTCATGGGCTTCTGCACCGAGGACCAGGTCAAGCGCTTCCTCGCGATGGTGCCCGCCGCCGAGAAGGCCATGGTCGACGCCGGGATCGTGCTCATCAAGTACTGGCTCGAAGTGAGCCCGGAAGAGCAGACACGCCGGCTCGAGGCGCGCATCGGCGACGGCCGCAAGATCTGGAAGCTCTCGCCGATGGACCTCCAGTCCTATGGCCGCTGGTACGACTACTCGCGGGCGCGCGACGAGATGTTCCGCGCGACCGACACGGCGTGGGCGCCGTGGTTCGTCGTGCACTCCGACGACAAGAAGCGCGCGCGACTGAACGTCATCGCGCACCTCCTCGGACGCGTTCCGTACGAGGAGGTCCACCGCAAGAAGATCGAGCTTCCCAAGCGGCAGAAGGCGCACGGGTATCGCGAGTCGGATTTCCCCTTCAAGTTCATCCCGACGAAGTATTGACAGTCCGCCCCTGCATGTCAGGACGACGCCCCCCAAGAAGCATGAAGGTCGAAGACCCGAACCGTTTCGGACAGTCGGAGGAGACGCTCGCGATCCTCCGGGCGAGCCGCGAGGAGTGGCTTCGCAACCAGGTCGCGAAAGCATGAAGCGGCGCACCCCGCCGCCCCTTCCAACGGGTGGCGCGCAATGGCAAGACGGCGGGCGCGGGATCTGTGACACCCACGACTGCGATGCCGTGGCGGTAGCGTCGCCGCCGGAGTGACGCGAGCGCCTTCGGACGCGACGCCCGACGGCGTAGCGACGTGCCATGGAGCGACCTCCAGTCGAATTGCGGGTGAGCTCGCGCGGATCCCGCGCGGCGGTGTCGTGGACGTCGATTCCCGTCCCCGGGACGATCGTCGGGGTCGCACTCCTCGTCGCCTTGCTCGCGCACTACGGCGTGCGCCAGCTCGTGGACGACCTCGGCGTCGTGGGCTGGGGATTGCTGGCGCTCGCCGCGTACCACTCCACCGCGATCGCGGCGGATGCGATCGCCTGGCGGCGACTGTTGCCAGCGGACGGCCGCGCGTCGCTCGGTCTGGTTGCGTTCGCGCGCTGGATCGGCGAGGCGGTGAACGGGCTCCTTCCGGTGATGCAGCTCGGCGGGAACGTCGTGCGAGCCCGCATCCTCTCGCGCCGCGGTGTGCCGGGCACGGTGGCCGGTGCGACGGTCGTCGTCGACGTCACGATCGAAGCGTTCACTCAGGCGGTGTTCGCGCTCCTCGGCCTCCTCGCGCTCACGACGCGAGCGAACGCGGGCGCGCTCGTCCGACCTTCGCTCGTGGGCGCCGCGTTGCTGGCGGCTTTCGTCGCCTTGTTCGTGGCCGTGCAGCGCGCCGGCATCCTGGGCGCGCTCGCGCGAAAGCTCGGCCGGATCGGATCTCGGCGATGGCCGTCGCTCGCCGATCGTGCCGACGACTTCGAGGCGCGCATCGCGGCGTCGTACGCGGACCACGCGTCGCTCGCGTCGAGCGCCCTATGGCATCTCGCGGGCTGGCTTCTCGGCGCCGGCGAGGTGTGGCTCGCGCTCTGGCTTCTCGGCAAGCCCGTGGACGCGGTGAGCGCGATCGCGCTCGAGGGGCTCGGGATGGCGGTGCGAGGCGCTGCGTTCGCAGTGCCGGGGGCGCTCGGCGTGCAGGAAGGCAGCCTGGTGGTGCTGGGAGGCATGCTCGGGATCGACGCGCACACCTGCCTCGCTCTCTCGCTCAGCAAGCGGGCGCGGGAATTTTTGGTCGGCGTTCCGGCGCTCCTCGCCTGGCAGCTCGACGGCGGAGCGCCTTCCGGCGCTCCGGCAGGTCGTTAGACGGGGCGCCGGCGCGCGTGCTCGCGGTATTCGAAAACGAGATGCGCCTGCTCGGACGCGATCGCCTCGCGGTCGTGTGGATGCTGCTCGGGCCGGTCATCGTCATCACGCTCGTGGTCGCGGCGCGCTACGAGATCACGTCGGCGCCGCTGCCGCTGCTGCCGGTCGTGAACGAGGATCAGGGGCCGGTCGCCCGCGCCTTCGTCAAGCTCCTCTCGCAGCGTGCGCGCGTGGTGGAGATCGACCTGCCGGAAGCGGAGCGCATGGTCCGCGACGAGGGCCGGGCCGGTGCGGCGATCGTCTTCCCGGAAGGGCTCAGCAAGCGCTACCTGCAGGGGCGTTCGAGCGAGCTGGTGCTGCTCACCGATCCGGCGGAGCCCGTCGACGTGCGTCGGGTACAGGTCTTTCTGCTCCTCGCCGGCCGCGAGGCCGCCGAGCTCGCCGACCCGGTCGGCAACGAGCGCATCCACGTCGTCGAGCGCAACTTGACGGGACGCCGACTCACCCGGCAATCGCACGAGCAGAACGTGCCGGGGTTCGCGATCATGTTCACGCTCCTCGCGGTCGTCTTCGGAACCGCGGAGTCGCTCCGCAGCGAGAACGACTGGGGAACGACCGCCCGGCTCCTCATCGCGCCGGTCGGCTACGGGCGGGTGCTGCTCGCGAAGCTCGGCGCGCGCATGGTCGTGGGTGCGGCGCAGCTCCTCGTCCTGCTGCTGTGGGGGAATGTGGCGTTCGGCATCTCGCTCGGGACCTCGCGTGTCGCGCTCGTGCTCGTCGTGGTGGCGTGTGCGTTCGGTGCGGTGTCGCTCGCGATGCTGGTCGCCGGGATCGCCGGCAGCAGCGCGCAGGTGCTGCCGCTCGCGCTCGCGTTCGTCCTCCTGATGTCGGCGGTCGCCGGCCTGTGGTGGCCGATCACCAGCGAGCCGCCGTGGATGCAGCGGGTCGCGGAGCTCGTCTTCCCGACCTGGGCGATGCGCGCCCTGACGAACCTGGTGCTGCGCGACCGCGGCTTGGCGGCGGTCGTGACGCCCGTGCTCGTGACCCTGGCCGAGAGCGCGGCCGTCTTGGCCGTCGGGATGCACCTCTTTCGCGCCGGCACCACCGCGACTCGCTGAGACGTTTCGACCGCCTTTCGGACCGGAGAACCCAGACGATGTACGAGAATCCCGAGGGGGCCGCAGCACGTCGAGCGGCAACGGCGATCGCGGCGCCGCGGCCGCGCCGCTCGTGGCGCGACGTGCTGCGCTACGGCGACGGCATCATCGGATCGCGCGCTCGCCCGATGATGCCGCTCGACGAGGGCCGGCTCCTCGCCGCCGCCATGCGCCGCACCGGGCTCTCCGACTTCGGCGACCCGAGCTTTTGCGAGCCGCTTCGCCGACTGCTCCATTCGCTCGAAACGGAATCGCGCCTCACGTTCCTCGGCCGGATCGGAGCGCGCTCGGACATCGTGCAGATGCTCGTGAACCGCCTCGAGATCGAGCGCGACCGCGTTCGCTATCCGGAGATCCCACGACAGGAGATCCGCCGGCCGCTGTTCATCACCGGTCTGCCGCGAAGCGGATCGACGTTCTTGCACGGCATCTTGGCGGAGGATCCTGGAAACCGCGTACCGCACCACTGGGAGACCCGGGAGCCTTCGCCGCCGCCCGAGTCGTCGGGCCGCGGCCGCGACGCCCGCATCGCGCGCGCCGCTCGCCAGCTGCGGTGGTTCTATCGCCTCGCGCCCGATTTCCGGCGGATCCACCCGATCGAGCCGGAGATGCCCGAGGAGTGCGTCGTCATCCTGAGCCACAGCTTCCTGAGCTTCCAGTTCTCGTCCACCTTCGACGTGCCGTCGTATCAAAGCTGGCTGGAGGCGCAGGATCTGACCCCTGCGTACGCGTTCCACCGAAGGTTCCTCCAGCACCTCCAGTCGCGCTGGGGCGGCGACCGCTGGGTGCTGAAGGCGCCGCCCCATCTACCGGCGCTCGATGCGCTCTTCCGCGTCTATCCCGATGCCGACGTCGTGATGACCCATCGCGATCCGCTCGAGGTGGTTGCTTCGGTCTCGAGCCTTCATTTCGTGCTGCGCCGAACGTTCTGCCGCGAGATCGACGCGCTCCGGATCGGACCGGAGGTCGCCGGTATGCTCGCGCAGGACATCGAGCGCGGCATTCGCGCCCGCGACGACGGCGACGCTCCGAGCGACCGCATCCTCGACGTCCGCTACGCCGATCTGATGGACGAGCCGCTCGCGGTCGTGCGACGAATCTACCGGCACTTCGACATTCCGCTCTCCGAGGTCGCTTCGTCGCGCATGCGGGCCTACGTGGCGTCGCGGCCGAAGGACAGGTACGGCGCGCACGTCTACTCGCTCGGGGAATTCGGGCTGCTCGAGGCGGTCGAGAGCGCCCGGTACCGGCCATATCGCGAACGATTCGGGGTCTAGCGTGGACCCGATGGGCGACATGTCGTCCGCCCGATGAACCGCACGCGTCGAGAAGGGGAGGAGAATCCATGTCACGAGGATTGGCACTGGCATTGGGGCTAACGTCGATCTGGGCGTCGGTCGCCGGTTGTTCCGAATCGGCTTCCAAGCAGTCGTCGATGCAGTCGACGCAGATGGCGCAGGCCGCGCCAGCGCCGTCGCCGACGCCGATCACGAGCGCGACGGTCGCGGAGAACCTCGTGTCCGCGACCGCGAAGGTGAAGAAGATCGATCACAAGACCCGCCACGTGACGCTCCAGCTCCCCGACGGCAAGGAGACCACGGTCAAGGTCGACGAGTCGGTGCGGAACCTTCCGCAGGTGAAGAAGGGCGACGAGGTGACGATCGCGTACTACGAGTCGCTCGCCTATCGCATCCTGAAGCCGGGTGAGGCCGACTCCTCCGGCATGGCAGCGGAAGCGGTTCGCGCCGAGCCCGGGAAGATGCCGGGAGGAGCCGCCGCCGCGGCCGTCACGACGACCGCGACGATCACCGGGATCGATCGGGAGACGCACATGGTCACCCTCAAGGGCGCCAACGGCAAGACCGTGACCGTGAAGGCGCGCGACCCGCGCCGGCTCGAGGCGGTGAAGGTCGGCGATCGCATCGAGATCACGTACACCGAGGCGCTCGCAGTCTCTGTCGAGAAGGTGGGGAAGGCGAAGAAGAAGTAGCGCCCTTTCCTCTGCGCCACCAGGCGTCGACACAGTGCGTAGGACGCGGCCGCTCGTGCGATGATTTCGCGTCGGGCGGCCGCGCTTCCTTTCTTCGGCGAATTGCGGTAGGCGTCGACCCGCTCGCCGGCACTCCCAAATTCCTCGCGGCGTCGACCGAAGAGGACCAAGGCCATGACCATTGCGCGCAAGGCCGCATTCCGGACGGTTGCGCTCCTCGCATGCTTCTGCATCCCGATGCCGTCGATGGCACAGGACGAAGGGGGAGCGCCCGCGTTCAAGCCCGAGCAGATCGACCAGCTCGTCGCACCGATCGCGCTCTATCCGGATCCGCTGCTCGCGCAGATCCTCATGGCCTCGACGTACCCGCTCGAGATCGTGCAGGCGGCGCGCTGGGCGAAGGAGCACCCCGGTCTGACCGGAGACAAGCTCGAAAACGCGCTCCAGAGCCAGGACTGGGACGCGAGCGTCAAGTCGCTCACCGCGTTTCCCGAAGTGCTGACGATGATGAACGACAAGCTCGAGTGGACGCAGAACCTCGGCGACGCGTTCCTCGCGCAGCAGAAGGACGTGATGGACGCGGTCCAGCGGCTGCGGGGCAAGGCGAAGCAGGAGGGAAACCTCCAGAGCAACAGCCAGCAGAGCGTCTCCGTCGAAGAGGCGCCCGCCGGCGGCGGCGGTCAGACGATCGTCATCCAGCCCACGAATCCCGAGGTCGTCTACGTCCCCACCTACAACCCCTCGGTCGTCTACGGCTCGTGGCCGTACCCGGCCTATCCGCCGTACTCGTACTATCCGCCGGGCTACGCGTTGGGCGCGGGCCTGATCACCTTCGGCGCCGGCATGGCGGTCGGCGCGGCGCTCTGGGGCAACTGCAACTGGGGCGGCGGCAACGTCGACGTCAACGTCAACCGCTACAACAACTTCAACAAGACCAACATCCAGAACGGCAACTGGAAGCACAACGTCGACCACCGCAAGGGCGTCGGCTATCGCGACCAGCGCACGCAGCAGCGGTACGGTCGCGGCACGCAGAACACGCAGGCGCGTGAGAACTTCCGCGGTCGCGCGGACGCCGGCCGGAGCGAGCTCGCGCGGGGCGGCGGGGCCGGCGGCGATCGCGGCGGCGCGGGCCGCGGCGGCGCGGGCCGCGGTGGCGCGGGCGCGGCGCAGCAGCGCGGCCAGGCTGGCAGCCGGCCCGGCGGGGCAGGCGGCGGCTACGGCGCAAGCCGGGGCGGCGCGTTCCAGGGCGCAGGAAGCGGTTCGCAGGCGCGCATGGACAGCCAGCGCGGCCGCTCGAGCATGAACAGCGCTTCCGGCTGGGGTGGAGGTTCGCGGGGCGGCGGAGGCTACTCGGGCGGCGGCTCGCGCGGGGGCGGCGGGGGCGGCGGGGGCGGGTTCGGCGGCGGCGGCCGCGGCGGCGGTGGCGGTGGCGGCCGCGGCGGCGGTGGTGGCCGCGGCGGCGGCGGCGGGCGAGGCGGTGGACGCCGCTGACGTGATCGTACCGGTCGCCGGCAGCGCGCTCGCGCGTCGCTGGTCCGCACATCGAGGCGCGCGCACAGGAGGAGAGATGGCATCGCTCGGAGACGTCCGCAGGCGCCTGCGGGCCACCGCGATCGCGACGGTCGCCGTCATCGCGGCGTCGTTCGTCTCGCTCGTGGCGGGGAGCGCGGCGCTCGCGAAGCCGCCGCCGGAGAAGTCGCAGAAGGAGCAAGCGTCGCAGAAGACGTTTCCCTCGCCCGACGCCGCTGCGGAGGCGCTCGTGGCCGCAGCGCGCGCGGCGAACACCTCCGCGCTCGTCGACATCTTCGGACCCGAATCGAAGTCGCTGGTCGAGTCCGGCGACCCGGTCGCGGATCGCAACGCGTACGAGCGATTCGTCAAGTCGTACGACGAGGCGCACAAGATCGTGAGCGCGAGCGACTCGGAGATGACGCTCGAGACCGGGAACGACCAGTGGCCGTTCCCGATCCCGCTCGTGAAGGCGGGCGACGCCTGGCACTTCGACACGGCCGCCGGGAAGCAGGAGATCCTCGATCGCCGGATCGGCGCGAACGAGCTCGCGACGATCGAGGTCGTGCGCGCCTTCGTCGACGCCGAGCGCGAGTACTTCTCGCGCGACCCGGACGGCGACAAGCAACCGCACTACGCGCAGCTCATCCGCAGCACTCCCGGCAAGCGCGACGGCCTCTACTGGGAGGAGAAGCCGGGAGAGCCGCCGAGCCCGCTCGGCGCGCTCTTCGCCGAGGCGACGGCGGAGGGCTACCACAAGACCTCGAGCGCGCCGATCCCGTACCACGGCTACTACTACCGCATCCTGACCGCCCAGGGTCCGCACGCGGCCGGCGGGCAGTACGACTACATCGTCCGCGGGAAGATGATCGGCGGCTTCGCGCTCGTCGCCTATCCTGCGGAGTGGCGCTCGTCGGGCGTCATGACGTTCCTGGTGAACCACGACGGCGTCGTGTTCCAGAAGGACCTCGGCCCCGACACCGCGAAGATCGCGAAGGCGATGAAGGCCTTCGATCCCGACGACACCTGGACGCGCGTCCAGGGCGACGGCGACTCAGCCGCCGCCAGCCCATCCTAGTCCGCCGCGTCACGCTGGGAGCGGCGCCACTCTAGAAGAACGGGTGCTTCAGCTGGCCGGCGAGCTCGTAGATGAGAAACGCGAAGTAGCGGGCCGCGTCGCGATGGACCTGGATGGCCATCGCCGGGCGCTCGTCGAGCAACCGGCGAAGCCGGTCGAGCGGGACGCGGAACATGTGCGTGACCTCGGTCGCGGACGCGGTCACCGCGCGCGGCTCTTCGCGGTAGATCGGCAGCGCGCCGAACCACTGACCCGTCCCGATGCGCATCGCGGCGTGCTCCGCGTCGCGCATGCGAAGCTCGACGCATCCGAGCGCGATCGCGTAGCAGAAGTCGGGCTTGTCGCCGGCGCGGAAGATCGTGTCGCCCGCGATGGCGTCGTGGGGCTCGGCGAGCGCGACGAGAGCGTCCAGGTCGCCCCCCGAAACGTGCTCGAACATCGGGATCTTGGCGAGGAGCTCCCTCGCCTGCGAGGCCTTGGTCATGGGCGCAGTGAACCGATCGCGTCGCCCGAGGTCAAGGCACGGCGCGCGCCGTCGGCATTCGTGAAGCGCTACTTGGCTTCGGGCGCGGCCTTCTCGTCGACGACCGGAATGGTCGCGGCGAGGTCGTAGCGCAGCACCGCGTCCATCTTGTTCTCGATCTGGTAGAAGCGCGCAACCGTTCGGCCGGGGACCGCCTTCGCGAACTCGTCGACGTAGGTCTGACGGACCTTGATGCGCTCGGCCTCGGCGCCGACGTACGCGTTGACGATCTGCAGCGCCTTCTCGTCGGAGAGGGCGGAAAAATGCGCGGTGTAGTCGTCGATGAGCGCCGCGATCCGGTTGCCGATCGCGTTCATCTCGCCCTGGTAGCGGTCGTAGACCGGCCAGAAGCGCGTCGCTTCGTCGGGCGAGAGCTGGAGGTTCGCGGACACGATCGCCTTCCGGTTCGCGCGAATGGCGTCGAGCAGGATCCCCATGTCGCCCTGCAGGATCGTCGGCTTCGCCGTGTCGGCGGCGGCCGCACCGGCGGCGGCGGGCAGGCCAAGGAGCACGCAGAAGGCCAACAACACGCACGTCTTCTTCATCGGTGGCTTCCTTCCGGTCCGAGGCGCAGCGCCGCCTACTTGTCGATCTTCGTGATCTTGGACCCTTGCAGGCCCATTCCGCCCATCAGGCCCTTCTGGCTGAAGATGAAGGCGTAGACGTCCTGCGTGAGCGTGGTGCTCGTGAAGGACTTCCCGTAACCCTTCTCGACGACGACGACGCTCGGGCCGGAGCCGATCTCCCAGCCGTCGCTCTTGTCGAGATACGAGAGCGCGGAGTCGTTCATGAAGAAGAGCGCGTAGCCGAACCATTGCAGTCCCGCCTGGAAGCCGTACGACGCCGCGAAGGAGCTGTAGTAGCCGGCCGGCTTCCCCTTCTTGAAGAGGACGCCTTCGCCCATCTGACCGCCGAACATGAAGCCGGCCTTGATGATCTTGGGGAAGACCAGGACGGCGCGCGCCCTTTTTCCGAGATCCTTGGCGTCGGCGTTGCTCGCGTACAGATCCTGCAGGGCGCGCGACGCGTTCCGCTGGAGCTCCGGTCCGCTGTCGGCCGTCGCGATCCTCGCGCCGAAGCACGCGAGTGTGAGCACGAGCACGGCCGTCGTCAGAAGGCGCAGTCGGTTCATTGCTTGCGGCTCCTCTCTCGGCGGCGAGCACCTCGATCGTCGTGCCCGGCGCGACATCGCGCTCGCTCGTACCAACCCTCTCGTCGCGTGGTCAATCGCTCGGACTTCCCTCATTTCGGACGCGGTGGCGGCCGGGTGAGCCCCTCGCGGATACGGGCCGAGAAGTTGGGCGAACCGCCGTCGGCTTTGGCCCGCGGGTTGATCAGGCTTCGCTCGCGCACCTCGCCGAACGGTCGGCTCGTGTCGATCACGCCTTGCTCGTAGAGCAGCTGGTCGATGTAGCCGTTCACGAGGATCCGCCAGTCCCACGGCATCGCGACGCCGATCTGGATCACGTGCGTGCGGATCGTCGTCGTGCAGTTCTGCGTGGCGGCATTGTAGAAGCTCGGCTCGCGCGCGAGCTCGTTCATCCCGGCGACGTAGTCGAGCAGCATGCGGCGCGCTCGCTCGCGAGGCGTGCGGAGGAGGTAGAGGTACACGCCCTCTCCGCGCTGGTTCGTGCGGAGGCCAACCAAATCGCGCTCGTCGGCGACGACGTAGTACAGCTCGTACTGTCGGAAGAATCCTGCGATCGCGGAGTACTCCTCGCCTCGCTCCTTCCGGGTCTCGATCGAGATCGCGAGGTGCTGCCCGTCGCTGAAGCTCCAGCTCAGGATGGTGTGCGCGATCGCCGGCGATCCCCAGTACGAGAGGAACAGGTCGAGCCCCTCGAGCTTCGAGAGATCGAGCGTGCGCGTCTCCCAGTGCGGCGTGTAGTCGGTCTCCGATCGGTAGTCGAAGTTCCGGACGTTCTCGATCGTGACGATGTCGCCGTGCACCTCGCCGCGCGGCAGACGCGCGACGTCGGGGTACCAGTCGCGATCGTTGCTCGGCCGCACGGTGCTCCACCAGACGAGCAGCGCCGCGAACGCGACGGCGAACGCGACGAGCGCGCGGCGCGGCGGCCGGACGAGCGCGAAGATGGCGACGGCGACCACGACCCATGCGCCGGCGAGCGCGTTCGCGAGCGAGGCCGGACGCGGTCCGGCGAAGTGCAGTGCCAGCGCGCCCCAGGCCGTCACCGCGACGACCGCGACCGCGAGGAGCGCGACCAGCGGCCAGCGGACGAAGCGGACCGAAGAGCGCCGGGCCGTCAGCGCGCTTCCCCGTGCGCGGCCGCGCCGGGCGCGGATACGGGCACCGGCGCATCGGCCGGCGCGGTCGGCGGCGGCGCGCTCGCGGCGCCGGCCGCCGCCGCCGCCGCGGCGTGCGTCGCGTCGTACTCCGCGATGTGCTCGAGCAGGATCCGCTTCACCTCCTGGATCGTGTGCGGGTTGTCCTGACAGGAGTGCCCCGAAACGACGACCAGCTCGGATTCCACGCCCTCGATGTGGGCGCTCGAGTACTCGACGACGCCGTCGGCCGCTTCCTCGCGCGGGATGGTGTCGTCGTTCACGGCGATGATCGAGTGGCCCTTGACGCCGGGCGCGAGCGGGATCGTGAGGAGCGTGTCCGTGAGAGGGCTGCCGGGCGTCATCCCGAGAACGCTCGTGTTCAGGCCCGTGAACCCCGGTCGCAGCATGGCCTTGTTGCGCGTCACGACGTCGGTGCCGATCCGCATCATGTTGGCGGGCAGGACGATCAGCTTCGCCGCCTGCTGCGCGAACCAGCTGCCGGCGACGTAGCTGCCGTGGTGCGGCGTCGCGAGGAAGATCACGCGCCTCACCGACGGCACCGGCTGGATGAACGCCATCCGGCGCAGGAGGTCCTTGTCCTCGGCGGTCGCGTCGAAGTCCTCGATCGGGCGCGAGCTGACGAGGTCCCAGAAGCGGCTGCCGCTGTCGATCGCCGACATCTTCGTGAGGAGGCCGCCCTGGCTGTGGCCGATGACCACCATGTCGCGGAGCGCCGGGTCCTTGCCCTCCGGGTCGAGCTGGGCGACCGCGTCGCGAAGCGACTCGCGGAGGAGCATCGCCGAGTACACGATCGGATTCCCCGTGTCGTACATGAAGAGCCAGCCCTGGACGCGCGGGCCGATGCGCGGGTCGTTCCCGAGCTCGTTCATCATCTCTGCCCAGCGGCCCGGGCTCGACGCGGTCCCGTGCACGAAGACGATCGGGATGCGCCCCGGGCGGTACGGCGCGAGGCCCGCGAGCTGCGTCCCCTTGGCGATCGGCACGATGCGCTGCAGGAAGCCGCCGATCTCGCGCTGCCACACCGGCGACTCGGCCAGCATGTACGCGAGCGAGGCGCTCGACTCGGATTCGAGTGGCACCCGCTTGCCGTCGATGTCCGCGGTCCCCTTGGCGAATGCGCGCTCGAGCGTGAGCCGTGCCGCCACGCGCCCGGTCCGGAGCTGGCTCTCGACGTCGTCCATGCGCAGGAGCGCCGTCACCGGGACCTTCACCCAGGGCTGGATGAAATCCTGATAGCCCTTGTTCGGGTCGAGCGGCTCGGTGCTCGCCGCGAGCGGGGCGCCGACCCCGGACCAGCGGTACCGGGTCGGTAGGCCCTCGACCTCGAAGTCGGCCACCGGCACGAACTTCACCAGGCGGCGGTCGCTCCAGCGGAGCTGCTCCGGGTCGAAGTAGACGTCGAGCTGCCCGAAGGGGACGGGATAGCTGCCTTCGCGCGGCACGAACTCGCCGTCGGGTCCGAGCCCGAAGCCGCGTGCGACGCCGAGGTTGTAGATGTCGGCGGCGACCCGGACGCGCGTGTCGAACGGGTCGAGCGGCGTCCCGTGCTCGGGGAAGAGGAACATCCACGCGTAGACGGCGGCGGCGCGATCGTAGCCCGGGTCGTCGCTCTCGCGCGCATAGTCGAAGCAGAGCTCCGCGGTCGCGAACACGTCGCTCCGCTGCGCGGCCCCGCTCACGAGGAGAGCGTGCATGGCCGCGATCGCGGCCGCGGGATTCTGGTCGTGGAGCGCGACGAGGTCGCGCTGGAAGAGGACGTTCTTGGTCGCGGAGCTGAGCTTGTTCGACGAGACGGCGCTCTGCGTGAGCTGGCGCTGCACCGCGATCTGGTTCATGCGCTTCACGCCGACCGGGGTGCTGCAAGCGGCGAGCGCGGCGGCTGCGACGACGACGAGGGCGCTCGGCGGTCGGCGTCCGCGATCGACGCCGGCGCTACGGTGAATTCGGCGCCGTGACGACGTGTGAACGGTGACGCTTCGACACCGAAATGGCACCTTTGCGTTCTCTTTCCGGCCCACGCGAAAACGGAATCGAGGGGTTTCTCTACGCCGGCGGTCGGCGAGTCAAACTGCGGCGGGAGCGAAGGCCCATGCTTCCGCGGGACGCGCGACCCGGCTACACGCTGGGGTCAGGAGGAAAGCCATGCGCGCCGAGCTCCGCCGCCTGCCCGCCACCGCACCCGCCGAGGACGCGGTCCGCATCCTCTCCGAGGACGGCGGGCTCATCGTCGAGGACCTGATCGACGCCCGCGCGATCGCCGCGATCAACGCCGACGTCGACCCGTGGGTGTCGAGCGCCGATCCGGCGATGCGCCACCTCAACCCGGCCATCCAGATCTTCTTCGGCGATCGCACCAAGCACGTCGGCGGCCTGGCCGGGAAGTCGCGCACCTTCGCGACCCGGGTGATGATCCACCCGACGTTCCTCGGGATCTGCGACGCGATCCTGAACCCGTCGTGCGCGCGCTACCAGCTGAACCTCGCGCACCTGATCGTGCGCGGGCCGGGCGCCGACAATCAGTACCTGCACCGCGACGAGGACGTCTGGAACCTCCTGCCGCGGCCGCATCCCGAGATCCAGGTCGCGTCGATCGTCGCGCTCGTCGACTTCGACGCAGCGAACGGCGCCACCCGCGTCATTCCCGGAAGCCACCGCTGGGATCGCAACCGCTACCCCGCGCCGGACGAGATCGCCGATGCCGAGATGCGCGCGGGCTCGGCCGTCGTCTACCTGGGCTCGACGATGCACGGAGGCGGCGCGAACGCGACGGCCGACTCGTGGCGGCGCGGCGTCCACATCAGCTACACGCTCGGCTGGCTCCGGACCGAGGAGAACAACTACCTCGCCGTGCCGCCGGAGCTCGCGCGCGAGCTCCCGCGCGAGTGCCAGGAGGTGCTCGGCTACGCCGTCCACGACGCGATCGAGCACGGCGGCGGCTACCTCGGGATGGTCGCTCTCCGGGACCCGATCGAGCTGCTGGATCGCGACGAGCTCGCGGCGACGTGGCGGCGACCGGCGTAGCGCAGCGCGCTCTGCGCGATCGCTGCACCCGAAAAACGCGCTTGTCGGACGATCCGCGGGGCTGATAGTCCGATCTCGTGCGTCGCCCTCCGATCGCGATCCTGGCCGCGCTCCTCCTCGCATCGACCCTCGCGTGGGTCCGACCGGCGGCCGCGGCGGAGGAGGGCGAGCGCCTCCTCGACGTCGACCTGGACGACCGCGTCGATCCCGTGCGGCCCGGCCAGGAGATCGTCTACGAGGTTTCCCTCCAGAACGAGAGCGACCTCGCCGCGCCCGACGTCGTCGTGGTGGACGCGCTGCCACCGGGAACGACGTACGTCGTCGCGTATCGCCCGCCCGACTACGGGGTCGAGCCGGCCGAGGTCGGCGACGGCACCGTCACGTGGCGGGTCGGGACTCTCGAGCCGTGCGGGCACGGCGACCACCCGCCGTGCGGCTCGTTGTGGGCGGTGCTTCGGGTGGATGATGACGTCGCGCCCGGCACGGTGCTGCGGAACCACGCCGCGATCTGGTCGAGCGACACCGTCAACTTCGAGCCCTACGAGGGGCAGACGTTCACGTCGGTCGGATCGTTCGCGATCCGGAGCGCGAAGATCGCGTTCAGCCGCGCGAACGAGTCCGCGCATCGCGCGACGGTCATCGGCGACGTCGCGCGCAGCGGCCTGCACACCCCGTCGGATCCCGCGACGCCCGACATCGACTTGACGTCGGGGATCCGGGTCGTGCTGGGCGGCGCGGGCGATCCGCCGTTCCTCGACGTCTTCGTGCCCCCGGATGGGCTTCGCTGTCGCGGCGGGCAGATCGTCCGCTGCCGGCTCGCGGACCGTCGCCTCTTTCAGCCGCTCGGCCTCGACAGCCTCGACATCACGCTGCGGTCGAAGCTTCAGCGGAGGAACAACGCGTCGGTGCGCGTGCGGACCGCTCGGCTCGCGATCCCGCGCGACGCCGGTCCGGACCTCACGATCGTCTTGGAAGCGGCGGGCGAGCGCTACGACGACGTGGCGACCATGGTCCCGACGCGGTCGGGGTTTTCCTACACCCACAACCAGAGCGCCGGGCCCCCGTGACGGGCCGCGCTTCGCGCGCCGCCGCTGCGCTACGGTAGGACGCGGGCGGTCGGCAGCCGCGGACGGCGGGCGGCATCGGCCTCGACGTAGATCGGGCTCGTGAGCGCGACGATGACGTCGCCGCGCTGGAGCTGCAGGCGGTAGCGGTGGGGCGCGCTGCCGACGAACGCGTGGCTCGCGTCGCCCGTGATCGCCAGAGAGTCGACGACCTCGCCGTCCTCGACGACCCGGAGCTGGAGATCCGAGCCGGCTGCGACGTTCAGGACGCGCGCCGTGAAGCGCGCGGTGCGGGCGCGCAGCGTATCGCCCATGATCGCCTTCCGGCCGTCGGGCGCGATCGCTTCGAGGCGGAGGTCGGGACCGTCGTTGCCGAGCAGCTTCACGTACGTGTGCCCCGCGCGCACCGCCTCGCGCACGCCGCGCTCGGAGAGCTCGCGCGCGTAGACGACCGTCGTCGGCCGGCCGATGGGCGACTGACCCGCGTCCTGCGTCTTGCCCGCGTGGTGCGAGTCGCTCGAGCCGACCGCCGCGATCTTGTGGCCGGCGTCGAGCGCGCTCTCCCAGAACTCGATCGCGGTCAGGGTGAACGGGTTCGGGCTGTTGCCGAACGCGGCCGGACCGGTCTGGATCTCGATCGCGTCGACGAGCGAGAAGTCGGTCTCCTCGGCGGTGAAGTCCCACGGGCAGCCGCGGCACAGCCGGCGGAAGCTCGGGTTGGACGACGGGAAGATCGTCGGGTGGTTGATCTGCGTGAAGCCGCCGTGGCGCTGCACCTGGCGGAAGATGTCGCTCGCGGGGCGCGCGTCGCGGAGCGGGACGAGCGTGCCGTCGGCTTCGCGCAGGAGCACCGGGCCGGTGCGGTGGTCGACGTACGTCAGGCTCGCGTGGTTGTTGGTGTGGCCGCGGTAGGTGATGATCTCCGAGCTCCGGATGATCAGGTTGCCCGTGTGCGCGGCCTGGTAGCGGCCGATCTCGCCCCAGCCGGCCGGCGTCACGTAGTCGGAGAGCGTCAGGAAGTCGAGGCCGGCGCCGCCGTCGGCGAGCGGGCGGAACGCGTAGTCGAAGACCTCCGTCATGGTCGCGTCGCCGAGCGCGGAGTGCTCGGCGTGGAGGTGCATGTCGCCGGCGTACCAGCCCGCGCCGCGGCGGGCCGGTCGCGTGTCGTAGCGGGCCGGGCGGTAGGGGTCGGCGGCGAAGCTCGGGTCGCTCGCGAGCTCGATCTCGAGGCGCCAGCGCACCTCGCCGGTGGCGTCGCCCTCGTCCGCGGGCACGACCGCCGCGACGCCGAGCTCGGCGGCCCAGGCTCCGGCGGGAATCGGGCCGGGCAGGAAGCCGCGCGTCGTCCGTCCGGGCACGTGGCCCTTCGGGCGCGCGAGGTACTCCGCCTCGCTCGAGAAGCCCTGCGGCGTGATCGTCACGTCGGGATGGCTCGATCCGCCCCAGCCGCGGAACTCGGCCGTGCCCCACGTCCGGCCCGCGGGCGGCGGCTGCCAGAGGCCGAGGTCGATCGTGTGGCTCGAGCCGTCGGGCGTCGTGCCTTCGGGCGAGTCCCAGCAGTACTTGACGCGTACCGACGTCGTCCCGGCCGGGACGTCGAACGGGACCATCACGTACGAGCCCTGGAGCGAGTGCGGGAAGCTGCCCTCGACGACCTGGGTCGGCGCGATCGGGTCGCCGCCGGCGCAGCGGCCGTCCCCGATCGGCAGCCCGGCGGGCGCAGCGACGCCGCCCGCGTCGGCGTGAACGAGCGCGGGCGCCGCGACGAGCGCGATCCACGGGAGCAGCGCGGCGAAGAACGGACGGCGGGATGAGGTGGCGTCGGCGGCGGTCGGCACGCCGTCCTCGTGCCACGGTTCCGCGAAGCGCGCCACCGGTTTCGTCGCCGATCCTCAGCCGGAAGGATCCCGGACGGCGTTCGCGACGGACCGCGCGAACCGGCGGCCGCTCGCCGCGGCGATCTTGGCCGGCTCGACCAGGTGGAGGTCGAAGTAGCGCATGAGCGCGAGGTTCTCGTCGTCGACGCGCGCCACGACGCCGCGGAGCGCCCGTCGCGACGTCCGGGCGAGCGCGCCCCCGCGCGCGCCGCGTCCGCACTGGACGCGCGCGATCGCGGCCCCGTCGAGCGCGCTCGCGGCGACGAAGAAGAGCAGGAGGCGCTCGGCCGCCGCGTCGTCCGGCGCGCCGGCCGCGTCGAGCACGGGATAGGGGAGCTCGGCCTGCGTGAAGCCGCCGATGTGGAGCTCGCGGCTCGCGAGCGCGCGCATCCAGGCGGGTGCGTCGGCCACCGCCCGCGCCAGCTCGCCGATCCAGTCGTCGCCCGCGTCGTCCAGATGCTCTCCCTTCGCTCCACGAGCCGGCTGCTCGCCCGTCCGCAGATTCCGGCTATTCCGTGCGCGGGGCTCCCTACAAGCGGTTGCGGCCGGCACGCCAGCCGCCTGCGCACCCGCCCGACCGGGTCCGGAAGCGCCGTCTGCGCGCGATGCACGATTGCCGTGGCTCGTGAAATCGCCGATGTCCTGAAGCGGCGGAGGCGGAGGTGCGAGGATGGGGACGCGCGTCGATACGATCGGGGGGACGATCATGAGCACGGAACGCCGCCGCGCGCTGCGAGGAAGAGCGGCTCGCGTGGCGATCGCGGTCGTGGCCGCCGCGCTCGCCGCGACGCGGGCGTTCGCGACCGACTACTGGGTCAAGAACGGCGGCGACGACGGCGCGAGTGGCACCTCGCTCGCCGCCGCATGGGCGACGCTCGGCCACGCGGCGAACGCCGTCGGTCCCGGCGACACCGTCCACGTCGCCGACGGCAGCTACGAGGGCTTCTATTTGACGACGTCCGGGACCGCGAGCGCGCCGATCGTGTTCCAGGCGGAAGGGTCCGACGTCCGGATCACCAGCGACAACGGCACGACGCCCGACGGAATCAACCTCGAGGGGGCGTCGTGGGTCGTGATCGAGGGGTTCCACGTGGACAGCCGGACGCGCGCCGGAATCCGTGCCGTGTCGGGCGCGCACGTGACCGTCCGGAACTGCCTCCTCGGTTTCAACGGCCGCTGGGGCATCCTGACCGGCTTCGTGGACGACTTCGTCGCGGAGGGAAACGTCGCGCACCATTCGGTGGCGGAGCACGGGATCTACGTCTCGAACAGTGCCGACCGCCCGATCGTGCGCAACAACCTCGTGTACTCGAACCACGCCAACGGGCTGCATTTCAACGGCGACGCGAGCCTCGGCGGTGACGGCCTGATCGAGGACGCCGTCGTCGAGGGAAACATCATCTGGGACAACGGACGCGGCGGCGGCTCCGGCATCAACATGGACGGCTCGGTGCGTGGCGTGATCCGGAACAACCTCCTCTACGACAACCACTCGAGCGGGATCAGCCTCTATCGAATCGACGCTGCCACCGGGGCGAAGGACAATCTCGTCGTCAACAACACGATCATCCAGCCCTCCGACGGCCGCTGGTGCGTCAACATCGGCAGCGGCTCGACCGGCAATACCGTCCGGAACAACATCCTCTGGACGTCGCACTCGTTCCGCGGCGTGATCGTGATCGACGCGTCGAGCCGGCCGGGCTTCTCGTCCGACCACAACAGCCTCCTGGACCGCTTCAGCGCAGACGGGGACGCGACCATCCTCGACCTGGGCGAATGGCAGGCGCTCGGCTACGATCTGCACTCGTTCGTCGCGACGCCGGCGCAGCACTTCGTCGCGCCGGGATCCGACTTTCACCTGCTGGTGTCCAGTCCCGCCGTCGACGCGGGCGTGTCGACCGGTGCGCCGAGCGCGGACCTCGAGGGCAAGCCACGCCCGGTCGGGGCCGCGGTCGATCTCGGCGCCTACGAGCTGCAGCTACCCGATTGCGGCGACGGCGACCCCGATCCGGGCGAACAATGCGGCGAGCCGGGGCTCGCGTGCGACGCATGCAGCACCTGCTCGCAATGCGTCTGCCTGCCGAAGCCGGCGAGCTGTGGCGACGGCGTCGTGTGCGGCGCGGAGGAGTGCGAATCCTCCGCCGACTGCGCGGCGGGACAGAGCTGTCAAGGATGTGCGTGCGTGAACGCGCTTGCCTGCGAGAGCGGGGTCGCAGCGCGGAAGCCGACGCTCAAGCTCACGGCGACGCCATACGCGTTCAAGCTCACGGGCGAAGCCGTGATCCCGAAGCCGTGGACGGGCGTCGATCCCGCGGCGAACGGCGTTCGCGTGGTCGTCGACGCGGCGATCGGTCCGGCGTCGATCGACGTCACCATCCCGGGCGGGCCGCTCTGGCGAACGAACGCGGCACGCACGCGGTGGGTCTACGCCGATCGCTCGGGAGCGACGGGGGGCGTCAAGCGCATCGTGGTGATCGATCGGTCCGCGGTCGAGAGCGGCCTCGTCCGCTGGCGCGTCGTCGGGCGACGCGACGCAGGCGTCCTGCCCGACGCGACGCAGACGCGGAGCGCGGTCGTTCTCGGCGCGCCGGACGAGTGCGCGCTCACGCTGTGGAACGGTCCGGCCGGCGACTCGCCGCGGTGCGTGGTGACGCCGGCCCGCCTGACCTGCGGATAGGCGCTACTGCCGCAACACGAGCTTCTGCTCGTAGGCGTTGGGCGCGCCGCCCGGCGGCGTCGCGGTCACCCGTAGCGTCAGGTGGACGACGCTTTGCGCGGCGATCTGCTGGGCCGCCTCGGGCGTGAACTTGACGGTCAGCACGTGCTGGCCGCGCGCGCGGTCGAGCGCCGTCTTGCGCGCGGCGAAGGGGCGACTGAGGCCGAGCGAATCGCTCTCGTCGAGGATCTTCACCCGCACGTCCGAGCCGTCGACTCCGACGTCGACGGCGACCGGGATGCCGTTCGCGAGCGCGCCCGGAATTGCCCGGTGGAGGGGCGCCGTGACGGCGCGGAGCGGCGGCGGAATGAAGACTCGCGCTTTCAAGTGGCCGTCGCCCTTCCGGTAGACGAGAAGCGCGTCGTCCGCGGGCAGGCCCGCGAGCTGCAGCCCGTGGCCGAGCCGGGCTCCGGCGGCGGCGGTCTCCTGGTGCCAGAACGTGCCGCTCGCCGCGCCGGTGACGGCGGACTCGACGTCGCAGCCGTCCTGGCCGCAGCCTCCGAGCCACGCGACCACCGCGCCGCCCGGCGTCGCGGTGAGCTGGAACGAGCCCTGGAAGCCGTCGAGGCTGAGATCGCTCGCGATCGCCTTGCCCTTGCCGAACGTCGTCCCCTCTCCCGCCGGACGGAACGCCGTGAAGAGCTTCATCTCGGTCCCGACCTGCTTCGCCCACGCCGCCCACGCGTTGCCGCTCGGGTCGACCGCGATCTGCGGGCTTCCGCCGTTCGTCGGCCCGACGCCGGCGTTCGACCACGTCGGGTCGAGCTGCTGGCGTCCCAGCACGATGCCGTCCGCGCCCACGCGCACCGCGTTCGGCCCGGGCTGCGGGACGTCCGCGAAGTCGTTCACGCCGTGGACGACGAAATAGGACTTCCCGGCCCCGTCCATCGCGAGGCTGCTCACGCCCTGGGGGCCGAGCGAGAGGCAGCACATCCAATCGTTCTCGCCCGGGAGCTGCCATCCGAGGTCGTCGAGCGCGCGCACGGTTCCGAGGATGTGCTGCTGCTGGCTCCCGGGCGCGACGTCGGCGCTCGGGGAGTAGAACGTCAGCACCGACGTGCCGTCGCCCGCGGTCGCGAGCGCGATCTGCCCGGGAGCTCCCGGGCTCAGGTTGCCGGTGATGCTGGCCTCGCTGCCGAAAGCGTCTCCCTCGGAGCCGCCGCGCGTGCGCGCCCAAACGCGCGGGTACTGCGCGAAGCCGGGACCGTTGTAGGCGACGTGGGTCGCGCCGCCGTCGTCGATCACGACGTCGAGCGACGTCAGGTCCTGCGGCGGCGTGAAGAGGTCGACCGCCGATGCGAACGCCGTCTGGTCCGCGGGCCGGTCGGCGTAGCGGAGCTTCCGGGTGCCGGGGTTCGCGAACCACATCACGATCGCGCGGCCGTCCGGACCGAGCGCGGGATGCGGGATCGGGCTCCCGGTCTGGGTCGCGCCGTCGAGCGTCTGCGAGGCGCCGAACGGCCCGCCGGCCGGCCGGATCGCGGCCCGCACGACGCTCGTCCCCTCGCGCCAGGAGACGACCGCGTCGCCGGCCGCGTTCGTCCGCAATCGGACGTCGCTCGTGTCGACCGAGGACCCCGTGAGGCCGATGGTCTCGGACGAGCTCCAGGAGGCGACTGCCGGCCGCACCGACGCGAACAGGATTCCCGCGATTGCCGTGAAGATGAACGGCGCGCGCCGTGAGGTCTTCGTGCTCATTGCAGGGAATTCGGCGATCCGGGACGCGAACCTTGAGCGGACGGGCTCACGTGCCGCCCGGTCACGGGCGATGGCACCTGCGATGTCGGTTGCGCCCGGCCGCGCCGGCGGCGAGCATCGCTTTCGTGTCGAAGGTCGTCGTGATCACCGGTGGCAGCCGCGGGATCGGGCGCGCGACGGCGGTGCTCGCGGGTGCGCGCGGCTGGTCGGTCGCGCTCGGCTGGGTGCGGAACGCGGACGCGGCGGAAGCCGCCGTCGGCGAGGTCGCCGCTGCGGGAGGCCGCGCGATCGCACGGCGCTGCGACGTCGCGGTCGAGGCGGAGGTCATCGCGCTCTTCGATGCGGCCGAGCGCGAGCTCGGCGCGATCGACGGCTTCGTGAACAACGCCGGCATCGTTGCGCGCGCGATGCCGCTGGCCGACATGGACGCCGAGCGCCTGCGCGGGATGTTCGACGTGAACGTCTACGGCGCCTACCTCTGCGCGCGCGAGGCCGCGCGCCGGATGGCGCGCGGCCGGGGAGGGAAGGGCGGCGCGATCGTGAACGTCTCGTCGGCGGCGTCGCGCATCGGCTCGCCCGGCGAGTACGTCGACTACGCCGGCTCGAAGGGCGCGATCGACACCCTGACGCTCGGCCTCGCGCGCGAGCTCGGACCCGACGGCGTGCGCGTGAACGCCGTCCGCCCGGGGCTCATCGACACCGAGATCCACGCGTCGAGCGGACGGGCGGACCGCGCGCACGTGCTCGGCGCGCGGACGCCGCTCGGCCGTGCCGGCACGGCGGACGAGGTCGCCGAGGCGATCGTCTGGCTCCTGAGCGATGCCGCGAGCTACGTGAGCGGCGCGCTGGTCGACGTCGCGGGCGGGCGCTGAGCGGCGACACCGGCGCCGTTCCGGTCGCGGACGTCGACCGGCTCCGGGAGGTCGGCGAGGACGCCGCGAAGGCGGGCCCGAACCAGCGCGCGCGCCGATTTCGCCGTCGAACTGCACCGCCGCTGGCGCGGCCTCCGGGCGAGCCTGCACGACCTCGGCCTCGCCACCGCCCCGACCGTTCGACGGCTCGCGGAGCTGGTCGAGCCGCACCTCACGGCGTGACCGCTGACGCCTCGGCCGGCGGGTCGAGGCGCACGTAGAGCCGCTTGTTGATGCGGCCCTTGTTCTCGGTGCGGACGATCGCGAAGCGGCCGACCGCGCTCGTGCTCGCGACGTGCGTGCCGCCGCAGGCCTGCGCGTCGAAGCCCTCGATCTCGACGACGCGGACGCGGCCGTTCCAGACCGGCGGCTTCGCGTCGAGCGTCCGGCGGAGATCGGTGCGGCGCTCGAATTCGTCCGCTGGAAGGGAGAAGGAGCGGAGCCGGCGATCGGTCGCGAGGACGGCGTTCACCTCGTCCGCGAGCGCCGCGCAGTCGGCGGGCGTGAACCGCTCGACCTTGAAGTCGACGCGCGACGTGTCGACGCCGATCTGCGCTCCGGTGAGCCAGCCGCCGAGCCTGCGCAGCACGATCGTGTTCAGGACGTGAAGGACGGTGTGGTGGCGCGTGAGCGCCGCGCGGCGCGCGGCGTCGATCGCGAGGGTCGCGCGCCGATCGACGCGCCCTTCTGCGAGCCGTGCGCCTTCTGCCGGCAGGGCGCCCTCGTCTGCCTCCGCGGCGTGCCAGACGACTCCGTCGCCGTCCGCGTGCGCGGAGGCGATCGCGATGCGTGCGCCGTCGTCGAAGAGCGCGTGTCCGCGGTCCGGCGGCTGGCCGCCGCCGCCCGGGTAGAAGCAGCTCCGATCGAATGCGAGCGCGCCGTCGCGGACGGCGAGCAGGGTCGCGACCGCCGTGTCGGCGTGGTCGTCCTCCAGGTAGAGGCGCTCGGTCGCGGGGATCGACATGGCGTCGCTCGGGCGCCGCGTTTGCCGACGCTGCGCGCGTCAAGACGAGCAGACGGCCGCGACTGCGTCGAGCCTGGCACGACGAGCGTGCAAACGCCCGCGCGCGGACGCGCGGTCAGCGCCGGCGCGTCCGCGACCCGCTCTCGGCCGCCGACCGCGCCGCCCCGGGACGGCGCTTCCGCGGGTAGACGGCCTTCACGATGGATTGCGGCCGCGCGGGCGGCGTCGCCGACGACCGCGCCCGCTCGGCGGCCGCACGAACGAGAGCCCGGACGGCCGGGTCGCGGAGCGTTCGCGCGTCGTCGATCCGGACGTGGCGGATGGCGGCGCCGCTCCCGGCGAGCCGCCGCTCGGGATCCGGCAGCGTCGCACCGCGGTTGAAACCGAGATTGACGTACGACGTGTACGCCGCGACGTGGCAGAAGGCGTCCTTCAGGCGGTCGCTGAACGAGAACACGTCGGAGACGGTGTTGTACGCGTCGTAGACCAGCTCGTTCGCGTCCGGCGCGGCCTCGAGCACCGCCTTTCGCGCGGCGAGGAAGAGGCGCGCGACGGAGGCGTCGTAGGGCGCGAGGAACGATCGCAGCGCATCCGGCGTCCGGCGCATCGCTCGCGGCCCCGGCGACTGGTCAGCGGCGTGAGCGGCCGCCGAAGATGCCGCCCAGCACGCCGCGCAGGATCTGCCGGCCGATCTGGCTCCCGACCGAGCGCGCGGCCTGCTTCGCCATCGTCTCGACCATGCCCTGGCGCCGCTTCGTTCCCCAGAGCAGCTCGTCGAGCGCTCCGCGCTCCGCCGGCTCGGCTTTTGCGCCGTCTCCGCGTCGCGCGGGGCGCTCGGTGCTCGGCTCGGGTGGCGGTGCGCTCGCCCGGGTGCGCGCGTCCTTGCGCGCATCGCCGGACGCCGCACCGCCATCCGAGCGGCGCCCGCTCAGCATCTCGTAGGCGGACTCCCGGTTGAGGGGCTGGTCGTACTTCGCGCCGACCGGGCTCCGCGCGACGAGCGCCGCGCGCTCGTCCTTGCCGATCGTGCCGATCCGGCAGCGCGGCGGAGCGACGATCGTCCGCTCGACGGGCGTCGGTCGCCCCTTCTCCGCGAGCGTCGACACGAGCGCTTCGCCGACCCCGAGCTCCGTCAGGACGCGCGCGACGTCGAGCGTCGGGTTCGGAACGAACGTCTCGGCAGCGACGCGCACCGCCTTCTGGTCGCGCGGCGTGAACGCGCGCAGCGCGTGCTGCACGCGGTTCCCGAGCTGGCCCAGGATCTCGTCGGGGACGTCGTCGGGGAACTGCGAGCAGAAGTACACGCCGACGCCCTTCGATCGCACGAGCCGGACGACCTGCTCGACCTGACGGCGAAGCGCGGGCGTCGCGCCGTCGAAGAGCAGGTGCGCCTCGTCCAGGAAGAGCGCGAGCTTCGGGCGGTCGAGGTCGCCGACCTCGGGAAGGTCCTCGAAGAGCTCGGAGACGAGCCAGAGAAGCACGCCGGAGTAGAGGCGCGGGTTCCGGACGAGCCGTTCCGCCGCCAGGACGCCGACGACGCCGCGCCCGGACGAGTCGACGCGCAGCACGTCGGCGAGGTCGAGCGCCGGCTCGCCGAAGAACGCGTCGCCGCCGTCGCGCTCGAGCGCGAGCAGCGAGCGCTGGATCGCCGCGACCGACGCGGAGCTCACGAGGCCGTACGCCGCCGAGACCTCCTTCCGGTGCTCGGCGGCGAAGCCGAGGACCGCGCGCAGGTCGTCGAGGTCGAGGAGGAGAAGGCGGCGGTCGTCGGCGAGCTTGAACGCGACGTCGATGACGCCGGCCTGGGTCTCGTTCAGGTCGAGCATGCGAGAGAGGAGGAGCGGGCCGATCTCGCTCACGGTCGTGCGGAGCGGGTGGCCGGCCTCGCCGAAGACGTCCCACGGGACGGTCGGCGACGCCTCCGGGCGGTAGTCCGCGATGCCGATCGCCTTCACGCGCTCCTGGATGCGCGCGTCGCCGGCACCGGGGAGAGAGATGCCCGCGACGTCCCCCTTCACGTCGGCGATGAAGACCGGGACGCCGATGCGCGAGAACCCCTCGGCGAGCACGAGGAGCGAGACCGTCTTCCCGGTGCCGGTCGCACCCGCCACGAGCCCGTGGCGGTTCCCGTACTCGGCGCGCAGGTAGACGTGCTCCGTTCCCTTCCCGATCAGGATCCGTTCCCCGGCCATCGGCTTCCGTCCCTGGCGCCCCGGGTTCTTACGGCGCCGGCGCCGGCAGCGCGAGCTCGCCGGTCGCGATCCGCCGGACGGTGTCGACGTAGAGCTCGTGCTCGACCGGCAGGACTCGCTCCGCGAGGCTGTCGGCCGTGTCGGACGGCGCGACCGCGACCGCGCGTCGCGCGATCACCGGCCCGGTATCGTACTCCGCCTCGACCACGAAGATGCAGACCTCCGTCTCCCGGACACCGGCCGCGACGACCGCCTCGTGCACGTGCCTCCCGTACATTCCCTGGCCGCCGAAGCGCGGCAGCGGTCCGGGGTGGACGTTCAGGATGCGGCCGCCGAAGTGCGCGAGCGTCGCGGGTCCGAGCTTCTTCATGTAGCCGCAGAGCGCGACGAGCCGTACGCCGTGCGCGACGAGCGCATCGCGGATCGCGCGGTCGAGCGCGTCCGGATCCGGGTGCGTCGCGCTGCTCAGGTGAGCCGTCGGCACGCCGTGGCGGCGCGCGCGCTCGAGCGCGAGCGACTGCGAGTTGTTCGAGATCACGATCGACGGGCGCGCGGGCGTGCGGCCCGCCTCCCACGCGTCGATGTGCGCCTGCACGTTCGTGCCGCCGTGCGAGGCGAGAAGCCCGAGGCCGAGATTCTTCATGGACGATCGACGAGAGGTAGCACGTGCGTGCAGTCCGCGACCGCGGAGGTGCGTCGGAATCCGAGCGACTCGTAGAACGCCGCAGCCTCGTCCGATCGCGTGCGCAAGCGAACCTCGTCGAACGTGCCACGCGCGGCGTCGACGACTGCCGAAACCAGCGCACCGCCGACGCCGCGCCGTCGCTCGGCCGCGGCGACGTAGAGATGCCGAACGCGCCCGACGCTCGCATCGTCGGCGTACGGATCGCGATTCAGCCCGCAGACGCCGACGAGCCGGCCGCCTGCCCGCGCGCCGAAGAGCGCTTCGCCGAACCGGTCGAAGCGGTTCGCGCCGCTCTCCCACTCGTCGACGAGGCGGCGCACGAAGCTCTCTCCCGCACGCTCGCTCTCCGACACCAGCGGCGCGACGGACGCGAGGGGAAGCTCCTCCAGGCGCTCGACCACGACCGTCACGCGCCCGAGATGCTCCGCGCGCGGGCGATCGCCGTCTCGGGCTCCTCGGTCGCGAGCCACCATGCGAAGATCGCCGCGAACACGAGGTCGCCGAACGCGGCCAGGACGCCGCGCGCCGGCGCCGCGCCGGCGAGCCAGCAGGCGACGACGATCGCGAAGAAGCCCGCCTTCCCGATCGCGCAGAACGCGACGAGCGGCCGGTCGATCACCGGCTGGCTCGCGAGCCACGCGTACGTGCCCGCGAAGAGCGTCACCAGAAACGCGATCGTCGCCGCGTAGAGCGCGGGCACGGGCGACGGCATCCCCGCGAGCGCGCCGAGCGACCCCGGAAACGCGAACGCGAGCGCACCGCCGAGGTTGAAGACCGTGCTCGCCCAGAGCGCCCGACGCATGAGTCGATCCCGCTCCATCCGATCCTCCGCTGCTCGCGAGCGGGCGGCGCGCCACTCCGGCCGCCGCCGATCGCGTCCCGGATCGATGTCGTACCACGCCGCCCACGACGAGCGGAAAAGGCGCGCGGCGGGCTCGTCGCCACAGGGCGCCGCGGCGCGGCCGCGCGTGGGGCGGTCGCTCAGCCGGCGCGCCCGGTCGAGGGCGGCGCGGGCGCGAACCGGATCGGCAGGCGCGCCGGGCCGTGGACGTGGAGCGCCTTTCGCGGCTCCCAGGGGTCGTCGCTCGCGAGCTCGAGTTCGTGGAGGCGCTCGAGAAGGTCGGCGAGCGCGACCTTGGCCTCCAGGCGCGAGAGCGGCGCGCCCAGGCAGAAGTGGATGCCGTGGCCGAAGGCGACGTGCGGGTTCGGGTCGCGCGCCACGTCGAAGCGATCGGGGTCGGCGAACCGGAGCGGATCGCGGTTGGCCGAGCCGATCACCGGCAGCACGAGCTTCCCGGCCGGGATGGCATGCCCGTCGAGATCGACGGCCTCGCGGGTGCTGCGGAACATCCACTGCACCGGCGAGCGATAGCGAAGCACCTCCTCGATCGCGGACGGCAGTAGCTCGGGGGTCGCGCGCACGCGGGCGAGCTCACCCGGGCTCTCGAGGAAGCAGAGGATCGCGTTGTCGACGAGGTTGGTGGTCGTCTCGTGGCCCGCGATGAGGAGGAGCTGGAAGAAGCCGAGGATCTCGGCCTCGCTCAGGCGATCGCCGTCGACCTCCGCGTGCACGAGGCGCGTGAGGAGGTCGTCCCGCGGTTGCGCGCGGCGGTCGGCGATCAATCGGGCGACGTAGCTGCGCATCTCCTCCGTCACCTCGCGGTACGCCGCGACCGCGCGCTCGGCCTCGGGTCCGGGCGTGAGCGAGTAGCTCAGGATCAGGATGACGTCGCTCCAGCGCCGGAAGAGCGGCCGGTCCGCGACCGGCGCGCCCAGCATCTCGGAGATGACCATGAGCGGAAGCGGGATCGCGTAGTCGGCGGCGAGGTCCATTGCGCCGCGCTCGACCGTCGCGTCGAGCAGCTCGCGCGAGAGCTCACGGATGCGCGGCTCGAGGCTCGCGACGCTCTTGGGCGTGAACGCGCGCGAGATCAGCGCTCGCAGCTTCGTGTGGCGCGGCGGGTCGAGGAAGATCAGCCAGTCGAGGTTCTTCCGGCCGGACTCGGTCGCGTCGGATCGGAATGCGGCGTCGTCCTGGAGGACGCGCTTCACGCGGTCGTAGTCGAAGACCATCCACAGGTCGCCTTCCGGCACGTGCACGACGGGCGACGTGCTCCGGATCTGGCGGTAGAGTCCAAAGGGGTCGCGACGCATCTCCTCCGTCAGCAGGCTCATCATGGCTCTCGCACCTCCGGGCGACTTCCGGCCGAGCGTGAACGCGGTCGCGACGAGTGACAAGACGCCACGGCAGGCGCATGCCGCGGGCGGCGCGCGGCAGCGGAGGCGCGGGTCTCGAACGCCAGGGCGAACCGCTTGACGCGGCGCGGGCGATCGCCGCAAGGAGATGCGGGATGCCGGCGCACTACCGCTGTCGCGACGAGGCGACGATCGCGGCCGCGCGCGAGCGCTGCTTCGACGCTCTCCTGGACCTCACGACCTATCCCCGCTGGTGGACGCTCGTGACGGTCACCGCCGAGGATGCGGCGACGTCGCGGCTCGCGCCCGGCGTGCGCTTCCGCTTCGCCGGAGCGCGCCCGGGCGGAACGGTCGTCGAGTGGACGGCGGAGGTGCTCGAGGTCGAGCGGCCGGCGCGGATCGAGATCGCGTACACCGGCGGCCAGTACGTGGGGCGAACCGCGTGGGAGCTCGCCGCGCTCGGCCCCGACGCCACCGCCGTCGCGTACCTCTACCGCTCCGTCCGCCCGCTCTCGGCGAGCGCGGTCAATCACTTCGCGCGCTGGGGCACCCGCCTCCACAGCGTCGCGATGCAGGAAGATGCGCTCGCCGGCCTCGCGCGCCTCCTCGGCGGTCCGGGCGCAACCATGGACGACGCGACGTGGCGGGCCGACGTCCACCGCCGGGTCGCGGCCGGCATCCGCGCGCTCGAGCCGACTTGATGCCGCGCGGGAGACGCCGGACCGCCGCGCTCAGCGCGGCAGCTCGTCCGCGCTCTTGATGATCTTCCCGACGAGCCCGTACTCGAGCGCGTCGGCGGCCGGCATCCAGAAGTTCTTCTCGGTGTCCTTCTCGACCTTCTTCAGCGGCTGCCCGGTCTTGTCGGCGATGATCTGGTTCAGGCGCGCGCGCATCTTCAGGATCTCGATCGCCTCGATCTCCATGTCGGTCGCGCGACCGCGGATGCCGCCGAGCGGCTGGTGCAGGAGGAAGCGCGTGTTCGGCAGGCAGTAGCGGTCCTCGCGGTCGGCGGCGAGGAAGATGTGCGCGCCGCCGCTCGCGACCCAGCCGGTGCCGACCATCCGGACGCGCGGTCGGATGAACGACAGCACGTCGTGGATCGTGTCCGAAGACTCGACGTGCCCGCCCGGCGAGTGCACCCAGACCGTGATCGGGTCGTCGGACGCCGCCGCCAGCGCGAGCGCGTGCGACACGACCTCGCGCGCCGAGTCCATCGAGATCTCGCCGCAGATGACGATGGTGCGCGCGTCGAAGAGCCGCTGCGCGACCACGCGCAGGGCTTCGTTGTTCGTCGGCTTCTCGGTCTCTTCCGCGTCCTGGTTCGCCATCTCGTCCTCCGCCTTGCCGGCCGCGCACGCCGCCCCGGCGGGGCGAGTCGCGGTGGCGGAGAGGAGGGGTAGCGCGCGGGCAGCGCCGAGTAAATCGGCTTTCCGCTCAGCCTTCGATCGAAGGCGGATCGAATGCCTTCACGCGCGGCGGAACGCCCCGGAAGCGCTCCATCTCGACGAGCGCGTGCTGGCCGGCGCAGCCCTGCGAGAGGCGCGACGCGCCGACGTCGCGCGTGAGAATGTTCGGGTTCCCGTGGACGCAGGTGGCGATTCCCGCGCGCGCGTCCTCCGGGTCGAACCAGGCGCCGGTCGAGAGCTGGACGACGCCCGGCCGGACGTCGTCGGTGACGACCGCGCCCGCGAGGCAGCTCCCGCGGTCGTTGAACAGCCGGACGACGTCGCCGCTCGCGATCCCGCGCGCCGCGGCGTCGCGCGGGTGGATGCGGACGGGCTCGCGGCCGCCGACCTTGGACGCCTGGCTGTACGGGCCGTGATCGAGCTGGCCGTGGAGGCGCGTCGCGGGGTTGTTCGCGACGAGCGCGAGCGGGAAGCGCGCGGCGGCGGGCGCACCGAGCCACTCGTCGGCCTCCAGCCATGCCGGGTGACCCGGGCAGTCGCCGTAGCCGAAGGACGCGATCGTCTCCGAGAAGAGCTCGATCTTGCCGCTCGGCGTGCGGAGGGGCGCACGCTCGGGGTCGGCGCGGAACGCGTCGAACAGAACGCGGTCGGACTCGGAGTCCGGGACCGGGAGCGAGCCCGCCTCCCAGAACCCGTCGAAGGACGGTGCCGCGATGCCCGCCTTCTCGAGCGCGGAGGAGAGCTCGGAGTAGAGCCGCACGAGCCACGCGCGCTCGTCGAGCCCCTCGGTGAACGCGTCGCCGACCCCGAGCCGCTCCGCGAGGCCGGCGAGGATCTCGTGGTCGCTCTTCGACTCGCCTGCGGGTTGGAGGACCTGGTGCATCGCGACGATGCGCGCGTCGGCGCGGCCGGAGCCGATGTCGTTCCGCTCGAGCGACGTCGTCGCGGGGAAGACCAGGTCGGCGTGCCGGGCCATCGGCGTCCAGTAGGGGTCGTGCACGATGATCGTGTCGGGGCGCGCGAGCGCGCGCCGAAGGCGGTTCAGGTCCTGGTGGTGGTGGAACGGGTTACCGCCCGCCCAGTGCACGAGCCGGATGTCCGGGTAGACGTAGCGCTGGCCGTCGTAGTCGAACGGCTCGCCGGGCCGGAGCAGCAGGTCGGCGATGCGCGCGACCGGAATGAAGGATCGCACCGGGTTCCGCGGGACCGGCACGAACGGCAGGGCGACCGCCGCGCTCGCGCTCCCGAGGTCGCCCATCGAGCCGTAGCCGTGGCCGAACCCGCCGCCCGGGAGGCCGATCTGCCCGAGCAGCGCGGCGAGCGCGATCGCCGCCCAGACCGGCTGCTCGCCGTGCTGCGCGCGCTGGAGCGAGTAGGAGACGGTGACGAGCGTCCGGGAGCGCGCCATGCGGCGGGCCAGGTCGCGCAGGTCGCCGGCCGGGATGCCGGAGAGCCGCTCCGCCCACTCCGGCGTCTTCGCGACGCCGTCGGGCTCACCGAGGACGTACGCGATGAAGCGATCCGCGCCGTGGCAGCAGCGGTCGAGGAAGTCGCGGTCGTGGAGGCCCTCGCTCACGAGCACGTGTGCGAGCGCGAGCATCACCGCGACGTCGCCGAGGGGCACGAGCGGGTACCAGCGCGCTCCCGTCGCGGCGTCCGCGTCGTCGCGGAGCGGGCTGAAGAGCGCGATCTCCATGCCGCGCCGGCGCGCGTCGTCGAGGTGTCCGCGGATCGCGTGCCGCGCCATCCCGCCCGGCGCGACGAACGTGTTCTTGATCGGGATGCCGCCGAACGCGACCAGGAGCTCCGTGTGCCGCGCGACGACGCTCCACGACGTCGCCTTCCGGAAGACCGCGCCCGCGCTCCCGACCACGTGGGGCAGCAGCACGAGCGACGACCCGATGCTGTAGCTGTTGACCGACGACGTGAAGCCGCCGGCGAGCGCCAGGAAGCGGTGCAGCTGGCGCTGCGACTGGTGGAACAGCCCGGCGCTCGCCCAGCCGTACGAGCCGCCGAAGATCGCGTCGTTGCCGTGCTGCGCGATCACGCGGCGGTACTCCTCGGCGACGCGATCCCACGCCTCATCCCACGAGAGCGCAATGAACGAGTCGGCGCCGCGGTCGCGCGTCGGGCCGGAGCCGCGCTCGAGCCAGCCGCGGCGGGCGACCGGTCGCAGCACGCGCGCGGCGTGGCGGACGCTGCCGGGAAGATTGGCGAGGAGCGGCGACGGGTCGGGGTCGTGCAGCGGGTGGACGGCGGCGACGTCGCCGTCGCGGGCGTCGACCGTGAAGGCGCCCCAGTGGGAGCTGTGCGTGTAGAGGTTCATGCTCGGGTCGAAGTCGCGCGGGTGAATGGCGCTCGCAGCGGAGCGCGCCAGCTCATTCGGGCTCGCCTTCGAAGCGGGCGCAGCCTTCCGGCAGAACGATGCCCGGCAGCATGCGCGACGTCCAGATGTGCGTCGCGCCGCTCAGGTCGACGGCGTCGTCGAGCGATCCACCCTTGATGCTGATGACGGCGTCGGCGCCGCGGCGCTGGTGCCAGAGACGCGAGCCGCAGTCGCCGCAGAAGAAGCACTGGAGCGTGTTGCCGGAGTCCGTCGGCCGGGACCACATGCGCGGCGTGCCGCGCGTGACGCGGAAGGCGGAGCGCATCGCCGCGGCGGAGATGCCGAAGGCCGAGCTCGACTGCTTCCGGCACTCGCGGCAGTGGCAGACGTAGACGGCGACGAGGTCGCCGGCGAGCTCATAGCGGATCGCGCCGCACTGGCAGCCACCGAGACGCACGGCGTGCGGACGGGCTTCGCTCATTGGGTGACCTCCGCTGCCATGCCCGAGTCCAACGACGCTCGACGTTGCGAGCGCGGCCTATCGGTGACGATGCCGGTGGTGCAGATCGGACACGTGTGGGTGTGCGTGCTCCAACGGCTCGTGGCGATGGGGATGCGCGTGGGGCTCCACGACCTCGCCGTCCTCGGGCGCGTGCGCGTGCCGGTGGTGCTCGTCGTGGACATGGCGATGATCGTGGACCTGGGCCGGGTGTACGTGCAAGTGCGCGTGGCGCGAGCTCAGCATGACCAGCACGCCCCCTGCCATGACGGCTCCGGCCGCAACGTCGACCCACCGCAGCGGCTCGCCCAGCAAGGGGAACGAGGCGATCGCTCCGAGGAACGGCGCGGTCGCAAAGTAGGCGGCCTCGCGGGCCGCTCCGAGCAGCCGGAGCGCCCGAGCGTCGAGCAGGATGCTGATCCCGAAGCTCCAGGCGCCGAGCAGCAAAGCCGGAGCGACCACGCGCCCGGGCGGTATCGCGTCGCCGACGAGGGCTGCGACGAGCAGCATCGCACTGCCGGCGCCGAGCGATTTCCATCGCACGAGGGCCACCGGATCGCGGAGAGAAAGCCGCTGCGTCAGGTTGTTGTCGATCGCCCAGGCGAGGCATGCGGCGGCGATCGCGAGCGCGCCCGTGAGCGACACGCTCGCATCGAGCGGCGTCCACGCCAGCACCGCGGCGCCGCCGACGACGAGCGCGGCGCCGGCCAGTTCCGCCCCGCCGAGGTGCTCGCCGAAGAGGCCGACCGCGACGAGGATCGTCAGAGGGGCTTCCAGATTGAGGAGGAGCGCGCCGGCGACGCCGGAGAGCCGCTCGAGGCCGATCAGCATCAGGACCGGTCCGATCACGCCACCCGCGAGCACGATGGCCGCGAGGAACGGCAGATCGCCCTTCTGAAGCGGCGCTTCTTGCGGCGGCGCCCCGCCCAACCTCTTGGCAGCCGTCCACGCGGACAGCGCGATGCCCCCGCCGAGGTAGAGAAGGGCCGCGAGCGCGATCGGCCGGGCTTCGAGCAGGAGCAGCTTGGACAGCGGCGCGCTGACGCCGAAGAGCGCCGCCGCCGCGATCCCGTAAGCGGGCCCCCGGAGATGCTCGCCGAAACGCGACGTCACCGTCGATGCCGACCGGAGAGCCATCACGCCTCGCCGACGGCGCTCGGCCCCCGCACCGCCAGCGGCAGGGCGACCTCCCGGCCGCGATGGAACATCCGGTAGAGCCCCGGCAGAACCACCAGCGTGAGCGCGGTCGACGACAGGATCCCGCCGATCACGACCGTCGCGAGCGGTCGCTGCACCTCGGCGCCGGTCCCGACCGCGATCGCCATCGGGACGAAACCGAGCGAGGCGACGAGCGCCGTCATGAGCACCGGCCGAAGGCGGGTGACCGCTCCCTCGGTGATGGCCCGCTCGATGGGTGCTCCTTCCGCCCGCAGCGCGTTGATGAACGTGATCATCACCAGGCCGTTCAGCACCGCGACGCCGGAGAGCGCGATGAAGCCCACGCCAGCCGAGATCGAAAGCGGGATGTCGCGCAGCCACAGCGCGGCGACGCCGCCGGTGAGAGCCATCGGCACGCCCGTGAACACGAGGATCGAGTCTCGCACGTTTCCCAGGGTCGCGAGCAGCAGAAGAAAGATCAGCAGCAGCGCGACGGGGACGACGAGCTGCAGCCGGCGGGTCGCCGAGAGGAGCTGCTCGAACTGCCCGCCCCACGCGACCCAGTAGCCGGGCGGAATCTCGACCGCCCGCTCGATCGCACCCCGGGCCTCCTCGACGAACGACCCGAGGTCGCGGCCGCGGACGTTCGCCGTCACCACGATACGCCGCTTGCCGTTCTCGCGGCTGATCTGGTTGGGCCCCATGGAGACGTCGATCCCGGCGACCGCGCCGAGCGGGATGAACGCCGGCGACCGGCGCTCCGGGGTCGCGCGCGCACGTCCGCTCCGGAGAGCGTCGTCGGTCGACCCGTCGCGTGGCAACGCCAGAGGCAGCCGTCGAATCACGTCGAGATCCGCGCGAAGGCGTTCGGGAAGACGCACGAGCAGGGGAAACCGGCGATCGCCTTCGAAGACGTCGCCCGCGGTCCGGCCGCCGATCGCGACGGCGACGAGCTCCTGCACGTCGGCGACGTTCACGCCGTAGCGTGCCGCCGCGGCGCGATCGGGAGCGATCGTCATCACGGGAAGGCCGCTGACCTGCTCGACCTTGACGTCGGAGGCGCCCGGGATCCGAGCCAGGACCGCCGACGACGACCCGCCGATCTCGAGGAGCCGGTCGAGGTCGTCGCCGAAGATCTTCAGCGCGACGTCGCTTCGGACTCCGGCGATCAGCTCGTTGAAGCGCATCTCGATCGGTTGCGTGAACTCGTAGTTGTTGCCGGGGATCGCGCGCACGGCGCGCTCGATGTCGGCCACGAGATCCGCCTTCGGTCTTCGCGGGTCGGGCCACTGATCGCGCGGCTTCAGGATGACGAAGCCGTCGGCGACGTTGGGCGGCATCGGGTCGGTCGCGATCTCGGCAGTGCCGATCTTCGTGAAGACGCGCTCGACCTCGGGGAGCTCGGCCAGACGGCTCTCGACCGCGTCCTGCATCGCGATCGCCTGCGTGAGGCTCGTGCCGGGGATGCGCAGGACGTGCATGGCGACGTCGCCTTCGTCGAGGCTCGGGAGGAACTCGGAGCCCATCCGCGCTGCGAGGAGCGCGCTCAGCGAGACGAGCACCGCTGCGCCGGCGGCGACGACGAGCCGCTCCCGGAGAGCGAACGCCAGGATCGGGCGGTACGCGGCACGCGCGAGCCGCATGAGCCCGTTGTCGCGCTCCGTGACGCGCCCGCTCAGGAACACCGCGACCGCGGCGGGAACGAACGTCACCGACAGCATCATCGCCGCGGCGAGCGCGAGCACGACGGTGAAGCCCATCGGAAAGAACATCCTGCCCTCGACGCCGCCCAGCGTGAGGACCGGCAGGTAGACGATCATGATGATGAGCTCGCCGAACATCGTGGCGCGCCGAACCTCGCGCGACGCATCGAACACGAGCTCGAGGCGCTCGTCGCGCGTCAGCACCCGGCCCAGGCGGTGCTGCTCCGCCGACATGCGCCGGATGCAGTTCTCGACGATGATCACGGCGCCGTCGACGATGAGGCCGAAGTCGAGGGCCCCGAGGCTCATCAGGTTTCCGCTGATCCGGTTGGCCACCATGCCGCTCATGGTGAACAGCATCGCGAGCGGGATGACGGCGGCGGTGATGAGCGCGGCCCGCACGTTGCCGAGAAGGAAGAACAGGACCGCGATGACCAGCAGCGCGCCTTCGACGAGGTTCTTCTCGACGGTCGCGATCGTCGCGTCGACGAGCGCGGTCCGGTCGTAGACGGTACGCGCGACCACGCCGTCGGGCAGGCTGCGGTTGATCTCCTCCATCTTCTCGGCGACGCGCCGGGCGACCGTGCGGCTGTTCTCGCCCACGAGCATGAAGACGGTCCCGAGCACCACCTCGCGGCCGTTCTCCGTCGCCGCGCCGGTCCGGAGCTCCTGCCCGAAGCTCACGTCGGCGACGTCCTTCACGTGGATCGGCACGCCGGTCCGCGTCGCTACGACGATGCGGCGGACGTCGTCGAGGCTCGTCACCTGGCCGGGCGCGCGGACGAGAAGCTGCTCGCCGTTCCGCTCGACGTAGCCGGCGCCGACGTTCCCGTTGTTCTCCCGCAGCGCGCGTAGCACGTCGCCGAAATCGAGCTCGTAGGCGAGCAGCCTCTCGGGCCAGGGCGCGACGAGAACCTGCTTCACGTTGCCGCCGACGGTGTTGACGTCCGTCACCCCGGGGACGGTGCGGAGTTGTGGCTTGACGATCCAGTCCTGGATGGTGCGTAGGTCGGTGGGGTCGTAGGGTTCGCCGTCCGCGCTCAGCGCGCCGGGGATCGCCTCGACCGTGTACATGAAGATCTCGCCGAGCCCGGTCGCGATCGGCCCCATCTCGGGCTCGACGCCGGGCGGAAGCTTCCCCTTCACCTCCTGGAGGCGCTCGGCCACGAGCTGGCGGGCGAAGTAGATGCTCGCCCCGTCCTCGAAGACGACGGTCACCTGCGAGAGCCCGTAGCGCGAGAGCGAGCGCGTGTGGTCCAGCCGCGGCAGGCCCGACAGCGCCGTCTCGACGGGGAAAGTGATGCGCTGCTCGACCTCGAGCGGCGAGAAGCCGGGCGCCGCGGTGTTGATCTGGACCTGGACGTTCGTGATGTCCGGGACCGCGTCGATGGGAAGCCGCTGGAAGGCGTACGCCCCGAGCGCCGCCATCAGCAGCGTTGCGAGGAGCACGGCCCAGCGCCGCTGGATCGAGAAGCGAAGGATTCGCTCGAGCACGCCGGCCTCCTGTCAGTGGTCGTGGCTGGCGCCCGACTTGCCGACGTCCGCCTTCAGCACGAAGCTGTTCTCGGCGACGTAGCGCTCGCCGGCAGCGAGGCCCGACAGCACCTCGACCCATCGCGCGTCGCTCCGGCCGAGCTCGACCGGCCGTGCCTCGTACACGTCGCCGTACTGGACGAACGCGACGCGCCGGTCGTCCAGCGTCTGGATCGCCGAGGCGCGAACGGCGAGGGGCACGACCGCCTGGTCGACGACGACCTCGCCGGTGACGAAGAACCCGGGGCGCCAGGAGTGCTGCGGATCCGGGAGGATCACCCGCGCGAGCATGGTCTGGGTGTTGGGGGCGCCGAACGACGAGATGTAGTCGATCCGGCCTTCGGCCTTCGGGATGCCTTCGCCCGCGTCGAGCACGACCGGCTGGCCGACGGCGAGCCGCGGAAAGTCCTGGCGATAGACGTTCAGGTCGATCCAGACCGTGTCGAGGTTCGCCACGGCGTAGAGCTCGTCGTCCTCCGACACGAACTCGCCGGGTGCGACGTGCTTCTCGATCACCGTGCCGGCGATCTCCGAGCGCACGTCGTAGGCCTGGAGGCTCTGGTTGCTCTGGACGATCGCGAGGACCTCGCCCTTCGCGACCGGATCGCCGACGTGCTTGCGGACGTCCTTCACGATGCCGGCGAAGCGGGGCAGCACGTGGGCGAAGCGGTCCTCGTTCGGCACGACGAGCCCGTTGAGCTGCAGGCGGGTCGACAGCGTTGCAGGTCCGACGGTCGCGACGGCGATCCCCGCCCGCTCTGCCGCCTCGGGCGACAGCTCGACGCGTCCCTCGTAGGACGGGTACGTCCAGCGATGCGTCCGGCCGCTTCGCGTCGCCTCGACCGCGACGTCGAAGGAGTGGGGCTCGGCGACGGGGCGGTCTCCGACGAGGAAGTCGCCCTCCGGTCGGAGGTCGAAGGTCTCGATTCGACCTCCCAGGCGGCGCAGCGTGGCGCGGGCGGACACCTCCGCGGGATCGACCGGCTTCCCGTCCGCGAAGAAGTACACGCGGAGCTCCGGAGGCCGGCCGCGCTCGTGGAGCTCGACCTCGGCGGCGAAGGCGCCGTCTTCGAAGAGCCGGCCGCCGTGCGGCCCCTTGCGCGGCTCGTCCTCCTCGCCGGTCGCGGCCGCGCGCTCGCCGTCCGCGGGCGTCCCAGGATGGTCTGCGCGCCAGACGAGCGCGCCTGCGACGACCGCGACCACGAGGAGGGCCGAGAGCACCATCGCGCGTGCGATCCGCATGGCCTCACTCCTCTCCGGCTGCCGGCGCGCTCGGATCGTCGCGCTGGAGCGGCTCTCCGAGCAGGCGTTCGACCGCAGTGAGCGAGCGATGGTAGTCGCCCAGCGCGCGGACGTACTGTACGCGCGCGCCGATCAGCGTGCGCTGCGCATCGAGGACCTCGAGGTAGCTGAACCGGCCCGCGCGATACCCGGCGTTCAGCGTCGCGAAAGCCTCGCGCGCCCCGGGAATCACGTCGGACCGAAGCGTCGCGATCTGCTCTCCGGCAGTGGCGACGCTCTGGTAGGCGTCGCCCAGCGCGGCGCTGAGTCGGACCCGAGCAGCGTTCGCGTCCTCTCGCGCCTGCGAGAGGCGGCTCTCCGCGGCGGCGATCGCGCCCTGGTTCCGGTCGAAGATCGGGAGCGGGACAGAAAGCCCGACGACGAACGTATTCACGCCCGGGTCGAAGAGGCGGCGATAGCCGCCGCGCGCCGTGACGTCCGGCACCGTCCGCGATTTTTCGAGATCGATCGCCGCGCGGCGCTCGAGAAGCTCCGTCGTCCAGCGGCCGAGGTCCGGGCTCCGGTCGAGCCGCGCCGCCACGCTTGCGAAGCTCGGAAGCGGCGTAATTCGTTCGAGGTCGCCGCGCGCGCGCCGGAAGCGAGCTTCGGTGCTTCCCCAGGTCGCCGCGAGCTGTCGGCGGGCGACGTCGAGCGCACGCCGCACTCCGTCTCGCTCCACCCTGGCCGATGCTCTCGCCACCTCGGCTTTGGTGAGCTCCGCAGTCGGCGTGCTGCCGGCGCGAACCCTCGTCGCCACGGCGTCGACGACGTTCTGCGCGAGCTGCACGTTCTCCTCGGCGAGGTCGAGCTGCTGCTGTGCGACCAGGACCGTGACGAACGCCTGGCTCGCACGCGCGAGCACGTCGATGCGCGCCACCTCGTAGTCCCACGCGGCGAGCTCCCGGCCGCGCGACGCCTGCTCGATCCGGGCCGCGCGCTTTCCACCGAGCTCGATGAGCTGCCCGAGCTCGAGAGTGAATTCCGCCTGACCCTCGAGGCGGCTCGGCACGCCGACGTCCTGCGTGCTCGCGTCCAGAGAGGGGTTCGGGAGCAGGCCGGCCTGAACGACGCCGGCGTCGGCGGCGCGCACCCGCCAGCCGAAGGCGGCGAGCTCAGGGCTTCGCGCGAGGGCGAGCGCCAGCACGTCGCGGAGCGCGATGTCTCCCGTCGGCTGGTCCTCGGACTCTCGCGCGACGTCGCCGACGGCGGACGTCGCGGGCCTCTCGGCCGCCACCGCGGCGAAGCGGGACCCGCTCTGAAGCGGTCCGCCGATGAGCGTGGTGGCCGCCGCGCTGGCGACTCCGAATGCGATGCTTCTCCATCTTGTCGTTGCCATCGTGTTCCCCAGGGACCTGGCACGCGCTGCAGACGGCGAGCGCGCGGGCGTGCGACGTCGTCGCGCACGACCGCGCGGCGCCGCGGCCGGCGGATGCATCTGGACCGACACACCGTCTCGGTCTCCGAGATGCACCGGCGCCGTGGCGCCGCCTGCGTCGTCTGGTGCGCTCGCACCGACGACGCGGGCCTCGCTAGGTCCTCTCGGTCAGAGGATCAGGATGGGCGACAACGCGCGCGGGCCGGCCCCTGGACGATGGAGCGCGTCGTCGGGCGTCGTGGAAGACGTGCTCGCCGATGCCCCGATCACGGAGACGGCGAACGCCCCGGCTTGCGCGGCGAGCGCCGCATCGAAAGTCGCGGTCTTGACCGCGGGCGTCCCGAGGGCCGTGTCGACGCAGCCGTGCGCCGAAGCCTCGCCTGCTGGAGCGGCCGTTGCCGTCTCGCGGGGGGACGATCCGCACGACCCGTCCGCAACCTCGACCGCGACGTGTCCGTCGCGGCTCACGCAGAGCGCGGCGCCCGGAAGGCAGATGACCGCAACGGACATCGCCAGAAGAGCGGCGAGCAAACGCTTCGCGATGGGTCCTCCGCGGCGTCGCATCGAAGGCAGGAGGGTACGGGCCACGCGCTGCAGGGTCAACAAGCGATCGGAGTCACTCGTCGAGCTCTGGGTAGTGCCGGAAGATCCCCATCTCGTTGAAAGGGATCCGCCGCGGCGACGCGAAGTACTCCCGGAGCCGCGGCCGCTCGGCGACCGCGTCGCGCAGCGCGCGGAGGCGCGGCGTCTTCTTCGTCACGCGCGCGAACGCGTTCGGGAACGCGTAGGCGAGGCCCTCCATGATCTGGAAGAGCGACAGGTCCACGTACGTCGTGCGGCTGCCGACCGCGTGCGCGCCGCGACCGCGCTTGTTCGACTCGAGGACGCGCTCGAAGTAGCCGAGGTACTTCGGCATGCGCTCCGCGCGGAACGACTTCGCGCGCTCCTTCGCCGCGTCCTGCTGGTCCTCGTAGTAGAGGCCTCCCGAGATCGGGTGGTGGGTGTCGTGCGCCTCGCCGACGAGGTCGGCGATCGTGAGCTGGTGCTGGAGCGCGGCGACGCGCGACGCCTCGTCGGCCGGCACCAGGTCCAGGCGCGGTCCGAGGAAGGCGAGGATGTTCGCCGTCTGCGCGACCACGATCCGTCCCGCCTTCAGGAAGGGCGCCGCGAACGGCAACGCGCCGCCGAGCTCGCCCTCGAGTCCGCGCATGATCGCGTCCATGCCGCCGCCCTCCCGCTTCGAGAGGCGCGCGAGGTCGACGTAGCTCGCGCCCGCGTCCTCGAGAGCGAGGCGGACGAACTCGCCGCGCCCCTGGATCATCGGCCAGTAGTAGAGCTCGTACTTCGCCTTCGGCATGGCGCCATCCTATGCGACGGACGAGCGCGAGCGGCGCGACCGCGACTTCGCGCCGCTCGCGCCGCTCGCGGAGAGCCTCACCCCGGCGTGCGCTCGAAGCTCGGGACGCCTTCCGGCACGTGGTGGAAGGTCTGCTTGTCGATCGTGAAGATCACCATCTGCGGAGCGCCGAACACCGCCGGGTCGTCCAGGGTGCCGACCTTGATGAGGACGGCGCCGGGGAGCGCGGGCGTCTTCGTGCCGATGTGAGTGCCGCACTCGCCGCAGAACTCGCGCGTCACCGGGTTCGGCAGGTCCGGACGACGGAACTGCTTCGGCGACCCTTTCACGTACGAGAAGCCGCTCTCCGGCATCGCCATGACGACGTTCGGGTGCCCGCCGGTCATGTATTGGCATTCCCGGCAGTGGCACTGGCCCTTGAACATCGGGTCGCCGCTCGCGCGATACTGGACGGCGCCGCAGTAGCATCGACCTTTGACTTCCATCGCTACCTTCCCTTCCTTGGCGAAGAATCGCGCGACGAGAGGAGCCCCACCGACGCTCGCACGAAGCGTTCGACGTCGCGCTTTGCCTGGACTGTCATCGCCGCGGAATCACGTCAAGACGAGCGTCATTGCGGCCACGCGAGAGCCGACATGAGATCGGCGACGCGCCGCCGGCCTTCGTCGGCGCACGCGACGGGATACGTCTCCCGATACTTGATGAGCCACCGCCCGAGCGCGAAGACGTAGAGCTGTGACTCGAGCGGGCGCTCGGCCTGGGCGAAGAGCTCGGTGTAGGCGAACGCGGCCTTCCACCCCGTGCGCGCGACCGGGTTCTGGATCGACGCTGCCCCTTCCGAGAGGAGTCGCGCGCCCGAATGGTGCCGCGCGATCTCGACCTTGTTCGCCTCGAAGTACCGGCGGAGGAAGGCTTCGCGGGTTTCCTGCGGGCTTCCGGCGTCGTTCGCGGCAGGATCGAAGTAGCTCGCCGCGGTGACGTAGACGGTCGCCGCGACGGCGCACGTCGGCGCGGCGAAGTTGTATCCGACGGACACGTCGTCGCCCGCGCGATCGTAGCGGATGACCTTCTCGCGGGAGAACCCGGCGGCCTGGGTCGGGAAGGTGATTCCGGTTCCGGGGTGCACGTACGTGCCGGCGACGCGCTCCTCCACCGGCTGGGCGAGCGCCTGGGACGCCGCCTGGGAGGGCGGAGAGGCCGGTCGCGACCGACAGGCGGCGAGGGATGCGACCAGAGCGAGGAGGAGGAGCCGACGGTACCGGGTCATGGAGTCTCGCTTTCGGCGTCGATCAGCTCGAGGCGGTTTCCGAACGGGTCCGACACGTACGTCTGCGGAGCGCCGGTCGGCGCGTCCTCGACGACGTCGAACCCGGCCGCGCGCAGCCGGTCGACGAGCTCGGCCAGCCCGCGGACGAGGAGCGCCGGGTGGGCCTTCCGCGCGGGCCGGAAGTCGGCTTCGACGCCGACGTGGATCTTGACGGAGTCGCTCTCGAACCACGCGCCGCTGCGCTTCGCGAGCTGCGGTGGCTTCGGCCGCTCGGGAAGGCCGAGAAGGTCCGAGTAGAACCTCCGCGCGTCGTCCTCGCGGCCCGCGGGCATCGCGAGCTGAACGTGGTCGATGGCGATGATCCGCATGGCTTCGGCGTCCTCCGCGGCCCGCGACGCACGCGGCCCGCCGCATTCACGGCTTCTCGCAGACGACCTGATAGCGCGGGAGCTCGAGGCTCGGCGCGACGGCCGGATCCCACCACGCCATCTGCCGCTCCACTCGAAGGCCCGCGCTCGCGCACAGCTCCGCGACCTCGTCCGGCAGGTACACGTCGAACTGGATGTCGTCGACGCGCCCGCTCCCGTATTCGATGCGGTGGAAGAGGCGGCCGCGCTCGAGCCATCGCCGTACTGCGGGACCGCGCTCGTCGCGCTCCCCCGACAGCGGATGCGAGGCGAGCCACTCGGGGTGGTAGAGTTCGAGAACGAGACGTCCTCCCGGCCGGAGCGACTTCGCGAGCCCGCGGAGCGTGATCGCGTCGCCGCTCCGACCCGCGAAGCCGAGGCTGTTCCAGAGGACGATCGCGCCGTCGAAGGTCCATGCCATCGCGCCGACGTCGCGCTGGTCGAGCGCGACGTAGCGAGCTCCGGGCGCGCGGGCGCGCGCGGATCGAAGGGCTTCGATGCTGACGTCGATCCCGGTCACCTCGTAGCCGGCGGATGCGAGCGGTCCGGCGATGCGACCGATCCCGCAGGCGACGTCGAGGACGCGCCGGAACCCGTCGAGGGGCAGCGCGCTCGCGAGGCCGCGCACGTCGGCTTCGACGAAGTGCTGCGGCACCGTCGCCGCGAAGGCGTCGAACCACTCCGCCGAGTACATTGGGTCCATCGCGCTTGGGCCGCCCTACTTCAACGGCGGCAAGCCGTCGAGGATGACGACGTTGCTCTTCGTGCCGGCGTAGCGGTCGCGCGCGATCTCCTGGTACTCGGCGGAGCGATACCACTTCTCCGCCGCCTCGCGGCTCGGGAACCGGATGACGACCGTGCGGTCATAGGGCCATTCGCCTTCGGTGGGCGGCGGCTCGTCGACGGCCGCGAGCAGCTCGCCGTCGTACTTCCGGAAGATCGGCAGGAAGGCGCGCACGTACCGGTCGTACGCCGCGCGATCGTGGATCGTCATGTTGTTGATGATGTAGACCGCCATCGCCCCTCCCGAGCTCTACGCTCCATCACTGCCGGATGCCCCGGCGCTGCGCGAGCGCTCCGGTCACGACGACCCGGTAGCCCAGGTCGAGCTCGCGCCGGGTCGCGAGGTCGCCATGTCGCTCGTGCCAGGTGCCGTTCTCGAGATCCGCTCGCAGCCGCTCGAGCGCCGGCTCGGCGGCGGCGAGCTTCGCGAACGCCGAGACGCCGGCGCGGATGCGCGCATCGAGGTACGCCTCCGGACGGCGCCAGTACGCGCCGAGAAAGCCGTCGATGCAGTCGTGGGGAACCGGAACGGGCTCCACCCGGAGCGGCCCGAGCGCGCGTCGCATCTCGGCCAGCGACGGAAAGATCGCGCGATCGATCGCGCGGATCTCCGGAAGGTACTCCTCGATGAGCCAGAAGCTCGGCCCCTCCGGATCCCAGGTGAGGAGCACGACGCCGTCGCGCGCGACGCGCGCGAGCTCCGCGAGGCCTCGGGCGCGGTCGCTCCAATGGTGGATGGTGAGCACCGCGAGCGCCGCCGCGAAGGAGCCGTCGCCGAAGGGGAGCCGCTCCGCCGAAGCTCGCACGGCGGGCGCGCTGCCGGCGGGCCGCTGCGCGATCATGCGACGCGAGGGCTCGGCCGCGACCACGAAGCGATCGCGCGGCTCGTACGAGCCCGCTCCCGCGCCCACGTTCAGCACGCTCGCCGCGTCGCCGAGCGCGACCGCGATGCGCGCGGCGATGCGCGGGTCGGGACGCCGGGTCGCCGCGTAGGTCCGCCCGATGGCGTCGTAGATCGCGCCGGCATCGCCACCAAAGCTCACGCGACGTCCGTTCTGTTCCGCGCGCCTCGCCGACTCAATCCCCGCGTTGCCACGCGGGGAGAATCAGCGCGGTACCGGCCGCGTGTGAATCAGCTCGCCGCGTGCCAGGTGCTCGAGCTCCTCGGCCGTCGAGCGGCGGCCGAGGATTTCGTTCCGGTGCGGATGGCGGCCGAAGCGCCGGATCTCGTCGCGGTTGGCGCGAGCCTGTCCGGCGGAGAACTCGAACCACCAGCGGCACGGCTCGGACGCCTCGGCGACGAGCTCCTCGGCGAGCGCGACGGCGCGCTCGACGTGTCGCAGGTCCTCGGAGTGACCGAGGGGCAGCATGAAGAAGGTCTTCTGCCACGGCGTCGCGAGCGCGGCGTAGTGGCCGGCGTCGATGCCTTCGAGCGCGAGCGCGACCGCGTTCGCGTCCTGCGCGTAGGCGCGCGCGGTCCCGCGGTGGATCGTACGCGAGAACTGATCGAGGACGAGGATGAGGGCGAGCCGCGATCGCGCCTCGCCGGACCACGCATTGAGCTCGCCGCGCTCCGCGCGCTCGAGGAGCGGCCGGAACCGCTCGACGATCGCTGCATCCGCGCCGCCGCGAAACCACCACTCGGCCTGCCGCGCCAGAGCTTCCCGGTCCTCGCTCATGCGGCGCGGAAACCAGAAGTCGAGGACTTGCTCGGCTTCGTCGCGCTCCATGGGCTGCACGCGGCCGGGGATCAGCCCGCGGCGCGCGCGCTCGACGGCCGTCGTGGACGCCAGCGTCGAACGCTCGCCTTGTACGCGAGGTAGCTTCCGTCGAACGTGTCGGCGAGGGTCGGCTCCTCGTAGAGCACGACGAAGCCGTGCATGAGCGCCAGGAAGGCGATCGCGAGAGCGAGGACCGCCGGCGACGCGAGTGCGAGGCCGCCGCCGAAGAGCGCCAGCGCCGCCCCGACGTACATCGGGTTCCGCACGTACCGGTAGGGACCCGATGCGACGAACTCGCGCGGCGGATCGAACGGCGCGGGAGTCCCGCGGCCGATCGTGACGAAGGTCGCGATGCACGCCGCCGCGACGATCCCTCCGACGACCGCGACGACGACCCCGATCGGCGCGAGCCAGCCCGGGATCGCGATCGGGAGGTCCGCGTCGAAGCGCCGCACCGAGCCCGCGAGCCAGAGCCACACGCCGACGAACCCCGCGGAGTAGACCAGCCCACGGAGGATCGTGAAGCTGCGAGCGACGGCGCCGGTCGTCACGGAGATCCTTCACCCGCGAAGTAGACCGCTCGCGGACCTCGAGCAAGCCGCGTGGCGCCGCCCGGTCAGGGTCGGCCGAGAGGCGCGTGCACCGGCCTACCGGTACCCGGTCACGTCCGCCGGCATGCCGGCGTCCTGCACCTCGACGAGGTAGCGCCACGCGTCGGGCCGGCTGCCGTCGCGGTCGGTGAACCCGTAGACCTGCGCGAGCTGGCCGCTCGAGAGCGACTTTCCGTTCCAGCGCGCGACGTTCGGATCGCTCGCGAGCGCGACGACCGCGCGACCGACGAACGCCGGGGTTTCCGAGATCGCGAAGTGGGGCGAGACGCTGGTCGCGTCGATCCAGCTCGCCTCGGTGACGCCGTACGCGTCGAGCATCTGCTCCGATCGGAGCCAGCCCGGGGTGAGCGACAGCGCGGTCGCGCCGCGCGGCGCGAGCTCGTGCGCGAGCGCGAACGCCATCCGGCCGACGGCGGTCTTCGCGAGGTCGTAGAAGAAGGAGACGCGGTAGTGGGCCGCGTTGTACTCGTCGGTGCCGTCGTTCACTTCCACGACGAGCCCGCCGGGCTGTCGCAGGAGGAGCGGGATCGCGAAGTGGCTCGTGATCGCGTGCGTGTCGATCGCGAGGCGGAGCGTGCGCAAGCCGTACTCGAGGTCGGACTGCCAGACGGTCTTGTTCCACTCCATCTTCGTGGCGCCCCAGATGTCGTTCACGAGGAGGTGGAGCGCTCCCTGCTCGCACTCGATGCGCTCGACGAGCGCGTGCACCTCTTCGGGGATCAGATGATCGACCCGGACCGAGATGCCCCGGCCGCCGGCCGCGGTCACGAGCTCGGCCGTCTCCTCGATCGTCTCGGGGCGATTCATCTCCGAGCGCGCCGCGCGTGTCGTTCGGCCGGTCACGTAGACCGTTGCGCCCGCAGCGCCGAGCTCGACCGCGATGCCGCGACCCGCGCCGCGCGTCGCTCCGGCGACGAGCGCCACCTTCCCTGCGAGCCGTCTTTGCATCGATGGCGCCCCCTTACTTGACAGCGACGAACTCGTCGCGGTACCGCGCCACGCCCGACGCGCCCTGTACCCTCGCCGGATCGAGCGCCAGCAGCATGAACGCGTCGTCGGGTACGGGCCACGGACACCGGACGCCGTGGCGGCTGGCCGGAACGAAGCCGAAGCGCGGATAGTACTCGGGATGACCGAGCACGACCACGAACGGGCATCCATCCGCTCGCAGCCGCGCGATGCCGTCGGTCGCGAGGCGCGATCCCACGCCCGCTCTCTGGAACGCGGGCAGGACCGCCATCGGCCCGAGCCCGGCTCCATCGAGCGCGCGGTCCGGCGATTCGAGCCGGACGGGGGTGAAGAGGACGTGTCCCACGACGCGACCCCGCACGACCGCGACGAGCGAGAGCAGCGCGCCGCCGCGCTCCCGGAGCAGGTCGACGAGCTGCGCCTCGTCCGGCCTGCCGAACGCCTCCTCGTCGACGTGCCGAACGGCGACGCGGTCGCCCGGAGCTTCCGCGCGAACCGCGGGGACCGCGAGAGCGCCGGCGTCAGGCGCAGAGCCGGGTCCGCTTCGATCGGATCGGCCGCCGCGAGCGGGAGTGTCCACGGAAACGAGCTCCGCCCGCCGAGCCCGGGCCGAGCCCGGCGGGCGTGCGCGGCAGCCTAGGGACGACGGCGGCGAACGGCAACTGCGCCCCACGTCGCCGCCCTGAAGTTCCTTGCACCATGCGGGCGCGCGCACTGCGAGGCGTCGCAGCCCCCGACTGCTTGCGCCGTCTCGACCGACCGTGCCCGCGGGGAGAGCGCGCCCGGCAGGCTTCGCCTGCCGGGCGCCCGCGTCACACGCTCAGAACTGGCGCGAGGACCTCGGCGAACCCGTCGTCCGCGACGACGATGCGCCGCCCGGCGACGGTCGCGGCCGCGATGTCGGACAGGATCGAGTCGCCGATCTGCCGGTTCATCGCGAAGAATTCGCCGAGGATCGGCTCGATTCCCGGCAGCGTCACGATGAACGGCGTGCCGTTCCGAAATGCGCGCGCGCGGCGCACAGCTCCGATTCGATCCGCGAAGCGACGCGGCGCCCAGCGCTCGGGATGGAGGATCCGCCCCGGTCAGTCCTTCCTTCGGGGGCCCGCCTCGAACAGGTAGAGCAGCTCGTGTGAGCTCGCCACTTCGTCGTACTCTCCGCGCGCACATTCTTCGATGACGCCCCGCCAGAATCGGATCGCGCGGGCGTTTCGGGCGAGAGCGCTGAGCTGCCATCTCCCGGGCATGCGCTCGAACAGCGTCCAGGCGGCGCGTCGCCCGACGCCGCGACGGCGATGCCGGCGCAGAACGAAGAACTCGGACAGGCGAAAGTCCCGGTCGCGCGCCACGTGCGGCGACGGAGCCACGTTGACGAGCGCGAAGCCGACGCGCGCGCCGGATTCGATGATCACCAGGGGCAGGTCCTCGTCGTCCTGCAGCCAGCTCGGCAGGTGATCGGGCTCCCAGAGGCCCCGATCGTTCAGCCGGTAGTAGTGATCCTCGAACTCGGAGAGGTCGTGCAGGTAGAAGGGATAGACGTTCGCGAGCCACTCGCGGTCGGCGGTCGAGTCGCGCGCATCGCGGAGCTCGATGGGCTTCACGTTCTCACCGCTGCACCGAGCAGGCTCTCGACGTCCGCCGTCGAGCCCTTCCCGTCGAGCTCCGCGACGAGATCGTGCGCGATGAGGGGGACGCTGAGGCCTCTGGCGGCGAGCTCTTTCGTCAACAGGTCGACGTAGAGGCCTCTGCCGGCGACCGCAGTTGCGCGGATGATCGCGTTCACGGCGTCCGCGGTGGCCGCATCGCGCTCGAGGCGTCCGAGGCGATCGAGTGCTTCGGCGACGTCGAGCGTCTTCTGCACGCCGCACGAAGGAGACGCGTCGACGCCGACGATCCCGAGCACGGCGACGCCGGCTCTCTCGTAATCCTGGATCTGGGTCGCCACCTCGCGCGCGAGCCGGCGGTAGACGCGCGCGGTGTACCACAGCATGACCGGCAGAAGCGCTCCTCGCAGCCGGTAGCGCAGCCTGCCCCGAGCGCCGAAGAAGAGGAGGAGCCGGCGCTTCAGCACGCCTCCCCACGCGTGCTGCTCGGGACAGGGAAGCTGGACGATGCCGATCTCGTGTCGCAGGCACGGCTCCACGATCTCCCGGATCGCACCGCCGCGCATCGCTCCGCCGAGGTAGCGCGTGTTCTCGTTGAGGAGGCAGTGGGCGAGAAAGACGACCCGCCGCCCGCGCGCGTCCCGGATCCGCTCCTCCCAGGCCGCGGGGTCGCGCGACCGCGATCCGCGCTCGGCGGTCGGCCGAGTCACCGGACGACGCTCAGGGCGACCAGCGGTACGAGATTGAACGTCAGGATGCCGATCTTGTAGGCCGCCATGCCCGCGTAGTGCAGGGCGTCGAACTGCTCGTCGCCCAGGCGGAACCAGCTCGTGTGGATGGCGCGCAACCGGTCGCGCGCGGCCACGAACACGAGGAACCAGACGACCAGGATCGCGTAGTTCATCGCCGTGCACCACAGAAGGAAGCTCCGCACGAGCTGCACGTCCATCTCGATCCTCCTCGGGGCTCCACGCGCCCCCGGTCGCTTCACGGTGCGCGCGGATGGCCCTCGGCCAGCGCGCGGTCGGTGATGCGCGTCACGAACTCGGTCTTCGCGTCCGCGTAGGCCTGGCGCGTATCGAAGCTGACTACCGAGTGCTGCGACGCGAGCCCTCGCTTCAGGCGCTCGTACTCGGCGGCGACGTCGGCGTGCTCGCGGAGGTAGTCGCGGAACGCCAGCGTGCGTCGCTCTTCGTCTCCACCGAGCGCCACGACGTGCACGTGGTGCGTGTGCGGCCACGTCGCGGGTCGATGGAAGAACGGACAGAAGTCGTCGTCGGGGTGCGCGACGTGAACGTAGCCGAGCCGCGCGAGGCGGTCGCCGTACGCTGCCAGCGGCTTCAGCGAGCGGACGGAAACCTGGATGTCGATGACCGGCTTCGCGGCGAGGCCCGGGACCGACGTCGACCCGTGGTGGTCGATCCTCCGCGCGATCACGCCGAGCGCGTCCGCGATCCGAGCGCGCTCGGCCGCAAACTCGTTCGGCCATTCCGGGTCGTACGCGACGATCTCGAGCGTTCCGCCCATCGCTGCCGGCTCAGCCGGCCGTGAAGCTCATGACGACGCCCGTGACCGCGCCGATGAGCAGCAGGATGCACGCGAGCGCCTGGATGGCGAAGCCCGGGAGACGCTTCTCGACCGCCTGGCTGTAGCCGGTGAGATAGAGCGCGCGGCCCGCGATCCAGACGAGCCCGAGGAGCGCCGCGCTCCGGTCGCCGAAGAAGATCGCGCACAGCCAGAGGAGCGGCAGAAAGATCGGCATCCACTCGAGCGTGTTCATGTGCACGCGAAAGACCCGGTCGAAGTCGGGATGGCCGGACATCGCCGGAAGCTGGACGTCGTACTTGCGGCGCGCAGCCGAGACGCGGGTGGCGACGAAGAAGTAGAAGACGACGGCGAGCAGCGTGACGATCGCGGTGTAGCGCGGCGGCATCGGAGCCCCTCCTTTGCGACGATCGCCGGCAGTCGCGTCACCCGCCGAAGTCGACGGGCAGGTTGAGCGGGCGGCGAAAGAAGATCATGCGCTGCCACTCGATGAGGTCGTCGCGCAGGCGCGCGCCCGGCGGCAGGAAGTCGAGGGCGGCGTCGACCACGCCGCGCAGCTCGGCGAGCGCGAGGTGGACGCCGAGGCAGTAGTGCGGGCCGTGGCCGAAGATCGTGAGGTCGGTCGTGTCGCGCGCGATGTCGAAGCGATCGGGATCGGGGAAGACGCTCGGGTCGCGGTGCGCGCCGGTGAACGACAGCATGAGCATCTGGCCCTTCCGGATCGGCTTGCCGCGGAGCGCGAAGTCGCGCACCGCGTAGCGCGGAAGGCCGGCGCCGCCGCCGAAGCCGTGGCGCAGGATCTCGTTCACCGCGCCGGGAATGAGGCTCCGGTCGGCGCGGAGGCGCGCGAGCGCGTCCGGGTGCTCGAGCAGCGCCCGCAGCGAGACGACGCCGCCGATCGCCGTCGTCTCGCTGCCGGCGCCGAGCAGCCCGGCGACCAGGATGACGATCTCGTCGTCGCTCATCGCCTCGCCGCGGTCGGTCGCCCGGACGAGGTCGGTGATGAGGTCCTCGCGCGGCGCGCGCCGGCGCTCTTTCGCGACCTCGCGCACCCAGTTCGCGAGCTCGAGGAACGCGTCGGCGCCACGCATTCTGGCTTCCGGGTCCGCGAACGAGAAGAAGCCGCGGATCGTCTCCTGCGCGAGCTGGCGGAAGCGCACCTCCTCGCCGCCCGGTGCCGCGACGCCGGTGACGCGGCTGATCACCGCATTCGGGATCGGGTCGGTGATCTCCGCCATCAGATCGACGACGCCGCGCCGCCCGCGCACGGGCGCGACGAATTGCTCGATGACGTCGAGCACCTGCGAGTCCATGCGCGCGATCGCGCGCGGCGTGAACGCGGCCGACACGAGGCGGCGGACGCGCGCGTGCTCGTCCGGCGGCAACGAGAAGAGGCCGTGCTCGGAGACCCAGTGCATGAACGATCCTTCGGGCGGCGCGACGTAGTGCTCGTAGGCGCGCGGGTCGTTCGTGACGTTCTCGTCGGTGAAGAGGCGGCGGACGTCGTCGTAGCGGGTCACGAGCCAGAAGCCGAGCCCGGGAACGAAGTGGACGGGGTCGGTCGCGCGGAGGTGCGTGATCGTCGCGTAGGGATCGAGCGCGTAGTCGTCGCTCAGGACCGGGGATTCGAGCGGCTCGGCAGTCGCTTGCATGGGCGAGGAGTATGGCGCGCCGAGCGGGTCAGTGAAAGGCGCCGAGAGCGGTCCGCTACCCGTACACGGCGCCGACCAGGAGGCTCAGGAACCCCACGAGCACCGCGATCTGGCGATAGGCGTACACCGCGAACCACTTCTCGCGGTAGTCCGACCAGTCCGCGGGAGGGGCGCTCGGCGACCAACGATCCATGATGCCGTTGATCGGCGCGTTCTCCCGAAGCATGAATGCGGTGTCGACGACGAGGCAGAGGAGCGCCGCGGTGGTCGTCGCGACGAGGCTCCAGCGTCCGGCTGCCAGCGCGAGCGCGAGCAGCAGCAGGACCGTCGCCAGGGCGACCAGGTAGACCGCCGGAACGCGCCGGTTCATGACGGGGTTGATGCGCTGGCGAAGCTCGACGTATGCGGGCGCCGACAGCGCTCGCTGCGCCGCCGTCATGAAGAAGATGTAGGCGAGCGGCTGGCTCGCGACGACCGAGTACGCGGCCAGGCTGGTCATCGTCGCGATGCGCAGCATTCGTCTCCTTTCCGACGTGCGGGCCGCTCTTGCAACGGCGGCACGTCGGCCGACGGGGTCTCAGTCGTCCGCTCCCTCGGTCCGCGCGACCCCGCGCACGACCCAGGCTCGGGCGACCAACGAGATCGCGCCGGCGGCGTCGCGACGAAGCGAGCGCTCGAGCCGCGCGGCCAGTGCCTCGCGATGCGCGGAGTCGAGGCTCGCGACGTACGAGGGAGCGGGGCCGGTGCCGCCCAGGAACGACGTCCAGTACTCCGCGAACGTCGAGAACCGGGTCGGGATCTCGATCGCGTCGCTGACGACGTCGGCGAGGCCCGCGTCGCGGAAGAGAGACGCGAGCGCATCCGGTCGGCAGATCGCAAAGCGGCCGCCCTCGTCGAGCTCGGACGCGCGCCCGTCCACGGCTGCGGCGGAATCCCAGAAGCACCGCAAGAGCTCCATCCGGCCCGCATAGTCCCACACGCACGCGGAGACGAGGCCGTTTGCGGACGCGATCCGCCGCATCTCGCCGATCGCGGCGCCGGGGTCGGGGAAGAAGTTGAGGGCGAGGAGAGACGTCACGCTGTCGAACCCGCCCGGCCGCGTCGGAAGCTGCCCGACTCCGGCCACCGCGAAGGAGATGCGCGGATCGACTCGGCGCCGACGTGCGTACGCGACGAACGGCTCGGACGGGTCGCACGCGACGACCGATGCAGGGTCCGCACCCGCGCAGATCGCTCCGGAGAGGGCGCCCGTCCCGCAGCCGACGTCGAGCCAGCTCGCCCCGGGGCGGACGCCGAGCCACGACACGAAGCGCGGCGCGAGCAGACGACTCCAGCGACCCATGAAGTCGTCGTACGCCGCGCCGGCTGCCCAGGCGTCGCTCGGCTCGGTCATCGGCGACCTCCGAACTCGTCGGCGTGGAGCGACACGAACTCGCGAATGCTCGTCGCCGGTCGCCCGGTCAGCCGCTCCACGCCGTCCGTCATGCGGTCGTACCGACCAGCCCGGTTGAGCTCGGCCATCGTCACGAGGTGCTTGGTGAGGTGCTCCGGAAGGCCGGCCTTTCCGAGGTCGCGCTCCCAGGCGTCGGGCGGAACGTCGGCGTACGTGATCTCGCGGTTGAGCGCTTCCGAGTACTCGCGCGCGATCCCATGCACGTCCTGCGAGCGCGGCCCGGTGAGCTCGTAGACGCGGCCGACGTGCGCCGTGGGGTCCGCGAGGATGGTCGCGACGACGCGCGCGACGTCCGCCGTCGACACCGGGTTCGTCTTGCCGTCGCCGAACGGCAGCTCGATGCGGCTCCGGTCGCGGACGCTCGGACCGGTGAGCGGGACGAAGAAGCCCTCCAGGAACACCGTGGGTCGGACGGTGACGACCGGCAGCCCGGACCACGCGAACGCCTGCTCGCTCAGCCAATGCTGCCGCTGCTGCCGGCTCGGCGTCATGTTCTCGATGCTCATCTGCGAGACCGTCATCTGCGACATGTTCACGAGGGCGTCGATCTGCACGTCGCGCGCGACGGCCGCCATCGTGACGGACGCCTCGAGGTATCCGGGCGAGACCGACATGCCGAAGTAGATGCGGCGGCAGCCGCTCGCGACGCGGTGGACGTCGGCCGGCTCGAGGAGGTCTCCCACGACCACCTCTGCGCCGGCGGCGCGCAGCGCCGCCGCGCGATCGTCGTCGCGGCGCACCATGGCGCGGACCCGCAGGCCACGATCGAGGAGCAGGCCGGTGACGGTGCGTCCGACTGCACCGAGCTGACCGGCTGCGCCGGTGACGAGGATGGGCCGGTTCTCCGTCATGGCACGCCTCCTTGGCCGCCGGCGCTCAGCCGTCGAGCAGAGCAGCGCGGCCGCGCCGGTGCAATCGCTCGCCGCCACGCGGGCGGGGGCGGTCCTGTCGGAGGACCGCCCCCGCGCTGCCTGCGTTATGGTTGAAAGTCGCGAATCGTGCGACGATGCCGCAAAGCGACCTGAAAGGAAGCGCGATGAGGATCGTGATCGCCGGTGCGAGCGGCGCCATCGGCCGGCCGTTGGTCCACCGCCTGACGGCGAACAGGCACGAGGTATTCGCGCTGACCCGATCGCGCGATTCCGCACCCGCGTTGAGGGAAATCGGCGCGGAACCGTTGATCGCCGACGCACTGGATCCCGCTGCCGTGAGGGCCGCGGTCGGACGGATCCGTCCTGACGCCGTGATCAACGAATTGACCTCGCTGCCCCGGCACTACACACGCGCCGAAATGAGCGCGGCGGCGGAACGCGATCGCAAAGTCCGAGTGGAAGGCAACATGAACCTGCTTGCATCGCTTCGGGATGCGGGCGTGCGCCGCTACCTGATGCAAAGCTCCGGGTTCTGGTATGCGCCGGGCGCGGGGCTGGCGGACGAGTCCGTCCCGTTCATCTCGAGCGCGTCGCCCGGAGTCGAGGCCGGCGCCCGGACCTACGTCGAATTGGAAGCGCGCGCATCGGCGACGCCGGGAATCGAGTCGGTCGCGCTTCGATACGGATTCTTCTACGGCCCCGGCACCTGGTACACGCGCGACGGCGATGTCGGCGATCAGGTACGGCGGCAGCAGGTTCCGATCATCGGCGAGGGCCAGGGCGTCCACAGCTTCGTGCATATCGACGATGCGGCTGGAGCGACCGCCGCCGCGCTCGAGTGCCCGCCGGGAGCGTACAACATCGTCGACGGTAACCCGTCGCCTCAGCATGTATGGCTGACGGCGTTCGCGCGTGCTGCAGGAGCACCTGCGCCACCTCGCGTCAGCGAGGAAGAGGCGCTTCGCGCGTCAGGCGCGGACGCGGTCTACTACGCGACGAGGCTCAGGGGCGCTTCGAACGACAAAGCCCGGCGCGAACTCGGGTTTCGTCCCCGCCCGCTCGAGTGGCTTTCGGCCAATGCACGGGAGGACGAACGCCCAGCCGGGCAGGGCGGCCGAGCCTAGGTCGTCGCGACCGGGGCTCGTCGGAGTCGCTTCCCGCGTCCGACCCACGGTTCAGCGGCGGCGTGCCAGTGCGGTCTGCTGCGCGGGCGTGCTCGCCGGGCGCTTCCACGGGAAACCGCGTGCCGAGCGGCTGGTACGAAGCCCTTCGAGACGCTCGAAGTTCAGCTCGTGCAGCGCCAGCGAGCCGCGATTCAAGGCCGAGAAGAAACCCTCCCGGCCGAATGGTCGCGGGTTGGCGAGGCCGGCGACGCCGCAGCTCGGCTGACCACCGTATGTACACCCCGTCCGCCAGTCGCTGACGCCGACGTATGCGGCGAACTCGTACGCACGAGCGACGGCCATGTGCTTCCACAGCGTCCGTGCGAGCATCGGTGAGGGCCGTTGCGTGATCGAGAGCGCGGTCACGACCACCATGTCGGGCGGCCTTGTGCCGTCGTGAAGGAAGCTCTCCGAATACCAAAAGTCGGAACACACGAACACCGCGACCGTCCGTCCGCGAAGCCGGAAGGAGCCGGCCCGAGTGCCAGGCTTCACGCCGAGCTTCGCTTCGACTCCGTACGGCCGCATCTTCTCGTATTCCGCGACGATCGATCCGGCGGGATCCGACACCGCTCCCCGGTTGACCACGGAACGGCCGCGTTTCGAGTGGTGCGTACCGCCGACGACGTAGCAGCCCGCTCGTCGGGCCAGGTCGCGCACGGACCGCTCATATTCCGCATCCGAGATCTCGCAGCCGATGAGCTCCGGAAGAACGAGGAGGTCTGCGTCGGCCGCCATCGCCGGGTAGCGCTCGAGAATGCGCTCCACTGCATCGAAGTTACGACGGCCGTCATCGAGACGAGTCGGCAGCTGGGTGAGAAGAAGCTTCACGTCGTGGATCAACGATGCCCTTTGGACTCGTTCAGGGTCACCGCGGCACGAACGAGGGTCTTCAACGCCTTCTCGTCGATCTTCCCGCCCTCGCGGAAGTCGATGGCACGCCTCGTGTTCCCTTCGAGACTGGAGTTGAAGAGGCGCGACGGATCCTTCAGGGCGGCGCCTTTGGCGAAGGTCATCTTCACGACGTTCTCGTAGGTCTCGCCCGTGCAGATGATTCCGTCGTGCGACCACACCGGAACGCCTCTCCACTTCCACTCCTCGACGACTTCGGGATCGGCTTCCTTCACAAGGGCACGGAGCCGGCTGAGCATCTTGCCCCGCCAGTCGCCGAGCTCCTCGATTCTCTCGTCGATCAGCTGCGACGGAGACTTGTCGTTCTGCGCCCCGCTCTTCTTCATGCTCGTTCTTGGTCCTTGGTTCCGAGGTTCGATCGATTGCGATCAACGCCGCGATCGCGTCGAGCTCCGCGTCCTTCGACGTCGGGTCAGTCGGGGATCTCCGGCTCGACGAGCCTCGCGAGCTGCTCCAGCGACTCCTGCCAGCCGAGGTAGCAGCTCTCGACCGGAATCATCTCCGGCAGCCCCTCCTGAACGATGGAGACCTCGGTCCCGCACGGCACCTGCTGCAAGGAGATCGTCGTGATCATCTCGCCGCTGAGGCTCGGGTCCTCGAACTTGTCCGTGTACCGGATGCGCTGGTGCGGAACCAGCTCGCGGTACTCGCCGCCGAAAGAGTGCCCGTTGCCCGTCGAGAAGTTCTTGAAGGACATCCTGTACGTCCCTCCGACCCGCGCGTCCATGTGGTGGACCGTGCACGTGAAGCCGTAGGGCGGGAGCCACTTGGCCATCGCGTCGGGCTCGAGGAACGCGCGATAGACGCGCTCCGGAGCGCAGCGAAGAACGCGGTGGAGACGAACGGTGCCTGTTGCCATGTCGCAATCCTCTTGGTTTCCCGGTCGCTGCCGGTCGGGCGCGATGTCGCCCTCACGGGGTAGTCGAAGGAAAGCTCACGGAATCGACAGGCGCGAATCTCGACGCTTCACCGAGCGCGCTCACCGCCCCGGCTGGAACAGCTCGACCGGATTGCCGGACGGATCCTCGATGACGATCTGCGATCCGCCCGGACCGCTCACGATCTCGTCCGTACGGAACGGCACCCGGGCCGCTCGCAACCGCTCCACCTCCGCGTCGAGATCCGCGACCTGGACGTGAAGGCGGTTCCAGCCTCCCGGTACTTGACGACGGCCATCCGGGAGGGTGCGCTTCCCGGAGCTGCCGTCGCCGCTCAGCAGGAGTCGCACGCCGTCACGCGAAACCGCGGCGAAGGCCGGTGACGCGTCGACCTCCACGCTGAAGCCGAGGAGGGTCGTGTAGAACCTCACGGCTGCGGGGACGTCGTCGATCATGTATCGCATGCCGACTTCGGGCATCGTTCCGATCTCCTTTCTCGCGGGGCGAAGGGCGTACGTTACCGCGCCGGGTCGGCCCGTCAGCCGGTGCGCCCGGAGCGAGCCAGCGCCAGCCGACCGAGGAGCAAACCGATCAGTCCGAGCACCGCGGCGACGATGGCCCCGGCTCTCCCGTTGCCGGTCCCGAAGCCGCCGGTGGTGGTCGCGAAGTGCAGCACGCCGAGGAGCATCCCCATCACGCCGAGCACCAGGGCGACGATGGCCCGGTCTCGCGCGTTGGTGGCGCCGCCGCCCCGTGCGGCGCGTAGCGCGAGCCCACCGGTGATCACGCCGATCAGCGCGACCAGCGCGGCGACCTGGGCGCCCGCTCGTCCGGAGCCGGTCGCAATGACGCCTTGCGCGGCGGCCGGCGTGGCCAACGCGACCCCGAGCAGGGCGGCCGAGGCGGCGGCGTACGCGATCCGGGTGGCTGGGATTCCTGGTCGCGTCGGCGTCATGAGCGGCTTCCTTGCGCCGATCACCGCTCTGCGGGGAATCATCAATCCATCGGGCATTCGAGACTGCATCGGCATCCCTCCTGTCACATCGGACCGACGTGGTTCGTCAGGGGGATGACGGAGCGGACCGCGAGAACGTGACCGAGACCGGGCCATGGACGAGCAGGGCTGGCTGAGCGAGCGGTTCGAGGAGAACCGCCTGCGGCTGCGCGGAGTGGCGTACCGCATGCTGGGCTCGCTGAGCGAGGCCGAGGACGCCGTGCAGGAAGCATGGCTCCGTCTCGAGCGCACCGATGCGGCGGGCGTCGAGAACCTGAGCGCGTGGTTGACGACGGTCGTGTCGCGCGTGTGCCTCGACATGCTGCGCTCGCGGAAGTCGCGGCGCGAGGAGCCGATCGGCGCGCAGGCGACCGAAGCCGGCTTCGTGCATGCGGGCGGCTCGGATCCCGAAGGCGAGGCGGAGCTCGCGGATTCCGTCGGGGTCGCGCTGCTGGTCGTGCTCGACACGCTGGCGCCCGCGGAGCGCCTCGCGTTCGTCCTGCACGACCTCTTCGGCAGGCCGTTCGACGAGATCGCGGCCATCACGGGACGGTCGCCGGAGGCCGCACGTCAGCTCGCGAGCCGCGCCCGCCGTCGCGTGCGGGGATCGCCGGCGTCGTCGGCCGCCGGCCGGGCTCGTCAGCGCGAAGTGGTCGAGGCGTTTCTGAGCGCGGCGCGCGCAGGCGACATCCAGGGCCTTCTTGCCGTCCTCGATCCCGATGCCGTCGTTCGGATCGATGGTGCCGCACGCATCGCGGGCGGAGCGGCGGACGCCGCCGACACGCCGCGGGAGCTGAGAGGCGCCGCCACGTGGGTGAGGCAGTTCGTCGCGCTCTCGCGGGGGCTGCGTTCCGTACAGCCGGCGCTCATCGATGGATCGGTCGGACTGATCTTCGCGCCGCGCGGCAAGCTTTCCCGGGTCCTGACGTTCACCTTCACGGACGCGAAGGTCGCGCGGGTGGAGGTGATCGGAGACCCTGCGCGACTTCCCCAGCTGGACATCGCGGTCCTCTAGTCGACGGCCGTATCGCCGTTGGCGAATCGCCAGCGTTCGACTAGCCTGGGCGCGCCGCTGCGCAAAGAGCCGATCCCAGGCTGAACGATGGAGTCCGCCCGATGATGACGGGAGAGCAATACAAGAGAACCCTGAACGACGATCGCGCAACGTACTTCGAAGGCGAGCGCGTGCGCGACATCGCGAATCATCCGGTGCTCGGCGCTTGCGTCGCGCGTGTCGCGGCCGGCTACGACCGGTGGTACTCGCCCGGGCCGGACGCCGTCAGCCCGCTGATGGCGATCCCGCACTCCTCCGCGGAGCTGAAGGAGCGCATCCCTCTCACCCACGAAGCCGACATCGTGTCGGCGGTCACCTACCAGTCGATCATGACGCTGACGACGGCCGCCACCCGCATCGCCGGCGAGCTGCCGCACTACGCCGAGAGGATCCGCAGCTACGTCCGCGATGCGCAGCGTCGCGACATCCGGATCGTCGAGTGCATCACCGACGCGAAGGGCGATCGCAGCCGGCCGCCGGGGAAGCAGGACGATCCCGACGCGTACACGCGCGTCGTGGATCGGCGCCGAGATGGCGTGGTGATTCGTGGCGCCAAGCTCCACATCACGGGTGCGTCCCTCAGCCACGAGATGATGACGATTCCGACGAAGGCGATGAAGCCGGGCGAGGAGTCGTATGCGATCGCGTGCGCGGTGCCGGTCAACTCTCCGGGCGTGAAGATCGTGGACACGACCTACGCGCCGCGACATCCCGACCACCGCATGTTCCCCATTTCTTCCAGGCTCCACATGCCCGAGGGATTCGTCATCTTCGACGACGTCTTCGTGCCCAACGAGCGGATCTTTCTCGACGGCGAAGTGGCGCAAGCGGCCGTTTTCGCGCATTCGCTCGGCTTGTGGGAGCGACTCGGCGGGCTCTCCGCGATGGCCGAGGAAGCGGATCAGCTCGTGGGCTTCGCACAGCTCATCGCCGAGGCCAACGGCCTCGCGAAGGAGAGCCACATCCGGGAGAAGATCTCGGAGATGATCATCCACGCGACGCTGGTGCGCGCTGCGCTCGAAGCCGCGATCGCAAACTGCAGCGTCACGCCCGAGGGCGCCTTCCCGGACGAGCTCTACACCAATGCCGGCAAGTACCACGCGGCGGCGAACTACAACGCGATGGTGCGGCACCTGCACGACATCTCCGGCGGCTCGATCCTGACGGCGCCGTCGCCCGCCGATTTCGAGAACGAAGTCACCGGTCCCCTGGTGCGGAAGTACATGGGAACGATGAACGGGGTCGACGGCGAGTACCGTGCGAAGCTCTTCCACGCGATTCGCGACCTCACCGCGGATGCGTTCGGCGGCTGGAAGGCGGTGACCAACGTGCAGGCTGGCGGCGGTCTCTACGCTCAGCGCATCGTCACGCGGCGCTACTACGACCTGAAGGGCGCGAAGGAGAAGGCGCTGCACGTCGCCGGAATCAACGTGGAAGACTCGACGCGCTGACGCAGGGGGCGGAGGACGAATCGAGCGTTTGTGGGCAGTGCCGTCTTGCGCCTATGAAAGGGCCACCTGCACCGGACTCCGCTTCGTTTCGTGGTGCATCGATCGGTGCAGCAAGGAGAAGCGTCGTGAGACAGATGAAACGCGGGGCCTTGAGCGCGTTCGCGGTCGCCGTGACCCTGGCAGGCGTCGTCCCGACATACGCACAGACTCAAGGGATGGAGCGCCGCAACGAACGCCGCGACGATCGCGCCGGCGCACGGGCGGCGAAGCAGGCATGCAAGGCTGGCGACGAGAAGACCCGACCCGAGTGCCGCCAGGTGAAGCGGGCCATGAAACAGCAGGGACGCCACGACGGTGGCGCGAGTAACGTACAGCCCCCACCCGCGACCAACCCACCGCAGTGACGGGCGCGCAGCCGCCATCCCGCCCGGACGCGTTCGGCGGCTCGCGTCCCACGCTCTGAACGGCCGCTCCGCGTCGATCGAGCGGCCTAGATCGACTGGTACGGCGAGAAGATCGGCACGCCGGAACGCTCCAGTACCTTCCTGTGCTCGAGGCTGGGTGTTCCGCAGATCATTCCGGACATCGAGCATGTCTCGCGAAGCGCGCCGAGCGTTTCCCCGAGATTCGCGAGGTGCTCGAGCAGGGCCTTGGAGTCGCGATATCTCTCGAGCACCACGCACTCGGTCTCGTCGCTGGTGAAGAACCAGTCGTACTGCAACGTGCCGGTGTCCTTGGTGCGAGTGGACTCCATGCACTTGGCCGCGAGGCGCTTGAATTCCTCGAGCTTGCCCGGATGGATCGTGAGCCTCGCGATGCCGTACAATTCGTTCATCTCGTCGCCTCCGCGAACGTGTTGCCCGCCGTCCACTTCAGCCGATCGCTCGACGGACGAATGTCAGGCCTTGCCCGAGCCGCTCGGGCCGGCCCGCTACACGGACCTCGGCACGACCGCCCGGCCCGAGTCCAGCTCCGACCAGAACCACTTCCCGAAACCGTGCGCCAGGAGCCACTCGATGCGATCGCCGCGCCAGACGACCTTCTCCGCTTCGTAGGGCGATGCGCCCGGCGCGAACTTCTCGATCGCGCTTCGCTTTACGAAGTCGAGATCGGACCGCACGCACGGCAGCTTCCGCATGCTCGCGTTCCACCGGAGCAGGTTCGGGAATGTCTCCATGGGAACGCCGAGCACCTTGAGCGACGAGACGTGCGGGAAGAGCGCGAGATCCGCAACCGACGGAGTGCCGCAGACGAAGTCGTTCGGACCGAGCGCGCGATCGAGCTCCGCGACCACGATCTCGAGGTCGCGCCGTCCCGCTTCGACCAGCCCCGCCGGCGGCGCGTCCGTTCGATGGTGCGTGGGCCACGTCCAGAGCGAGATGTCGTGGATGATGGCGTCGAGGGTCGTGTCGGCGACGCGCTGCCACCGTCGTGCGGCGGCGCGTCGTGCTGGCGAGGATGGCAGCAGCGCCGGCGTCGGAAACCGATCTTCGAGGTAGGCGACGATGTCCGCCGAATCCGCGACCGTGACGTCGCCGTCGACGAGTACCGGAACCTCCGCGCGGCGATTCACCGCGCAGAGACGCGCGTGCTGCGCGAGCGCCAGCGCGTCGATCGACTCGTAGGGGACTTCCTTGAACTGGAGCACCATCCGCACCTTGCGGGCGAACGGACTGAAGGGGTTGTCGTAGAGAACGATCATGCGACCCTCCGATCGCGTCGTTTCATCGACGTACCGCGAGAATGGCGCCGAGGTCGGGTGTGATCCAGATCGTGGCGGCGACGACATCGGGACAATGGATCCACCAATCGAGGTCGGTACGCGTCGGACCGAGATCGTCCAGCAAGATGAGACCGCCCGGACGCATCATGGCGATCGAGACTTCCTGACGGAAGATCTTGCCCGGACCCGCGTCGCAGTAGAGCAGATCGAACGGGCCGTGAGCGGCGAGCTCCAGCGCGTCGCCGTGCAGGACGGTGATGCGCCCGTCATCCGCGAAGAGTTCGGCCACGGCGCTTGCGCGAGGTGCGTCCGCCTCGATGGTCACGATGCGGGAGTCCTGGTCCATCGCGCCAGCCATCCATGCCGTACCAACGCCTGCGCCGGTCCCCATCTCGCCGATGACCCCGCCGCGGACCTGCGCCGCGAGCATCCGGAGCAACGGCGCGTACGCGATCGCGCACGAGTTCTTGAAGGCGAATCGCTCCGCGAGCAGGGCGGCGCGGGCGACGAGGGGCGGCAGCGCGCTCTTGTCCGCGTAGTCGTTCCCGCGTTCGCTCATGAGCCAAATCCCCCCTGTCGCTAGGCTCGCAGTGTCGTCGGGGCACGCCGCGGTTCAGCTGCGGGCCGAGCGCACGGCGCGAGGCCGGGCCGCTGGAACCCGCTTGCTGGACGACAGCTCAATCACGCCGGCTCTCACGATGCGGGCTCCTGCCTTGTGCATCCGCATGGCTGATTTGCACGTCGATCCGCACGTTCGCAGCAGCAAGAACCACCATTGCCCCCGCCAGCATGCCGAGAAGAATGAAAAGCCCCAAGACCGGAATGAGCCAATGGAGCATCGCATCTTGCAGAGGAGAGATGAAGACGGTCATCCCATGGCAGCTATACGCAATCGTGTGCCGTGCTTCGGGCAAGGGTGTCCGCGGATTGGAGCAGATGGTCGACAATAGGATGAACCACGCCGCCAGGCTTGCGAGCGCGCAGACGACGAAGAAGCCAAACGCGACCTTCGACAGTAGGTGCATTCGACGTGTCACTCGCGCCGGCCTTCTCTCGTCCAGCGGATGGTCGCTGAGCTGCGGCCGCGCGTCATAGTTGCCATGCTGCGTGTCGAGCAGTCCTTAGCGCCTGCCGGATGGCGATCTTCTCGGCTCATACCGCGTCGCCACCACCCCCGAGCGAAACTCCAGCCGCCCCACGAGTTTCAAGTCGACATGCTTCGACAGCCCCGCGAACAACGTCGGGCCATGCCCCGCTAGCCCGGGATGCACCACGAACTCGTACTCGTCGATCAGTCCCAGCTCCGTCAAGGCAAGCGCGAGCTTCGTACCTGCGACGAACAGCCCCCGGCCCGACTCCCGCTTGAGCTGCTGAACGGCCTTTCCCAGATCCCCGCGCAGGAGCTCCGCGTTCCAATCGACCCGGTCGAGGGTGCTCGAGACGACGTATTTCTTCGCCGCGTCGATCGTCCGGGCGAAGGGCTCCATCCAATCGGGCCTCGCTCCCGGCCGCGCCGGCGGCCGCCACGCGGCTTCCATCATCTCGTACGTCACCCGGCCAAAGAGGAGGGCGTCGGCCTGGGCGAGGTTCTCGACCGCGTGTCGATGCAACTCTTCGTCGGGGGTCATTGCACGATGATCGATGCACCCATCCAATGTGACGTTGATGGAATACCGAAGGCGTTGCATGGCGTAGCGGGTACCGCCGATGAGGGGGGCTGGCAAACCGCAATACCAACCGGTCGCTCGAGTCCGCTGCTCGAGCAGCAGCCCACCCGCACCGCTATGATGGTGGCAGGGATGGCCCGCCGCCGTCGATTGAAGTCGATCTCCGTGCCCATCACCCTGGGCGCGGTCACGGTCTCGCTCGCCGCGGCGCTGCTCGTCGGCTGGAGCATCCTCGTCGGGCAGCGCATCGCGACGTCGGAGGCGATCGGCGGGCCGGTGTCGCTGCTCGTTCTCGGCGCGGTCTCGTTCGTCGTCATCATGACCGTGCTGGTGCTGCTCAGCGTGTACCTGGCGCGCGAGATCCTCGAGGTGCGGCGGCAGAACAGCTTCGTCGACTCGGTGACGCACGAGCTGAAGAGCCCGCTCGCGTCGCTCAAGCTCTTCCTGGAGACGCTCGGGCGACCGGAGATCGCCGACCCGCAGCGCGAGGAGCTGCGGCGCATGATGCTCGACGACGTCGCGCGGCTGTCGTCGTTCATCGACGACGTGCTGCAGGCGAGCCGCCTCTCCCACGACGACATCGCGATGGAGGCCGACGAGGTCGATCTCGCCGAGGCGGCCCGCGCCTCCGCCGTCGAGGTGGCGGCGCGCTATCGCCTGCGCGGGGACGCGATCGACGTGCGCATCCCGGAGGGGACGGTCCTCACCACGGACCGCGCCGCCCTGTCGATCGTCCTGAAGAACCTCGTGGACAATGCCGTCAAGTACTCCGACGGCGACGTCGCCGTCAGCATCACGGCCGGCGTGGATCGCAGCGGTCGCATGGAGATCGCCGTCCGCGATCGCGGCATCGGCATCGAGCGAAAGCATCTGCGACGCGTGTTCCATCGCTTCTATCGCGTGCAAGCGGAGGCGGCGCGGCGGCGCGGCACGGGGCTCGGGCTCTTCGTCGCGGGGGCGCTCGTCCGCAACCTCGGTGGCCGCATCCGGGCGTTCTCCGAAGGGCCGGGCAAGGGCACGACGATGCGCGTGACGCTGCCGCACGGGAAGCCGGCGTGGCGGCGGGTGGCGGTGCTTGCGGCGCTCGGCCGCGACGACGGCGACCCGGCTGCGCGCGGCGCGGGGAAGGCGACGAGCGGCCTCGCTTCGAATGCTCGCGCAACGGACGCGGGTGCGCCGGGCACCGGTGCGCGCCCGACCGGCGAGGGCGCGGCATGAGCGATCGCGAGCGGCGGCTCCTCGTCGTCGAGGACGAGGAGCACCTGGCGACCGGCCTCAAGCTGAACCTCGAGCTCGAGGGCTACCGCGTCGACGTGGCGCGGAACGCGCGCGGCGCCGCCGAGGCGTTGCTCAAGGCGGACGCGTACGACGCGATCGTCCTCGACGTCATGCTGCCCGACGTCGACGGCTTCGAGCTGTGCCGCCGCCTGCGCGAGGCGGGGAACTTCGTGCCGGTCATCATGCTGACGGCGCGGTCGTCGGCGGACGATCGCGTCGCGGGACTCGAGGCCGGCGCCGACGACTACGTCGTGAAGCCGTTCGAGCTCGCGGAGCTGCTGGCGCGCGTGCGATCGCTGCTGCGCCGGCGCGCCTGGGAGAACGGCGCCTCGCGCCAGGGCGCGGCGTCGTCGACGCTCGAGTTCGGCCGGGCAAAGGTCGACTTCGACACCCACGACGTCCTCGTGGACGGCAAGCCGGCGAAGCTGACGCAGCTCGAGATCGACCTCGTGCGCTACTTCTCGCTGAACCCCGGCAGGGTGCTGAGCCGCGACGAGCTTCTCGAGAAGGTGTGGAAGCTCCGCAACTACGCGAACACGCGGACGGTCGACAACTTCATCTCGCGGCTGCGGCGGCGGTTCGAGGTGGACCCGGCGGCGCCGCGGCACTTCGTCTCGGTGCGCGGCGCCGGGTACAAGTTCGTACCCACCGGGTAGGCGGCGGCCCGAGCGTCGTTCGTCGCGCGCGCGTCCGCATCCGGGCCATCCGGCGGAAGGCCGTCGCGATGCGTCGTTCGTCCCGGCCGGCGCAGGTTTTACCCAACCGTGACGATCGGTGGCCGCTCGGTGACGGAACCGGCTGGGGGCGATCGCTAGCCTTCCTGCATGGCCCGTCCCGCTGAAGCGATCGCCGTTCCGCCTCCGCTCGATGACGACCTCGATGCCTTGCTCGATCTCCCCTGGGCGGACGACGATCGCGCTCGCGAGGAGTCGTCCGGAGTCGTCAGCCGATCCAGGCGCGCCGCGGCGCGCCGTCTGCGGGAGTACGACTGGGTGGGCGGCGTGCCGTTCGCGCTCTGCCACGTCGCCGTGCTCGGTGCGATCTGGTCCGGCGTGACGCTCGAGTCGCTGGTCCTGTGCCTTGCGCTGCTGTTCCTCCGCACTTGGGCGGTGACCGCGGGCTACCATCGCTACTTCTCGCATCGCGCCTTCCGCACCAGCCGCGCCTTCCAGCTCGTCCTCGCCGTGCTCGCCGAGACCAGCGCGCAGAAGGGCGCGCTCTGGTGGGCGGCGCATCACCGCGTGCACCACCGCAACAGCGATCGGCCGGGCGACGTCCACTCTCCGGTCCAGCGTGGATTCCTGTACGCGCACCTCGGCTGGATCTTCGACGACACCGAGGCGACCCGCTGGGAGCAGATCCGCGACTTCGCGCGGTACCCCGAGCTGCGCTGGCTCGACCGTCACTTCCTGGTGCCGCCGACGCTGCTCGCGATCGGCTGCACGCTGTGGATGGGCTGGCCCGGGCTGTTCATCGGCTTCTTCCTGAGCACCGTCCTGCTCTGGCACAGCACGTTCCTGGTGAACTCGCTCGCCCACGTGTGGGGGACGCGGCGGTACGACACGCCGGATCAGAGCCGGAACAACCCTTTGGTCGCCGCCTTGACGCTCGGCGAGGGGTGGCACAACAACCACCACCGCTACCCGGGCTCGGCGCGGAACGGCTTCCTCTGGTGGGAGATCGACGTGACGTACGCGGTTCTGCTGGTGCTGGAGCGGATCGGCCTGGTGTGGGACCTGCGGCTGCCGCCGGCGGCGGCGTACGCGGAGGATCGCAGCGCGGCGTGAGTGCCGGCCGTCCCGGGCTGACGCGACGCCGCCCTCATCAGCCGGGCGGGTGTTTCAGCCGCGGCGCGCCGCCTCGATTGCAGCAACGTCGATCTTCTTCATCTGCATCATCGCATCGAACGCGCGCTTGGCGGCGGCGGGATCGGGATCGGTGATCGCTTCGGTCAGAGCGATCGGCGTGATCTGCCAGGACAATCCCCATTTGTCCTTGCACCAGCCGCACGCGCTCTCTTCGCCGCCGTTGCCGACGATGGCGTTCCAGTAGCGATCAGTCTCGGCCTGGTCGGCGGTTGCGACCTGAAACGAGAACGCTTCGTTGTGCTTGAATACGGGTCCGCCGTTGAGCCCGATGCACGGAATCCCGATCACGGTGAACTCGACCGTCAGCACATCCCCTTTCTTTCCGGACGGAAAGTCTCCCGGTGCGCGGTGCACCGCGCCGACCGATGAATCGGGAAAGGTCTTGGCATAGAACCGCGCCGCATCCTCGGCGTCCCGATCGTACCAAAGGCAGATCGTATTCTTCGCTGGTTTCATCATATCGCTTCTCCGTCGTGATCCTCTTTCAGCGGCCGTTGAACCGCTTCCATGTTGGTCGCTGGTCGGAATGGCGACTCTCTCGGCTCATACCGCATCGCCACCGCCCCCGAGCCGAACTCGAGCCGGCTCACGAGCCCCGAGTCGAGAGGCTTCGACAGCCCGGCGAACGACGTCGGCCCAAGGCCCGCCAGCCTGGGCTGCACCACGAACTCGTACTCGTCGATCAATCCCAGCTCCGCCGACGCCATCGGGAGCTTCAGGCCTCCCAGGAACAGGCCCTTCCCCGATTCCTGCTTGAGCGTATCTCTAATCATAGGGCGCCTTTGGAGACGCCTTCTCCTTTGAGGACGGGTCGCATGAAACTGCGCTCGAAGCTGAGGAAGCAGCGCGTGTCCTTGTAATACGCGATGGCTGCTTGGCAGTCCGGATCGGATGCCGCCCTGGCCCGGTATTCTTCGTAAGAAGCCAAGCTTGGAAAACTAAAGAGAGCGAGCGCAATGTTATTCGGCCCCTCGTGCGGCAAGAAATATCCATGGTGCTTCCCGCCGAGCTTGTCGACCAGTGGGATCCACATCTTCGCGTAGGTCTCGAACTCCGCGAGCTTGTGGGGATCGATGACGTATCTGAGGTAGCAGGTGACCATGAGAGTCTCTCCTGAATGTGTCTATCGCTCACGCTGAGCCGCCGGCGCGGAAGGGCTCGTGTTCCACGGGGGAGTTCGAGCCGGCCGGCTCCAGCGTGGTGTTAGCGACGGCGGGCGATGTGCTTCCAGCGACAATCATCCCGCCACTCGTCGCAAAGCGCTTTCCACTGGCTGCGGCAAGTCCAGCGACATGAAGAACTTTTGGGGATGGAGGTAGTCCTCACCCGATTCGTCAATGACGCGAATCAGGCCATGTGCCTCTCCTTCTGGATCGGCCAGAGCCTGGTAGATCTTCCGCAACTCTAGCGACGCCGGGTATCCGGTGTTGCGCACGCATACGACGAACCGCTTCTTCATTCTTGTCTTGTGCGCCATTCGGTCACTCCACCAAACGCTTGATCTTCACTTCTCGTCTGGCGATACCGCTCGCCTCCTACCAATGCACCTCGGCGTCGCGGACGACGCCATCCGGCAAACGGACCTTCGCTGTCCCCTTGCGTTTTCGCCACCGGCCGCGGCCGTAGAGCCGTCGCAACCGCCCTCGAGCGCGAACAGACGGACCGGGCGCGATCGTCCCCGCGTCGCGAATCGAACCGATGATCTCGAACTCCATCCCCACGCAGCGCCTCTTCTCCCAGTCCTCGCGATCTCGCTAGCGACCCCGGCGCTCAGCTGCCGGGCCGCGTTCGAGACCGAGCCTGCGGTCCCTTCGACCGCAGGCGGCCCGGCACCGATGGTCGCGCCGACCGTCGCGCAGAGCAAGTCGCGCGGCCGATGCGGCCCGAGGCGGCGACTCGGCCACGTTGCTCGATGTACATGATGCGAGGCTTCACTTCGGCACCGGATAGAGCAGGCGATCCAACGACTTGGCGTTCAGCGGCGGCGCGCAGCGCCGTCCGCTGCAAGCGCGAGCTACGCGCGTCGACGAGCGCGCTTCCCCGCACGCATTGCGCTCGACTACAGTTACCGGCGCACTACCGACTGATCACCGATGTTGCTGGACGGGGACTCGTAATCGGGTCTGCATGACGGTGAACGAGCTTCCAGCTTCCGCTCTCCAGTCGAAACACACTGGTCACGCGGACCGCTACTGGTGCTTCCTCCTTGGCACCCCCGACCTTGGCTCGGCCCCGCTCCACCTCGACGATGCAGGCGAGCGTGTCGGAGACGTACTTGGCTATCAGTTCGACCTCGACGACCTCGCCGTCGCGGTAGTGCGAGGCGGCGCCAGCAAGCGTTTGCGCTACTTTCTGCCGACCACGTACGTACGGACCAAATGGGTTTCCCAGGGTCACATCGTCTGCTGACGAATACAACGCTTGGTAGACGGTCGGGTCACCTTTGAGTATCGCGCCGAGGGCCGCGTGGCTCTGTTCGATGGCGTTGGTGAGGTCGTTTGTAGACATTCGGCGGTCTCCCTGCAGTACTCCGCATTGGCTCGAAGGTCCTGACCGAAGCGTGCGAGGACGAAAGCGACGATCGCGGGCCATACGAGACTCCGATCGGCTTCGTGACCGATTCGACCAGCTTCACGAATTCGTCGACGCTCATGTCCCACGTCCAATGGGGCTAACGTTTGAGTTCATCCGCTCGCGGAAGCGGGCGAAGCCCGCTGTAGCGAGTCGGGTGCAACGAAGAATCAGCCTGCTAACGCCACGGCTGCATACGTTTGTTAGGCGGCGGATACTCATTCATGGACGGTCTGGCGAAGGCAATGAGTCTTCTCGAGCAACGCGAAGGACTCTCCGCGCCATTACAAGCAGACAGGTGAACCACACCGTTACTAAGACGCGCTGCAGGAATCCGGCCCACCTATGCAACGGCGCACCCTCGTCAATGGCGAAGCCACCGACAGAGATGAACAGCGCCAGCATCACCAGGCCAGTGCCGAATACGTACGCTGAAAGATCGTGCCATCGCGGGTCTACGTTCATTCGACGAGAGAGCACCGCCAGCCCAATGCTGGCGCTAGAGAATGTGAGCACCGCTGCAACGACGTGTTCTGGAGTCTCCGTCGGGACGCTGTCCACGTTGATCCAGTGAAAGAGCCCAGCCATGAATAGGCCGAGGGAATTCGCGAGCAACAGGGCGATGCCTAAGAATCCGAAGCGGGTCGGTCGGATTGCATTATTCAGACCGATCGCAAACGCCGCCATTAACGGCGCGAATATGAAGAAATTCAAGTTCTGGATCCAACCGGCCGGCCACGCCGCCAAGGCACTGATCGGCATCGCGATGTGGCTGTAATCGGGCTGCATGATGCCCTGGACGACCACAAGAATGATGAAGCCGATCGGCCCGACAATGCCGGCGAGGGCGAGCGGTTTTATCGGCAGTCGTGTTCGCATGGGCGAGGCCTTGCCGGCGCCTAACGCCGGCGCTCAGCGGCCGGCGCAGTCGGTCCGCTGCAGCGCGAAGTTAGACGGTCAATCCAATAGCCAGTCATAGATACCGCCAGGGTCACGCCACACGAAGAGAGCCCAGAGGCTCCATGAAAAGAGGTACATTACGGCAGGTCCACGTAGGTAGCGAAATGGGGCGAAGAGGGACGCCACCACGGGAATGAAGAACACCAGCGGCGAGATGGCGGTCAACGCCGGGAGAAGAAGTAGGCCGACGATCGTCGCGAAGTCTCCCACGGTGTCAGTGAGTTGCTGACCCGGCTCCAGTCGGTACGGCCAGTAGCCCGTGCGGAGATAAACCAACAGCACCAGCGAGTACAATGTGACCGTCGCCACGATCGGGAGCGCGGCCACCAGATAGATCAGCTTGTCCCGTCTCCCCAAGGTCATCTGTCGTCTCTAACGTTTGAGTTCGGCCGCCCGCGGAAGCGGGCGAAGCCCGCTGTAGCGAGTCGGGTGCAACGAAGGGTTAGGCCTCAGGGATGTATCGAGGCGCTTGGGCATGTTGCCTGTCCGAAGTTCATGGCAATGAAGAAAGTAGAGGCAGAAAGGACCTCCTCGTTCGCATCGGGCTGCGACCTCGCCGGTCAGCCTTCGGGGTCGTACCCGAACTCGCGGAGTTCCTGCGAGCAGCGGCAGGCTTTGGCGATCTTCGCGGCCCATTGGACGGCGGCTTCGCGCGACGGGAGTTCCAGGACACAGAAGCCGCCGTCGAACTCCTTGGTCTGCGGGTAGGTCTCGTTCGTGACGGTGCCGTCGGCGGCGACCATCAGCGGCGGGACGTCCTCATTGATACCACCGCCGAACACATAGACGCCGGCATCCTTCGCCTCGCGTATGACCGCGTGTGCCGCTTCGCCGACGGCAGCCATGTCTTCGTCGGAGATGTCCATCGCCGATCCGGGGAAGGAGACAAGGTACTTCGTCATCGTTCGGTCCTCCGGGTGTGAGTTTCGGAATTGGGTGTGAGGCCTAACGATCGGCATCAGCTGCGGCGCGAAGCGCCGCTTGCTGGAGGCGATTGTTGGACAGCGGCTCCACGTAATCGGCAGGGCACATGAACCACGTCAGCCACTCCGCGTGAGCTCGACCTGTCTTGGCGCAACGCGCCTCGAGCTCGGACTGCAATTCTCTTCCCGAGGGCACAACGATGTAGCCCGTGTGCGTGTTGCCGATCATCAAACACTCCCGCCGTTCGACTAGGTAAAGCGCCGCCAGCAGACAAATGCAGGCATCGACACAATCCTGGTCGCGTTTCCGCGGCCGCGCGTTCGCAGCGGCGTTGTCGAGCCACTTGGCGAGCCCAGAGAGTCGGCGCGCTTCGAACTCCGTCCGGATGCGCTGACAGACGTGACGCCAGTCCACGGCCGAGAACGTCCTGCCTCGGTCGGGGTTGTACCTCGGCAGCCGGCCGCCGGAGCGCCGTGCATCCGGCAGCATCCATCCAAGCGCGATCATGATCAGCACCGGATAGGTCTCGAATACGCGCGTCTGCATCAGGGGCCGGTGCGGGTCTGCAGCGCCACCGAACCGCTCCAGGAACCGCCAGACGGGAGCGCCCTCCCCAAACATCTCGGTCCGCGCAGTGTTTGCGGGCTGCATTCCCCCGAAGCGACGGCTCACCAGCGACGCGACCACATTCTCGACGGGTCTTTGGCCCGCAGTGTTCGTCACGATCGTCGGTTGATCCAGCAGCACAACTGTTCGAGTGACCTTCTCGTCACGTTGCCACCGTACAATCCTCTCTTCGGCATCACGCCATCCGGCGACGTGCGGTGAACCGAGTTCGATAAGCTTTCCTTCATCAGCTCGGACGACGGCAACGATGGCCCCGCTGTTCTGGGGTGTCCACGCGGAGTCGAAACCGACTAGGAGTGTGGTCATGAATGCTGCCCACTGCGCGACGTCATGATCTCGGCTGTCCAACGACCCAGCGTTCAGCGGCGCGCCGCACGCAGCCGATCGACCATGACGAGACAGGCGCCGGTGCGTCCGCTGCAACGTTTTGTTAGACGGCGAACGCAGTAACCCCTGGGCGCGCGACTATCCGGAACGAAGAGCGGCATTCTTCAACGGGCTGCTAACGGAGCGCGGCCGGCAGCGTTTCAATCACCACGTAAGCCCAACGGCCTTTCTCATTGCATCTTCGAATGCTTGATCGTCGAGGCTTCTTCGCAAGCCCAAAATCATCTCAGCGTCTTGGCCGACCGGTACACGGAGCGGTGTCGCTGGGTCTTCGATTGCACTGGCGATGGCCAATGCGACGACTTCGGGCCCGGGCAGACTAGATGGCCCCGTCATTTTGGTATCGGCTCCGGCCCACTGCTCCCAAAGTCCGGCATAGTCGGCTGGTCCTTTATGAGGCTCGCTCGCTTTCATGCCAGGAGCGATGTTTCCGGGCTCGATCAATACGCTGCGTATTCCAAAGTGACGGACTTCCAGGTGCAGTGATTCCGTCAAAGCTTCGAGCGCGAACTTGGAGGCGCTGTACGCTGCTCGGAGCGGCGATGAGACTCGGCCGTTCACGCTCGACACATTTACGATGACGCCGGAACCCCGCTTTCGCCAGGCGGGCAAGACCGCCTGGATTACGCGCAGCGCGCCGAGCGTGTTTGTCTCGAACATCTGTCGGAAACGATCAAGTGGATAGCCTTCCACCGGCCCTCCGCCAGATATGGCTGCGTTGTTGACGATTGCATCGAGTGGACCAACGTCTTTAAGACATCGCGCCACGGAGTCGTCGCTGGTGACATCGAGTACATGTGCCTGGATGCCTTCCAATCCACTCAACGCGGATACGTCGGTGGCGACGACTGAATGTCCTCGGTTGGCAAGTACCTGCGCCGTTGCCATTCCTATGCCGCGTGCCGCACCTGTAATCAAAACCCTTAGCGCCTTTGACATAAGGAAGTCCTCTTGCGTGTCGTAGTCCGGGATGATTCCGGGACTTTCTCTTCGCGAAGTGTCAGGTTGAGGGCGTTCCGTTCCCTTTTCGCGGTCTCACTTTTCGAGCTAACAGTCCATTGAAAAACTCGCAGCTCCCAGTTGTCCGCGGAGATCGCGGAGCGTAGGAAGCGCAGCGAGAGATGGATGAGGATGGCGCTGGGTCGACGGGGTGCAGTGGAAGAAGGGCGGTGGGTGGCGACGACCGAGCTGCCGCGCTCGCCGGGGCATCCGTTCTACGAGAGGGTGAATCGGGTGCTGGAAGAGGCAGGCGTCGATCGATTCGTCGAGGACCTCTGCCGGCCGCACTACGCGACGGCGCAGGGCCGGCCATCGATCCCGCCCGGGACGTACTTCCGGATGGCGATGCTCGGGTACTTGGAGGGGATCGATTCCCAGCAAGGGATCGCCTGGCGCTGCAGCTACAGCTTGGCGCTGCGCCAGTTCCTCGGCCTCCGGATGTCGGAGCGAGTTCCCGATCACTCTTCGCTCACGGTAATCCGCCAGCGGCTGCCGCTGGAGCTTCACGAGGAGGTCTTCGCATTCGTGCTGCGCATCCTGATCGAGCGCGGGCTCTATCGCAAAAAGACGCTCGCCGTCGACGCGACGATGCTGGAGGCCAAAGCGGCGATGAAGTCGATCGTGCGCCACGACAGCGGCGAGGCCTGGAAGAAGGACATCAAGCGCCTAGCGGAGGAAGCCGGGATCGAGAATCCGAGCGAGCAGGACGCGCGCAGGCACGATCGCAAGCGAAGGAAGCGGGTTTCCAGGACGGCCGGACGCACCTCGCCTACAAGGCCGAGCACGTGGTCGATCTGGGTCGCGGCGACGATCTATCCCGCGGATCAGGGAAGCGATGCCTTCGCCAGCGAGCTCGTCGCCGACAGGGGCGACCACCACAAGGCGCAAACGCTGGCGGAGTGCGCGGCCTACGATCTGCGCACCTACATCCCCGGGCGAGCCGACCGAGCAGGACGTCGCTCGACGGACAAGCCAGCGGCGTGGCGAGACGCCTTCCACGGCAACCGCAGCCGAGTCCGTCGAGAGGAGAGCCGCCGTCTTCAGCGCCTGCGCTCCGAGCGCATGGAACGGAGCTTCGCGCACGTCTGCAACACGGGCGGTGCCAGTCGGACGCAACTCCGAGGCGTCGAGAACGTGCAGAAGCGCTACCTCATCACGCTCGCCGGACGGAACCTGACGGTGCAAGAATTCGGTTCGCACCTGCAGCACTGATTTCTGGAACATGAACCTCCTTCCACGATAAGAGCGGACCTCCCCTCCGCCGTCTAACGCCATGCGCATGAGCCGCCGGCGCAGCGGCGACCGCTGTAGGCGCCGCCCATCATGACGGGCGGCTGCATGCGCGTGTTAGACACCCTCCGCTCCTCTTGCCTTCGCTGGATACGGAATCGAAAGGTATTTTGCGATTTGCTCGAACCCCCGATCGCCGCGGTACGCTTCGATGTCGAGACCCCTCGTTCGGACCTTCTCCCACGAGTTCGCCGCATTGTGATGCGCCCGAATGAACGCCGCCGGGAACGTGAAGAACTCGGGATCGCGGCGCCCATCTTCCGGAGGACCGTTCTTGCTCTTCGCGAAGAAGTAGCCGACGTTGAGGAACGCAACGACCAAGAAATCGAAGGCAGCGATCGTTCGCTCCTTGACTGGGAAGCCTCGATCGGAATCACTGGCGAGGCGACTCTTGACCTGGATTCGGACCTGCGGACCCGAGACACGCGGATTCGGATGAATGGAGATGAGATCGTACCCCTCATTGTTCGGAGGCGCCTTGTAAGTGAGGATGTTCCGACGGAGGAGATGTCCCATCACCAAGTACTCAGCCCCAAGCGACACGACGGGGAACCTTGTGAAGATTCGCTTGGCCTCGGTTCGGTCCCCGGTCATCTTGCGTCCCTCGGTGTCTAACGAGACTTTAGACGGCTGGCGATTCGAGAACGGCGAAGTTGCGACGATATTTCGACACGTCGACGCAGGTATCGTCGTTCACTTCCGAAAACAGGCGATGGGTTCGCCGCAAGACCCAGCGTTGGTCGTCACCGCGCACACGGGACAAGTAGACTTTCTTCCTTCCACCAGTCGCGATGCCGCACTTGATCAGATCGGCGAAGACCCTCACCGGGAAGACGAAGATGTCTCCCCGATACCCAACGTCCGGCGCCAGCACGTAGGCAACGAAAAGGGTGTCGTTCGACAAGCACGATGCGAACTCGTCTTCCTTGAAGAACCTCCAAGATGAATGGTCAAAGAGGCGGCTCTGCCATCCTGAGATAGTCTCGAAAAGCTTGCCGTACTTGACCTGTCCCTCCCGATAGAGCCGTCGTCCCGACACAACCTTGCGGAGGATGAGGTCGACTTTGTCGACGTCGAGGAATCGGCTGTACGGGTTCCAGCCTCGCTCGAAGAACTCAAACTTGGCGTACGTCTCACCGAGAATCTCGAAGTGCCCGGCCCTGCGTCGACTTGCGGTCGTGAGTGTTGTGTCGGTGTTTACCGTTCCTCAGTCCTTCTAACGATATAGCCGTTCAGCGGCGGGCGCGAGAGGGAGCCCGAAGGGCGACCGTCGCGACCGTCCGTCTGCAACGGCAGGTTAGACGCCGGGTGCAAACCGGGTACATCGGCAACAGACCAGACCGGCAACATGGGTGACGCCGTGTAGGCTGCCCACCCCAGGAGGGGCGGGGCATGCCGTGGACGGAGACGGAACCCATGAAGGAACGAATGCGCTTCATCGTCGACTGGGAGCGCGGGCACTTCACCATGATCGAACTCTGCCGGCGATACGGGGTGAGCCGGAAGACCGGCTACAAGTGGATCGAGCGCTTCGAGACCGCGGGCATCGAGGGCCTGGCCGAGCGTAGCCGCGCGCCGCACGACTGCCCGCATCGCATCGATGCCGTCGTCGCCCGAGCGATACTCGATGCTCGTCGCCAGCACCCGAGCTGGGGGCCACGCAAAGCTCCTGGCCTGGCTCGCCGTACGACGACCCGAGCTCGTGCTGCCAGCAGTCAGCACGGCCGGTGACCTCCTCAGACGACGCGGGCTGGTGAAGCGCCGTCGTCGACGCCACCGTTGGGTCCATCCAGGAGCGCCGGAGATCGTGGCTGCCGCCCCCAAACGATCTCTGGACCGCCGACTTCAAGGGACACTTTCGCACGGGTGATGGGATCTACTGCTATCCGCTGACGATTGCCGACCAGCACTCGCGGTACCTGATCGGCTGCACTGCCCTGGAGTCCGTGCGCACACGCAAAGCCCGTCTTCGAGCGAATCTTCCGCGACGTCGGGCTGCCCTACGCGATTCGCACCGACAACGGCGCACCCTTCGCGTCGACCGGAATCCACGGCCTCTGCGCGATGAACACTTGGTGGATGCGACTCGGGATCCGCCACCAGCGCATCCAACCAAGCCACCCGGAGCAGAACGGAGCGCACGAGCGGATGCACCGAACGCTCAAAGCGGAAACGACGCGCCCGCCGGCCAGAACTGTTCAAAGGGCGACAGGTACGCGTTTGCGGCCGCGAACAGACGTTCAAGCGATGCCACCAGAAATGGTCCCGTTGCGACGAGCCATCCTTAGCCGCCTACCGTAATTTATCTATTTTGACTTAGCATCGCCGGCTTCGATTCTAACATATCTCGCGCCACGCTTGATTCCTTCGATCCGTAGCTGCTCACCGACCAGTGGCCGAACGACGACCTGAGCCATGTCCTTCGACACCCCGAGCAGCTTGGCGATGTCGTTAATTCTCAGTCCATGAGACTCACCGATCACGCGCACCGCGTCCGCTCGAAGCTGCGCGAGCTGGTTTTCCACGTCGTGTGTGCGCTGCACAGGCAGCTCTTGTGCCAAGAGCTTCTCAATTTTTCCTCCGAGCTCTACATACGATCCGTACTGGATACGATCGATACCGCGAAGATCCGACGGCACTTCCTCGATAGGCGTCTTGGATGGATCGATCGCGATATAGGATTTCTCGGCCAACCCAAACGCGAGGCCAAGCTCAAGGGTGACGTTCGCGTTCCATCCGGAGATGTCATAGATGCCGAAACGCGACGATCGGATGTAGTTTGCGATCTTCTGTAGGATGTGGAGGTTAGTGATCTTCTCATCCGCAAAGATGAACTCGACATTGAACGCTTTCGCTAGCTCTCGGTAGACCTTGCGGTAGTCGGCTTCTGGATAGAGCTTGTAGGAGTAGGCGACAAACACTTGGCGCGCGTTGCGCGTAGGGTTCGGAAGACCAGGGGCAAGAATGGAGACCGATTCCCCCGATCCTTCATCGTTAGCCATCGATCTCCCCTCTACGCCTAACGCAGAGCCGTTCAGCTGCGCCGTTCTCGGCGGCGACTGAACCCGTTGGTTAGGCAACCATTCACCCGATTCACTTGGCGTTGGAAGCGGTAGCGAACTGTAACGGCCCAAGCTCCTTCGATTCGAAGGAGATGGACGACGCTCCATCCGGCGGCACCGTGTATATCGCAACCTTCCCGCTCACCAGCTGACTGTCAGGTTGGAGCGAGGCAACCAGCACGTACTCAGGGTATACTCGCACCGCGAGGCCCAGCGGGGTACTACCCGCGAGAGTAAGGAAGGTCGTCTGATTGCGTGCGCGTGCGTCCCCCGCGATACCCGCACCTGCGAGCGCTGCAACGGCAAGCACGACTGGGATGTAGCTGGCACCGAGGCGTCGCTGTAAGAGATCTACCAAGTCGCCTACCTGCGCCTCGGTGTGCTCCTGCGCGCGCGCGCGAGCCTCAAGGGAGCTCTCCCTTCGTTGCGCGAGAAATGGAACGCCGAACTCCAAGAGGGCGCCAAGAGCCGCGGCTGCCACGACTGCGACACAAGTCCATTGAACCGAAGCCTCCGCGAGCCGCGCCATTGCAAGAGCATACAGGGCCAACCAACCAACTCGGGCGCTCGAACGAGCTACCGCAGCATCACGCAGGCGAGGCGCCAGAAGCAGAAATCCCACGTTTGCAATCCAGAACACTAGAACCAGAGATGAGATGAGTGCGCCGAGAACCCACAAGACTGTACCGAGGTCCACGCGAACCAACGACTCGGGGAAGCCGAATCGCTCCAGATAGTTCTGCTCGTATTTGTATGCGAGCGCGTACGCATAGCCTGGAACTGCTGCCAATAGAACGCCTTCCGAAAGGAACCACAGCTTTCCCTCAGGCGGCTCAGTGTGCGTACTCATGGACGACCTGTTGTCTAACAGGAAGTCGGCAGTTCCGTATAAGTGAGTTGGCGGCCGGTATAAGATCCTTCCACTGAGAACGTCTCCTTCGCGTAAGCTAGCGTCGCCGCAGCGGTGCCGTGCGTGCGCCTGCGATTTGGTCTTCCGCGTTATCTGGGCGGGCTCGCTGCATAAGGGCTTCGGGAGAAGGCCCATTCCAGATGCGGTGACGTGCTGCGTGAGGTGCGAACGCGTTCGGCTGATCGGGCTCCGGAGGACGTGTGGCCCCGGCCAGAAGGTCCGCCGGGCTGCGAACCGCTCCCGGTCCCGCATTCAGCACGTGCGTGTAGATCATCGTGGTGCTCACGTCCTTGTGGCCCAGCAGCTCCTGCACGGTGCGGATGTCATAGCCGTCCTCGAGCAGGTGCGTGGCGAAGGAGTGGCGGAACGTATGGCACGAGACCCGCTTGGACGTCGCGCCGCGACCAGAGGAGAGGCGGGCTCGGATCGCGGCGTCGCGGACGGCGCGCTGCAGGACGCTCTCGTGCAGGTGGTGGCGGCGTCGCTGACCGCTTTCGCGGTGGAAGTACGCTCGGGTCGCCGGGAAGACCCACTGCCACGGCCATTCGCGGCCGGCGTTCGGGTACCTCCGCGATAGAGCGAACGGTAGCTCGACCCAACCGGCGTCGCCGGCGAGGTCGCGCTCGTGCTGGGCTCGCGCTTCGCCGATCTGGCGACGGAGCTTGTCCACACAGGCCAGCGGAAGGAGGGTGACGCGGTCGCGGTCGCGCTTGCCGTTGCGGACGACGAGCTGGCGGCGGTCGAAGTCCACGTCCTTCACGCGCAGCCGCGCACACTCGAGGAGGCGCAACCCCGACCCGTACAAGAGCATCGCCATCACACGCGGCACGCCGCACATGCCGGCAATGACTGTCGCGACCTCGGATCGCGACAACACGGTAGGCAGCCGGGGTGCGGCCTTGGCGCGGACGATGCCGTCGAGCCAGGGGACGTCCCGCTCGAGGACCTCACGGTAGAGGAAGAGGAGTGCCGCGAGCGCCTGGTTCTGCGTCCCTGCACTCACCTTGCCCTCGACGGCGAGGGAGGAGAGGAACTGCGTCAGCTCGTCCGGCCCCAGCGCATCCGGGTGTTGCTTGCCGTGAAACAGGATGTAGCGCCGCATCCAGGCGACGTAGGATTTCTCCGTACGTCGGCTGTAGTGGCGCATTCGAAGAGCCGCTCGGGCGCGGTCGAGCAGGCGTGGCGGATGGCCGGGCGCGATGGCCCCTTCGCGGACGACGGCGCCGGACAACCTCCACGGCGCGGAAGCTGCATCGGCAGGGCACGCTCCGCGATAGAGCGGACGGTGCCGCTGCAATCGCCCGGAAAGTTCGCCGATGACGTCCACGTCGCCCATCGAGTTCTCTTGCCCTGACGCGGCCATAGACCCGAGCGACGGTGCTCGTCAAGCAAGCCGGGGGCCACGGCGCACGACGACTGGCCCGGGAGCGAAGACTAAGACGAAGCGGACGCGACGAGACGGAGAGCCGACGGAGCGAGAACGGCAACCGAGCTCAGCCGTCAAGCTCGCGCGGCCGCTTCAGCTCCCCCACCGGGAACACCGGCAGGATGTTCTCCTGCTGGAACTTCGGCCCCTCCGCCGGCGTCACGAACCACCCCGTCGGGCACATCGTCAGGATCTCGACCAGCGAGAACCCGAGCCCACGCCGCTGCGTCTCGAGCGCAGCGCGCAGCAGCTTCTTGACGCGCTTCACGCCCGTGGGCGTGTGCGTCGTCCCGCGCGCCACGTACGCGACACCCTCCAGCCCGACGAGCATCTCCGGCAGCCGGATCGGATACCCGTGCCGAGCAGCGTCGCGACCGCCCAAAGTGCTCTTCGTCCGCTGCCCGATCACCGACGTCGCCGTCATGTGCCCGCCGGTCTCGCCGAACGCCGCGTTGTTGAGGCAGATCGCCGTGATCTTCTCCCCGCGGGCCGCGGCGTGGATGACCTCCTGAATCCCCTCGGTGATCATGTCGCCGTCGCCCTGGAGCGTGAACACCAGTCGATCCGGCAGCACGCGCTTGACGCCGGTCGCCTGCGCGGGCGCGCGGCCGTGCATCGCCTGCTGGATGTCGACCTCCATGAGCGCGCCGAACGCGGTGTAGCAGCCGATCCCCAGCACGCAGACGGCGTTCTCCTGCTCGCCCATCTCGGCGAGGTTCTCCATCAGCACGCGCACCGCGCTCGGCTCGCCGCAGCCGGGGCAGAGCGAGTGCGTGTTCGTGCCGAGGAGCGGCGAGCGCTCGAACACCTTCTCCATGCCGGCGACCGGCGCGCCGCCGCCGCCGCTAACAGCACCAGGTGCGTTCGTGGGATCGCTCATGCTCTCACCGCCCTCACGCCGCCGACGCCCGCCGCGACGGGTAGACCTCGCGGATCTTCGACAACACGTGCAGCGCGTCGATCTTCGGCCCGACGCCGAACCCCGAGCCGTCCATCGAGATCTCGCCGATGAACGTCACCGGCGCGCGACCTTCGACTCCGAGCCGCACGTCCTGCACCATCTGCCCGGCGTTGTTCTCGAAGACCGCTACCGCCACGCCGCGCTCTCCGAGCGCGCGATACGTCTCGTACGGGAACGGCACCAGCGTGTACGGCCGCACGTAGCCGACCCGCATCCCCTCCTCGCGCGCGAGCCGCGCCGCGTAGCGCGCGAAGCGCCCGAGCGTTCCGAACGCCGTCACGACGAGCTCCGCATCCTCCAACGCATCGGTCTCGACGCGCGTCTCGACAGCCGCGATCTCGCGATGCCGCTCGACCGCCGCGCGCATCGGCGCCGTCGTGTCCACGCGATGCTCGCCCGGCCCGATCCCCGCCGGCGCCCCCGCGGTGTCGAGCTTCATCCCGAGCGACGTCAAAAGCCGCGGCGCCCGCCCGCGCGCGCCCGTCGTCGCCCAGTCCTTCTCGGGAAGCGGCGCCAGCGTATCCGGCGGCGCGACGAACGAAACCGTCTCCGACGTGTGCGACAGCATGAAGTCGCCGTAGATGATCACCGGGTGCCGCCACTTCTCCGCCAGGAAGAACGCGCGGTACGCGGTGTCGACGGCCTCCTGCGCCGTCGCCGGCGCGAGCACGATCATCCGGTGCGACCCGTGGCCGCCGCCGCGCGTGCACTGGAAATAGTCGCCCTGGCCGCGGCCCATGTTCACGACGACCGCGGGCACGCGTCCGAGCACCATCTCGGACATGCTCTCCTGCATGAGGCTCATGCCGTTCGTCGTCGACGCGATCATCGCGCGCACGCCGGCGCCGGCCGCGCCCCACACCATGTTGATGCCCTCGATCTCGGACTCGACGTTGATGCAGACGCCGCCGACCTCGGGCATCCGGCGCGCCATGTACTCGAGCACCTCGGTCGAGGGCGTCATCGGGTAGCCGCAGTAGAAGCGGCAGCCCGCCTGGATCGCGGCCTCGGCGAGCGCGTGCCCGCCCTCCATGAACTGCTTCGTTTCCATCAGCCCTCTGCCGGCGCCTCGGCCGCGCCGTGCCCCGCGACCGCGCGATACACGTCGAAGCAGTAGTCCGGGCAGATCTCCGCGCAGAGCTCGCACCCGGTGCACCCGTCGCGCACCAGAAGCGGGTACCGGAACCCGATCGCGTTCACCTCGCTCGACATCTCGAGCACCTTCGGCGGGCAGACCGGGATGCAGAGCTCGCACCCCTTGCAGGTCTCGACGTCGATGACGACCGTGCCGACCGACTTCGCCACGTCAAGAGCCTCCGACGCCGTTCCACGCCGGCACCGCGCCCGCGTGCTCCGCCATCGCAGCGGCACCCGCGGCGAGGCAGTCGACGTTCTTCGGGATCGTGTGGTGCCGGTACGACGGCAGCATCTGCTTCAACGCTTCCTCGAGCGACCCCGCCGCGACGATCCCCGTCAACGCGCAGAACGCCCCGAGCGCGACCAGGCTCTGCCCCTGCAGGTACTGCCGCTCGCTCGCGATCCGTCCCGCGTCGACCGGCACCCACCGGCAGTCGCCGCGCAGCGCGGGCGGCTCGGGGAAGAGCGTCCGGTTGTAGACGATCGCGCTCCCGGGTCGGAGCTTCTTCTCGACGAGCCCGAGCTCGCTCGGATGCATCGCGATCGCGGCCCACGCGTGCGGCACGACCGGCGGCGCCTCGACCGGCCCGTCCGCGACGACGACGGTGCACTCGCTCGACCCGCCGCGCATGCTCCCCATGAACATGCTGAACTGCATCACGTGGCGGCCCTCGAGCATGCCGGCGGTCGCGAGCATCTTGGCCGCGAGCTGCACGCCCTGGCCGCCGATGCCCGTCATGAGGATCTCGCGCTCCGCCATCTCGCTCTCGTCGACGCCGAACCTCTTGCAACGCCTCTCGACCGACCTATACGACGATGAGAGAGGAGCCTCCAGCGCGGAGTTTGTGCCCACGGGCACAATGCGCGCGGATCGGGTCATGGCGACCACCGGCAAGGCAATGCGACCCGCGAACCTCGCGAGCGACGCGCGCCGCTCGCGCCGCCTCGCGCTCGGGCTCCGGCGACTCGGCTGGCCAGAGGAGAGCATCGGCCGCTTCCTCGAAACGGCCGAGCTGATCACGTTCCCGCGCGGCCGCGTCATCTACCGCGAGGGCAGCGCCGCGACGCGCCTCTACTGGATGCTCGACGGCGTCGCGAAGCTCTTCGTCCCGGGCTCTCTCGGACGCCGCGTGCTGGTTTCGCTCGCGAAGCCGGGCGCGCTCCTCGGGAGCCATCTGGTCGTCGGCGGCCGACGCCTCGACACCGCGATCGCGCTCACCCCGATCCACGCCGCCGCGATCGACATGGTGGAGTTTCAGGACATCGTCCGCGAGCTCCCCGTCGACGTGACCGCGCTCATGACGCGCGGCACGCTCGACTACTACTCGCGCACGTTCCTCCGCACCGTGAAGCTGTTGACGCTCGATCTCCGCGGCAAGCTCGCGCTCGGCCTCCTCGATCTCGCCGAGGGCTTCGGCGTCGCCGAGGCGCAGGGCCGCCTCGTCAAGGTGCGCTTGACGCACGAGGACCTCGCGGAGCTGACCGGCATCTCGCGCGCCCGCGTCACGAAGACGATCGCCGAGTTCTCGGAGCAGGGGCTGGTCGTCCGCCGCGGCCGCGATCTCGTGGTGCGCGTCCGCGAGCTGCGCGAGGTCGCAGGGTTCTAGCGGCCGCCGCGCGTCCGATCGGGCGCGCCGGACTCGCATTGCCGCCGCCGCGGCGCCCGTGATACCTGCGCGCCGGCGGAGGTATGCGATGAACGAGCCGACCCAGACGACCGCGCCTGAGCCGAAGCTCAGCGATCGCGACCCCATGACGGACTTCGAGCGGCGCGAGATCGAGCTGCTCGGCGTCAGGAAGCGCGTCTACGTGTCGGGCACCGGGCCCGCGGTCATCGTGATGGCCGAGATGCCGGGCATCTCCGCGCACGTGCTGCGCTTCGCGCGCATCGTACGCGACGCCGGCTTCACGGTGTGGCTCCCCGCGCTCTTCGGGACCGAGGGCGGGCCGGTGACGATCCCGAGCGGCCTCGTGACGATGGTGCGCGCCTGCATCAGCCGCGAGTTCCGCGCGTTCGCCGCGAACGAGTCGAGCCCGGTCGTGCGCTGGCTGCGCGCGCTCGCCGCGCACGCGCACCCGCTCTGCGGCGGGAAGGGCGTCGGCGCGATCGGCATGTGCTTCACCGGCAACTTCGCGCTGTCGATGATGCTCGAGCCGGCGGTGCTCGCGCCCGTCTTGTCGCAGCCGTCGCTCCCGATGTTCCAGGCGGGCGGCATGCACATCGCGCCCGACGAGCTCGCCGCCGTCAAGCAGCGCATGGAGCGCGAGGACCTGACCGTGCTCGCCTACCGCTTCGCCGGCGACCGCTTCTGCCGCGCCGAGCGCTTCGCCGCCTACGAGGCCGCTCTCGGCGATCGCTTCCAGGGCCGCGTGCTGCCAGACTCGTGCGCGATGCAGGGGACGCCCATGAGCCCGCACAGCGTCGTGACGCTCCACCTCATCAACCGCGACGGCGAGCCGACGCGCGCAGCGGTCGACGAGATCCTCGCGTTCTTCGCGAAGCGGCTGAAGGACTAGAGCTGCGCGCGTTTCAGGCGCCCCTCATCATCTCGTCGTAGCGCCGCTGCATCTCGACCGGCGTCACGTCCTCGATGTGGTGCCCGATGTTCCACTCGTGGCCGAACGGGTCGCGCACCGTGCCCGAGCGCTCGCCGTAGAACTGGTCCTGCGGCGGGCGGACGACCTCGGCGCCCGCGGCGACGGCGCGCCGGATGAACTCGTCGGCGTCGTCGACGTGGAGATGGATCGACATGCAGGTGCCGCCGACGGTCTTCGGGCCCTTGATGCCGTACTCGGGATATTCGTCCGAGAGCATGATCGTCGCGCCGCCGAAGTCGAGCTCGGCGTGGCCGATCCGGCCGCTCGGCTCCGTGAGCCGGAACTTCTCGGTCACGTCGAACGCCTTCTCGTAGAACTCGATCGCGCGCGCCGCATCGTCGACCCGCAGGTACGCGAACACCTCGTGGACCTTCATGGCATCGTCTCCTTTCGTCGCTTCGCCCCGAAGCGATGCCGGGCTTCTCGCACGCGGCCGGCGGTCGAGTCTTGAACGATTTTGACGGCGCCGTGCCGCGATCAGCGGCGCGAGCGCGGGATCGGCACGTGGTGCGGCGACGAGGGCGCGATCCGGCGATAGGCTCCCGGAGTCACCCCGGAAAACTCGCGGAAGTCGCGGCTCAGGTGCGGCTGGTCGGCGTAGCCGGCGTCGAGAGCGACGTCGACGAGACCGGCCGAGGGCTCGGCGGCGAGCCGGCCGACCGCCGAGTAGAAGCGCCGGACGCGGCAGTAGAGCTTCGGCGCGAGGCCGACCGCGGAGCGGAAGAGGGCGATGAAGCGGCGATGGCTGTAGCCGCTCTCGCGCACCGCTTCGTCGACGTCGTCCGTGACCGAGAAGCGCTCGAGCGCCGCTGCGACCGCGGGATGCACGCCCTGGACGCGCGGCAGCCGCCCGGCGAGGAGGTGCTCGAAGAGAGCGATCCGCTCCTCGAGCCCCTCGGCCTCGAGGAAGCGCTCGCGCGCCTCGCCGGCCGCGTGGCCCCAGAGGTCCGCGAGCGACGTGTGGCGCTCCGCGAGCTCGTCCGCCGGGACGCCGAAGAGCGCCTCGCTCGCGCCCGGGCGGAGCTCCGCGCCGACCGAGCAGAGCGGCTCGGAGACCTCGCGGACGTACGCGCCGCTCCGCGCGCCGCCGACCACCGCGTGCGCGAACGTCGTTCCGGTCCGCGTGTCCGCGTCCGCGAAGACCTCGAGTGGGTGATCCGACAGCCGGAAGACGAGGTGCATGTCGCCGCTCGGGAGGACGCGCTCCCGCGCCGGCCGAGCGCGCACGTCCTCTGCGGTCTCGCTCGACGCCCAGATCGTCTTCACGAAGGGCCGGAGGCGCAGGGCGGCAGGTCGCTGGACGACCTTCACGCCGTCCCGGATAGCACGCCGGCCGAGCCGAGTCCGAGCGCGAATCAACGCCCCGGCGCGGCGGACCCGACGGCGTACGCGAGGCGCGCGGCGGAGATGAGCACGTCGGCGCGCGAGCGCACCAGCGTGTACCGGGCCGTCGCGAGGTCGCGCTCGGCCGTCAGCAGCGCGACGACGTCGCTCAGGCCCATCGCGTAGCTGCGCGACGTCGCGTCGTACGTGTCCTGCGAGGACTTCAGCAGAGTCTCGGCATACGCGAGCTTCTTCCGCGCTGCGAGCTGGTCGTAGTACGCCGACCAGACCTCGACCGACGCGTCGAGCCGGCTCGCCTCGAGCTCGGACGCGGCGCGTTCGCTGTCCGCGCGCGCGGCGCGGAGCGCGTTCTCGCGGCCGAAGCCGCGGAAGACGTCCCAGTCGAGGCGGAACACCGTCGAGTACGCGGGCTCGGAGTTCCGGACGCGCGCCGACCCCTGCACCGTGTAATCCCAGAAGACCTCGGCGTACCGCCCCTCGAAGCCGACGCGCGGCCAGAACTCGGCCTGCGTCCGCTCGACCTCGGCCGCGCTCGCGCGCACCTCGGCGGCGCGGGCCGCGAGGTCGGGCCGATCCGCGAGCGCATTCTCGAGCAATGCGTCGACGTTCGACGCGAGGTCCGCCGGCACGGGCCGGGTCGCGATCGGCTCGATCCGGGGCGCGCGGTTCGCGGGACGCCCGAGCGTGCGCGCGAGGTGCGCCTGCGCGTCGCGGAAGGCGGCGCGCGAGCTCTCGAGCTCGTAGAGCGCCCGCGTCTCGACCTGCTGCGCGAGGAGCGCGTCGGGGCGCGTCGCGAGGCCGACGGAGAGGCGGCGATCGGCGGCCTCGCGCACCTTGCGCGCGAGCTCGACGTTCTGCTGCGCCGCCGTCTCGAGCGCGATCGCAGCGTCGAGGACGAAGAACGCCGCCTCGACCTCGAACACCACGCGCTGGAGGGAGCGGTTGAAGGAGAAGTTGGCGGCGACGAGCCGCTCGCGCGCGACCTCGGCTGCGCTCGCGCGCCGGCCGAAGTCGAGGAGCGTGTAGGTGAGCGCGATCTCCGGGACGTAGCTGTCCTGGTGGATCACGAGCGTGTCGGGCGTGTCCTGGAACAGCACGCGCTCGTTGGGGCTCACGACCGCGGCCGCGAAGACGCGCGGGAAGTACGGCTCGAGCGCGCCGCCGTAGCGCGCCGCCGCCGCGCGCGACGCCTGCCAGGCATCGCGCGTGTCGGGATTGGCGGCGAGCGCGACGTCGACGAGCGCCGGCAGGTCGAGCGTCCGATCGGCCTCCGCGGCCGCGTCGGTCGCAGCAGGCAGCGTCGCCGTCGCTTCCGCAGACGGCTCCCACGAGCGGTCGGGTCGCGCCGGCGCCGCCGCCTCGGGATTCACCGCGACGAGCGGGTTCGGAGTCCGGAGCGATCCGCAGCCGCACGCGAGCGCGGTCGCGACGACCAGCGAGCGCGCTCGGAGCGGAGCCCGAGCGCGCGTGCTCCAGCGACGCCTCACGCCGCGAGCCCCCGCACCGGCTCCGGCGTCGGAGGATCCGATCCCGCGCGCTCGCACGCGGGGTGCCCCGGTAGGATGGCGCGAGCCAGCGCGTCGTCGAGCCGCGGCAGAAGCTCCGCGATCCGCCGGTAGTGCCCGATCGAAGACAGCAGCTCGCCGCTCGTGTGCGCCGGGACGTCGGCGAGCGCGGCGAAGTGCGTCGTCTCCAGATGAGCCTCGAGCTCGCCGACCGCGGCTGCGACGTCCGGCCGCGCGCGCGGAAGATGTGCCGCGGCGCGCTCGCGCGCGCGGCGATGCCGGAGCGCTTCCGGCCGCGCCATCGTTTGGCGCGCCTCCACCATCGCGAGCAGGATCTCGACCCACGCCCGCGTTCCGTCCTCGACGGCTGCGAGGCGCGCCGCGAATTCCGGGTCGAGCGCCGGCAGCGGCGCGACGGCACGCGCGCGCGCGACCAGCCCCGCGCGATACGCGACGCGCATCGCGATGCCGGTCGCGTCGACCGAGGCCGTCACATCGATTCCCTGGCGGCCCTCGAAGCGCGCCTCGTCGGCGAGCCGCAGCAGGTCCGCGACCGCGCGTCCGACCTCCATCCGTCTGGGGATCTGCACCGCGAGGGGCGCGGCGGGAGCGTCCGATCGCGGGAGAAGATCGAGCGTCGTGCGCAGGAGGTCGCGAAAGCGCGCGACCAGCTGCCGGCCGGCGTAATCGGGCGCGACCCCGCGATACACGGCGAGCAGGACCGCGGTTCCGAGGATCGTGCCCCAGGCGCGCCAGAGCGCCACGTGCACGTCGACCGCGGGCGACAGCCCGTAGGTGACGATGAAGAACGTGATCGCGGTCTGGAAGCCGGCGTACCAGGTGTCGGGCGAGCCGAGCGCGACGTAGTGCGAGCCGAGCGCCACCGCGAACGTGACCACGAGGTAGGTCGCGACGTCGTTCGTGTTCGGCATGAAGACGATGATCGCGCCGATGCCGAGAAGCGCTCCGGCGACGACGCCGACGCAGCGGAGCCCGGCGCGCCGCAGGGTCGCGCCGTAGCTCGACTGCACGATCAGGATCGGGTTCCAGAGGACGGTCGCGAGCTGAGGAAGATTGGTCGCGAGGCCGATCAGGAGGCAGAGCGCGGTCGCGAGCCCGCCGTGCGCGGCGTAGCGCGCATCGAGCGGGTCGAGTCGCGGCAGCTTGGGCCACGCGCGGGGCGCGCGGTCGAGCGCCGCCGCATCGTCTCCGCCGCGCGCCATCTGCTCGAGCTCGTGGGGTCCGGTGTGGAGCACGTCGGCCAGGCCGGCGAGCGCGCGGACGGTGCCGTTCGCATTCGTCGCCTCGGACGCGTCGACGCCTTCGAGAAGGCCCGCGCGCCGGACGGCCAGCTGGCGCGACTCGAGCGCGCGCACGAGCGCGCCGACGTCGGGCCACGACGTGGTCGCGTCGGCGCTCGGGTCGGCGTGCGGCCGCTCGGACCGGTCCGCGAGGCGGCGCGCGGCCGCCTCGAACGCCGCGAGGCCGCCCTCGATCGCATCGGCGAGGCGCGAGAGCTCGTCGGCGAGGAGCGCGCGATAGCGCCGTCCGACGTCCTCCCGCGCGAGGAAGTCGAGCGTGCTCACGTACGACTCGCAACGCTCGGCGGCCGTGGCGAGCGCGACCATCGTCCGCTCGTCCTCGTGCGCGACGCCTTCCTGGCGCACCTGGTCGAGGAGGTCGAGATGCGCCGAGAGCGTGGAGTAGGCGGGGACGTCGCGCGCTTCCCGCGCGAGCGCTGCGGCGTCGGGCGCCCGGTAGCGCGCGATCGCGGCCCGGAAGCGCGTGCGATTGCGCGCGAAGCTCTCGGTGAGCGCGGCCGCGAGCCGCGTCCGCGGCCGGACCGTCGCGAAGGTCTCCGCGATGAGGGTCGCGACGACGACCCCGATCGCGATCTCGCACGCCGCGTCACGCGCCAGGGCGCCCATCGCGAGCGGGTCGAAGATCGCCGCGTACGTGAACACGACCGCGACGAACAGGATGCACGCGCCCTCGACCGGGCGGCGCGGCAGCGGGAAGACGTAGAGCGTCGTCGCGACCAGCGCGAAGAACGCGGGCAGCACGAGCCAAGGGAGCGGGAGGACGACCCCGCCGAGCGGCACGATCGCGATCGCCGTCGCCGCGGTCACGAACAGGCGACGCGGCAGGTTTCGCCAGCTGCACACGATCTTCCGCTGGAGCGCGAAGTACGCGATCGTCGCGCTCAGGAATCCCGGGAGCTGGACCGTCACCGCGATCGCAATGGCGATCGTCGGGCCGAGCGCGACGATGAACGCCTCGCGCCAGCGGCCGGGCGTCGGCGCGAGCTCGGCGCGCCAGCGCGCGATCCAGCCGGCGGCCGGCGCCGCCGCCGTGCCGGTCATCGCCCGCCCCGGATCGTGACGACGGCCGTCGCTCCCATGCGGAACGGCAGCTCGGGATCGCGCTCCTCGAGGAGGATGCGGACCGGGAAGCGCTGCGCGAGCCGGACCCAGTTGAGCGTCGGCTCGATCGCCGGCAGGACGCCGACGGTCGCCCCGTTCTCCTGGTGGAGCGCCCAGCCGATCCCCTGCACGCGCCCGCGGAAGCGACGCTCGGGGTAGCCGACGAGGTAGACCTCCGCCTCCATCCCGGGCGCGATGCGCTTCAGGAACGACTCGCGGAAGTTCGCCATCACGTACCAGGCGCGGTCGTCGACGAGCGCGAAGATCTCGCGCCCCTGGTTCGCGTACTGGCCGACGGCGATGTTGAGGTTCGTCACGTAGGCATCGAACGGCGCGCGGACGGTGCAGTAGCCGACGTTCAGCCGCGCCTCGTCGACGGCGGCCTGCGCCGCCTGGCGGCGCGCGTTCACGTCGCCGAGCTGCCCGAGCAGCTCGCGGGTGCGCGCGAGCTCCGAGCGCGCTTCTTCGACCGCCGCGTCCGCGGCCCGCATCTTCGTGCGCGCCTCGACGACCTGGTTCTGGGTGACGAATTGCTCCTTCAGGAGCGGCTCCACCCGTGCCAAGTACTGGCGCGCGTACGCGGAGTCGGCCTCGCGCTGCGCGAGGCGGGCCTCGGCGGCGGCGATCGCGCGCTCGTAGCCCTTCACCTCGAGGCCGGTGAGCTCGAGCTGGGCCTGCGCGCGCGCAAGGACCGCCTCGTACGGCCGCGGATCGATCACGAAGAGCAGGTCGCCCGCGGCGACGCGCTGGTTGTCGACGATCGGCAGCTCGACGATCGGGCCGCTCACGTGCGGCGCGATGCCGACGACGTTCGCGCGCACGTACGCGTCGTCGGTGCGGGGATGCTCGTAGATCGCGCGGTAGGCGATGACCGCGACGATCGCGGTCGCGACGAGGATCGCGACGCCGATGGCGCGGCCCGCGATCCGGAGCGCGGCGCTGTCCTGCCGATCCGCCATGACGCGCTCAGGTCCGGAAGAGCGCGAGCCAGACGGTCATCGTGAGCAGCGCCGCGAGCGCGCCGTAGATGACGGGGAGCGGGCCCAGGTACGGCTCGACGCCGACCCGCGCGAAGACGAGGCGAAGGAGCCCTGCGAGCGACGCGCCGATCAGCAGGCAGAGCATCCAGGCCGGGAAGAAGGACCCCGCGACGTCGAATACCGGGTCGCAGCCCGCCGCGCCGGCCGCGGCGAGCGCCGCCAGCGCTGCCATGGCGGAGGTCGCCGGCCCGACCGGGCGCACCGCCCGGGTCCGTGAGAACCCCATGCGGTGTGACATCGGTCGCGCTCTCGCACATCTAAACTGCCGAAGCTACGGGACGGTCGTCCCGGTCGCGGTGGGACCGGCGGGAGGCCGATGGTACGCGTTGCGACAGTGAACGATGGCCGGACGGAAGGCGCGATCGCCGCGCCCGCGGTGCCCGAGATCGACCGCGACGAGCTGGGCCGCGCAGGCGACGGCGTCGTCCTCCTCGACGTGAGACCCCGCGAAGCCTATCGCGGGGGCCATATCCCGGGCGCGGTGAGCCTCCCGGTCCACGACATCCCGGCGCGCGCGCCGGAGCTCCTCCCCGAGCGCGAGGCGGCGATCGTCGCGTACTGCACCAGCGATACTTGACCGCTCGCCGCGCAGGCCGTGCGCCTGCTGAGCGATCTCGGCTACCGGAACGTCCGCCATCTCGCGGGCGGCATCGCCGGCTGGGAGGAGGCCGGGCTGCCGCTCGAGTCCGAGGACGGCCGGCAGGCGACGACGCCGGCGGCCCACCCGACCGGCGGCGCGCTCCCGCGCGGCGCGTCCGTCTCGCCGCCGATGTCGATGCGGCGGCGGATGCGCGCGCCGCGGCCTTCGTTCGCCGGCGTGATCGTCGACTTCATCGATCGGCAGTCGACGGCGCGGCTCTTCGTCGCCTGGCTCACGATGGTCGCGGTCTGCGGGCTCGCGTACTGGATGTTCTCGTTCACGAACATCCACGGTCTCGTCATGAGCGGCTCGTCGTGGCTGACGCCCGACCTGAATGGGCTCGGCACCTCGCTCTACTTCAGCTTCGTCACGGCGACGTCCGTCGGCTACGGCGACATCGCGCCCGCCGGGATCGTCCGCGTGCTGGCGGTCGCGGAAGCGGTCGCGGGGCTGCTCATCTTCGGTGCGGTGGTCTCCAAGTTCGTGTCGCGCCGCCAGGACGAGCTCGTGCGCGAGATCCACCGCATCACGTTCGAGGACCGGCTCGATCGCGTGCAGGCGAGCTTCCACCTCGTGCTCGGCGACCTGCAGACGATCGGGATGATGTGCGAGGAGAAGATGGTCCGGCCCGAGCGCATCGGCGCCCGCCTCGAGAGCGCGGCGCTCGTCTTCGCGGGCGAGCTCCGCACGACGCACGACCTTCTCTATCGCCCGCAGTGGGCGCCCGAGGAAGCCGTCCTCGGATCGATCCTCGCGAGCCTCGACGCGTCGCTGCGCGCGCTGCGCGAGGTCCTCGCGTGCCTACCGCCGACGGTCCGGCGCTCGCCCGCGCTGGCAGCCGCGTTCGACGAGGTCGCCGTGCTCGCCGACGAAATCTGCGGCGAGTGCGTCCCGCATGACTACGCGCCGTCGCTCAAGGTGTGGATGGACCGCATCCAGGAGACCGCGCGCGGCATCCGGTGACCGCGCGCCGCGCTAGAAACCGACGAAGCGGCGCACGAGCTGGTCGCGGAGCGGGTCGGGGAAGAGCCGCGCCAGGATTCCCTGCAGCTTGGCGTCCGTCCCGACGAGGACGCGCGCCCGCGGGCGGCGCGCGAAGAGCGCGTGCTCGACCGCGCGCGCGACCACCGCGGGATCGATGCCGACGCGCTCCTGGTAGTCGATGCCCTTCCGCACGGCGGCGATGAAGCGCGCGTAGCGCGTGCGCGCCTCCGCCGGGAGAGCGCGCTCCATCTCGTCCGCGAGCGCTCGGCCCTTGTCCCAGATCGCCGTCTTCACGGCTCCGGGCTCGATCAGCGATACGCGGACGCCGTCGGGACGCAGCTCGTGGCGGAGCGATTCCGCGATCGCCTCGAGCGCGTGCTTGGACGCGCCGTACGGCGCCATGAGCGGGATCGAGACCCGCCCCGAGCTCGAGCCGATGAAGACGATGCGGCCGCGCGCCGTACGAACGAGCGGAAGGAGCGCCTTCGTCACCGCGACCTGGCCGACGACGTTCACCTCGAGCTGACGTCGCCACGCCTCGAGATCGAGGAACTCGACCGGTCCACCGATCGCGACCCCGGCGTTGTTCACGACGCCGTGAAGGCCCGCGTCGCCGACGGCGGCCGCGATGCGACCCCGACACGCGTCGATCGCCGCCGCATCGGTCACGTCGAGCTCGACCGGCACGAGACGCTGGGAGGCGGACGCCCGCAGGCGCTCCGCGTCCGCGGCGCGCCGGACGCCCGCGAAGACGCGATGCCCGACGCGGTCGAGCCGGAGCGCGCAGGCCTCGCCGATGCCCGTCGAGGCCCCGGTGACGAGGACGGCGACCGCGGGCATCGCCGGAAGCTCGCACACGAGAGCGCGCGTCGCCACGCCGCACGTCGGGCGCCGGCGGGCTGCCGCGCGCACCGCCGACGCCGCCGCCGGGTTGTCGACTTGCGAGCGCTGCGACCGCCACGGAAGCTCGTGCGCAGCGATGGCGAACACGCCCTCCGACGCCGGCGCTCGCAGCGATCCGTGGCTACCGGTCCGCGTCGCGGTCAGGCTCGCGGCCGTATTTGCGCTCGTGGCCGGCGTGCTGGCGGCCTGTCGCGCGCCGCTGCCGCGCGCGCCCGAGCCGACGCCACCCGTCGCCGAGGCCACGGCTTTCGTCCCCGCCGCGCGCGCGCCGCGCCTCGACCCGACCCGTGTCCACGTGCTCGTGATCAACGGCGGCGCCGAGCCCCCCGTCAACTACCAGTCGCACCTGATCCACGTGCGCGCGATGCTGGCCTGGCTTGCGACGACCGGCGTTCCGCGCGACCGGATCACCGTCTTCTCGAGCGACGGCGAAGACCCTGGCGCGGACCTCGCGGTGCGCGAGCTCCGCCCGGCGGGAGACGCCGAGCTGCTCGACGGCACGCGCTTCGACGCGCGTTTCGGGCGACCGATCGAGTACGTCAGCACGTCGATCGAAGGGGTTCCGCTCCGGCCCGCGACGCGCGCGTCGCTCGACCAATGGTTCGCGACCGAGGGCAAGCAGCTCCGCCCCGGCGACACGCTGCTCCTCTACGTGACCGACCACGGCACGCGCGGAAAGACCGGGCCCGAGGACAGCCGCATCTCGCTCTGGGGAAAGGGCGAGTCGATCTCCGTCCGCGAGCTCGACACGGACCTCGCGAACCTCGACCCGGGCGTGCGAGTGCTCGCGCTCATGTCGGAGTGCTTCTCGGGCGGCTTCGCGCGCCTCGGCCGCTCCGCTCGCGGCGACGGCGAGGTCCTGCCGACGGGCCGGGTCTGCGGCTACTTCTCCTCGACGGCCGATCGCCCGGCCTACGGCTGCTACCCCGAGAACCGCGGCAAGAACAACGTCGGCCACTCGGTGCGCTTCATCGAGGCGCTGTCGCAGGCGGGCGACTTCCCGGCGAGCCACGCGAACACGCTCTTCCTCGACCGCACGCCCGACGTCCCGCTCCGGACGTCCGACGTTCAGCTCGAGCTCCTGCTCGACGAGGCGGCGAAGCGCGCGGGCCAGAAGCCCGACGCGTTCGCCGACGAGCTGCTCGCGGAAGCCTGGCGCGATCCCGCGAAGTGGGAGCCCGACATCCGCCTGCTCGACCGCATCGGCCAGAGCTTCGGATTCGCGAGCGCGCGCTCCGTCGCGGAGGTCGACGAGCGACTCGCGGAGCTGCCGCAGGTCGGCGATCCCGTGAAGCGCTACGCGGGCGCGTGGCGCGAGTCGCTGAACGACCTCTCGCAGGCGAACCTCGACCGCTTCCTCGCCGCCGAGCCGGACTGGCGGAAGAAGACGTCCGACGAGGCGACGCGCGGCATGGACGCGCCGCAGCTGGTCGCGATCGGCGACGCGCTCGTCGCGGACCTCGGCCCGTTCACGCGCGGCGACGCGACGACGTCGCGCCGCCTCGACGTCCTCCGCGATCGAACGAAGCAGGCGAGCGGGGTGTCGTACCGGATGGAGGTCCGCGAGGCCGCGCTGCTCCGCATGCGCGCCGTGCTTCTCGGCGTCGCGGGGCGCGTCTACCTCGCCACGCGAGCGACCCCGGAGGCGCGCGCGGCGTTCGAGAAGCTCGAGGCCTGCGAGGAGGTCGCGCTCCGTCCGCAATCGTCGGCCGGACGCCCGCCGATCGAGCTCGCCGCCGAGCCGGACCTGCCGCCCTATGCGGACGACCTCCGCGTCGCCGCCGAGGTCGCGCCGGCGTGGATGGGGATCCAGTTCCAGCCGGTCGCGCTCGCCGAGGCGCGGAAGAACGCGGCCGCATCCGCCGGCGAGGTCGTGGCCTCGGCGGCCACGGCGACGGTGACGGTCACGGCCGAGGCGAAGGCGCCCGCCGCTTCGGGCCACACGAAGGCGGACCGCGCGCTGCCCGCGGGCGCGGTCAACGTGCGAGAGGTGATGCCGGACTCGCCAGCGGAGCGTGCCGGCCTCGAGGTCGGCGACGTGATCCTCGGGCCGCCCGGGAAGCACTTCGACGAGCCCCGCCAGGTGCGCGAGTGGACGATGCTGCTCGCGGTCGGCGAGCCGGCGCCGCTCGAGATCCTGCGCGACGGCAAGCTCGTGAAGCGGACGCTCGTGCCGGCGGTGCACCCCGGGAAGGCCGTCGAGGTGCCGGCGCCGCCGGCGATCGGATCCGCGGCGCCGCCGCTCGAGGTCGAGCCGTATCGGGGCGAGTCGCCGAAGCAGCTCGCCGACGGCAAGGACCACCTGCTCTTCTTCTGGGCGACCTGGTGCCTGCCGTGCAAGGCGTCCCTGCCCGAGGTCGTCGCGTTCGCGCGCGAGCGCGGAGCGCAGGTGATCGCGATCACGGACGAGGACAGAGAGACGCTCGACGGGTTCTTCGGCTCCTTCGGGAAGGAGTTCCCGAGCACGGTCGCGCGCGACGCGCGTCGCCGCACGTTCCGGAAGTTCGGAGTGAGCGGCACGCCGACCTTCGTCCTGATCGACGGCAACGGCGTCGTGAAGAGCTACTCGAGCGGATACTCGATGGCGAAGGGGATCGGCGTGCCGGGCTGGAAGTGGGAGCGCGTCAAGACCGCCGACGCCGCGCCGACGGCGCCGCCGGGCGGAGCGCCGTAGCAGCCTCGACGCGCGGCTCCGCGGTTTTGCCGCTGGCGGAAAGGTCGTCGCCAATGTCAGCGATCCCGACGGTCCGCGGGATCAGATGCCGGCCGCCTCCGGAGCGATCGCGACCGAGCAGGTCGCCGGCAGCGAAGCCTGCGAGCCGGCGACGTCGGGCTCGCACGAGAACTCGCTCGCCGCGGGAGGTGCCGCGCCGGTCCGGCAATCGAAGCGAATGGTCGCGAAGTCGCCTGGCGGGATGCCGGTCGTGACGAGGCCGACGCTCACCAGGTCGCGCCGGCCGTCGGCGTCGGTGTCCTTCGCGACGGCGTCGAAGAGCCCGCCGGCGGCGCCCGTCCGGTTCTCGACCCGCGACCGAGCGGATCCGGTCGCGTCGATCGGCAGGTCGACGGACGCGGGATAGCGGACCCGCGCGACGACGCCGGCCGCCGTCGCGGCCGCGCTCGGCTGCCAGCTCACGCGAACGGTCGCGAGCAGGGTCCGACACGTCGTGCCTCCGGCGGGCGGCACTTCCCGGCTGGGCCCGGCGACGAGCCCGACCGCGCACGCGACGCCGAGCGCCAGGCTTCGCGCGCCGCCTTTCGAGACGCCTCGGACGCCGTTCATCGCGCGAACGCTCGCGCGGCTCCGCCGCACGCCACTCGCCCGCCGCCCGAGAGCCCGCCTCCGCGCACCGGACGCCCGCGGGCAAGGGCGCCGCCCGGCGACGTCCGAGAAGCGGGAAGCCCGCGCTCGCGCGCGCTGCTTCCGTCGGGCGGTGACCACAAGCCGCGGCGCCCGCCTGCGAGGCCGGCGATCAGCACGACGAGGGCGCTCACGCCGACGGCGATTGCGAGCACGAGGGCCGGGTATCCCGCGCACGCGACGACGAGCCGCGAAGTGGCGGGCGATGCGACGAACCCTGACGTCAAGATCATGCGTCTTTCTCCTTCTCGCATGACCGGTACGGAGCGGGGTGTGGCGCGTCAATCACCGCGTCGTCGATTTCACGGAACGGTCACGCCGGCGAGCAGCGAAGGTCGATCCCAACGCTACGCTCACGCGCCGCCGAACGTTCACGAATCCGCAACCGTGGGTACGCAGAGCCGTCGCACGGATCCGTCAAGGCACGTCGATGCGGCACGAAGTGCTCGCGGATGCGGCGTTCGCGCGCCTGGACCCTTTCAAGCGTTCGGACGGACGAGCGGGGAACAGGCAGCGACCGACGCGCACGAGGAGAGAGCGGTCGCGATTGCCAGCAGGCCGGCGCGTCGCCGGCTCGCAGCCGCACCGATCGGTGTATTCATTCTGAGACGGCTTCCTCGGAAAGGAAAATGAACATATCGTGACAACGCGCGCGAAGCTTGCCGCCATGTGGGCGTCGATGCACGGAAGCGTACGACGCGGCTCCCAGCCGCCCCTGTAGTAACTGCGAATCGCACGCACGTCGCTTTTTCAATGTCGAGAATCAAACGCCGCGCTGCCCGCGCGGCGACGGCCACGCGACCGGCGTCGCGAGCGGCTGCTCTTTTGCTTGTCGGTGGTCGCGCGAGCTCGGCGTCGACGATCGCCGGCGACGAGGATCGTCGGGCCGTCGCCGTCGCGATCGCGTAGGAACGGCGGTTCGAAGTCCTCGGGGGTCAAAATGCAGCTCGGAAGTTCGGTTCTCCCGGTCCTCGAGGCGATCGACCCGAGACGCCGGCGCACCGCATCGGCCGGAACGCGTGCGCACGTCGAGATCCGTCGCATCCCTCGCGATCGGTTCGGAGAGTTCTGCGATCGCGTGCGCGGAGCGCTCAAGCGAGGCGGCGTCGCGGCGGTCCACGTGAACGCCGTGCTCTCGCGCGCGGTCGTCGAGTTCGATCCCGACCGCATCGATCTCGAGACCGTGATTCGCCTGGTGGCCGAGGCCGAGGCGGTCGTTTGCAAACAGGAAGACGGCTTCCGGCGCGATCGCGTCGAGCATCCGGGCGACGCCGCACCGATCGCGCGCGTCGGACTCGAGATCGCCGTCGACGGCGCGGCGCTCTGGACGGCCCTCATCGGCCGGATGGTGGGCGCGGCCGTCCGCCCGGTCCACGTCGACTTCCTGGCGATGGTCACCGCTCTCCGCGGGTCGCCGCAGCTCCGCGGCATGCTCGAGAGCGTCGTCGGCGAGGAGATGAGCGACCTCGGGCTCTCGCTCGCGGGAGCGGTGGTCCAAGGCCTGGCCCGAGCGCCGCTCGGGCCTCTGATCGACATCGGCTACCGCTCCCTCTTCCTCGCGGAGCTCCTGGCTCGCCGGCGCGCGTGGCTCGATCTCGAGTCGGAGCTCTTCGGAGAGGTGGCGAAGGACGAGCCGCCCTGCGAAGGGCTACGCCGGACGAGATCCGTTCCGCCCGGCCCGATCGAGCGCTACTCGGAGCAGGCGCTCTACGGATCGCTCGGAGCCTTCGGAGCCGGAGTGGCCGCGACCGGCAGCATCGCGGCGGCGACCGCCACGCTCGTCGGGGGCTCGCCGCGGCCGGCGCACGTCGCGCGCCATGCGTTCGCCGCCTGGCTCTCGCGCCTGCTCGCGGCGCGCGGGATCCTCGTCCTCGACCCCGACGCGCTTCGCCTGCTGGATCGCGTCGATACGCTCGTCATCGACGGCCATCTCGCCTCCCGGCGCGGGTCGCAGGCGCTCGACCCGGACCTCGAGTCGGTTTTCACGGTCGCCCGCCGCGCCGGCGTCGATGCCCGGGTGACGGCGACCGCGCCGTGGCTGCGCTCGGCGCTCGGCGGGGAGCGCGTCGTCGAGGCGCGGCCGGGCGCGATCGACGAGCTCCGACGAGCCGGCAAGGTCGTCTGCACGGTGCGATCCGCCGAGGCGGACTGGCTCGCGGCCAGCGATCTCGTCGTCGGCATCCGCAGCGGCCGATCGGTCCCGTGGGGCTGTCACGTCCTCTGCGGCGAGTTCCTGCACGACGTGGTGACGCTGCTCGACGCGGTGCCGCTCGCGCGCGAGGTCGCATCGCAGGGGGTCGCGATCGCCGAATGCTCGGCCGCGATGGGTCTCATCCTCGCCATCGGCGGCCTCCGCTGGGAGACCACGACGGCCGTGTCCCGGACGCTCGACCTCGCGAGCCTCCTGTCGATGCTGAACGGCATCCGGGTCGCGGCACGGCACGGAACGTCGCCGCTCCCGCCACGTCGCGATTCCACGCCATGGCACGCGATGTCGCGCGACGACGTGCTGTCCGCCCTGAAGACGTCGCAGGACGGCCTCGGCGCCGAGGAGGCGCGCCGGCGACGACGGCGGGGCGCGGCGCCCGTGTCGGCGCCGCTGCGCTACCTCGCGGCGGGGGCCGACGAGCTCGCGAATCCCCTCACTCCGGTCCTCGGGATCGCCGCGGCGCTGTCGGCGGTCGCCGGCTCGATCGCGGACGCCGTGATGGTCGGGACGGTCGCCGCGGTCGACGCGGTCGTCGGCGCGGTGCAGCGCGTGCGGTCGGAAGACGCGGTCGATGCGCTGCACAAGAGCCAGCCGCAGCGCGTGCGGGTGCTGCGGGACGGCAGCGAGCGCATCTGTGACGCGGACGACCTCGTCCCTGGCGACGTGGTGAAGCTGCAGGCGGGCGACGCCGTACCGGCGGATTGCCGGCTGCTGAGCGCGCACGACCTCGAGACGGACGAGTCGAGCCTCACCGGCGAGTCGCTTCCGGTCCGGAAGGATCCGAGCCCGAGCAAGGCGGCCGCGATCGCGGAGCGCCACAGCATGCTGTACGCGGGCACGTCGATCGCGGCCGGGCGCGCACGCGCGGTGGTGACCGCGGTGGGGGACGACACCGAGGCCGGAGCGGCGACCTTCCGCACCGCCGAGCCGCCGCCGAGCGGCGTCGAGGTGCGCCTCAAATCACTGCTGAGCTTCACGAGCCCGGTCGCGATCGCGAGCGGTGCGGCGATCGCGGCGAGCAGCCTCCTCCGCAGCCGGCCGATCGGCGAGGTCGTCGGGTCCGCGGTCGGGCTCGCGGTCGCGGCGCTCCCCGAGGGGCTGCCGATGATCGCCACGATGGCGCAGCTCGCTTCCGCGCGCCGGCTCTCGCGGCGCGGCGCGCTCGTGAAGAACGCGCGCGCGGTGGAAGCTCTGGGTCGGCTCGACGTCGTGTGCCTCGACAAGACCGGCACCCTGACCGAGGGCCGGATCCACCTGACGGCGGTCTCCGACGGGAAGCACGAGCAGCGGATCGAAGGCGCCGGCGGCTCGGTCGGATCATCGACGAAGCGCGGGCTCGGCGAAGAGGCCCGTGCGATCGTCGCCCTCGCGCTCCGCGCGACCCCGGTGCCGAAGAAGGGCCGCTCCTTGCCGCACCTGACGGACGGGGCGCTTCGCACCGGCGCCGAGGAGGCGGGTATCGACGAAGCCGAGGATGCGCCGCGCGGCCGCGCAAAGCCGTCGTGGGAGCCGGCCGCAGAGCTGCCGTTCGAGTCGTCGCGTGGCTACCACGCGGCGATCGGGCGCTGGGGCGCGGGCTACCAGCTGTGCGTGAAGGGCGCGCCCGAGCTCGTCCTCGCGCGCTGCACCAGGTGGCGGCACGGGAAGAAGACGACCGCGCTGTCGGCGCGAACCCGTGCCCAGCTCGAAGGCGAGGCACATCGCATGGCGCGGAAGGGCCTCCGCGTCCTCGCCGTAGCCGAGCGCGAAGCGAAGACGAACGGCTCGCTCGCCGACGAGCACGTGCGCGACCTCGCGTTGCGCGGCTTCGTCGCCTTGAGCGACCCCGTGCGCTCGACGGCGCCGCCCGCGCTGAAGGCGCTCCGGAAGGCCGGCGTGCGGGTCGCGATGATGACCGGCGACCACCCGAGCACCGCGCAGAAGATCGCGGCCGACCTGGGACTGATCGGCGAGGATGGGGTGCTGACCGGCGCCGACATCGACGCCATGAGCGATGACGAGCTCGAAGCACACCTGCCCACCGCGGTCGTGCTCGCGCGCCTCACGCCCGCGCACAAGGCGCGCCTCGTGCAGGCGTACCAGCGTACCGGCCACGTCGTCGGCATGACGGGGGACGGCGCGAACGACGCGCCCGCGATCCGCCTCGCGCACGTCGGGATCGCGATCGGCGAGCGCGCGACGCCGGCGGCCCGCAGCGCGGCCGACGTCGTCATCACCGACGACCGCGTCGAGACGCTCGTCGACGCGATCCTCGAGGGTCGGGCGATGTGGTCCTCGGTGCGCGACGCGATCTCGCTCCTCGTCGGCGGCAACCTCGGCGAGCTCACGTTCATCCTCGCCGGCGCTCTCGCGACCGGAGCGTCGCCCCTGAACGCCCGCCAGCTCCTCATGGTGAACCTGCTCACGGACGCGGCGCCCGCGCTCGCGACCGCGGTGCGGCCGCCGCGCTTCATCGCGCCCGAGCAGCTGCTCGCGGAGGGACCGGAGGCGTCGCTCGGGCGGCCGCTCGAGCGCGACATCGTGTGGCGAGCGCTCGCGACCGCCGGCGGCACGACCGCCGCCTGGCTCGCGGCGCGCGCGACCGGGCGTGCGCAGCGCGCCAGCACGATCGCGTTCGCGACGCTCGTCACGTCGCAGCTCGGGCAGACGGTACTCGTGACGGGGAGAAGCCCCACGGTGATCGTCGCGAGCGCGGCTTCCTTCGTCGCGACCGCGGCGGTGGTGCAGACCCCCGGCCTGAGTCAGCTCGTCGGGTGCACGCCGCTCGGCCCGATCGGCTGGGGCATCGTGCTCGGGTCGAGCGCGCTCGCGACTGGCGCGTCGCTCGTCGTGCCGCGCGTCGCGCCCGGTGCCGCGGACGCGATCCTCGACCTCGTGTCGACGTCCGTGAGCCGCATGGCGTCGCTCTCCACGTGGCTGGCCGCGACGGGAACCGAACCCGCGCCGGACCGCGAGCGCTCCGCCGTCCTTTCGGCAACGGCCTGATCCGAAAACCATCGGCTCAACGCCGTCATGCCGGTCGTGGCGAGAGCCAGCCCGATCGTGACCGGCGTCAAACGGGGTCGGGTGGCATGGCCCCTGCAACGACAATGCGACGTCGACGCGGGTGCCGGACGTCGCAGCTCGCACGTCTGCCGACGGCCGTTTCGCCGCCGATCGGAGGATCTCCGTGGCAATCGTGGAATCGATTACAGGTAGTTTCGTCGCTGGCATCGCGGTGGGCGCGGGCGCGGTCGTCGCCGGCGCGTGGATCGCCCCGATCGCGTTCGGCGCCACCGCGACCGTGGCCGACGCGACGCTGAACACGGGAATCGCGGCGTATCGCGGATCGCGAGCCGTCGCGGAGCGCGCGCTCGCGGGTGGCTGGGAGCTTGGCCGGTCGGCCTACGAATGGGTGGGACGGCCCCTCCAGGATGCCGGCGCGGCCGTCACGCGGATCGCGACGACGTCGAGCAGCGCCTCCGCCGCGTCGCGGCGTCGCGGCCACCGGCGAGCGATCGGGGAGCGCCACGCGGCGCGGCCGGGCAAGCCGGCACGGAGGCGCAGTCGCCCGGCGTGAGTCGATCGCGGCGTCGCAAATCGGGCGGGTTGCGGTGCGTCCCTGCGTCTCGCGTGGGGTGGAGATGGTCGCGTGTCGAGCGATGCGGCCGCTCGAGGAGCAGGGCGGGCGGCGCGCCCTACGGGTCCGCGACGTAGACGACGCCGTCGGGTAGCTGGTCCGGAGCGAGCAGCGACGCCCAGCGCCGGTCACCGGCGAGGTACGTCTCGAAGAACGGCACCGCGAAGCGAACGACGAGCGCGTGCGCGTCTTCCTGCGACAGGGTTCCGGCGGCGCAGTCGGGATACGTCGTGCCGGTCGGCGAGAGGCACGCGTCGGCGAACGCAAAGTGGCCGGTGTTCAGGATCTGGACGAGGAAGCGCGGCGCGCGGAGGCGGTCGTAGAGCGCCTGCTGGTTCTGTGCGAACGGCGCGACCGTGTCCTTTTGTCCGCCCTGGATCATCGCCGGCACGCCGATTGCGTCCGCTTGCGGCAGGACGATCGCCGACGCTCCGGGTGCGAGCGCGAGCACCGCGCGGACCCGCGCGTCCTCCGCCGCGACCCGCACCACGGTCTGGCCGCCGAACGAGTGCCCGAAGATGCCGACCTGGCTCGCGTCGATCGCGCCGGCGAAGCGGCCGTCGCCGGCGGAGAGGGCCAGCATCCGGTCGATCGTGAACTCGACGTCGCCCGGGCGGTTCCGGAAGGGATCGACGAGGTTGACGGGGTTGAGGCAGCGGTCCGGCGTCGCGCCGTCGAAGATCGTGTTCCCGGGGTGCGGCGGCGCGGCGACGACGAACCCGTACGAGGCGAGGCGCGTCGTCAGGAACTTCGATTGACCGGGCGCGCCGCACGAGCCGTGCGAGAAGACGAGGAGCGGGAAGGGGCCGCCGCTCGCGAGCGGCGCGTCGCGGAGGCCGCCCTGGAAATCGCCGTCGCCGCTCGCGCCGGCGGGCGCGGGATACCAGATCACGGTGTCGAGCTCGCGCGGCTCGCCGGTCGTCGAGGACGCGCGCACGAAGAGCTCGCTGGTCGCGCCGACGGCGTACGGTCCCGGCTGGCTCGGGTCGGGCGGCGGCGCGCTCCCGACTCCGTCGCCGCACGCCGGGATTGCCACGACGAGCGCGGTGAACAGCGTGAGCGTGGCCGTCGGTCTCATCGCTTCGATTTCTCCCGGATCTTCGCGAGCCGATCGCGGACGCTCTGGTCCACGCGCAGCACCGCGAGCACGAGCTCCACCTGCATCTCCTCGGCCAGCTCGCGCGACGCGAGCCCGGCTTCCCACTGCTCGATCGCCGCCTCGCAGGCGGCGATCAGCATCGCGACCGAGAGCTTCGCCTCCTCCGCCGTGCTGCCGGTCGCGGGCGCGAAGGTCTCCGCGAAGAGCGAGTACAGCTTGTCGCGATAGCGCTGCCGCCAGTGCTCCATGTCCGGGTCGCCGGCGGCCGACGCCCAGAGGCGCGCGAGCGAGATGCCGCGCTCCTCGATGCAGTCGAAGTACGCCTTCGTCGTCGCTCGGACGACGGACGCCGGGTCGGCCTGCGCGCCTTCGAGGCTCGCCCATATCCTCTCGAGAACGTACGCCGCGTACTCGCGGATGAGCGCGGTCACGAGCGCCTGGCGCGTCGGGAAGTGATCGTAGACGACGGGCTTGCTGACACCGGCACGCTCGGCGAGGTAGGGCAGGCTCAGGTGATCCGCTCCCTCGCGCGCGAGGATCTGCTGCGCGACCGCGAGGAGCTGGCGGCGGCGATCCGGCCCGGTGAGACGGGTGCGAGCCGCCGCGCGGTCCTTCGCCGACGGCGCGCTGCGCCGGCCCGGACGCGGTGCCGAGCGCGCGGCCTTCGATCGGGACGTCATGTGAGCCGAATACCTACCAACCGTAAATGAGAATCGTCAAGAGCTCGGGTGAATCCGTCACTTCCGGCTTGTCTAATATACCAAGAGTAGGTTATTGGCCGTCATGCGAAGCGAGGTGCTGCCATGACGGTCGAGCCGACGACTTCTCCTCGTGTCCCCGCGGCATCGGGCTCACGGCTGCGCCGTCTGCGCGCGGGCGCGCTGCTGGTCGTGCTGGTCGCCCGCACTGCCGGCGCGACGTGCGTCGCGCCGTCGCCGTCGCCCGGCCTCGTGTCGGACATCCCGCTCACCGATCGCGAGGGCGCCGCCCGCGCCTACGATCTCTACATTCCGGGCTCGTATCCGGCGGCGAGCGCGTCGGGTGATCGGCCCGTGCCGCTCGTCGTCGACCTGCACGGCTTCGACGCGAGCAAGTCGCAGCAGCGCGCGCTGTCCGGCTTCGCGGCGAAGGCGGACGCGATCGGGTTCGTGGTCGCGTATCCCAATGGACGCGACCCGGATCCGACCGATCCGAGCTCGAACGCCGGGCGCGGCTGGAACGCCTACAACTGCTGCGGCGCGGCCCACGACGCCGGCTACGACGACGTCGGCTTCGTCCGAGACGTCGTCGCCGACGTCTCGCAACGCGTGAACGTCGACCATCGCCGCATCTACGTGACCGGCGAGTCGAACGGCGCTTCCCTGACGCACCGGCTCGCGTGCGAGGCGGCCGACCTCTTCGCGGCGGCCGCGCCGTTCTCGTTCGACCTCGCACTTCCCGACGCGCAGCAGGGGATCGCGACGTGCACTCCGTCGCGCCCGATCACCGTCAGCATCTTCCGCGGCTATCGCGAGGGTCCGAACGTCGTCAGCGCGTACTGCCCCGGTCGCTTCTACCCGACCTTCCCGGGCGCGCAGGAGGGATTCGCGGACTGGGCGGCGGCCGACGGCTGCACGGGCACGCCCGACGAGCAGGTGTGGAGCGCGAGCGGCACGCAGGTCGCGTGCTTTCCCGATTCCGCGAACAACGTGACGCAGACGTATCCCGGCGCAGGCGGGACGTGCGCGGGCGGCGTGCGCGTCCAGCTCACGAGCTGGGACGCCGGGCACGTCACGATCTATCCGTTCTCCGACGGCGCGAACAAGGCCTGGGATGGCGCGCTCGCGTCCGCGGCGATGCCCGGCCTGCCCGACGCCGATGGCGACGGCATCGCCGACGTCGACGACGACTGCCCGGACGCGTTCAACCCCGGTCAGGAGGACGGCGACGGCGACTGCCGCGGCGACGCGTGCACCCCCGTGCCGTGCGGCGCTCTCGAGAAGCCTCGGCTCCGGATCGGCGGGAACGGCGATCCCGCGGGCGACGAGCGCTTGACGCTGAGCGGCCGCTTCGCGGTCTCGTCTGCCACTCCCGCCATCGACCCGATCGCGAACGGCCTCGACGTCGTCGTGTCCGATGCGACCGGCACCCTCGTTTACGAGCGCCGGATTCCGGGCGGCACGGTCGTAGCGAGCGGCCAGCCGGGCTGGAAGGTCAACGCGGCCGGCAACCGCTGGATCTTCGCCGACCGCGCGGGCGCGCTCGCTCCCGGCATCGTGCGCGCCGTCGTCAAGAACGTCTCGAAGTCGTCGCTTCCGGTGCTGGAGGTCAGCGTCACGGGGAAGGGGAGCGACTTCCAGATGCTGCCGTCGGAGCTACCCGCCGCCGTCAGCGTCGTCGCGGGCGGCGACGACGCGGCCGCGGCGGGCCAGTGCGCCGAGGTGATGTTCCACGCGGCCGGCGGCGCGCCGCCCGCCTGCAAGACCTCGGCTTCGGGAAGCTCGGTGAGCTGCAAGTAGGGCACGTCTGCGCCGACGTTCGTCGGTACGCTGGACGCCGGCGCTGCTCGTCCTGCAGCAGGCGCACGGGTCGTTCAGCCGGCGTGGAACCATGTTCGTGAACGAGCCCCGGCATCCGTCTGCGCGGTGAACGTCGGCCGCCGCCGCGACGAAGAATCCGCAGCCGCGCGCGCGAAAATCGCGAGCGCGTCCGCCGTGGCGCGGCGCTCCGCGCGGCTGGACGATGGTGGCGACGTGCGTTAGGACGCGACGCGCGCCGGGGCAGGCTCGTGGAAGGGGTCGCCCGGCTTCGCGTCCGACGCGCCGCCGGAGGCAGGAGGGGAAATGGATCGCAGGGGAACGCTCGCTCTCGCTCTGATGCTCGGCTGTGCGACGCTCGGGATCGGCGTCGCACCCGGCGCCGCCGCGACGTTCACCGTCGACACGACCGCCGACGTCGCCGATCCGAATCCCGGCGACGGCGCGTGCGGCTCCGGGAAGGGCTCCTGCTCGCTCCGCGCGGCGATCCAGGAGTGCAACAAGTCGTCCGTCTCGAGCGCGATCGAGGTGCCGGCGGGGACGTATCGACTCACCGTGACGGGTCCAAACGAGGCCTTCGCGGCGACCGGGGACCTCGACCTCGTCGGGACCACGACGATCGACGGCGCCGGCGCGGACCAGACGATCGTCGACGGCGACGGCATCGATCGCGTCTTCGACGTCTCCGAGAACGCGATCGTCGCAATCAAGGACCTGACGGTGAAGGGCGGCGTCGCGGACGGCGGCAACGGCGGCGGCATCCTGAACCTCGGCCGCCTGAAGCTCGAGAACGTGACCGTCGCGGGCAATCGCGCGAAGGGAGACCCGCTGAACCAGAACGGGGCCGGCGGCGGGATCGCGTCCCGGACGCACCTCTCCATGATGAACGTGCGCATCGCCGCCAACGTCGCCGACGGCGACGGCGGCGGCCTCCAGAACAAGGGCTTCGCCGAGCTCATGAACGGAGCCGTCACGGGGAACGGGTCGCTCACGCAGAACGGCGGCGGCATCGCGAACGACGGGAAGCTCTCGATCGCGATCTCGACCGTCGACGGCAATCGCGCGGCGAACGGCGGCGGGATCGACAACGTCGGCGGCGAGCTGCGAGTCGCCGACAGCACGGTCTCGGGCAACAACGCGAGCGCGAGCGGCGGCGGCATCCGGAGCTCGGGCCCGCTCACGGTCGTGAACGCGACGATCAGCGGCAACACCGCGGGCGGCGCGGGCGGCGGTCTCGCGAACCGCGACCGCGGGACCGTCGACCTGAACGACGCGACGATCGCGGGCAACACGACGACGGGCGGCGACGGCGGCGGGATCGCGAGCGACCAGCCGCGATCGATCGCGCTCGCGAACACGATCGTCGCCGGCAACACGGCGTCGGGCGGCAACGCGGCCGACTGCGCGGCGACCGTCGCGACGCGCGGCCACAACCTGGTCCAGAGCGTGGGAGGCTGCAGCCTCGCCGGCGACGCGGCGGGAGACCTCGTCGGCCAGGACCCGAAGCTCGGGCCGCTCGCCGACAACGGCGGCTCGACCAAGACGCGCGCGCTCCTGGCGGGCAGCCCGGCGATCGACGCCGGCAACCCGGCGCGACCGACCGGTGACGGCGGAGCGTGTGCCGTGGCGGACCAGCGCGGCGTCAAGCGCCCGCAGGGCCGCGCCTGCGACATCGGCGCGTTCGAGCTCGAGGCGCAGAAGTCGTCGTCGCGCACGTCGCCGGGCGGCGCTGCCGCGGCCGGCGGATGAGCGAGCCCGGAGCGCCGTCCGATCGCCGCTCGGTCCTGGTGCTCACGTACCGCTGGCCGCCGCAGGGCGGAGGGGGCGTGCAGCGGACGCTCAAGTTCGTCAAGTATCTCGGGCGATTCGGTTGGCATCCGGTCGTCCACACGGTGGCGAACCCGTATGCGCCGCTCTGGGACGCGTCGCTCGAGAGCGAGGTGCCGCGCGACGTCGCCGTCTACCGGACGCCGACGCTCGAGTTCGAGAGCCTCGAGGCGGGCGCCGCCGAGGTCGCCCGCCGTGTCGCGCGTCTCGTGCGCGGCGCACGGGGCGGAGGCGGCACGCGATCCGAGGAGAAGCGGGCGGCGCCCGCGCCGCAGGCGCGTGCCGCCGACGGCGACGACGCCGCCGGCCTCGGCGAGCGCGCGGCTCGCTTGAAGGGCGGCGGCGCGCTCGCGCGCGTGCAGGACTGGATCTGGTCGCGCCTCCTCGTCCCCGATCCCCAGATCGTCTGGCTGCCCGGCGCGCTCGTCCGCAGCGTCGCGATCGCGCGCCGCCACGGCGCCTCCGTCCTCTACTCGACCGCGCCGCCGCAATCGCTCAACGTGCTCGCGCTCGCCATCCAGCGCCGCGTCGGCATCCCGTGGGTCGCCGACCTGCGCGACCCGTGGACCGCCGGCCTGCATCGCAACCAGTGGTACCCCGACCACCCGCGCCGGCGCGCGCGCGAGGAGCGCTGGGAGCGCCTCATCTTCGAGCGCGCCAGCCACGTGATCGTCGTGACCGAGGCGGCGCGCGAGGAGTTCCTCGCGAAGTACCCGTGGTGCCCGCCCGATCGCGTCTCCGTCATCACGAACGGCTTCGACCCCGCGGATTTCGCCCGCGTGTCGCCGACGCCGCGCTTCCTCGAGGCCGGAAAGCTGAACGTCACGGTGACCGGGCACGTCGAGACGCTCTTCGACCTCGTGCCGTTCTTCGAGGCGGTGCGCGAGGTCGTCGAGGCGAACGCGGAGGACCGCGCGACCCTGCGCGTGAATTTCGTAGGAACGCGACGCCAGCCACGCTACGACGCGTGGATCGCCGAGCGCGCTCTCGGCGACGTGATCCGGTACCACCCGTACGTCCCGCACGCCGACAGCGTCCAGTACTTGACGGACAGCCAGGTCCTCATGCTGTGCATGACGCCGGTCAAGGAGTACGGCGCCGTCAAGATCCTCGGGAAGATGTGCGAGTACCTCTACACCCGAAAGCCGGTGCTCGCGCTCACGATCCCGGGCGTCACGAGCCGGATCCTCGAAGCGGCGGGGGTCGGCATCACGATCGACCCCTCCCACGTCGGCGCCATGCGCGACACGCTGCGGCGCTTCCTCGCCGAGCTCCGCGCCGGCGGCCTCCGCGTCTCGCCGAACGAAGATGTGATTGCGAGCTTCGACCGGGAGCGTCAGGCGGCGGCGCTCGCCCGCATCCTCGACCACGCGGCGAAACCCGCGTGACGCCCGCGCGAAACGCTGCTAAGCGTCCCCGGCACCTTCGCTGACCTCGCATGACCTTCGTCGTCGTCTCGATCCTCCTCGCCCTCCTCGCGGCCGCGCTCGGCTTTCCGCTGCGCCAGTTCTGGCGCGCCGCGGACGCCTCCCAGCGCGAGCGCGACGAGGCCCGGGCGCGCGACGCCGCGCTCGCGGGCGCGTGGGAAGGACACGCCGACATCGCACAGGTCGTGCTGACGGTGATCGACTTCCGCGAGGCGGGCTGGTCGGACGGGCGCACGCGGACGTTCCTCGCGGAGCGCTTCGCCGGCCGCGCCGAGGTGCGGGTCGAGGAGCTCCGCGCGTTCCTCGACGACTCGATGGTGCGAGACGTCCTCGCCTACCGGCGCCTCCGGCGCGACGCAGCCGATCGCTACGAGGCGATCCGGCAGACGTGGATCAACGTCGACGATCTCGAGAAGCAGGGCCTCCTGCCGCCGGAGGTCCGCCCGCTCGTGACCGAGCGCGAGCGGCAGAGCGGCCGCCTCGTGCTGGCCGGCGACCTGCTGCCGTTCGTCGGGCGTCCCGTCATCCGCGACCTCCTCGAGCGGAAGCTCGCCGACGTCGGCATCGCTCCGGCGGCGGGCGCACGCGCGAAGACGGGCTCGTCCTAGCGGCGCGCTCGGCGGGCGCGTGTGCAAGTACAAGTACGACATGGAGCGCGCCTCGCCGACCGCGAGGACGCTCTCCGCGAAGCTCCTCGCGAACGTCGAGGAGCGTCCCGGGACCGCGCCGAGCGCGCTCGGCGGTGACTGACGCCGCGGCAGAGCGCGATCGTCCCGCGCATCGACTTCGCAGCGGCGCGGCGATACCCTCGCACGAGATGTTCGATCCCCGCCGACTGGCCGAGATCGCCGCCGGACCGCACCCCGCGGCCGTCTGCACGGTGGTCGCGACACGCGGCTCGACGCCGCGGAAGGCCGGCGCGACGATGGTCGTCGTCGCCGACGGCAGCGAGCTCGGCGCGATCGAGGGCACGATCGGCGGCGGCGCCGTCGAGAACCAGGTGCGCCGGGTCGCGCTCGAGGTCGCCGCGACCACCCAGCCGCGGTCGTTCACGATCGAGCTCACGAAGGAGCTCGCGATGTGCTGCGGCGGCGCCATGACGTTCTTCGTCGAGGCGCTGCGCGTCCGCCCGCCGCTCATCGTCTTCGGCGCGGGGCACGTCGCGCAGGCGCTCTGCCGCGTCGCCGCGACCGCCGGCTTCGACGTCCACGTCGCCGACCCGCGCGAAGAGCTTCTCGACGCCGAGCGCTTCCCCGACGCGGTCGCGCTCGTCGACGACTACGAGCGCGAGGACCTCGCGCGCCTGCCGTTCGGACCGGACGCGTTCGTCGTCATCGCGACCCACGACCACGCGGTCGACCAGCAGATCGTCGAGCGCGTGCTGCCGCGGGCATGGCGCTTCTGCGCGCTCCTCGGCAGCCGGCGGAAGGCGATGATGACGCGCGAGCGTTGCCTCGCGAAGGGCGTCGCCGAGGACGCGGTCGCCCGCCTTCGCTGCCCGGCCGGTCTCGACATCGGCGCCGAGACCCCCGAGGAGATCGCAATCTCGGTCGTCGCCGAGCTCGTCCAGGTGCGGCGGCGCGCCGAGGTCGAAGCGCGGCGCACGCGCGGCATCCCGGTGCGCAGCGTGTCCTGAGCGCCGCCGGCACCCGCTGACCGGCTCGCGCTCGAGGCCGGTTCGTCGGCCGCGGGGCCGCGACCGATGAACCGATCGTGGGGCGCGGCATCACTGCGACACGTGTGCCGCCCGGCTACGAGCCGCCGGTGGTCTTCAGCCGGCTCGCGAGGAACGCGGCCGCGAGGTCGCCGGCGCGGGTCGCCGCCGGCGGCGAGTAGACGTCGAAGTGGTCGCCGTCGAACGTTTCCAGGGTGACCGTGGGCGAGCGGGCGGCGTACGCGCGCGCCGCCTCGAAGGGCGCGAAGCGGTCGGTCGGCGATGCGATGAGCAGCACGGGCGCGCGGATCGCGTGCGTTTTCGCCGCCGGGTTGTAGCCGTGGAAGTTGAACGGCGACCGCATCGCGACCGCGTTCCGGTACGTCGAACCCGACACGACGAGCTTCTCGAACGCGGCGTAGGCCGCGTCGTCGACGATCATCCCGAACGTGCCGCGCGGAGCGATCGCGGGAGCCGTCACCGGGTCGCCGCCGAAGGCCGACCAGACGAGGTCGGTCCAGCCGGTCAAGACCAGCCGTGCCGCCCACGCGACGCCCTGGAATCCCGCGTTCCCCTCGAGGTCCGTGTCGATCAGCGGCGCCTGCGCGACGACGGCGCGCAGCTCGGGATCGCCGGCGGCGACCAGAAGCGCGTGTCCGCCGCCCATCGACGTCCCCCACGCGGCGACCTTTGCTCCGTCGACCTCGGGGCGCGCTCGCACGAACGCGAGCGCCGCGCGCCAGTCCTCGAGCTGCGTCCGCGGATCGACGACCTGCCGCGGCGCGCCCCCGCTCGCGCCGAAGTGGCGATAGTCGAACGCGAACGCGGCGATGCCGTCGCGCGCGAAGCGCTCGGCGAAGAGAGGGAGCGCGACGTCGCGCGTCCCCGCGAAGCCGTGCCCCATCACGACGACTGGCGGCGTGCCGCCGGTCGGGGGCAGGAAAAGCCAGCCGGCGCACGCCGAGTCGCCGCACGGGAAGCGGAGGTCGAGCCGCCGGATGCCGCCGGCGAGCTGCTGCTCGGGCTGCGACGCGGCCGCTTCCCCGGCAGCGCGGCGGTCGCCGCGAACGGCAGTGAACGCGACGAGCGCGGCCAGGAGCAGAAGGGCGATCAGGATGCGTCGGCGCATCGTTCTTCTCCGGGCGAGGCTTCTCACCTGGCACACCTGGTGCCCCGGGCGGACTTCAGCTGCCGAGCTGACGGGCTTTCTCCGCCAGGATCCGGCCGCAGCCCTCCCACGCTTCGCGGACGATCTGGGCGACCGGCTGCACCTCGCGGATGCGCCCCGCGACCTGCCCGCTCATGCCGACGGCCGCCTCCATGTCGCCGCCGAAGTAGAGCTTCAGGATGTGGCTCAGCTCGCCCATCGGGAACGGCTCGGTGCGCTCGAGCGCGCTCGACCGATCGGTGCGCAGGACGCGCATCGCCGGGCGCGCGTAGCGGTTGATCACCACCGTGTCGGTCTCGGCGGCCGCGACGATCGCGCTCTTGTAGTTCGCGTGGACGGGCGACTCGAGGGCCGACAGCATGCGGGTGCCCATCTGCGCGCCGTCCGCCCCGAGGACGATGGCCGCGGCCATCGACACGGCGTCGCAGATGCCGCCGGCGGCGACGATCGGCACGTCGACCCGGCTCCGCACGAGCGGCAGAAGGACCATGGACGATGCGCCGTCGGGGTTCTTGAAGCCGCCGCCCTCGACGCTTTCGACGATCAAGCCGTCGACCCCGGCCTCGACGGCCTTGAGCGCGCCGCGGAGGCTCGGCACGACGTGGAAGACGGTGATGCCGGCGTCCTTCAGCGCGCGCGTGTAGCGCTTCGGGTCACCGGCGGAGGTCGTGACGAAGCGAACGCGCTGCTCGATCAGGAAGTCGACGATCGCCGGGTCGCGCACGAACATCTGCGCGACGTTCACGCCGAACGGCTTGTCCGTCAGCTCGCGCATGCGGCGGATCTCGCCGCGGATGACGTCGAGCTCGCCGGACGACGTCTCGATGATTCCCATCGCGCCCGCGTTCGATACCGCGGCGGCGAGCGTGGAGCGCGCGATGTAGCCCATCGGCGCCTGCAGGATCGGGATCTCGACGCCGAGCATCTCGGCGACGCGGTTTCGGGCCATGGCCCGGTCTCGGGACCGAGGAGGGGGCTATGGCATCGCGACGATGCAGATGCCGCAGGCCTGCGGAGCGCCGCCGATGTTGTGCGAGAGCCCGACCTTCGCGTTCTTCACCTGGCGCTTCTCGGCCTTCCCCTGCAGCTGCTTGTAGTTCTCGTAGATCATCCGGACGCCGGTTGCGCCGGTCGGGTGGCCGAAGGTCTTGAGCCCGCCGTCCGTGTTCACCGGCAGCTCGCCGTCGAGCGCGAACGTGCCCGAGGCGATGTGCTCCTTCGCCGACCCCTTCTCGCAGAAGCCGAGATCCTCGTACGCGAGGAGCTCGGTGAGCGTGAAGCAGTCGTGCACCTGGGCGACGTCGATCTCCTTCCGGGGATTCGTGATCCCCGCCTGCTCGTAGACCTGCTTCGCGGCGTAGACCGTCGGCTTCCAGCGCAGGAAGTCGAAGTCCGGATCCTCCTTGGGATCGGCGGCGAGCGCGATCCCGATCGCGCGCACGAGGACGAAGTCGTCGCGGAAGCCCTTCGCGAGCTCGCGGCGGGTGAGGATCGCGGCGGCGGCGCCGTCGGACTGCGCGGCGCAGTCGTAGAGCGCGAACGGCCAGGAGATCATGCGCGCGTTGAGCGCGTCCTCGACCGTGATCTCGCGCTTCAGCATCGACTTCGGCGCGAGCGTGCCGTTGTGGTGGTTCTTGACGGCGATCCTGGCGAGGTCCTCGCGCCCGGCGCCGTAGGTGTCGAAGTAGCGCGCGGCGCAGTGCGAGAACCAGCCCGCCGGCGTCGCCGGCAGGCCGCGCACGCCGGTCACCGCGACGCTCGGGCCCGACACGCCGCGGTCCTTCGGCTTGTCGAAGCCGACGACGAGCACCGTGTCGTACATCCCGCTCGCGATCGCGAAGACGCCGTAGCGGAACGCGTCGGTGCCGGTCGCGCAGTAGTTGACGACCATGCTGACCGGCCGGTCGTAGAGCTTGAGCGCGTCGGCGACCTCGGCCGTACCCTTCGAGGGGTACTGCGCGCCGCAGAACACGGCCTCGATCTGCTTCTGCGGGTCCTCGAGGCCGGCATCCGCGTAGGCCTCGTAGGCCGCCTCGACGATCATGTCCTGGGGGTCCTTGTCCCAGTTCTCGCCGAACTTGCAGCAGCCCATCCCGACGATGGCGACCTTGTCCCGGATCGCGTCCTTGTTCATGCGTTTTCCTCGTCGCTGCGCGCGCGTGCGCTCAGCGCACCGGCGTGACCTTCCAATAGTAGTTCGGCGTGCCGCCGGCGTCGTGGATCTTCCGGAAGACGAGCTCGACGGGAAGGTCGAGCTTCACCTCCTTGGGATTCGCGTCGGTCATCTGGATGTAGAGGCGCGCGCCGTCGACGTCGGTGACGGTCGCGACGAGCGGCGGCATCGGGCTGCCGGCGAACATGTCGAAGGTGTAGGACTTCACCGAGCCGATCTTGTCCGACAGGCGGACGTGATCGAACTGGTCCTTCGCGAAGCACTTGAAGCAGACGCGCTGGTGCGGGTACTGCGTCTGGCCGCACTTCCGGCACTTCTGCGCGTAGAGGCTCACCTCGTAGTCGCGATCGCGGAAGTGCTTGGTCGCGGAGATGCCGGCGCCGGCGCGGCGGTCGTTCTCGGTCGCGAGCAGCTGGCGGAACCGGATGTACGTGTCGTAGCTCGGGATCTCGCCGCGCCGCTCGAGGTGCCAGCGGACGCCGCGCCGGTCGCGGAGCTTCTCGATCTCCGGCGTGACCTCGACGACGAGCGCGTCCGCGCCGTCGCCGTAGCTGACGACGAGCAGCCGATCCCCGGCCTTCGACACTTCGAGAGCCGCTGCCAGGAGCAGCGGCGCGAACGCCGCCCCGGCATTTCCCACGCGGCCGAAGAGCGCGTCCTGCGCCTGCTTCGGGTCGAACTTGAGCTCGCGCACGAGCGCGGCGTGGCTGCGCGCGTCCGGGCCGTAGAGCACGAGCTTCGCGAAGTCGGCGGGCGTCTTGCCGGTCTTCTGGAGGATGGCGCTCACGACCTCCCGCACGACCGCGCGATAGCCGTGGTCGACGACGAAGCGGTCCTCCCAGGCGTGGACGAAGGGATCGCCCTCGCCGCGCCACACGTCGATGATCTCGTCCGAGACCGTGTGGCTCGCGGCGACCGTCGCGGCGACCCCCGCGTCGCCGATCAGGAACGCCGCCGCCGCGTCGCCGAGGTTCGACTCGAGCGGCGAGCGCGGCGACGCCATGCGCGTGTCGCCGACCACGACCAGCACGCGCTTCGCGGAGCCCGCGCGCACCGAATCGACCGCGGCCCGGAGCGCGCTCGTGCCCGCCCGAAGCGAGTCGCCGAGGTCGGCGGTCGCGACGTCGCGCCGGAGGTCGAGCGCCTTGGCGACGACCGCCGCGCCCTGCTTCTCCTTGAACGCGTACGAGGTCGAGGCGAACAGCACGCCGTCGACGGTCGCGCGGTCGATCCCGCGCAGGCAGTCGGTCGCCGCGGCGACCGCCATCGTGAGCGCGTCCTCGTCCCAGTTCGCGACCGCCTTCTCCGGGCCGCCGTCCGAGCGCTTGCCGCCGGCGATCGCCGCCAGCGGGAGGCGCAGATAGGGGACGTACGCCCCGTACGAGATGATGCCTGCCATGGGGTCTCCTCAACGAAGTCGGGAACGAAGAGGAGTACGATCGCCGCTCACCCCTCGCAAGCGGACCGGTTCCGGACCAGGCGACGGAACGAGCGTCAGCGGCGGCGCGGCCGCGCCGGGCGCGTCGCGGGCTCGCCGATCGCGACGCGCAAGCCGTCGTTGGCGAGCTTCTCCGGGATCTCGGCGCTCCGCGCCCGCATCTCGCGTCCGAGGTGGGTGAGGAGCAGATCGCGGCACTCGAAGCGCGCGCGGTTCGCCTCGATCTCGCGGTACCGGACGTGCCCGGGCACCGGCGTGTCGAACGTCGAGCAATCGCACAGAAACAGATCCGCGCCGCTCGACTCGGCGAGCAGCACGTCCGTCCACGCGCTGTCGCCCGAGTAGACGAACGTCCGCGACGGCGCGCGCAGGCGGAGCCCGAGCGCGAGGCCGCTCCGCATGTGCGGGACCGCGAACGTCTCGATGCGGAGGTCGGCGATCTCGTGCGCGTCGTGCGCGTCGAGCTCGACGAAGCGCAAGGGGAACGGAAGCGGATCGCGTCCGGCGTCGGAGTAGAGCGCGCGGAAGAGCTCGAAGACGCGCGCCTCGGTCCCGAGCGGACCGACGACGACCAGCGGACGGGGCCGAGGCGCATCGTACGTCGCCTCGAGCAGCATGAACGGAACGCCGCCGAAGTGGTCGCCGTGCAGGTGGCTCAGCACGACCGCGTCGATCGCATTGGTCGATTCGCCGGCGGACTTGAGCGCGCTCAGGACGCTCGGGCCGGCGTCGACGAGGAGGCGGCCGGCCGGGGTCGCGACGAGGTATCCGGCGCAGTGTCGACCCGCGCTGCCGAACGCGTCGCTCGTGCCGAGGCACGTCAACGTCATTGCCGGTTGCGTCGCCATCTGCGTTCGTCGCCGCGCGCGTTTCGGCCGGCGGACGCCTGGGACTTAGGTGAGTTTCGCCATGGCGTCAACGATCGCGCGTCGGCGCTTGACGCTCTGTGCCGGCGAGCGCCGAGCAGCGACATCTACGCTCGGTCCCCCCGCATTTCTGCGCGGTCGGATTCCTTTCGCCCCGTCACGATTTCGTCGTAGCGTCACGCCGGTTGCTGCCGCGTTCGCTCCGCGATCGGCGGCGGCGCCCGATGGCGCGAGGAAAATCGCCAGATCGCGCTGCGCGCCGCAATGGCACCCGCGTTGCTCCCACGGGCCGCGGGGGTGTTGCACATGCGGTGGTGGATGGCGGCCCGCGCGGCCGCGCTTCTTCTTCTTGTCGTCGGCTTCGGCGGCTTCGGCGCAGGACGCGCCGCGGCGACGACGTGGGTGGTTCCCGAGAAGGAAGAGATGCTCTCTACGGCGGACGCCGTGGTGCTCGCGACGGTGACGCGGGTCGAGAGCGTCGAGGCGTGGGACGGCTCGCAGATCGACACCGCGATCACGCTGCGCGTCCACGAGGGATTCAAGGGCGCGCGCGCCGGCGACGAGCTGGTGGTCCACGAGGTCGGCGGCCAGGTCGGCGCCGATCAGCAGTGGGTGTTCGGATCGCCCGAGTACCATCTCGGCGAGACCGTGTTGACGTACCTCTCGCTCGACTCGCGCGGCGCGCTTCGGACGCAGCACCTCGGCATCGGCAAGGTCGATGCCCGCATCGCGAGCGACGGCCGCGTGTGGCTCTCACGCGTGAAGAACGGCGGCGGCCGCCGCAAGGAGACGCTGTCGCGCTTCGCGCGTCACCTCCCGAGCGGGCTTGCCGGCGCGCCGCTCGTCGCGTCGCAGCCGCTCGCGCTCGCGGGCGTCGCACAGCAGCAGACGCAGTTCCGCCTCATGTCCCCCGCCTCGCGCTGGTTCGCGCTTCCGATCCAGGTCTGGGGCGACTCCGCCGGCGACGTCGACCTCGGCGCGGCGCAGAGCCGCGCTGCGGTGCAGGGCGCCGTGAACGCCTGGGACGGCGTCCGCGGGTCCTCGCTCGCGCTTCGCTACGCCGGCGAGCGCGCGGGCGCGGGCATGCAGTGCAACGACGGCTACGTGACCATCTCGTTCAACGATCCGCGCGACCAGATCACGGACCCGACGAGCTGCGGCGGCGGCGTGCTCGCCGTCGGCGGCTTTTGCTCGACCGGCACGCAGCGCGCGGGAACGTCGTATCAGACGATCGTCTCGGGCTCGGTGACCGTGAACGACGGCTGGCAGAACTGCTGGTTCTGGAACCAGAGCAACGTCGCCGAGACGTTGACGCACGAGCTCGGACACACGCTCGGCTTCGCGCACTCGGCCGAGGGCGCGACCAACGACACGCTCCTGAGCGACGCGACCATGTACTACATGGCCCACTTCGACGGCCGCGGCGCCTCGCTGCACGACTACGACGAGCAGGCGGCGGCGTTCCTCTACCCGTCCGACGGCGCCGAGCCGACGGTGACGCCGAGGCCGACCGCGACGCCTCGCCCCACCGCGACCCCGCGTCCGACCGTCACGGCCACCCCACGCCCGACCGCCACGCCGGGTCCGGGCTCGACGCCGGCCTCCGGCGGCGACCGCGACGGCGACGGCGTTCCGAACGGGACCGACAACTGCCCGGACGTCAAGAACGCATCGCAGGCCGATCGCGACGGCGACGGCATCGGCGACGCCTGCGATCCGTGCGTCGAGATCCCGAACCCGGACGGCGGCGGCGGCTGCAGCTGGCTCACCGCCAAGGCGGGCATCACGGTTCCGAACCGCGGCGCTCCGCTTCTGGGAATGACGGGTCGTTTCTCGCCGGCGATCGACACCCGCGAGACGGGAGCGCTCCAGGTGAAGCTCACCGGAAGCCAGGCGACCTACGTCATGACGGTCCCGGCCGGCGCGCTCCGCACGAACTCGCGCGGCACGATCGGCTCGTACTCGAACGGGACCTTCGCGATCTCGCTGTCGAGCATCAGTCAGGGCGACACGTACTTCGGAATCCGCTCGACGGATCCCGCGGTCGCCGCGCTCGTCGACGGCGACGTTGCGGTCTCGATCTCGATGCAGGGCTACAGCGTCGCCGGCCGCATGGAATGCGTCACGCGATCCGCGAGCTCGAAGCGCGTCGCGACCTGCGAGACGGCGCGGGAGGCCAGTTCCCGAAAGGCGCTCGGCCGCTAGCGGGTTGTCTCACGAGGGAAACGCTTCCCTCGCCCCATTCGGCAAAGCCGAACGGGGCCCCACTCCCTGCGGGATCGCATCTTGAGGGATGCTCGCAGCGTCGTGAAACGCTAGGCGCCGCTCGGGGTCGGCGTCGGCGTTGCGAGCGCGCGCGCGGCGGAGCCGGGCGAGGACGACTTCCCCGACGAGCTGGCGCCTGACGGCGACGGCACCGGCGCCGCCGGCGGCGGTGGAGCGGCGTGCTCGCCGTCCGTGCCCGCGAGCGCGCGCGCGGCGGGCGAGCCCTCCATGCTGGTCGCCAGCGTCTCGAAGCGGGCGGACAGCGCGACGAAGCGCGACTCGAGCCGCGCCATGACGTCGTTCGCCTCCCCCAGCCGCTGGCGGAGCCACTGCCGGTCCTGCTCCGCACTCTTGAGCGACGTCTCGAGCTCGCGGACGCGCGGGCTCGCGGTGACGAAGTAGTCGGCGCCGCCCGCCGTGATGAGGAAGGCCGTCGTCCCGGCGATCCCGAGCAGGAGCCCGAGCAAGAGCCCGATGATGAATCGAGTCATGTGTCTCCTCGCATGTCCGCCGTGGCCGCCGCGTCAGGCCGGCTCGCAAGGAGCGCTTCGTAGCGAGAGCTCGCGCTGCGTCGCAACCGGAGCGAGGCCCGCGTCCTCGAGCGCCCGCACCGCGTCCACGTCCGCCAGCGGGGAATCGATCGTGACGCAGCCGCGCCGGCGCGCGCGCTCGAGCGCGCAGCCGACGAGGGCTCGCAGGACGTCTTCGCCGGCCGCCGCATCGCCGGCCGGAAAAGCGCGCAGAAGGTCGACCGTCGCGGTCAGCCCGCCGCGCGCGAGGCTTCGCCGGTAGGTGACGGCCACGACGCCGCGCACCGCATCGCCGGCGTCGAGGACGTAGACGTCGGCGACGAGGGTCTTCAGCACCCGTCGCAGCGCCCGGAGACGGCCCGCCGCGGGACCCCCGACGTGATCGAGGAGCGCCGCGATGTCGTCGCGGCGCGCGCGTCGCAGGCGCGGCGCGGGCGCGTCGGCGTGGCGTCCGCGCATCGCGGCCGGCCTTACCACACGGTCGGCGGCTTGTCGTCGCGGGCGGGCGCGTCCGTGCGCGCGCTTGCGCGGCGGCCGCCTGCCGCGCCATCATCGCGGCCGCGGTCATGGATCCCCGGGACAAGGTCGCGATCGTCACGGGCGCAGGGTCGGGCATCGGCCGCGCGAGCGCCCGGAAGCTGTGCGAAGCCGGCGCCGTCGTGATCGCGGCCGACGTCGACGAGCCCGGCGCGCGCGAGACGGCCCGCGAGGCGGTCGCCGCGGGCGGGCGCTGCGAAGCCGTCGCGCTCGACGTGACGGACGCCGCGCGCTTCGAGGAGGTCGTTCGCGACGTCGAGCGGCGCCACGGCGGGCTCGACATCCTCCACAACAACGCCGGCGTCCTCGCTCCGCCGCCGCTCTACCCCGACGCGCCGATCGCCGTCTGGACGCGCATGCTCGACGTGAACCTGCGCGCGGTCATCATCGGCACGCAGATCGGGATCTCGGCGATGCGCCGGCGGGGCGGCGGAGCGATCGTCAACACCGCGTCGCTCGCCGGGCTCTCGGGCTACCCGCCGGACGCGGTCTACGCCGCCACCAAGGGCGGCGTCGTGATGCTGACGCTGTCCCTCGCGCCGCTCGCCGAGAGCGATCGCATCCGCGTGAACTGCGTCTGCCCGGGGGCGACCGACACGGGGATGGTGCGCGGGCCGGGAGGCGCCGCGAACGCCGCGTTTTCGGCGTTCATTCCGCCCGACATGCCGCTCCTCTCGCCCGACGACGTCGCCGAAGGCGTCCTCACGCTCGTGCGCGACGACTCGCTCGCAGGCCGGGCGCTGAAGGTGATGGTGAAAGGGCCGAGCCTCGAGCCGTTGCCGAAGGGCGCCTGGCGCCCCGGCACGTCGTGATCCACGCGTTTCTTGCGCCGGCGCACGGCGGCTGCGCGGCACGCGTGCCGCGGAAGCGCGCGCGCGGCGACTTCAGGTTGACTTAGAGAGTTCTCGGTCCCTATCGTATGGCAAATCGGCGGGCCTGCGAGGGGGCAGGTCGGTCCGCGCCGTGCGCCGGGCGAAGCCGGACGCGGCGGAGGAGCGATCCGATCCATGGCCAAGCAAGAGAAGACCTCGGTCAAACCGAAGATCACGATCATCCCGGGCCGCGGCGTGGCCCAGACGATCAACTATCTGCTCGAGGACCGGGACGATCTCGAGTGGCTCGTCGCGGTCGGGCGCAACAAGAACGGCGAGATCTTCTTCTACGATACGGGCGGCGACATCGTCGAGGATCTGGGGACCCTCGACTACCTGAAGCAGAGGATCATCCGGGCGCACTTCGGCGACGAGCCGGAGTGAGACCATCTCAACGAGGGGATCGCTCCCCTCGCCCCGTCGGGCAAAGCCCGCCGGGGCCCCAAGTTGTCGCACGAGGGGATCGCTCCCCTCGCCCCGTCGGGCAAAGCCCGCCGGGGCCCCACTCCCCGCGGGCTCGCTTCGCTCGCGTCTGAGGGCGGCGCGCTTCCCGGCGCGGCCTCACCCTTCCGTCGTCTCGCGATCGCCCGCCCGCGCGCGCCCCGCCATCGCGGTCCGGGAATGAGCTGAGGGTGGTCCTCGGACCACTCCCAATCTCGATAATGTCGAGCGATCTGCCTTCCCACGGTCGCAAAGCGCGGCCGCGGGGAGCTTCGACGCCGGCGGCCCGGCGCCGCTCTGCCCGGCGTCGCTCTGCGTGCCAGCCGGGCGGGTATGCCGCTTGCTGAGAGCATCTCGCACGGAGGGAAGCGTGTCCGGTGGACGGTCGACGCCCGGCCGGCCGATCCGTGGGACGATCGAGACGATCATCAAGGCCAGAGTTCGATGGGCTGCGGCGAAGCCCGACGTCATGGCGTGCGCCGCCGGGGGAAACGACGTCGCGAGGAGGTCTCCATGAAGAAGCCCTTCGCCGTCGGGTCCGATCCGGACTCGGCCGGTGAGCGCCGCTACCCGGGGTGGCGTGCCTCGCTCAACCGACTCATCTGGCGGGCCCACATCTTCACCGCGAGCTCGCTGATCGTCTGGCTGGAGAAGGTCTTTCCGAATCGCGGCTACGGGCAGCGGCTCTTCTCGGCGTCGGCGCGCCTCACGAACCGGCTCGTCGGCATCCGCGTCGAAGTGCTCGGCCTCGACAAGCTGCACCCGGGACAAGCCTACGTCTTCACTCCCGATCACCGCAGCCACGCCGACATCACTGCTCTCATGGAGGCGCTCCCGACGGCGCGGTACGCGGCCAAGCGCGAGCTGTTCGACGAGCCGGTGCTCGGAGCGGCAATGCGCGCCCTCGGGATGATTCCGATCGACCGGGAGAATCCCGAGCTCGCCAAGCGCACGCTCGACGAGGCGGCCGCAAACCTCGGAAGGCGCGTCTCGGTGGTGATCTTTCCCGAGGGTACCCGCGCCCCACCCGGGACGATGCTTCCATGGAAGTCGGGCGCTTTCGTATTCGCCATCCAGGAGCAGGTCCCGGTCGTGCCGGTCGCGATCCACAACGCGGCGCTGGTGATGCCGGCACACGGATACCTCACCATTCCCGGAGGCCGCGTGGTCGTGGAGATCCTCGACCCCATCCCCACCGCTGACCTCACGTTGGAAGACCGCCACCAGCTCAAGGAGCACGTCCGTCAAGCATTGATCGAGGCTCTCCGCCCGGAAGACGGCGGGGTTGCCGATCGACGCGATCTCGGCTCCTTTGCCGGCCACGCCTTCGGGATTTCCGGCGCCGATGCGACGTCCCGCATCGCGCCGGGCTCATCGCCATCGCATCCCGAGTCGTTCCTGTCCGCGCCGAAGCAAGGGTCGCGTCCATGAGGCCGGCGGTCACGGTGATCGGTGCCGGCTCCTGGGGAACGACGCTCGCGTCGAGGTGTGCGCGGCGCGGCCCGACCACGATCTGGGGGCTCGAGGACGACGTCGTGGCGGAGATCAATGCGCGACGTTCGAACAGCCTCTACCTGAAGGGCTTCGAGCTTCCGGCGACGCTTCGAGCGACGCGGTCGTTGGAGGACGCGGCCGGGTCGGCGGAGGTCATCGTCACGGCCGTGCCATCGCCCTATCTGCGGGCGGTCCTCGAGCAGGCGGCCCCGTTCGTCCGACCGTCGCTCCCGATCGTGAGCGTCACGAAGGGCCTCGAGCCGGGGTCGCTCCTTCGGATGACCGAGGTCATCGCTCAGCTGTTACCCGACAACCCGCGAGCCGTGCTGTCCGGGCCGAACCTGGCCCGCGAGGTCATGGCCGGGTATGCCGCCGGCGCGGTCGTGGCATGCCCCGACGAGCCCGTCGCAAAGAGGCTGCAGGACCTCTTCAACAGCGGCCTCTATCGCGTGTACACGACGCGCGACGTGGTTGGCGTGGAGCTGGCCGGCGCGCTCAAGAACGTGATCGCGATCGCGGCCGGAATGGCCGACGGCGTGGGGGTCGGCGACAACACGCGTGCCCTCGTGATCACGCGCGGCCTCGCCGAGCTCACCCGACTCGGGGTCGCCATGGGCGGCGAGGCGGCGACCTTCGCCGGGCTTGCCGGCCTCGGGGACCTCCTCGCCACCTGCACGAGCCCGCTCAGCCGAAACCGCACCGTCGGCGAGCAGCTCGGAAAGGGCCGCAAGCTCGACGAGATCGTCGGCGGGATGCGCATGGTGCCCGAAGGGGTTCACACCTGCGCGCTGGCCCTGGAGCTCGGGAGACGGCACGACATCGACATGCCGATCACGCGCGAGATCGACCGCGTCGTGCGCGGTGAGGTGACCGCCCTCGACGCCTACCGGGGCCTCGTCCGGCGCCCACCGGGCCCCGAGGTTCCCGACGGCGAAGCTTGCGCCCGTTCGACCCCGTGAGGCGTGGAATCAGCCACGGCTCCCGAGCGCGACCGCGTGCGACGTCGTACGAACGCCTGTGCCTTCCGCGCGGTGCTAGCGCGGCAGATCGGGACAGAGGGCGACGACGTCGCCGCCCTGCTGCACCAGCGGCACCCGGAAGAGCGATTTGCCGCACGGCGGACCGGCCACGCACTCGCCCGTGTCGGGGGCGTAGAGCGCGCCGTGCGTCGGGCAGAGGAGCAGCTCCGCGTCCTCGGTGAAGAACTGGTTCTCGACCCAGTCGAGGCTCATCGCGACGTGGCGGCACTCGTTCACGTACGCGTGCAGCTCGCCGCGCCAGCGGACGACGAAGCATTCGAGCTCGCGGCCGTCGCACTGGAGGCGGAATTTCCGCGACTCGCCGTCGGCGAGCTCGCCCTCCGCGAGGATGCGCGTCCCCGCTCGCCCGCCGTCGCGGCCGCGCGCTTCCACCGGGGCGATCTCTAGCGGAGGCGGCGGGCGCCCGCCATGGCGTGCGCGCTCAGCGGCGCGCGACGTCGCGCACCGCGCGCAGAAGGCCTTCGAGCGTCGTCGCTTCGACGACGAGGTCGCACGCCGTCGCATACGCCGCGAGCGCGCTGTCGCCGGTGTTCCAGCGCGCGCGCGGCTCGGGCACCGCGAAGACGACGGCGCGCGCGCGACGCGCGAGCCGCCTCAGCACGTCGGCGCGCGGCGGCCGGCGGTTGTTGCGCGCGTCGCCGAGCACGAGCACGACCGTCGAGCGGTCGAGGCGCTCGGCGAAGCGCTCCTCGAGCTCGCGCAGGACCGCGCCGAAGTCGGAGCGCGCCCACAGGTCGAGCTCGCCCTCGGGCAGCACGTGCCCGCCCTCGAACGCGATCGGCACGAGCCGGTCGACGTACGCGAAGCGCGTGACGCGCTGGAATGCGGTCTCGGCGGCCGCGACGATCGACAGCAGCAGCTCGCTCGCGCGCGCGACCGAGCCCGAGACGTCGCACAGGACGACGAGCCGCGGCTTCCCGGGGCGCCGCCCGCGCCGCTCGAGGACGATCATCGCGCCGCCGCGTCCGAGCGAGCTCCGGATCGTGCGGCGCACGTCGATCCTGCCGGTGCGCTGGCGTCGCTCGCGGCGCGAAGCGCGCGCGGCGAAGCGACGGCCGAGCTCGCGGGCGAGCTCGGCAGCCTCGTCGAGCTCGCCGGGCGTGAGCTCGGTGAGCGGCTTCCGCAGAATCTCGCGGCGGTCGCTCCCTCGGCCCGCGCGCGCGCGCTCGCTCGCGGCCCGGGAGTCGTCGCCGGTCCGGCGCGGCGCTTCGCGCTCCGCCGCCGCACGGCCCGCAACGTCCTTCTTCTCGCGGTCGGTCGCCGCACGCGCGCTCGGGGTCGCGCGGCGTTCGGTCGCCGGCGCGGGGCGATCCGTCGGTGTCGGCGCGCTCGGCTGGCCGGGGCGCGACGGCGGGACCGGTTGGACGGCCGGCGTTGCCTCGGGCGGCGGCTTCGGAGCGCCCCCTCCGCCCGCTCCGCTGCCTCCGCTTCGCCCGCCGCTCGCCGCGCTCGGGTCGCCCGCCGCGGGCCCGCGCCGTCCGCGCTTCTCGGAGGAGCGCGGCGGCGGGCCGAAGAAGGCTTCGAACGCGGCGTCGAAGCGCTCGCGGTCGAGCTCGTCCTTGACGAGCGTCGCCGCCAGCGACTCGCGGAGCACCACCGGGTCGACGCCTGCGCGCTTGACGGCGGCCATCGCGTCGAGCGTCTCCGCGATCGAGATGCGGAGCCCTTCCCCGCGGAGTTGCTGGACGAACTGCGTCAGGCGCGCCCGCACCGCTCGGGTCCCGCGGGCGCCGCCTCTCGCCGTGCGCCGGCGTCGGTGGAGGCGCCGCGCGGCTCGGCCGGAAGGAGGCGCGCCGCGTCCGCGTCCCACCACGCCCAAGCGGACGCTCCCGCGCCGAGCTCGCGCCCGGCCGCCGCCGCGACGTGCGCGACGATCGCCGTCGCGGCGGCGTCGACGACGTCGCAGCGGACGATCGGTCCGTGGAAGACCGCGTCGCGCACCGTGACCGGGAAGGCGGCCGCGTTCCCGGGCGGCCGAATGCGGGCGACCTCCACGCGCTCCGGCCGAACGAGGAGCGTCCCGCGGTCTTCCGCATGCGGCCCGTCCGCCGACGCGACCGCGACGCGCGTGCCGTTCGCGAGCACGGCGACCGCCGCGCGCCCGGCCGCGTGCTCGACGTGGACCGGCAGCAGGTTCGCAGCGCCGACGAAGCCGGCGACGAACGGGCTCGCCGGCCGCTCGTAGACGTCCTCCGGCGTACCGACCTGCTCGACGCGCCCGGAGCTCATGACCGCCACGCGATGCGACAGCGCGAGCGCCTCCTCGCGATCGTGCGTCACGAGCACGAACGTCACGCCGACCTCCGCCTGCACGCGCTGCAGCTCGCGCTGCATGTCGCGCCGGAGCTCGGGGTCGAGCGCGCTCAGCGGCTCGTCGAGCAGCACCGCGCTCGGTCGGTTCACGAGCGCCCGCGCGAGCGCGACCCGCTGCTGCTGGCCGCCGGAGAGCTGGCGCGGCCGGCGGTCGGCGAGATCCGACAGGCGGACGACCGCGAGCATCTCGCGCACGCGGCGATCGATCTCGCGCGCGCTCGCGCCGTGTGCGCGCGGGCCGAAGGCGACGTTCTCGAACACGCTCAGGTGCGGGAAGAGCGCGTACTGCTGGAAGACGGTGTGGACGTTCCGGCGATGCGCCGGCGTGCTCGTCACGTCGACGCCGTCGAGGCGGATCGCGCCGGCGTCGGGCCGCTCGAATCCGGCGACGAGCCGCAGCAGCGTCGTCTTGCCGCAACCGGAAGGGCCGAGGAGCGAGAGCAGCTCGCCGCGGCGGACGGCGAGCGTCACGCGCTCGACCGCGACGGTCTCGCCGAAGCGCTTCGTCACGCCCGCGAGCGCGACCGCGAGATCGGCGTCGCGCGCCGGTGCGTCCGCCGTCAATCCCACAGGCGATCGAGGGCGCGCGCGACCGCCGCGAGCAGGCGATCGATCTCGGAGCGCTCGATGATGAGCGGCGGCGCGAGCGCGATGAGGTTCCGGATCGGCCGCACGATCGCGCCCTGCTCGCGCACGAGGCGAGCGGCGCGGAGACCGAGCAGGGTCGTGGCCGTGAGCGCGGAGCGACCCTCGCGCGGCACGAGGTCGAGCGCGCCCATGAGGCCGACGCCGCGCACCTCTCCGACCGCACGGTGCGGCGCCAGCTCGCGGAGCCCCGCCTGGAAGTACGGCCCGATGTCGTCGCGGACGCGCGCCGGGAGCTGCTCGCGCTCGAGGATCGCGAGGTTCGCGAGCGCGGCCGCGCAAGGCGTCGGGTGCGCGGTGTAGGTGTACCCGTGCGACAGCACGCCGCCGGCGGCGAGCACGTCGGCGACGCCGTCGCTCACGATGGTGGCGGCGAGCGGCAGGTAGCCACTCGTGAGGCCCTTCGCGGTGACGATGAGGTCGGGAGCGAGCCGCCAAAGGCTCGACGCAAACCAGTCGCCCATGCGTCCGAACGCGGTGATGACCTCGTCGGCGACGAAGAGGACGTCGTGCCGGCGGCAGAGGTCGCGCAGTGCGGAGAGGTGTCCGGGCGGCGGGACGATCACGCCGCCCGCGCCCTGCACGGGCTCGACGAACATCGCCGCGATCGTCGCCGGGTCCTCGCGCTCGAAGATGCGCTCGGTCTCGCGCAGGCACGCCGCCGCGTACTCCTCGGCTTCCGACTCGCGCCCCGCTCCGTAGGCGTATGGCCCGGGGACCTGGACGAAACCGGGCAGCGGCAGGTCGAACGGATCGGTGCAGGCCGGAAGCCCCGTCATGCTCGACGTCGCGAGCGTGACGCCGTGGTATGCGAACGAGCGCGTCACGATCTTCGTCTTGCGGGGCGTGCCGCGAAGCTTCTGGTACGCGCGCACGAGCTTGAGCGCGGTCTCGTTCGCGTCCGAGCCGGAGTTTCCGAAGAAGACGCGGCGGAGGCCGGGCGGCGCGAGCTCGGCGAGCTTCGCGGCGAGAAGGATCGCGGGCTCGGTCGTCGTGTCGAAGAACGACGGGTAGTACGCGAGCTCGAGCATCTGGCGCTGGACCGCGTCCGCGATCTCGCGCCGGCCGTAGCCGACGTTCACGCACCAGAGGCCCGCGAGGCCGTCGAGCAGCTCGCGTCCGGTCTCGTCGATCACCGTGCAGCCGGAGCCGGCGCGGATGATGCGCGTGCCGTCGCGGTGGAGCTGGGCGGAGTCGGTGAACGGGTGAATCAGGTGGGCTGCATCGAGCCGTCGCAGGGCGTCGAGGCTGAGCCGCTCCATTGCGGCGACTACAGCACACGTCGATGCGCGGCGAAACAGCGGGCGCGACCGTTGACCGAGTGCCTGTGGTCGCCGGAGCCGTGTGTGCGGGCGCTCGCTCCGGGTCTCGCTCGCGGGGAGGCAGTGCGCCCCGACTTGTCTCATGGATCAAGGTGGGGGCGGGTGATTGTCCCGCTCGTTCGACAGTCGCTCGCTTGCCCGCAAGCACGGCTCCGGCTGCGTCGGCGCAGGCGGGCTCCCCTGGGCCGACAGCACGCGATGACGTCCGCAAACCGTCGCGCGGCCCAAACGTTCCACCGACTAGGCGAGCGGCACGAAGCGGGGGTCGGTTTCTTCCAGGATGGCTTCCATGCGGGTGCGGACGCCGTCTTTTCGCTCGGGGTGGGTGAGGACGTAGAAGCGGCCGGTTTGGATGGCGTCGAGAACTCGGGCGGCGACTTCGGTGGGTGTGCGGCCGACGGCGCGTAGCGCGGCGCGGGTGGCGGCGCGGCGGGCTTCGCGGTCTTCGTCGGTGGCGGCGTTCGGCGCGGCTTCGCGGGCGTCAGGTCGTGTTGCTGCGAGGTCGGGCGGGCGGTTGCGCGCGGAGTCCATGATGCGGGTGTCGACGTAGCCGGGGCAGAGGACGGAGACTCCGATCGCGGAGCCGCGCTGGCGGAGGTCGTGGTGGAGGGTCTCGGAGATCGCGACGACGGCGTGCTTGCTCGCGTTGTAGACGCCCATGTCGGGCAGGCAGACGAGGCCCGACATCGATGCCGTGTTCACGACGTGACCGAAGCCGCCTTGCGCCAGCAGGCGCGGCACGAACGAGCGCACGCCGTGGATGACGCCCCAGAGGTTGACGCCGAGCACCCAGGTCCAATCCTCGAGCGTCGCCTCCCAGACCGCGCCGCTCCACGCGACGCCCGCGTTGTTGCAGACGACGTGCACGGCGCCGAACGCGTCGATCGTCCGGCGCGCCAGAGCTTCGACGTCGTCCGCGGACGACACGTCGGTCCGGACCGCAATCGCACGCGCGTCGCGCGTCGCAGCTTCGTGAGCGGCATCGTCGAGCGCCGGCTGCTCGACGTCCGCCAGCACGACGCGCATCCCGACATCCGCAAACCGCGCAGCGAGCGACCGTCCGATCCCGCTCGCCGCCCCGGTGACGACCGCGACCTTGCCGTCGAGCTCCACCATGGGTCCTCCGCACGTGCGCGCGACTCGCGCGCACGTGCGATCGGCTAGCGCGCGGACACGACCGCCGGCAAGCGCGGTCGCGGACGCGTCACCGGCCGGGCGATTCGACGCCGGTGGTGACGTTGGCGTTCGACACGCGGATCGCGCGCGGGGGCGGCGCGATGCGAGCCGGGTCCGGCGCTTCGCGCGCGCGCGGCGCCGTGCTAGCGCACCCGGATGCGACGGCGGCACTGCGCGCAGCCCGGCCGATGAGGACGATCGACCGTCTCGCCGCCGCGTGGACGGCGGTCGTTGTCGTCTTCCTCTACCTGCCGATCGCCGTGCTCGTCGCCTACTCCTTCAACGCGTCGCGGCTGAACATCGTCTGGGAAGGCTTCACCTGGCGCTGGTACGCCGCGCTCTGGAGCGACGGCCCGCTCGTCCGCTCGCTCGAGAACAGCGTGTGGGTCGCGCTCTGGACGACCGCGATTTCCGTCGCGCTGGGCACGGCTGGCGCGTGTCTGCTCGCGCGCTACCGCTATCGCGGATCTCGCCTCGTCCGGACGCTCGTTCTCCTGCCCATGATCGCGCCCGAGGTCATCCTCGGGGTGAGCCTGCTCGTGCTCTTCGTCGCCGTGCGGCTCGACCTCGGCTTCGTGACGATCATCGTCTCGCACGTGACGTTCTCGTTCCCGTTCGTGCTGGTCGCGGTGGAGGCGCGGCTCGCGGGCCTCGACCCGGCGCTGGAGGAGGCGGCGCTCGACCTCGGGGCGACGCCGTGGCTCGCGTTCCGGCGCGTCCTGCTGCCTCTCCTCGCGCCCGCGATCGCCGCCGGCGCGCTGCTCGCGTTCACGCTCTCGCTCGACGAGCTCATCGTCACTTGGTTCACCGCGAGCGCCGCGACGCGCACGCTGCCGCTCGAGATCTACGGGCGCGTGCGAAAGGGGCTCGACCCGACGCTGAACGCAATCTCGACGCTCTTCCTGGTCGCGACCGTCGCGCTCGCGCTCGCGAGCCGCATGCTCCGCCGGAGGACCCCGTGAAGCGGCTTCCCGCCGTCGCGTCCGCCGTGATCGGCGTCCTGCCGTGCCTCTTCCTCGCGGCGAGCGCGGGGTGCGCGCGGCGCGACCCCGCGCGCGAGATCAACCTCTTCGCGTGGTCGGAGTACGTGCCGCAGTCGGTCGTCGACGGCTTCACCGCGGAGACCGGCATCCGCGTCAACCACGAGACGTACTCCTCGAACGAGGAGATGCTCGCGAAGCTGGTGTCGGGCGCAAGCCGCTACGACGTCATCCAGCCGTCCGAGTACACCGTCGAGGCGCTCGTCAAGGCCGGCAAGCTGAAGCCGATCGACTGGTCGAAGGTCCCGAACATCCGGAACGTCGACCCGGCATTCCTGAAGCTGCCCTTCGACCCCGAGCAGCGCTACACGGTCCCGTGGATGGGCGGCACCGTCGGGATCGCGTTCAACTCCGAGCGCGTCCCGCCCGGAGCGGTGCGCGGCTACGCCGACGTGTTCCAGGAGAAGCACCGCGGCCGGATCGTCGTCGTCGACGACCCGCGTGAGATGGTGTCGTGGGCGCTCGCGACCGAAGGCCTCTCGCCGAACGACGTGACGCCGAAGACGCTCGAGCGCGTGCGTCCGATCCTCGCGCGCTGGCTCCCGCTCGTGAAGGTCTTCGACTCGGACAGCCCGAAGACGGCGCTCCTGAACGGCGACGTCGACCTCGGCATCGTGTGGTCGGGCGAGGCGGCGATCCTGCACGCGCAGGACCCGAAGTTCGGCTACGTGCTCCCGTCAGAAGGCGCGCACCGCTTCGTCGACTCGCTCGCGGTGCCCGCCGACGCGCCGAATCCCGACGGCGCGTTCGCGTTCATGAACTACGTACTCCGACCGGACGCGAGCCGGAAGATCTCCGAGGAATTCCCCTACACGAACCCGAACCTCGCGGCGCGGAAGCTCCTCTCCGAGAAGGAGCTCGCGAACCCGGCCAGCTACCCCGCGGGCGCGACCAAGCTCGAGACCTTCCGCGACATCGGCGAGCAGGCCGTCGCGATCGATCGCCTGGTCACGGATCTGAAGGCGGCGAGCTGATGCAGAGCCCGAAGGCGCGTTGCGTCCGGGCGCGGCGGCGCGCGGCCGTGCTCCACCCGATCACGTGATCGACGAATCGCTCGCGCCGGAAGAGGCGCTGGCGGACCGGAGGTCGAGAGCTCCGGAGCGCGCGCCCGGCGTCGCAGGATGGGTCATGCTGGCGCCGCTCCTCGTGTGGCTCGCGGCGTTCGTCGTCGCGCCGACGGCGATCCTGGTCGGATACAGCCTCGGGCGCCGCGGCGAGCTCGGCGGCGTCGTCTTCGACTGGACGCTCGCGAGCTACGCGCGCGTGCTCGACCCGACGATCCTCCGCATCGCGGTCCGCTCCGTCGTCTACGCCGGCGTCACGACCGCGATCTGCGTCGCCATCGGCTACCCGGTCGCGTGGTGCGTCGCGCGCGCGCGGCCGGAGAGGCGCGACGCGCTCCTCCTCCTCGTCACGATCCCGTTCTGGACGAGCTTCCTCATCCGCACGTACGCCTGGGTCACGATCCTGAAGAGCGAGGGCCTCCTGAACGGCGCCCTTCTCGCGCTCGGCGCGATCGCGCAGCCGATCGAGATGCTCTACACGCCGGGGGCGGTCGTCGTCGGGCTCGTCTACACGTTCCTCCCGTTCATGATCCTGCCGATCTACGCGAGCGTCGAGAAGCTCGACCCGTCGCTCCTCGAGGCCGCGCTCGACCTCGGCGCGACGCCGGCGGCCGCGGTCCGCCGTATCGCGCTGCCGCTCACGGCGCCCGGGATCGCGGCGGGCCTCCTCTTCGTCTTCGTGCCCGCGCTCGGCCTCTTCGCCGTGAACGACGTCCTCGGCGGCGGCCGCGTCGACATGATCGGCAACGTGATCGAGAACCAGTTCAAGGGAAGCGCGCGCGACTGGCCGTTCGGCGCCGCGCTCGGCGTCACGCTCCTCGCCGCGTTCGGGGCGGCGTACTGGCTGGCACGGCGGCGCGAGCGCCTCGCGTGAGGCCGCGCGGCTCGGGAGCGCGACCGGTGTTCCCGGCGGTCGCGCGCGCGATCGCCGTACCCGAGGCCCGGGAAACGCTCTCGCGCGAGCAGGCGCGGCGCATCGCGATCGCGGCGCAGGGATTGCTCGAGCCGCGCCCGGCCGGCCGCGTCGATCGGCGCCACCTGCGCCGGCTGTTCGATCGCGTGCACGCGGTGCAGATGGACTCGGTGAACGTCTTCGCGCGCGCACACGAGATCGCGCTGCACGCACGGCTCGGCGCGCATGCGCGCGATCTGGCATCGGCGATGGCGCGCGATCGCGAGGTCTTCGAGTACTGGGGACACGAGGCGTCGCTGATGCCGAGCCGCCTGCAGCCGCTGCTGCGGTGGCGCATGCGCCGCGCGCGCGAGGCCAAGACGATGTGGCCCGGACTGCGGCGCTTCGCGCAGGAGCAGGCGCGCTACGTGGAGCGCGTGCTCGACGAGGTCCGCGAGCGCGGCCCGCTCAGCGCGCGCGAGCTTCTCGAGCCCGGCGATCGGCTCGGAGCGTGGTGGGGCTGGAGCGCCGGCAAGCGGGCGCTCGAGGTGCTCTTCTGGCGGGGCGACGTGTGCGCGCGCCGGCGACCGAGCTTCGAGCGGGAGTACGACGTCCCCGAGCGCGTCCTCCCCTCCGAGGTGTTCGCCGCGCCGACGCCCGACGAGCGGGACGCCAAGCGCGCCCTCGTCGAGCTCTCCGCACGCGCCCTCGGCGTCGCGACCGCGCGCGAGCTCGCCGACTACTTCCGCCTCGACGCCGCCTCGGCCCAGACGGCCGTGAGCGAGCTCGTCGACGAGGGAGTGCTCCAACCGGTCCGCATCGAAGGCGCGAAGTCGATCGACTACCTGCACCGCGAAGCCCGCGTCCCGCGCAACGCGAGCGCCCGCGCGATCCTGTCACCGTTCGACTCCCTCGTCTGGCACCGGTCGCGCACCGAGCGACTGTTCGACGTCCACTTCCGCCTCGAGCTCTACACGCCGCCCGCCCGCCGCACCTTCGGCTACTACGTCGTTCTCTTGCTGCTCGGCGACCGCCTGGTCGCCCGCATCGACCTCGGTGCCAGCCGCGACGAGCGCACGCTTCTCGTGAAGCGCGTCGGCATCGAAGAAGATTGCGGCGAGTCCGCGGTCCTCGAGCCGCTCGTCGAGGAGCTCGCGGCATTGGGCCGGTGGCTCGACCTGCGACCGGTCGTGCTCGACCCGTCCCGCTTCGGACGCCGCGTCGCGGCGGCGCTCCGCATGCGCGAGCTCGCGGTTCGATGACGCGCGGCGCGCCTTGCGCGACCTGTATCGTCCGTTACACAGTGCCCGCCGAACCGCCGCCCGCGGGCCCGCGGGCGACAGCACCACAACGCTTCGAAGGAGCACCCGTGGGCGACACAGCGAGAAAGAGGCGACCCGTCAAGTCGGGCTACTTCACGGTGCCCGCGGATCCCGCCGAGGCGCCGAAGCTGCTCGGCACGCGCTGCGACGACTGCGGCGAGTACTTCTTCCCGAAGCGCGCGGTGTGCGCGAAGTGCCTCTCCGAGAATACCGCCGAGGCGGAGATCGGCCCGAGCGGCACGCTCTACAGCTACACCTTCGTGCACTTCCCGCTCTTCGGCTCGACGAAGATGGAGCACGTCGGCTACGGCGTCGGCCAGGTCGACCTGCCCGAGGGCCCGCGCGTGCAGACGCCGCTCGCCGGCAAGCAGGAGGACTTCCGGGTCGGGATGCCGCTCGTCGCGGAGCTCGAGCCGATCCGCGAGGACGGCGATACCGACGTCGTGATCCTGCGCTTCCGACCGGCCGAGGCGGGAGGTGCGCGATGAGCAACCGCACGACGCTCCGCGACGTCGCCGTGCTCGGCGTCGGCATGCACCGCTTCGGCATGTGGCCCGACTCGAGCAACGCGGAGATGGGCCGCATCGCCGGGCTCGCCGCGATGAAGGACGCCGGCGTCTCGTTCCGCGACGTCGACGCGGCCTACGTCGGCCAGATCTTCGCGCCGGTCATGACCGGCGTCCGCGTGATGAAGGAGTTCGGGCTGACCGGGCTTCCGGTGCAGCGCCTCGACAACGCGTCCGCGACGGGCTCGGCGTGCTTCTACGAGGCGTGCCACGCCGTCTCCTGCGGCCGCTACGACGTCGTCATGGTGCTCGGCTTCGACAAGATGACGAGCATGATCCAGGAGTCGGGCCAGAACACGGACCCGGCGTACCTCGAGGACGCGATCCTGCCGGCCGGGTTCTTCGCGATGTGGGCGACGCGCCGGATGCACGAGCGCGGCACGAAGGTCGAGCACCTCGCGAAGATCGCCGCCAAGAACTGGAACAACGGCGGCAAGAACCCGATGAGCCAGCGCCAGCCCGACAAGCCGGTGAGCGCCGAGAAGGTCCTCGCCGCGCGCATGGTCGCGTGGCCGCTCACGACCATGATGTCGTGCCCGATCGGCGACGGCGCCGCGTGCGCGATCGTCGGGCGCGCGGACCTCGCGAAGAAGCTGAACCCGGGCCGCCCCGTCGTCCGCGTGCTCGCGTCCGACCTCCAGAGCGAGCGCTACGAGCGCGGCCACCTCTTCATGGGACCGGTCGTCGGACCGGCGCGCATGACCGTCGACACCTCGGCCGCGGTCTACGAGGGCGCGGGCCTCGGGCCGAAGGACGTCGACCTCGTGCAGGTGCACGACGCCTTCGCGATCGAGGAGCTCGAGTACTACGAGCTGCTCGGCCTCTGCGGTCGCGGCGAGGCGGAGGCGTGCATCGAGCGCGGCGACTTCGAGCTCGGCGGCCGCGTCCCGGTCTCGACCGACGGCGGCTTGATCGCCCGCGGGCATCCCGGCGGGCCGACCGGCCTCGCGCAGATCTGGGAGACGACGCTCCAGCTCCGCGGCGAGGCGGGCCCCCGCCAGCTCGCGAAGGCGCGGACCGGCCTCTGCCACATGATGGGCGGCGGGAGCGTCTGCGCGATCAGCGTCCTGCAGCGCGCCTAGCCGACCGCCGCACGCGTTCTCGGCTGCGCTCGCGGCCCTCGTCCGGGGCCGCGAGGGTGCCGGAAAGAAAGCGGTCCATCGCCGCGGCGAGCGCGCCCGGGTTCTCTCCCTGGATCGTGTGGCCGGTGCCGCGGATCTGCGTCCAGCTCCCGCGGGACACGAGCGCCGCGAGGTCGCGCGTCTGCTCGGCCGTCGCGAGGTCGCTCTCGGCGCCGTGCACGACGAGCGTCGGACAGTCGATGCGCGCCGCGTTCCGGCGAAGCGCCTTCATCCCCGCGTCGACGACCTCGACAGCGCGGGCGCGCAGCGCGGGGTCGTACTTCCACTCGAGCCCTCCGTCCGGCCGCGACCGAAGGTTGTGCAGCAGGCTCCGGCGGAGGAGCCGCGGGTCGCGGCGCGGGGCGAAGCGGCGTGCGCGCCGGACGAGGTCGTCGATCGTCTCGCCGTCGAGCGAGCGACGGCTGAACTCGCGCATGCGCGCGACGCCGTCGCCCCGCCGGTAGTCGACGCCGACGTCGACGATCACGAGCGCCCGCAGGTCGGCGGGAGCGGTCCACGCGTACGCCATCGCCGCGAGCCCCCCGAGGGAGTGTCCGACGAGGGCGAACGGCCCTCGCACGACGCGCCGGACGAAGTCCGCGACGTCGGCCGCGAGGGTCTCGACGCGGTAGTCCGCTCGCGCCGACCACTCGCTCTCGCCGTGACCGCGCATGTCGAGCGCGAGGCAGCGATGGCGCGAGGACAGCGCGACGCACACGAGGTCCCATGTATGTGCGGTCAGAAGTCCGCCGTGGAGGAAGACGATCGGCGTCCCGCGACCTGCCCAGTCGAGAAAGTGGACGCGCACCCCGTTCGCCGTCACGCGGCGGGATCGCGGGAGGCGATCGGCGGAGATGCCGATCCCCGCGACCTCGATGGCGAGCCGGAGGTGCGCGAGCTGCGCCGACGCCTCGTACGCGGTGCCCGGATCGCGCATCGTCACACCAGGACCAGCAGCGTGAGCCGGTCGACGACCGGAGCCGGCGTCGCTTCTGCAGCGGCGGCGCGCTCGGCGCTCGCGACGCCGGCCTCGAACTCCTCGTCGGTCAGCGACACGAGCGTCGTGTCCGCGTGTCGGCCGGCCCGCACCCGGTCGCAGAACGCGCGCAGGCTCGGCGCCGACACTTGCGCGACGTCGGTCACGCGCGCGACGCCCCTGCCGAAGGCCGAGAAAGCGTCGGCGATGGCCTCGATCGTGGGAAAGCGCTCCGCTCGGCGGCGCGCCGCGGGGAAGAAGCGAAAGAGCGTGATGCCGCCGAGGCGACCGGGAAACGCGCTCCGGACGAGGATCGGTGCGCGCGGGCGAAGGACGCGGTCGAGCTCGCGCGCGCATGCTCGCAGGTCGACGTGGTGGACGACCGTGGACAGCCAGGCGGCGCCGCACGTCGCGTCCGCGAGCGGGAGCGCCTCTGCGCGGCCCGCGACGTACGCGACGCGCGGATGCGCGTTGTCCCGCCGCGCGACCGCGCGCATCGCCGACGAAGGCTCGACCCCGACGACGGCGGCCTCGAACCATTCGGCGAGCGCGATCGAGAAGTGCCCGCCGCCCGAGCCGACGTCGACGAGCGGCCGGTCGCGTGCCGGCTCGAGGTACGGCGCGAGCGCGTCGCGCCAGGGGGCGATCGCTTCGCCGGCGAGCCCACGCGTCCTCCCGTAGGCCTCGGCGCGCGATTCGTAGTCGACGCGCTCGTCGTGCTCCCCGCCGTCGGCTCGTCGTCGGCTCACCGGAGTCACCCGCTCCAGAGCCGAGAGCGCGGGCCCGCGGCGTAGCGATCGTCGACCGGGAGGAACGACGCCGTGCCGGCGCAGATCTCGTCGAGAAGCGCGCGATCGGCTTCGTACGCGAGCGCGGGAAGGTTCTCTCCGGGCGCGAACCACGCGACCTCCGCGAGCTCGTCGCTTTCGCGCAGCTCGCCTCCGACCGGAAGCGCAGCGACCGCGATCACGAGGGCGTGCAGGCGCTCGCTCAGGAAGTTCGTCGAGACGTTCAGGATTCCGGTGACATGGACGTCGAGACCGGTCTCCTCGTGCGCCGCGCGACGAGCGGCGGTGAGGAAGTCCTCGTCGAACTCGATGAAGCCCGCCGGCAAGGCCCAGCCGCCGTGCGAGCCCGCGTCGCGGCGCTTGCCGAGGAGCACCCGGCCGCCGTCGCGGATCGCGATCGCGACGGCCGGAAGCGGATTCCTGTACTGCAGCGCGCCGCAATAGGCGCACGATTGACGCCGCCGGCCCGCCAGGATCGTCGGCTCGCACGCGCCGCCGCAGCGCGGGCAGTAGCGTGCGACCTCGTCGCTCGGCGGGCCGTCGTAGGCGCGGAAGACCTGCCGCCGGAGCGGCGCCGCCGATGCGAGCCGGCGAGCGCGATCGGATCGCATGCCACCGGTTCTGGCGCTGGCCTTCACCCCAAGTCAATTCTAGGATACGCTATCGAATCCAAAGGTTGTGCTTCCCCATGACGCTCGAGGACCTTCGCGTGTACGTGGCGGTGTGCGAGGCGCGCACGCTGACGAGCGTCGCGCGCGCGCTGGGCTGCACGCAGCCCGCGGTCGCACAGCACGTCGCGCGCATCGAGCGCGAGGTTGGCGTGCCGCTCCTCGAGCGTGGGCCGCGTGGCGTCGCCCCGACCGCGGCCGGCCGGGTCCTGTACGAGGCGTCGAGCGCGGGGCTCGGCGGCCTCGCGCTCGCGCTCCAGGAGATCGAGCGGCTTCGCGCCGGTCGCGGCGGACGACTCGCGATCGCGACCGGCGGCACCACGGTGCGGCACTTCATGAGCGAGGCGGTGCGCGAGGTGCGACGGCGCTTTCCCGACGTCCCCATCCGCTTCACGCCCGCGAACTCGACCGGCCACTGCTACGACGTCCTCGCGCAGCGGCGAGCCGACCTCGCGTTCGTCACCATCGGCGAGCCCGTGCGAGGCTTCGAGCAGCGTCTCGCGCTCGAGCTTCCGCTCGTGCTGCTCGTGGCGCGCGAGGATCCCCTGGCGAAGCGCCGGCGGATCTCCGTCGCCGACCTCGACGGCCTTCGCTGCATCACGCTCACCGAGTCGACGCTGAGCCACCGCCTCATCGGCGACATCCTCGAGCGTCAACGCGTTCGGCTCGAGTCGAACCTGCGCGTCGACGACCACGACACCGCGCGCGTGTTCGTGGAGCTCGGGCTCGGGCACTCGATCGTGCCGATCGTGCACGCCAAGCACTTCGAGGCGGAAGGCCGGGTGCGCGCGCTGCCGATCGCCGGCCTGCCGCCGATCGCCGTCGGCTGGGCGGCGCGGAGCTTCGCGCTCCTGCCGCCGGCGGCGCTCGCGTTCATGGAGCTCGTCGGCGAGTCGGCGTCGCGATGGAAGCGCCATGGCGTGAAGGTCGCGCGGTGAGCGAGCCGGCGGCCGAGCGCGTGATCCGGCGCTGATGCGCGCGGTGCGCGCGACGATCAGCAGCCGCCGCGTGCACGCGGCGCACGCGGCGACGGTGCCGGTGCCGGTGCCGGTGCCGGCGGCTCGACGTCGCCGGTTCGGCTCGGAAAGAGCCGCGAGAGGAGGGAAGGGAGGGCGCCCGCGAGGTCGTCGCGCGGCAGCACGGCGTCGATGCCGAACTCGTTCGCGGCGCGCGCGTAGCTCACGTCGCCGCCGAGGCTGACCAGGACGACGCGCGGCGCGCCCGGCCGGCGCTTCAGCGTCGCGCCGATCTGGAGGCCGCTCTGCCGCGGCATGAGGAGGTCCATCAGCACGAGGTCCGGCCGGCGGCGCGAGCTCTTCCGGAGCGCATCGCTCGCTCCGCTTGCGGCGCCGACGAGCTCGACGTCGGGCATCGCGCGCAGCGCCGCGAGCTCGGCCTCCCGGGCCGTCGGGTCGCTCGCCACCACGAGTATTCGGATCCTCCGCACCGTGCTCTCCGTGCGGAAGACCATCGTCACGGCCATGGCGATCGTGCATCGGGGAAATCCCGAGGTGGACCTCGGGCAATTCCCGACGTCGCGTGCCGTGCCGCGCGCGGTGATCGGGGAGCCGCGCGCTCGGGCGTCCGGCGCCCGGACCGTTACGGGTCCGCCCGGACCAGGCCGACCCGGATCGCGTACCGCACGAGGTTGGCGACGTCGTGGATTCCGAGTCGCATCATGAGCTGCGCGCGGTGCGTCTCCACGGTCTTGACGCTCAGCTTCAAGTCGTACGCGATCTCCTTGGTGGACCGGCCCTCGGCGATGAGGCGCAGGATCTCGACTTGGCGCGGGGTGAGGCGCGCCGACACCTGGTCGTTCGCCCCCGCGGCCGCGAGCGCCGAGCGGGCGACGGGCCGCGAGACGCCGGGGCTCAGGTAGAGCTCGCCGCGCGCGATCGCGTCGAACGCGAGGCCGAGTTCGGCGGTCGCCGCGCCCTTCAGGAGGTAGCCGGCCGCGCCGACGCGCAGCGCCTCGAGCACGTACTCCTCCTCGCGGTACATCGAGAGGATCAGCACCTTGAGCTGCGGAAGCTCGGCGAGCGCGCGCGCCGCCGCCTGGAGCCCGCTGCCGTCGGGCATGCTGATGTCCATGACCGCGACGTCGGGCGTGAGCTTCCGGATGCAATCGAGCGCCTCGCCGGCCGTGCCCGCCTCGCCCACGACCTCGACGCCGGGCAGCTTCTCGAGCAGCCCGCGGAAGCCGGCGCGGACGAGCGTGTGATCGTCGGCGATGACGACACGGACCCTCAGCGCCGCGGTCACGCCGCCTCTCCCCGGTGCTCCTCCACCGCCAGCGGGATGGTCGCCCGCACCTCGCTCCCGTGTCCGGGGCGCGACTCGATGTCGACCGTGCCGCCCAGCAGCTCGGCGCGCTCCTCCATGCCGAGGATGCCGAGGCTCGATCCCTGCCGCGCGTGCAGCCGCGCCTGCGCGGCATCGAAGCCGAAGCCGTCGTCGCGGACGCGCAGCTCGACGTCGCGTGCGGTCTTGTCGATCGACACGGTGATCTTGCGCGGGCGCGCGTGCCGGAGCGCGTTGGTGATCGCCTCCTGCGCGATCCGGAAGCACGCGGTCTCGATCCGGTGCGGGAGGCGAGCGTCGACGCCGCTCGTCCGGAGCTCGGTCTCGATGCCGGCGCGCTCCGCCTGGCGCGCGAGGTGCCACTTGAGGGCGGGTGCGAGCCCGAGGTCGTCCAGGATCGACGGGTGGAGGTCGAGCGACAGCTCGCGGACCTGCTCGAGCGCGCGCGTCACGACCTCGAGCGCCCCCTGCACGCGGCGGAGGCGCTCCGCATCGTTCTCCGAGAGGCGGAGCGCGTCGAGGTCCATCGTGACCGCCGTCAGCGCCTGGCCGACCTCGTCGTGCAGCTCGCGCGCGATCTGCGAGCGCTCGGCCTCCTGCCCGTCGATGAGCGCGCGCGACAGCGCCGTGAGCCGCACCTGATTCGCGCGCAGGACGTCGATCGTGTGCAGGGTTTCGCCGAGGCTCCGCTCGAGCGACTCGGCCATGTCGTCGAACGCCTCGCCGAGGCGGGCGAGCTCGTGCGCGCCGTAGCCGCGCCCGCCGCTGCGCGCGTCCATCTTTCCCGCCGCGATCTCGCGCGCCGCGCTCTCGATGCCGTGGACCGGGCGGAGGAGGAATGCGTCCGCCGCGAACCACGTGATCCCGACGAGGATCAGCAGCACGGCCGCGAGGATCGCGATCTGGATGCGGAAGCGCGCGATCGGCCGCTGCGTCACGGACTCGGGATTCACGCCGACCACGAGGAACGCGTCCGGCTGGCCGGCACCGGTGTGGATCCGCGCGTAGCCGAGGAGACGGGACTGGCCGTCGAGATCCGAAAGGTTGTCGCTGGTCGCCGCGTCGCCCTTCTGGAGCGCGCTCCACAGATCGTTCGTCGCGATGGATTTGCCCACCCAAGCGTCGTGGTCGGGCTCGCGGATCACGACCTCGCCGTGCGAGTCGAGGAGCGTCACGGTCGAGCCGGGCGGGAGGTGCGTCCCGATCTCGAGGTTCGCGAGCTCGCGGAAATCTACGGTCGCAAAGGCGACGCCGATCGCGCGGTCCCCGCTGTCGCGCACCGGGAAGGTCGCGGCGAGGACCGGCTGCGCCGCGATCGTCCCGGGCGGGAACTCGCGGAGGAGGAGACCGGGGCTCGCGAGCGCGTCCTCGAGCACGTGCCGGCTCGCCCCCGGCGAGCCGGCGGCGGGCGGCTCCGCGCTGCAGAGCACCGTGCCGTCGCCGCGCACGACGCCGATGTTCCGGAGGCTCGGATGGTCGTCGCGCGCCATGCGGGCGAGCTGCTCGCACGCGGCGGCTTCGCCGGCTCGGACCGCCGGCGAGCCGGCGAGGCGGCGAAGCACGCGGCCCGCCTCGTCGATGACCTCGCCGAGGCGCTCCGCGGCCTCGCTGGCCTTCTCGAGCATCTCGTGCGCGGCGTCGTCGAGCGATTCGCGCCGGCTGACCCACGCGCCGTGGACGATCGCCGCGATCGGCGGCAACGCGGCGACGATCAGGAGCGCGATCAGCGCGGTGCGGAGCTTCGCGTGAGACCGTCGCGGCATGGGGTGTTCCGGGCGAAAGCCATTTCGCGTTTTCCCCTGGGGCGCAAGGCTCGGAGCCCGGCCGCGCCTCCCCGGAGAAGAGGCCTCATGAGATGCCGCAGCGCCGGAGATGCCGCGCGATCGCGTCTTCCGCGCTGCGTCGCCCGACCGGAGCGAGATGGCTTCCGCTGAACCAGAACATGTCGGGCTCGCCCCAGTGGCGCCAGAGCGCGTGCGCGTGCTCGGGCGGGACGATGCGGTCGCCGCGGCCGGCGACGAGGAGGACGCGGTCGCGCGGCACGCGGAGCTGGTAGGCGAGGGGCGAGTGCACGCGGAACGACGCGCGCAGCTCGTCGCGATCGAGCGCGGCGGACGCGATCTCGGGCCGGCGGCGGCTCCGCTCGAAGAACCGCCACGCGATGTCGCCGAGGCAGACCGGCGGCGCGATCGGCACGACGAAGTCCAGCTCGGGGTCGCGGCTGGCGAGCAGCGACGCGAGCAGCGCGCCCATGCTGAGCCCGATGACGCCGACCGGCGCCCCGGTCTCGGCGCGCAGCATCGTGACCAGCGCCGCGAGCTCGTGCAGCGCTTGGCGGAGGACGCGGTTCATCGCGGCGATGTCGGGCACGGCGAAGCGCTCGCCCGAGAAGCGCGCGTCGCTCGGCGTGCGCGTGCCGTGGAGGGGGAGCGTGTACAGCGCGACGTCGAGCCCTTCACGGAACCAGCGGTGCGCGAACAGCGCGTAGGCGTCGCGCCGCGTCGAGCCCATCCCGAAGCCGTGGACGGCGACGACCGTCGCGCGTGCGCCGCCGTCGCCGTGCAGCCACTGCTCGACGTGCATCGGATCGGAAGCGTCCCAGTCGATCTGCCGATCCATCCGGATGCCGTCGGCGATCGGGCCGCGATAGGTCTCGCGCGACCGGAGCGCGCCGTCGCGCCGGACGGCGTCGAGGAACGCCTCGGGCGCGCGCTGCACCTCGGGCTCGAGGAACGCGGCCGCCGAGCGGCGGATCCGCGCGACGTCCTCCGGAGCGGGCGCGACGATCCGATCGACGATGACCTGCATCGCCGCCAGCACGGCGGCATCGACCGAGCCCGCGACCCAGCCGAACGCGGCGTCCAGCCAGCCGCCAGCCGGAGCGGGATCGCGCCCGAGAGCAGGAAGGACGGGGAAGGTGGGGCTCCCCGCAAACGAGGAGGGGGTCGCCGGCACGAGCAGGACGATCATGCCACGACCGGCACCCGGCAGTCACGACGGAAACCGCCCCTCACGCGCGCCAGCGCAGCGAGCTTGCTCGCGCGCCGCCTGCGCAAAGGCGCATCGAAGCCATGACAACCGCCACGGCCCGCAGTAGGCTCGCGCGCCATGGAGCGCCTGCACTTCGGCGTCGCGATCCCGAACTACGGCCCGCTCGCGAATGCGGACACCCTCGTCCGCCTGGCGCGCCGCGCCGAGGCGCTCGGCATCGACTCGATCTGGGTCGCGGATCACCTCGTCGCGCCCGTCGGGGTCCAGAGCATCTATCCCTACGACCGGCGGCCCGACGCGAAGCCCGGCGACATGGGCGTGATCGAGCGCTTCTTCGAGCCGCTCACGACGCTCGCGTTCCTCGCGGCGGCGACGCAGCGCATCCGGCTCGGGGTGAGCGTCTACGTCATGCCCTATCGCAACCCGGTCGTGACCGCGAAGATCGTGGCGACGCTCGATGCGCTCTCGGGCGGTCGCGTGATCTTCGGCGTCGGAGTCGGCTGGCTGCGCGAGGAGTTCGCGGCGCTCGGGCAGGACGCCCGCCACCGCGGCCGCGTGACCGACGAGTACCTCGAGGTGTGCCGGCGCCTCTGGCGCGACGACGTCGCGTCTTTCGACGGCCACCACTACCACCTCCCCGCCGTGCGCGCCGAGCCGAAGCCGGCGCAGCGGCCGTGGCCGCCGGTTTGGGTCGGCGGCAACTCCGACGCGGCGCTCGCGCGCGCGCTCGCGCTCGGCGACGGGTGGCACCTGATCGATCTCGCACCCGACGAGCTCGCGCGGCACGTCGCCGTCCTCCGTGAGCGCCTCGCCGCGGCCGGCCGCGAGCGTCGCGATTTCGTCGTCAGCGTCCGGAAGGGGATCCTCGTGCGCGATCGCGACGTGGCGGGGGACAAGCCGCTCTACGGGACTGCCGCCAAGATCCAGCGCGATCGCGACGAGTACGCACGCGCGGGCACGGACGCCCTCGTGAGCAACCTCCGTCAAGCCAAATCCGCCGACGACCTCGAGGCGGCGATGGTCGAAGCCGCCGAAGCGATGCTCGGCTGACGTCGCGCGTCCGCTAAGCCAGGAGCCCGACCCAAAACGCGAGCGAAGCAAGCCCGCGGGGAGTGGGGCCCCGGCGGGCTTTGCCCGACGGGGCGAGGGGAGCGATCCCCTCGTTCGACAAGCCCCGGCGCCGCGCGGCGAGCCGGACGGCGAGAGCGACGAACGCGATCATCAGGAAGAGCGCGTGGAGCGCGACCGGTGTCGCGCCGGCGGATTCGCCCTCGTGCCGCGCGGCGACCCGGAGCGCGTAGGTGATCGCGAACACGAACCAGATGTAGTGGAGGCAGACGGCATGGAGACGACGCCAGCGCGCCGGCCCGAGCGCCCGCACCGCGGCGTCGTTCGAGGTCGCCGCCATGACCGCGACCAGCACGTAGCCGAGCCCGCCGACGACGACCGTCGGCAGCTCGGGCCGCTGCCCTGCGGCGACGAGGAACCCGACGAACGCCGCGAGGTGGACGGCGTGCGCGCCCGCGAACGCGAGCCCGAGGCCGCGGCGCTCCCGCACCATCCAGCGTGTCCCCGCGGCCGGCACGAGCCGGAGGAGCGGAGACGCGAGGTAGGGGGCGAGGAACAGCGTGAAGGAGAGGCGCGCGGTGTAGCGCGCCGCGAGCTGGAGCCCGTCGACGTGGCTCGCGCCCGCGAGGAAGCTCAGGGAAGCGACCGCCGCGGCCGCCGCGATGCCCGTGAGCGCGAGCCGGCCGGTCGCCGTGCGACCGGCGGACCGCGACCCCGGCGCGCGCGCGCCGTCGCGCTCGGAACGCTCCCGATCGATCGAGACCATGGCGCCAGCGGCGACTGCTATCGCGCCCGCCGGCCGACGAAAAGGGACGAGCGCGCCGCTCGCCACCACGACCGTGGGTCTATTCAACGACGGAAACGCTCCCCTCGCCCCGTTCGGCAAAGCCGAACGGGTCCCCACTCCCTGCGGCCCGGCGGGGTCGCTGCGCTCGCTTCTCAGCCGGACGTCGTCGCGAGGAGCATGGCCCACGGCACGATCGCGAACGCGACGTACGCGATCGCCAGCGACACCAGGGCGGCGCCGGCGTGCGGCAGGCGCCGCCGGTTCCGGTAGAGCAGGTAGAGGACGCCGATCGCGAAGAGCTTCATCGCGAGGACGCCCTCGAGGGGACCGACGAGCTCGATCGCGCGGTTCACGATCGGGTTGCCTTCGGTGAACCCGCGCGAGAGGCCGCGCAGCGTCAGGTGCCCGTCGAGGATCTGGAGCCCCATGTTGGTGACGACGAGGGCCCGGAGCCGGCTGAAGGGAGGCTGGAGGAGGACCACGGCGCGAGCCAGCCACAGCAAGCGCCGCACCACCGGACCCCGCGTGCTTACGGCGCTTTTCGCGGCCCCGACCTCGCAGCGCTGCAAGCCGCGCGCAGGCGGATGCGACATGCGCGCAATCTGGCCAGACGAACGAGTGGCTCGCGCCGCTCCTGGGGTGACGCTCCCTAACCCCGGGCGGCCGACACGAGCGCCGAAACCTTGCCCTCCGCCTTGCGGAGGTCCTCCTCGTGCTTGAGGAGCAGGCCCGACATCGACCGCACCACCGCGGGGTCGAGCTCGCGGGCCCCCATCGCGACCAAGGCGCGCGCGAAGTCGAGCGTCTCGGCGATCGACGGCGCCTTCCGGAGCTCCAGCTTCCGAAGGCCGGCCACGAAGCGCGCGACGTGCTGCGCCAGCGCTGCGTCGAGCCCTTCGACCTTGCGCGCGACGATCTCGGCCTCGACCGCCGGGCCGGGGAAGTCCACGTAGACGTGGAGGCAGCGCCGGCGCAGCGCCTCCGACAGCTCGCGCGCCCGATTCGACGTCAGCACCACGACCGGCCGGTGCTCCGCGCGCACGGTCCCGAGCTCGGGGATGCTCACCTGGAAGTCGCTCAGGACCTCGAGCAGGAAGGCCTCGAACTCCTCGTCCGCCTTGTCGACCTCGTCGATCAGGAGCACGACGCGCCGGCGCGCTGCGATCGCGCGCAGGAGCGGGCGCTCGAGCAGGTACTCGCGCGAGAAGATGTGCTCCTCGACGTCGCGCCAGGCGCGGTTCTCCGCCTGGTCGCTCTGAATGCGGAGGAGCTGCTTCTGGTAGTTCCACTCGTAGAGGGCGCGGGCCTCGTCGAGGCCCTCGTAGCACTGGAGCCGCACGAGCTCGGTCTCGAGCAGCTCCGCGAGGACCTTCGCGATCTCGGTCTTGCCCGCGCCCGCGGGCCCCTCGGCGAGGAGCGGCTTCTCGAGGTTGACGGCGAGGAAGATCGCGGTCTCGACGCGCGGGGTCGTGAAGTACTTGAGGCGCTTCAGCCCCGCGCGGATCTCGTCGAGCGACAGCTCGCGGCGCGCCGCCATCGCGCGACTGTAGCGACCGCGCGCTCCGAGGGTCAAAGGCGCGGGCGGGCGTGCGGTGGCGGACCGGCTCATCGTTGTTTCAGCCCTGCGGTCCTCCTAGAACGGGGACATGGGCCGGGGGCGCGTCGCGATCGTGCGGCGCTGCAATTGCCCTCCGGCCGCCCGCACGGAAACCATCATGAGCGTGCAGCTGAACCACACGATCGTCTGGTGCCGCGACAAGCAGAAGTCCGCGGCCTTCCTGACGGAGATCCTCGCGCTGCCTCCGCCGACCCGGTTCGGACCCTTTCTCGTCGTCCCCACGGCGAACGGGGTGTCGCTCGACTTCCACGACGTCGAGGGCGACATCGCCTCACAGCACTACGCGTTCCTCATCGGCGAGCGCGAGTTCGACGGCGTCTTCGCGCGCGTCCGGGACCGCGGGCTCGCGTACTGGGCGGATCCGATGCAGAGCCGTCCGAACGAGATCAACCATCGCGACGGCGGCCGCGGCTTCTACTTCGAGGATCCCGACGGGCACTTTCTCGAGGTGCTGACCCGCCCGTACGGCAGCGGCGGCTGAATCGGGCGCGCGGCGGCTGCGCGGGCGCCCGGCGCTCGTGCGTTCCTCGCCGCGGACGCAGATGGCGCCGGTTGCGATCGCGGTGTAACCGCCGTCGGGCGATGTCCGGCGGCCTCCGCATCGCGATCCTCGGGACGCGCGGGATTCCCGCGTCGTACGGGGGATTCGAGACCTTCGCCGAGCAGCTCTCCACTCGCCTCGCGGCGCGCGGACACGACGTCACGGTATTCGGGCGCGCCGGCAACGTGCCGGCGACCCTCGACGGCACGCGCCATCGCGGTGTCCGGCTCGTCGTCCTGCCGGCTCCGCGCTCGAAGCACCTCGAGACCGTGCTGCACACGCTGCGGGCGGCGCGCCGGGCCGCCCGCGACGGCTGCGAGTTCGCGCTCGTCTGCAACAGCGCGAACTTCCTCTCGCTGCCGCTCCTCCGCGCGAGCGGCGCGCGCGTCGCGCTCGCGATCGACGGCATCGAGAGCGCGCGCCGGAAATGGGGCGTCGCCGGCCGGTCGTTCTACCGGGTCGCGGAGCGCGTCGGCCCGCGGCTCGCGGACGCGACCGTGGCCGACTGCGAGGTGATCCGCCGGGTCTACGAGGCGCGCGGGGCGCCGCGCGTCGAGAAGATCGCGTACGGCGCGGAGCCCCCGCGCGCGACCGGCACCGATGCGCTCGATCGGCTCGGTGTGCGCGATCGCGGCTACGTCCTCTACGTGAGCCGGCTCGAGCCCGAGAACAACGCCGACGTCGTGATCGCCGCGTACCGCGCCGCCGCGCCGCCGCTCGACCTCGTCGTCGTCGGCGACGCGCCCTACGCCGATCGCTACAAGGCACGGCTGCGCGAGCTCGCCGCCGGCGAGCCCCGCATCCGCTTCGCCGGCTACGTCTTCGGCGCCGGCTACGACGAGCTGCGCGCGCACGCCGCGGTGTACGTCCAGGCGACCGACGTCGGCGGCACGCATCCCGCGCTGCTGGAGGCGATGGCCGCCGGCCTCCCGATCGTCGCCAACGACATCCCGGAGCACCGCGAGGTCCTCGGCGACGCCGGGTGGTACTACGAGGAGAACTCCGTCGCCGACCTCGCCGCGCGGCTCCGCGAGATCGCGGGCCCGTCGGCTTCGCTCTGCGACGAGCGGGCGCGCGCTGCTCGGGAGCGGGTGCAGAGGCTCTACGACTGGGAGAAGGTGACGGACGCGTGGGAAGGGCTCGCGCGCCGGCTCGTCGAGTCGCGCGCGCCGAGCGCGTGACGGAAGGAGCGACGACCATGGAGTTCCGCGAGGTGATCCAGACCGCCGGCACGTGCCGGTTCTATCGCCCGGATCCGGTGCCCGAGGACGTCCTCGCGCGCGTCTTCGACGGGGCGCGCTGGGCCCCGACCGGCGGCAACCGGCAGGGTGTCCGCTTCATCGCCGTGCGCGACGCGGGCAAGCGCCGGCGCCTCCGCGACCTCTACCTCCCGCTCTGGGAGCAATACGTCGGGCGCGCGACCTCGCATGCCGGCGCGCCCCGCCCGAAGCTGCTCGAGCGCGCCGACCACTTCGCCCGCCATCTGCACGAGATCCCGGTGCTCGTGGTGGTGTGCGCGCAGCTGTCGGACATCCTCGCGACCGACCGCCACCTCGATCGCCTGAGCCTCGTCGGCGGCGCGTCGGTCTACCCGAGCGTCCAGAACCTCATCCTGGCGGCCCGCGCCGAGGGGCTCGGCACGGCGCTCACGACGCTCCTCTGCGCGGTCGAGCCGCAGGTGAAGGAGCTGCTCGAGATTCCCGACGGGATCGCGACCGCAGCGACGGTCGCGCTCGGCTATCCGGCGCGCGGCTTCCCGCAAAAGCTCGCCCGTCGTCCGATCTCGGAGACCTGCTTCGCCGACGCCTTCGGGAAGCCGCTGTTCGCCTTGATCCGCCCGTAAGACCGCGGTTCCCCGGCGCGGCCGCCTTGCGCCCGCGCAGCCGCTGGGATAACGCCACCGAGGCCATGGCGGTGCTCGCGCGAGGGGGTGGGAGCGCAGCGCCCGCGGGGCGGAGCGCGGCAGCGCCGGCGCTCGGAGGAGCGCGGGTCGTCCGGCCACGCGCGGCCGTACGGCGGCCGCGCGCGCGCGAGGTGGTCGCGCGCGCCGGACCGGCGGCCCACTTCCGCCACCTCGCCCAGCTCGCGGACGGCATCGTCCTCCTGCTCGCGTTCCCGCTCGCCTACCAGGCGAAGACCGACTGGCTCCCCGGCGACCTGACGCGCCTCTACGACCCGGAGGTGTACTTCGGGCCCGCGCTCCTGGTCGCGCTCGGGACGCTGTTCTTCCTCGAGCGCCGCGGCGCCTACGAGTCGACCCGCGTGCTCCGGATCGGCGGCATGGTCTGGGCCGTCCTGCGCGCCGTCGGTCAAGCGCTGGTTCTGGCCGCGACCGTCCTCTTCGTCTTCAAGCTCTCCTACGTGAGCCGCCTCTTCGTCGGCCTCTACGGGGCGACGTCCGCGCTTCTCCTGGTCGCGGTCCGGCTCGCGTTCCGGCGGGTCGCGATGCGCCTCCGCGTCTCCGGCCGGGGCGCTGCGCGCGTGCTGCTGATCGGCGACGGCGAAGCGGCCGCCGACATGTCGCACGCGCTCGCCGAGGAGGCCCTCTTCGGGGTCGCCATCGTGGCGCAGCTGCCGGTCGCGCTCCTTTCCCGTCCCGCCATGGCGGTCCGGCACGCGCTCGCCGGCACCGACCCGCCGGGTGCCGTCCCGCTCTCGCCGATCAGCGACTTCCTCCGCAACGAGGCGATCGACGAGGTCGCCGTCGCGTCGCCCGGGCTGCCGTCCTCGGAGCTCGAGCGCCTCATCGAGGCGTGCGACCGCGAGGGCGTCGCGCTCCACGTCGCGGTGGACGCGCTCGGCGCGGGCCTCGAGCGCGCGCACCTCTCGCTCGTCGCCGACCAGAAGCTGCTCTCCGTCAATCCGCAGCGCCACTCGGCGTGGGGCAGGGCGTTCAAGCGTGCGCTCGACCTCGTCGCGGCGCCGCTCCTGATCGTGCTCACGTCGCCGCTCTGGCTCCTCGCTGCGATCGCGATCATGCTCGACTCGCCCGGGCCGGTGTTCTTCTTCCAGGAGCGGATCGGGCTCAACAAGCGGCGCTTCCGGATGATCAAGTTCCGGACGATGTTCGAGGGCTCGGAGCACTTCCAGCCGATCTTGACGCCCCTCAACGAGGCCGACGGCCCGATCTTCAAGCTCCGGCGCGACCCGCGCGTGACGCGCGCGGGGCGCTGGCTCCGCCGCTTCGACGTCGACGAGATCCCACAGCTCCTGAACGTGCTGCGCGGCGACATGAGCCTGATCGGGCCGCGCCCGATGCTGCCGAGCGAGATCACCGGCTTCGAGCCCTGGCAGCGGAAGCGCTTCTCGATGCAGCCCGGGATCACGGGGCTCTGGCAGGTATCGAACCGCCTCGGCCAGTCGTTCCTCGACGGCCTCCGCGCCGACCTCGAGTACATCGACCGCTGGTCGCTCAAGCTCGACCTCGAGATCCTCCTCCGCACGGTTCCCGCGATCCTGCGCGACCGCGTCGCGCCGTGAGCGCCGGGTCGCCGGCGCGCATCCCACTGGTCGACCTCGCCGCGCAGTACGCGGCGATCGCGCCCGAGCTCGAGGCCGCCGCGCTGGGGGTCCTCCGGAGCGGGCACTGGGTGCTCGGGCCCGCCGTCGAGTCGTTCGAGCGCGCGGTCGCCCGCTACCTCGGCGTGCCGCACGCGATCGGGGTCGCGTCCGGCTCCGACGCCCTGCTGCTCGCCCTCATGGCGCTCGACGTGGGACCGGGCGACGAGGTGATCACGACGCCGTTCTCGTTCTTCGCGACGGTGTCGTCGATCACGCGCCTCGGCGCGACGCCCGTCTTCGCCGACATCGCGCCCGGCGACTTCCTGATCGACCCCGCGGCCGTGCGGGCGGCGGTCACGCCGCGGACCCGCGCGATCCTGCCCGTGCACCTCTACGGCCTCTGCGCGGACTTCGCGGCGCTCGACGACGTGGCGCGCTCGGCGCGCGTCGCGATCGTCGAGGACTCGGCGCAGGCGATCGGCGCGGAGCGCGACGGCCGGCGCGCGGGCGCCGTCGGCGACCTGGCTGCCTTCAGCTTCTACCCCACGAAGAACCTCGGGGCGGCGGGCGATGCAGGGCTCGTCACGGCGCTCGACGACCGCGTCGCCGCCCGCGTCCGGAGGCTCCGGGTGCACGGATCGGAGGAGCGCTACGTGCACGTCGAGGTCGGGATCAACAGCCGGATGGACGGCGTCCAGGGTGCGATCCTCGAGGTGAAGCTCCGCCACCTCGATCGCTGGTCGGACGCGCGCGCCGAGCGCGCGGCGACCTACTCCGCGCTCCTCCGCGACGCCGGTCTCGATGCAATCGTCGCGCTCCCGCAGGTGCCGGCGGCGGCGCGGCACATCTTCCATCAGTACGTGATCCGCACGCCGCGCCGCGACGAGCTCCGCGCGCACCTCGCACGAACAGGGATCGCGAGCGAGGTCTACTACCCCATCCCGCTCCACCTTCAGGAATGCTTCGAGTTCCTCGGCTATCGCCGCGGCGACCTGCCGGAGTCGGAGCGTGCCGCGGACGAGGTGCTCGCGCTCCCGATCTATCCGGAGCTCGAGCGATCTCAACAAGAGCGCGTCGTGGGGGCGATCGCGGACTTCTTCGCGGGACGCTGAGCGCCCTTGCGCGACGCCGCCTAGCCTGCGCGGTGCCGGCGGCCGAGCGCGCGAGCGCAGAGCGCCCACCACGCGAACCCGGCGAAGGACGCCGCGCGCTGCTCGAGCCCCATCGCGCCGTGCGGTGGACGGGCGAGCCCCTCGGCGAGCACCCAGGCGACCACGTCCACCGCGAGGAGGCACGCGCATGCGAGACCGGACGTCTTCCACGCGGAGCTGCCGAGCCGCCGCGCGGCCCAGGGCGAGAAGGCGGCGAGCGCCATTGCGCAGCCCGAGCCGGCGGCGAGCGCCGCCGCGAGATGAATCGGCGATGGAAACGGCACGAGGCCGGCGACGACCAGGCTGGCGCCCGCGGCGCCGAGCGCGGCGAGGCCGGTGCGCGCCGCGCGCGAAAGCTCCGGAAGGCCCCAGGCGAGCGCCGCCGTCAGCACGATCAGCGCACCCGGCAGCATCATGCCGCCGAAGCTCACGAGGGTACGCGACGGCTGGCCGATCATGCCGAGCTCGCTGATCGCTCGCGCGCCGGGATCGTAGTCGCGGGTGAGCATTCCGGCGAGCACCACCGAGCCGACGTGGAGAGCGGCTGCAGCGACGGCGCACGGGCCGAGGAAGGAGCGCCGGAGGCGACGCCAGCCGCGCACCCCGTCCTCCGGAACCTCAGCGTAGGGTGCAGATTTTTCATCCGGAATCGAGGACGGCCCGGCGTGCGCCCGCCGTGTCTGCGCCGCTCCCGATGCGTCCAGCCGTTGCTCCTCAGCGATCATCGAAACGCCGACAAAATGGCATCGCCCGTGGCGCGCGTCACGCGCGTCGTCCGAGGCACGCCGGCCTCGGCTTCCACGGATCGAGAAGCAGCGGCGCTCAGAGTCCCGCGCGTACGATATGAATTCGGCTAACGGGTTGAGATTGGCGTTGCTCTCGTTCGACATCGTCGTGTACTGGCGAGCGGCACTGCAAAATCCTCATCATGACGAAGAGCCGAGTGCGTCTGCGAGCGGGTGCCGCGACCGCCGTTGCCGGAGACAGTCGCCGCCGGCCGAGCACACGCGCGCGCGCTCGCCGGTGCTCTTCGCCGAGCTTCGTTCTTCCGATCGTCGTCGCCGTGCTCGTCGTCTGCGTCGCGAGGGGCGCGGCGCGCGCGACCGGCGCACCCGTCGACGGCAAGACCGCTCAGCTCCTCGGGCGGTACATCGACAACCCGGCGGCCAATCGCCGGGCGGTGCGAGCGCTCGACCGGAAGGGCCTCGAGGGCTTGCCGGACGGCGCGCTCATCGCGGTCGGCGACGCCTACATGCGGAGCGGCGACAACCTCTCCGCGATCGGCGTGTTCGCGACCCTCCTCGACCGGAATCCCGGCCGGCCGGTGAGTAGCATCGCGGAGATCGCGATCGGGTGGGCGCTCCTCGCGGAGGGCGACGTGGCGACCGCGCGCACGTTCTTCGCCGGCGCGTTGGCCGTGGAGACGGCGTCGCCCACATCCGCGGACGCGCAGCGACCGTCCGTCTTCCGCCTCGCCGACATCGCCCTCCTCGCCGTGAGCCTCACGGATGCGTACCAGGGCGCGGGCGCCGGCGCGGCGGAGCCGCTCGGGCAGCTGGCCGTTGCACCGGGGACGGACGCGGTCCTCCGGCCGCTGGCTCGCCTCGGCGCCGCCTACGCGCACTACTGGATCGGCGACTACGCGAGCGCGGCCGCGGTCTTCGACTACCTCGCGCTCGAATACCCGGACGGGCCCACCGCGGACGACGCCCGCTACGGAGCGGCATGGTCGCGCTGGCTCGCGGGCGACCGCGAGCGCGCGCTCGACGACCTGCACGATCTGGCGCGGAGCGACCGGCCGAGCGCCGGGCGTGGCGCCGCGGCGCTCGTCGACCTTCGCCCCGCGGACGTGCTCGTCGCAGGGCTGCGCGACGATCGCCGGCCGATCGCGAGCCCGGCGCAGCGGCTCGCGGGGGTGCTGGACCTCGATGGCGTCGCGCTGGCGCGCGCCGCCATCCGACGGATCGAGCGCGGCGACGATTCCCGCGATGCGACGGAGCCGGCAGTCGCGCCCGTCGGCGCCGCACCGGAGGAGCGCGGCGCGACGGCAGCGCGAGCGGACGGGCCGGGGGCGGGCCAGAAGCTCTCGCTCGCCGTGCCCGTGATGACGGGCGGGTCGGCGGCCGAACCGGCGGGCGGCGCCCTCTCGGAAGACGCGCGCGCGCAGCACGTCCGCAATGCGCCCGTCGAAGCCGGCGACGGCGGCGGCCTGATCGGCGCGCTGCACGTCGTCGGCGATGGAAGCAAGGGAAGCGGTCTCGTTCTGACGGCGGCGGCGCTCGCTGCGCTCGCCGTCGTCGCCCACGTGCTCCGGCGCCGCCGGGCGAGCTGAGCCGGTTGCGGGCGATCCGGCGACGAAGGAGGTGCTAGCGAAGAATTACGTTTGACAACCATCCCGGGGCGTGAGCTTACAGCGCTCGAACAGCCCCGGCCTATCGGCTCCCGTGCCGATAGGGACAAGGAGGGATCGACGATGCGGAGAGATCTACGGCTCTATGGTCTCGCGGCAATCGGGCTCGCGACGGCCCTTCTCTTGACCCCCGCGCTGGCGCGCGCCACGTGCGTCGGCGGATCGCCGAACGGTACGCTCGAGAGCGGCGAGCAGTGCGACGGCGGTAGCGACGCGACCGACTGCTGCACCGACAGCTGCACCTTCGCAGCCGACAACACGGCCTGCGACGACCACAACGACTGCTCGGTGAACAGCAAGTGCGACGCCTCGGGAGACTGTGGTGGCGGCACCGCAGCGCCGAACGGCTCGACCTGCCGCCAGCGGAACGTCGACGGCTCGCCCGCCGACTGCAAGACCTATCTCTGCGACGCCAAGGCCTGCACGTCGACCGTCACCAGCGACCCGTGCAGCGACGGCAACGCGTGCACGCAGGACACCTGCACGGACCCGACGACCAACCCGCCGACCTGCAGCCCGAGCCATCCCGCGCTGCCCCCGGACTCGCCCTGCGACACCGACGCGAACGCCTGCACGGTCGAGAAGTGCGATGCCAGCGTCCAATGCGTTCTCTACACGACGGTCGACTGCTCGAACGCGAGCCCTGCGCCCGGGGTGTGCGAGTTCTATTCGTGCAATCCCTCGAGCGGCGCCTGCGTCCTGGGCGACAAGCCCAAGGGCACCTCGTGCACGAGCGATGGGAACGACTGCACCGACGACGAGTGCAACTCGCGCGGCGACTGCAAGCACTTCGCGGTCAACGCCGGGCACCTGTGCAGCGACGGGAATCCGTGCACGATCGGCGAGCAGTGCAACGGGAACAAGGTCTGCGGCCCCGCCGGGACGAGCTACGAAGGTACGCCCGGAAACGCGGGCGGCAGCTGTGCGGACGACAACAACGTCTGCACGTACGACTACTGCAACGGCGTCGTGTCGACGTGCCAGCACAGCTCGACGCCGTACGGTGGCGGCACCAGCACGAACGGCAACTCGTGCCCGACCGACAACAACGCCTGCACGTACGACATCTGCAACAGCGGCGCGTGCTCGCACGTGGGAACCAACCCGTTCACGAGCGAGACGACCAACGGCAACTCGTGCACGGATGCCAACACCTGCACGGCCACGTCGGCCTGCAACAACGGCGCGTGCACGGGCACGTCCTGCGTGTCGAGCGGCACCTGCAGCACCTTCTGCGGAAACCCGGCGTGTACGCAGACGCTGCCGGCGTGCGGCTGCTCCGGCTGAGCGCATCCGCGATCGCATCGTCGTGACGACCGCGGTGGCGGCGGCGGATTCCCCGCCGCCGCCACCGCGTCCGATCGATCCGTGACGCAATGAACATCGCCTTCGTCGTCGTGGACTCGCTGCGCGCGGTCTCGCTGGGCCGCGGCGCTGACGGTCCGCGCACGCCATTTCTCGATCGCCTCGCCGGCGAGTCGGTGGCGTTCCGAAGCGCCCACGCGTCCGAGTGCTGGACGCTGCCGACGCACATGAGCATGTTCACCGGGCTCCTGCCGTCGGAGCACGGGGCGCACTTCCAGTCGCTCGCCTACCGCGCGAGCGCGCCGACGATTGCGGAGATCCTCGGGCGCGCGGGGTACCACACCGAGGTCGTCACCCGGAACTCGCTCTTCGACGGGAGCGTCCCCGGCACGACGCGCGGGTTCCAGCACAACACGCGCGTCGTGAAGGAGACGCGCGGCATGGCCGCGCCGATCGGCCTGATGCTGGCGCTCGCCAAGCCGGGGATCCGGCGGCACCTGCGGCGGGCCGGCTTCTTCACCGCGCTTCAGCGCGACAGCCGCGAGTTCCTCGGCCGTGCCGCGCGCATGGTCGTTCCCGCGGATCGCGAGGCCCTCGCCTACGCGCTCGAGCGGATGAGCGATCTCCGGCGTTGCGGGAAGCCCTTCTTCCTCTTCCTGAACCTCTTCGACGTCCACGCGCCCTACTGCCCGACGGAGGCGTCGCCCGCGCGGCCGCTCCGCGAGAGGGGGGCCCTCCGGGAGAACCTCTCGGTGCTGCGCGCGCTCGCCAAGCTGAGCGGCCACGGCTATCTCCGGCCCGGCTTCCGGCTCCCCGAGCGAAGCCGGCGCTACCTCCTGGGGCGCTACCACAGCGCGATCGAGCTGATCGATCGCAAGCTCGGCGAGTTCTACGACGCCGCGCGCGCCTCGGGGCTGCTCGACGACACGCTCCTCGTCCTCGTGTCGGACCACGGCGAGGCGTTCGGCGACCACGGGCTCTTCGTCCACGACGGATCGGTGTGGCAGACGCACCTCCACGTGCCGCTCTTCATCCATCACCCCGACTGTCCGCCGCGCGTCGTCGAGGACACGGTCGCGACGCGGGACCTCTTTACGCTGCTCCGCGCCGTGGGCCTCGGGCTCGGCCTCGGCGGGACGCTGCTCGATCGCGACGCGCCCGCACGGTTGCCGGTCGCGCTCGCGGAGCACTACCACTATCCGCACGTCAAGGACCTGCTTCCGCAGTATGCGCAGAATCTCGCCGCGGCGGTCGTCGGCCGGCGCAAGGTGATCCTCCGCCGCGAAGGCCTTCTCTCCGTGGATCTCGCGGTCGACCCCGGCGAGCAACGCCTCCAGCCGACGGCTGCGAGCGACTTCGCGGCTGCCTGCCGGAGAGACGGGGTTTCGCAAGCGGCGATCGACGCTGCGCTCGCGCACGTGGGCCGCTGGGGCGACATGCGGCGCGCGGCCTGAGCCGCGAACGGAGCAAGCCGCGAGGCCGCAGGCGCGGCGCTACGAGGCGGCCGCGGCGGGCCGCCGCACGCGATGCGCCACCTCGGCGCAGACGAGCGCCAGGAAGAACGCCGCGGCGAGCGACAGCGCGACCCAGTGGAGCTGGCGGAGAGGACCCCAGGGCGGCGTCGCGGCCCACGGAGCTCGCAGGCCCTCCAGGGCGGCCGTGCTCGCCCAGAAGAGGAAGAACCCGACGAGCGCGGTCTCGCCGTCGTAGCGGCGTCGACGCGCGACCGCGTACATCGCCGCGCTCACGAGCAGGGCGGCGCCTGCGAAGTAGAGCTGTAGCGGGTGGAGCGCGAGCGAGTGGGGCGCGTCGGGCGGGATCATGCCGAGGTCCGACTGCAGCAGGTACGCCGCGCTGCCCTTCGGGTACGGGAGGCACCACGCGTGGTCGCAGGGCGCGCCGATGCAGCAGCCCTGCAAGAAGCATCCGAGCCGCCCGACGGCGACGCAGATGCCGGCGGGCGGCAGCATGCCATCGGCGAGCCGGAGGAAGGGCACCCCGAAGCGCCGCGCCGACCAGATCATCGCAATGACGCCGGCGAGGAACCCGCCGCCGACGTGGTAGCCGCCGAACCACGGAATGAACGCCGCGTGCCAGCGACCCACGAACACCGTCGGAGCGTTCAGCACGAAGTGCAGGCGCCCGCCGACGAGCGTCGCGAGTGCGACGGTCAGAAAGATGATGCGCGCGGTTCGGCGGTCGATGCCGGCGATCGCCTCCGCCGAGCGCGGCACGAGCCAGAAGGCGAGGAGCAGCGCGAGCATCAGCATCCCGCCCGACGCAGGTACGACGATGCCGTAGCGTGACGCGTCGAGGAGGATCGGGTGCATGGGTGACGTCGTCTATATCAATCGCCGCCCGACGACGGCAATCCCGAAACGACGCGGCGACGACACACGGCGGCTGGGCGCTTCAGTCGAGGAGCCGCGCGCGGACGCGGGCGTCCGGCAGCTCGCAGGCGGCAGGCCCGCCGAGCCACGTCGTCCGATGGCGCGCGACCAGCCGGTAGGCGACATCGAGGAGCGGGCGGAGGAAGCGTACGCGCGCGAGGCTGCCGATCCAACTCCAAGGCGACGGAAGGTGGCCGAGCGATCGCAGGACCGCCTCGGATCGAAGGCTCACCTGCATCCCGGGCTCGAGCAGCACGACCGACCCGTCGCGACCTGCGTCGCGCTCCGCTGGCGAGAGCAGCCGGTGCGCGAGCTCGCCTTGCAGGCGCGCGAACCGCAATGCACCGGCGGGATCGCGGTCGACCAGGAACCGCACGCTGCGATGGCAGAAGCCGCAGTCGCCGTCGAAGAAGACGATCGGTCGCTCGCGGTCGTTCTCGACGACGGGAGAGGCGGTGGCCGCGACTGGCTCCACGTCTGCAGCGTACCACTGCGCGCGAGCCGACGCCCTGGACGGGCCGGGCGTCGCCCACCCTCGCGGTCGGCACAAACGAAAACGGCGCTCCGGAAGGAGCGCCGTCGCGAGAGAGGTTATGACCGGGCGATCGTAGGGTCAGGTTTTCGGGGTACGGTGATCAGGGTGGGCGGAGGCGTCGGCGTGCTCGGGTGCGTGAGCCAGGATCTCGGTTCCGGTAGACCGCCCGGTCGACGCGGGATTCAGCAAGGCCGGTGCCATCAAAATGCTTGAAAAATCAATGGAAGCGACCTTGCAATCCCGCAACCTTGCTCGATCGTCTGACCGAAACACGGCAAGTCCTCGAGTTCTCCACAGGTCGGGGTTCGAGCGAGCACCGACGCGCCGTCCCGGATGGCCGGATGCGGGGGGCGTGGAGCACGCTGCGCCCGGCGCACCGGCCCGGGCTCGTCCCGCGACGCGCTCGCGAGGGGTGAGGCGGTAGCGCCGGCGATCGCGGCGCCGTTGCGGGACTGCAAGCCGGCGAGCGTCACTCCCCCGTGGATCGCGAGAGGTACGCCTGGCGCAACGCGTCGACCAGCTCGTCGCGACGCTCGTACAGCCTTCGCGGCTTCCGCGGTGCTCGCGTCGCGAGCGCGTAGGCAGCGAGGACCGGGAGCCCGACCGTCGAATCGAGATAGCAGACGACGGTGCCCGGGAGCGCGTCCGGGTTGATCTTTCCCCAGCTCACGGCCTCGGCGGGCGTCGCGCCCGAGAGCCCGCCGGTGTCCGGGCGCGCGTCGGTCATCTGGATGAAGTAGTCGTGGCCGCTCTCGGCGAGGCCGAGCACCTCCTGGATCTGCGGCTCGGTCTGGAGGACGAAGTTCTTCGGCGACCCCCCGCCCAGGATGAAGACCGCGCTCTTTCCGCCGCCCTTCTTCGCGTCCCAGACGAGCGCCGCGGTCTCGTTGACGTCGCGTGACGGGTTCAGGCGGAGGCGGTTGCCCTCGAGCTCGGTCGCGGCGACGTTCATGCCGATCGACGAGTCGCCCGGCGACGAGGTGAAGATCGGCACCGCGTGCTCGTGCGCCGCCGCAATGAGGGAGCGCTTGCGGCGACCGAGAGCCTTCTCGCGCTCGACCACGTACGCGCCCGCCTTGAAGTGGAACTCGGCCGTCCCCATCTCCTGCTGGAACTCGGGCTGGCGGATCACCTCGCGGTAGAAGGCGTCGGTCGTGAGGAGCACGTCGTAGTCGAACAGGATGTCGTAGATCCGGACGACGCCTTCCTTCCGGAGCTCGACGTCGCTCGCGCCCGGGCTGCCCTGGTGCATGTCGAGGCCGATGCCGAAGTGCGTGTCGTGGTAGAGATTGGCGCCCGTCGACACGATCCAGTCGATGAAGCCGGCCTCGATCAGCGGGACGAGAGCCGACGTCGCAAGGCCGGCCGGCGTGAGCGCCCCGGTCAGGCTCACGCCGACGGTCACGTCGGGCTCGAGCACCTTCCGCGCGAAGAGCTGGCATGCCTCGCGGAGGCGGCCGGCGTTGTACGACAGGAAGCAGCGATCGACGAGGTCGACGATCGACGTGTCCTTCGAGATCGGGAGCGGGTCGATCTTCGGGAGGCGCGCGAGCTTCGTCGGGCTCATGGGCGCGGGGTAGATATCGCGTCTCCGCCGCGCAACGTCGCGGCTCGCGTGTGACGTTTCGCCGTTCTGCCTGGGGCCGCCGGAGCCGTGTGTGCGGGCGCTCGCTCCGGGTCTCGCTCGCGGGTCGCCGAGCGCGCCGAATTGTCTCATGAATCAATGTGGGCGCGATTGATTGTCCCGCTCGTTCGACAGTCGCTCGCTTGCCCGCAAACACGGCT
>DASRFA010000042.1:0-69352 GCA_035651755.1 Binatia bacterium | reverse complement strand
GCCTCCCCCTCCATGGAAGCCGCCACCGCCTCCGTGTCCCGCGATCGTGCGGACGCCAAAGCCCGTCGCGGCCGACGCGTCGACGGAAAAGAGGAGCGCAACCGCCGAGAACGCGATCGCGCCCACCACCCAACGAGACGTCTGCGATGTGGGTTTCACGTTTCCCTCACCCGTTCGGCGGCGGTGGCGGCGGTGGCGGCGGCGGTCGCTCGACGCCTCCCTCCGGGCCATAGCTCGCCGAGCGCGCCAGGACCTCGAACGGCGCGACGAAGAGATAGTAGAGGCCGTACCGCAGGACGAGGCCGAGTCCGTAGAACGGCGCGTACGCGATCTTCGCGGCCGTCGACAGCGGGCGCGGCGGCGGCGGCGCCACCACGATCGGGGGCGGCGGACAGCAAGGCGGCGGAGGAGGCGGTCCGTACCCCGGCGGCGGACCGTATCCGGGCGGAGGACCCGGTGGAGGCGGCGGGCGATCGCCTTCCCACGAGGGCGGGGGCGATCCGGTCGACTGAGCACGCGCAAGGCCCGGCCAGGGAAGCAGCATTCCGATGACGACGGCGAGGCACGTCGCTGCCGCAGCTCGACGGCGCCGCCCGATGCGCGGGGCCCTTCGCCCCGCACCGCGTCGCGTCGCGCACGAAGCTCGAATGGCGTCGAGGCCGGTCGCACCTCTTCCGACCCGATCCCTCGGGGTCATGCTCATAGAACATCGAAGCCGGAGGAAGGTTCCACCGGGTCGGATTCTTCCGCGGGAGGGAAGCCGATTCTGCCCGGCCGCCCGGCGTTCCGCCCTGGCGCCGTCCGCCGCGATGCGCTGGAATCCCGCGCCATGACCGGACGAGCGCACGATCTTCGACGGCGGGGTCGGCGTCGCGGTTGCGTCGCGGCAATCGCGGCTCTCCTGGCGGTGCTCGCGAGCGCGTGCGGCGACGCGCACCAGAGCAGCGCCGGCATCGGACGGGCGGCGCACCGGACGATCGGGCTCCGGACGCTCCAGCTCGTCGACGCGACGCGCACGACGCGGGCCAATGGCCCATTTCCGGGCGCGCCGTCGCGCACGCTTCCCACCGACGTCTGGTACCCGGCCACGGCGAGCGGGAGCGCGGCGGAAGCGGACGCGATCGACTGCCAGGAGGAGCGCGGCATCGATCCGGCCGGCTGCGCGCTCGTCCGCGACGCGGCGCTCGACGCGAGCGGAGCGCCCTACCCGCTCGTCGTGCTGAGCCACGGCTTCGGAAACGGCAAGGAAGCGCTCCGCTACTTCGCGATCGCGCTCGCCGAGCACGGCTACGTCGTCGCGGCGCCGACCTTCCCGCTCTCGAACCGCGACGCGCCGGGCGGGCCGATCGCGGACGATCTCGTCGAGCAGGCGCGCGACGTGAGCTTCGTCGCCGACGTGATGCTCGACCACGTCGCCGGCGCGCCGTCGCCCTTCCCGGGTGCGATCGACCGCGACCGCCTCGGCACGGGCGGCCGATCGCTCGGCGGATCGACGACCTTGCTCGTGGCGTTCCATCCCGACTTCCGCGATCCGCGACTCCGCGCCGCAGCGCCGATCTCGCCATCGTACGACGTCGCCAAGGCCGTCGTGCGGAACGATCGGTTCTTCGACGGGATCGCGACGCCGCTCCTCGTCGTGGGCGGCAGCGACGACGACCTCGCGCCGTTCGGGCCGAACCAGCAGCTCGCCTACGACCGCGCCAATCCGCCGAAGATCCTCGTCGACCTGATCGGCGAGGGACACGTTCCGGAGGTCGAGGCGACGAACCGCGCGCTCGTCGCCTTCTTCGACGTGTTCCTCCGAGGACGAACCTCGGAGCTCGCGGTCTTCGACGACCTTCCCGGCGCGCGCGTCGAGCACGCGCCCTAGCCGCTTGACCCCTCCGCGGCGGGCTGCACTCCCCTCAGTCGACCCAGAAGATCGCGCTGCAGCCCCGGTCGACCCAGATGCCGCTCCAATCGACGCCCCAGTTGTCGCCGCGGCGGCACGTCTGGCGGCTCAGTTGCCGGCGGATCGACACGCGACGGCCCCACATCGGGATGTCGCAGTGATTGTAGGAGTAGTCGCGCGAGGTGCAGTTGACGGAGCGCGGCTCGTGATGCCGGCCGCCGTGGCGTCCGCCGCCGGCGCGCGTGACGACGAAGATGGCGCGGCATCCGTCGCGCACCCAGATGCCGCCGCCGTCGCCGTCGACGCCCCAGGTGTCGTAGAGCCGGCATGGCGCCTTGCTCAGCTGATCGACGAGCTCGACCCGGCCGATGCGGAACGTCCGGCAGTATTCGTAGCTCCCGTGCTGCGAGCTGCACTCGATCGCGCCCGGCGGACGGCCACGGCGGGCTGCGGCCGGCAACGGCTGCAGCAGCAGCGCGATCGCCATCGCAACGAGAAGGAACGTCCGAGCGAAGAATGCGAGTGCCGAGGCACCCGCGCGCGAGTGCCCATGCGGCGCGACCATGCTGCAAGGGTTCTCTCGAGTTGCTTCGGAGTCAATACGCCCCGCCTCGCTGGCCCGTGCGATGCGCAGCGCGCCAGCCGCGGCTGCAGAAATTTCGAGATTGTCGCATCTCCGGCGGCGTGAAACCTCGGCGCGCCACGAGGGACGGGCGCGACGTTCGACGCGATGCTCGACACCGAGGAGTGGGACCTCGGCGACCCGCAGGGCGCGATGAAGGCTCTCGACCAGCCCTGCAACACGGGCACGCCGTTCTCCGGCACGTGCAACGACTGGCAGCCGATGAAGGGGTCGACTCTCCGCTCGCGGCGACCGGGCAGTGCGCCGAGGCGTCCTTCGCGGGCCCCGCGCCCGCCCCCGTCTGCCACTTCAGCGCGACCGGCAATCGCCTCGCCTGCCACTGACGGCCGCCTCGCGCGGTGGTAGCATCGCCGGCCGCCGGCGGGTGTCGCGGCACGAGGTGCCCATGGCGCAGCGCAGGCGGCGAAGCCCGATCGGCGGATTTCTCGAGCGGTTCTCCGAGGCGGTGACCCGCTCGACCGGCGGATCGTTCGCGTTCGGCATCGCCTGCCTCGTCGTCCTCGTGTGGATCGCGACCGGGCCGTTCTTCGGCTTCTCCGACACCTGGCAGCTCGTGATCAACACGGGGACCACGATCGTCACCTTCCTCATGGTGTTCCTGATCCAGCGGACCCAGAACAAGGAGGGGATGGCGCTCCAGCTCAAGCTCAACGAGCTCGTGGCCGCGATGGAGGGCGCGAGCAACCGCCTGATCGACGTCGAGGACCTGAACGAGCAGGAGCTCCAGACGCTCCGGCAGCACTACAAGACGCTGTCGCGGCTCTCGAAGCGCGACACGAGCCTCACGCAGTCGCACTCCGTCGAGGAGGCCGACCTGCGCCATCGCTCGAAGCACGCGCGCCGCCGCCGGGTTTGACGGAGCTCAGCCTTCTTCTTCCGGGTCGACCCGGATCTCCAGCCGGTTGTCGATCGCGCGCACGCCGTCGACCGACTGCGCGCACGCCTCGACCTCGTCGCGGAGGTCGGCGGTTTCGACGACGCCCTCGAGCGCGACCTCGCCGCGCACCACCTCGATCGTCACGTCGACGGGGTCGACGACCTCCGCGATCGCGTCCTCGATGTCCTCTCGGATGCGATCGTCCGGCCGCGCGGTCCTGGAGCGCCTCACCCTCTTCGCGACCGGCTCCACGGCGGCGTCGCCCGTCGCGACGTCGCGCTCGTCGTCGGCGACGACCTCGTCGGGATCGCCGACGAGCTCCCACGGCTCCTCGTCCGGCGTATCGGCGCCGCGCTCCGACGGTTCCACCTCCTCGGGGCCCGCCATGCCCGTGGGGCCGTAGCTCACGTCGTAGTCCTCGTCGCCCGAGGTCCCCTGCGCGCTGTCGCCGAACGCGTCGCCGGCGAATTGACCCTGCGACTCGGGTCCGTCGTCGCGGCCGTAGCCGAGGCCTTCCTCGGTCTCGCGGCCGAGGTTCGCGGTGCTCGGCAGCTCGGCGAAGTGCTCGGCATCGTCCGAGTCGTCGTTCGTCGCGGCGCGCGTGGGTCGAGCCGGACCCTGCTCCGTCGAGCGCCGCCCGGCGCGCGCCGCCTTCAGACGCGCGGCGGCGTCCTGCGGCGAATCCGGCGAGTCGTCGCGCGTCCCCGGCGTGCTCTGCCGCCGCGCCATGTCAGGACTGCCGCGCGAGCGCTTCGCTCACGTCCGTGGGATCGTCGAACTCGTCGTCGGGCAGGCCGGCGAGCGCCTCCCGCACGTACCTGCTCGCGCCGTTGCCGCGGGCGCAGCGGACGAGGTCGTCCTTGCTCGCCGGATAGTCCACGCCGTGGAGGAACTTCTGCACTTCGATCGGCTTCGCCTTCATGACTTGGATCCCCACTCGCGGCTGGTGCACCCGACATGCCAGGCGTCCGCACGTCGCGCCGTCGTGCGCGGCGCGCACGGCGGTGTCGGAGTGGGTGAAAGTTACGCGGTAGTTTGTACTCCCGGGCAAATTGCAGATTCTCGCGTCACCGCGTACATGCCGGCCAGGCGACGGCTCGAGGACGGGAAAGTCCATGCAGGCCAAGCGTTTGACGATCTTCGTGGGCGAGGCCGACCGGTGGAGGCACGGTCCCCTCTACCTCGCGATCCTGGAGACGCTGAAGGCGGCCGGCTGCGCCGGCGCGACGGTCACGAGCGGCATCGCGGGGTTCGGCGCCCACGCGCACATCAAGACGCGAACGCTCCTCGAGCTGTCGGTCGACCTCCCGGTCGTCATCACGGTCATCGACCGCGCCGAGCGCATCGAGCGCGTGCTTCCCGACGTCACGCAGATGCTCGCCGGCGGGGTCGTCACGCTCGAGGACGTCGACCTCGTCTACTACTCGGCCGCGTTCAAGGGCGGGGTGCCCGACGTCCCGGTCGCGGGCGCGATGTTGGATCGGGTGGAATCCGTCACCGCGGACACCGCGGTCGCCGACGTCGTCGAGCGCCTACTCGACCGCGACTACACGGAGCTGCCGGTCGTCGACGAGGGCGGCCGGCTGATCGGCGCCATCGGCGACACCGATCTGGTCGCGGCGGGGGCTGCTTCGGCGGGCCTCAGCCTCGAGAAGGCCGTGGGCCCGGATCTCGTGCGCGAGCAGCTCGCGCGCATCAAGAAGGGAGGTGCACGCGTCGGCGACGCGATGCACGCGAAGGTCGCGACCGTCCGACGCGAGACGTCGCTGCGCGAGGCCGCGGACCTGATGCACGCGGAGGGCGTCCGCCACCTCTACGTGGTGGACGACGAGCGGCGGCTCATCGGGGTCATCGGCCGCCTCGACGTGTTTCAGCGCATCGTGTCCGGCTACACGCAGCGGACGGCCCCGCGGGCGCACGGCCTGCCCCTCGAGCATCGAACCGCCGCCGAGATCATGGAGCGGACTTTTCCGGTCATCTCGGCAAACGCGCCGCTGCTGCAGCTCGTGGACGTGCTGTCGGCAGCCGACGTGAAGCGCGTCCTCGTCGTCGACGATGCCGGGAAGCTCGAGGGCATCGTCACCGACACGGACATCCTCCGGCGGGTCTCCGCGGCCGACAAGCCCGGGCTACTGACGATCCTCCGCAGCCGCTGGAGCAGCCGAGCGCAAGATCGCGTGCAGCGTGCCTACGGACAGCGCGCGGGCGATGTGATGACCACCCCCGTGGTCAGCGTACGGGAGGACGCGCTGGTCATCGAGGCGTTGACGATCAGCGTCGAGCAGCACATCAAGCGACTTCCCGTCGTCGACCGGAATGGCCGGCCGGTCGGCATCGTATCGCGTCCCGCCCTGCTCGCGGCTTCCCTCGATCTCGCGAACGGCTCGCCCGCATGATCGAGATCCTATCGATCGGGATTGGGGGTTTCCTCGGCGCGAATGCGCGCTACCTCTTGAGTCTCTGGTGCGCCGAGCGGTTCGGGCCTTCGTTTCCTTACGGCACGCTCATCATCAACGTGTCGGGGAGTTTCGTCCTGGGCGTGATCGTCGGCGCCGCGGACGTCCGGAGCGTCTCGCCGCTCTTCCGGCTCGCGACCGGCGTCGGCTTCCTCGGAGCGTATACCACGTTCTCGACGTTCACCGTCGAGACGATCCGGATGATCGAAGCCGGGAGCTTCTTTCTCGCGCTGGTGAACGTCGTCGGCAGCGTGGCGATCGGGCTCGCCGCCGCGCTTCTCGGAATCGCGCTCGCTCGAGCGTTCTGACGACCGGCGCTGCCTCGCGCAGCGGAGCGCTTCAGCCGGCGCCCTTCGCGAGGCCGGCGGCCGACGCCGCGCGTCCGAGCTCACCGATGAGCGACGCGAGCCGCGTCTCCGCTTCGCGGGTCTGTCCGCCGACCTCGAGGAAGCGTTTCATGCGCGCGCGAGAGTCGGGCAGCGCGACCGACTCGTTGAAGCAGTCCTGCTCGTCGATGAGCCCGCCCTCGACCGGCGCGAGCGCGCAGTCGACTGCCTTCTTCGCGAGCCGGACGGCGTCCGGGGGCATCGAGGCGATGCGCTCGGCGAACGCGGCGACGAACGGGCCCAGGTCCTCGTCGGCAAAGACGCGGTTGATGTACCCGATCGCCTCGGCCTCGTCGGCGTCGAGGTCGAAGCACCCGAGGATGATCTCGAGCGCCTTCGCGCGGCCGACGAGGCGAGCGAGGCGCTGCGTGCCGCCGCCGCCCGGGATGATCCCGAGCGCGACCTCGGGCTGCGCGAGCCGTGTCCGGGTGCGCGAGGCGAAGCGCATGTCGAGCGACAGCAGGAACTCCGAGCCGCCACCGCGCGCGATCCCGGCAATCGCGCCGATCGTGACCTTCGGCATGGTGCGCAGGCGCTCGAGCAGGCCGACGAACGGGCCGATCGACGTCGGGCGCGGCGGCTTCTCTTCGGGCAGCGTCAGGATCCAATTCACGTCGGCGTGCGCGATGAAGAACTCGGGATCGGCGCTCCGGAAGACGATGACCGCGACCGCCGGATCCTCTTCGAGGATCGGCACGAGGCGAGACAGGTCGCCGAAGAGGACCTGGTCGAAGAGGTTGATCGGCGGGTGGTCGATCGTGACGGACGCGACGCGCCTCTCGACGTGTACCCGCAGGGCCTTGAAACCATCATATCGCGTCATCGCCTGGGCCCTCCCACGGAAACCGTATGGGCGCCTCCCGCCAGCGTCAACGGAGTGCTTCCCACCGTTCAGCGCCGGAGCCCGCGCGCCGGCCTGGTGGCACCATCCAGGCGCTCTACGTATCATCCCGCAAACATGCAGGACGTCATCCGCCGCGCCTTCGCCGCGTCCATCAGCGCGAAGGAGAAATTCGCCGTCGAGCACGGCGAGACGCTGGAGCGCGTCGCCCGCCTGATCGCGGAGGCGATCTCGCAGGGCCACAAGGTCGTGCTCTTCGGGAACGGCGGAAGCGCGGCCGACGCCCAGCACATCGCGGCGGAGTTCGTGAACCGCTTCGTGGTCGAGCGCCGCCCGCTCCCCGCGCTCGCGCTCACCACCGACTCGTCCGCCCTCACGTCGATCGCGAACGACTACGGCTACGACCACATCTTCTCGAAGCAGATCGAGGCGCTCGGCAGCGCGGGCGACGTCGCGATCGCGATCTCGACGAGCGGCGACTCGCCGAACGTCCTCCGCGCCATCGACGCGTGCGGCAAGGTCGGGCTCTTCGTGATCGGCTTGACGGGAGGCGACGGCGGCAAGATGCGCGAGCACGTCGACTATCTCCTGAACGTCTCCGCGACGCGCGAAACCGCACGCGTGCAGGAAACCCACATCACGATCGCCCACGTCCTCTGCGATCTCGTCGATCGGCAGCTCTTCCCGGCCGCCTACGAGAAGGGCGGCGGCGCTTGACGGATCGCGGCCGGAGCGCGCTCGCACGCGACGACTCGCCGGCAGCCACGATGGCCGCATCCGTGCCGGGACGCGTACGATCGGGGCGCAGCGCCCGGTCGCGCGAGCGCGCGGATGAGCGAGCGGACGGCGGCGCACCGCCCGTGCTCTCGCCGCCGCCGCGGCCGAAGCTCGACGTCCGGAAGGCGCGGACGTATCCGCTCGCTCGCCGCGCGAGCAAGGTCGCGACGGCGGCGCTCGGACGCGCGCTCGAGCCGGGTCTCTCCTTCTCCGACTGGCTCGCGCGGCTCCCGGACATCCTCGCGGGCTCGGATCTCCGCGCGGCCGCGGACGCGATCGCGCGCGCCCGCCTCGCGGGACGCGGCGTAGCGCTCGGGATGGGCGCGCACCCGATCAAGGTCGGGCTGTCGCCGCTCATCGTCGACTTGATGGAGCGCGGCGTGCTGACGTCGGTCTCCTTGAACGGTGCCGGCATCATCCACGACTTCGAGCTCGCGCTCGCGGGCTGCACCTCGGAGGACGTCGGCCCCGGCCTCGACCGCGGGCGCTTCGGCATGGCGCGCGAGACGGGCGCGGTGCTGAATCGCGTGATCCGCGACGCCGCGCGCGACGGGCTCGGGCTCGGCGAAGCGCTCGGCCGACACTTGAGCCGCGGAGCGTATCCGCATCGCGCGCTCAGCATCGTCGCCGCGGGCGATCGGCTCGGAATCCCGGTCACCGTGCACGTCGCGATCGGGACCGACATCATCCACATGCACCCTTCGGCCGACGGCGCGGCCATCGGCGCGACGAGCCTCCGCGATTTCCATCGCCTGGCGTCCGTCGTGGCGGGGCTCGCGGGCGGCGTGTACGTGAACCTCGGATCGGCCGTCGTGCTGCCCGAGGTCTTCGTCAAGGCATTGAATCTCGCGCGCAACCTGGGACACCGGGTGCGCCCGCTCTGCACGATCGACCTGGACTTCGTCCGCCACTACCGCCCGGGCGTGAACGTCGTGTCGCGGCCGACGGCCGCCGGCGGACGCGGGATCCACATCACGGGGCACCACGAGCTTCTCTTCCCGCTGCTCGCCGGAGCGGTGCTGGAGCGGATCGCCGTGCTGGGAACGAGAAGGCGATGAGCGACCGGGACGACGGTTCGACGTACGGGAAGCCGCCGGGCTGGCCTGCCCCGCCGAGCTCGCTCGAGCGCCGCGGCGCCGAGCGCTACGGCTCGCGGGTCGATCCCTGGGGTCGGCCGGTCGGCAGCGCGGGCTACGCGAACGCGGAGCTCGAGGTGCCGGGGCGGCCGTTCCCCGAGGCGCGTGTCCGCGGTCGTCGCCGCGGGTCTCCGATCGTGAACGCGGTGCTCTTCGTCGCGACGCTCGTCACGACGACGATGGCGGGCGCGGTGCACGCCGGAGTCGACCCGTTCGCGGATCCCTGGTCGATCCCGGCCGGCTTCACGTTCTCCGTGCCGTTGATGCTGATCCTCCTCTGCCACGAGTTCGGGCACTACGCGGCGGCGCTTCGCCACGGCGTGCCGACGACGCTTCCGTACTTCATCCCCGGGCCGCCGCTCCTCGTCGGGACGTTCGGCGCGTTCATCCGCATGCGCGGCATGCCGCGCAGCCGGCGCGCGCTCTTCGACGTCGGCGCCGCCGGTCCGTGGGCCGGCCTCCTGGTCGCGCTGCCGGCGGTCGTGCTCGGTCTCATGCTGTCCGACGTGCAGCCGCTGTCGAAGGGGCTGGAGGGCGGCCTCTCGCTCGGGAACTCGCTCCTCTTCAACGCGCTCACGCGCCTCGTCGTGGGAGTGGGCCCCGACGACGCGACGATCCTCCTCCACCCGATCGCGCTCGCCGGCTGGTTCGGGATCTTCGTCACGTTCCTGAACCTGCTTCCGGTCGGGCAGCTCGACGGCGGGCACGTCGTGTACGCGCTCTTCGGACGTCGCCATCGCCACATCGCCCGGCTCTTCCTGGTCGTCGTGCTGGGGATGGGCTTCCTCGGCTGGGAAGGCTGGTTCGTCTGGGCCATCATGCTGACCTTCGTCGTGAAGGTGGATCACCCGGATACGATGGACGCCGACACGCCGCTCGACGGCGGGCGGAAGATCGCCGCGTGGGCGACCATCGCCGTCTTCGCGCTCACCTTCATGCCGATCCCCCTGTCGGTCGTGCAGCCGGACCGAGTGCCCGTCCGGATCGAGCAGGAGCCGCTTCGCCCGCCGACCTTGAAGCGCGCACCGTCACGGCCGGCCCCGGTCCCGCCGCCCGGCTTCGACGACGAGGAGCCGGGGTTCGATCGCGACGATCGCCCGATGATGAACGTCGGCGCGCCGTCGAGCGCGATCGGCGCGGCCGAGCTCGCCGAGATCGCGGGCCTCTAGGATCGCGATGGGCGAGCGGCTCTCCTGGAACCAGTACTTCCTCATGATCACGCGCCAGGTGGCGGAGCGATCGACGTGCCTCCGCGCCAAGGTCGGCGCCGTCATCGTGCGCGACCGGAGCATCCTCGCGACCGGCTACAACGGCGCGCCCGCGGGCATGCCGCACTGCCTCGACGTCGGCTGTCTGATCTACCGGTCGGAGACGCCGGACGGCGAGATCGAGGAGAACTGCTTCCGGACGATCCACGCCGAGATCAACGCGATCGCGCAGGCGGCGCGGAACGGCGCGTCCATCCGCGACGCGTCCGCCTACATCACGCACTCGCCGTGCATCCACTGCCTGAAGACGCTCGTGAATACCGGCATCAAGCATATCTTCTATGAGAAGCCGTACAAGCTGCACACGCTCGACGACATCGTCCGCCACACCGAGGTGACGCTCGAGCAGGTGGAGATGCCGGCGGCCTGATGCGGCGCGCGCCGCGCGCGGAGGGGACGGTGCGATGACGCCGGCGGACCTGCGATCGCTGTTCGACATGACCGGACGCGTGGTGCTCGTGACGGGCGGCACGCGCGGCATCGGGTGCGCGCTCGCGGAGGGCTTCGTCGCCGCGGGCGCGAAGGTCGTGGTCGCGAGCCGGAAGCCGGAGGCGTGCGCCGAGACGGAGCGCCATCTCGTCGCGCTCGGCGGCGAAGCGCTCGGCGTCCCGACCCACCTCGGCGACCTCGACGCGCTGCCGCGCCTGGTCGCGCGCGCCGTCGAGCGCTTCGGCGGGCTCGACGTGCTCGTGAACAACGCCGCGAACGCGCTCGCCCTGCCGGTCGGCGGGCTCACGCCCGAGGCGTGGGACAAGTCGTACTCGGTCAACCTGCGCGGCCCGGTCTTCCTCGCGCAGGCGGCGCTGCCGCATCTCCGCGAGAGCGAGCACGCGTCGATCATCAACGTGATCTCCGTCGGCGCGCTCATGTTCTCGCCGGGCGTTTCCATGTACGCCGGCGGCAAGGCGGCCCTCCTGTCGTTCACGCGCTCGATGGCGGCGGAGCTCGCTCCACTGCGCATCCGCGTCAACGCGCTCGCTCCGGGGGCGGTCGACACCGACATGGTCCGGAACAACCCGCCCGAGGTCCAGGAGCACATGGCGCGGGCGTGCCTGCTGCGCCGGATCGCGCGGCCGGAGGAGATGGTCGGGCCGGCGCTCTTCCTCGCGTCGGACGCGGCGAGCTACGTGACGGGCCAGGTGCTCATCGCCGACGGCGGGCTCGTCGCGCACTGAGGGGGGCTCATGTCGGGCGGCGGAACGGAAAGCTCGTCGGCGGCCGCGCTCGACTGCGATCGCCTCGTATCGGAGGCCTGCGAGGCGACCGGCCTCGCCGACTTCGGCGCGGAGGGTTGGCGCGAGGGCCTCGAGCGGCTCGTCGCCTCGCTCCGCGACGAAGCCGCGTTGAACGACGTCGGCCACCTCGTCGCCGGAGGAGAGATCCAGCAATACTTGACGAACCGGCTCCGCATCACCGAGTGGCATCGCGTTCACCCCGAGGCCTCGGCGATCGACGTCTCGCCGCCCATCGTGATCATCGGGCAGGGCCGCACGGGCACGACCATCCTCCACGACATGATCGCCCAGGACCCCGCGAATCGCGTGCCGCTCACCTGGGAGGTCGACCGCCCGCTTCCGCCGCCCGAGCCCGCGACGTACGAGTCGGACCCGCGCATCGACGAGGTGCAAGCGCAGCTCGACATGAGCGAGCTCGTGATCCCCGGCTTCAAGGCGATGCACCCGATGGGCGCGCGCCTGCCCCAGGAGTGCGTCCGCATCACCGCCGCGGACTACCGCAGCATGATCTTCCCGACGCAGTACCGCGCGCCGTCCTACGCGCGCTGGCTGCTCGGCGAGGCGGACATGGGGTCGGCGTACCGCTGGCATCGCCGCTACCTGCAGGTGCTGCAGTGGCGGCATCGCGGGCAGCGCTGGGTGCTGAAGTCGCCCGGCCATCTGTGGGCCCTCGGCGCTCTGCTCGCCGAATACCCGGACGCGCTCCTCGTGCAGACGCACCGCGACCCGCTCCGCATCATCGCTTCCATCGCGTCGCTCCGGTCGACGCTCCGCCGCCTGGCGAGCGACGACCCGTCGACGCCGGCGGACGCCGCCGAGTTCGCCGAGTACATCGTGGACGGGCTCGACCGCTCGGTACGCGACCGGGAGGACGGGACCGTGCCGGCCGACCGCGTCGTCGACGTGCAGTTCGCCGACTTCATGGCCGACCCGTTCGCGACCATCCGCGCGATCTACGCGCGGCTCGGCCTCGAGCTGTCGGCGGACGCGGAGTCGCGCATGCGCGCGTTCCTCGCGGACAACCCGCAGGACAAGCACGGGCGGCACCGCTACTCGTTCGCCGACTCCGGCCTCGATGCGGGCGAGTGGCGCGACCGCGCGCGGCGCTACCAGCAGTACTTCGACGTGCCTTCGGAGGTGGTCTGACGAGCCAGATCGTTTTCGACGAAGCGGTCGCCCAGCAGCTGGACGCCATGTACGGGAGGCGCGACATCCTGCGCCGGAGGAGCCTCGTGCGCGACGCGCTCGCCGTCGAGGCCGGCCACCGCGTCGTCGACGTCGGCTGCGGACCCGGGTTCTACGCCGCCGAGATCCTCGAGGGGGTGGGGCCGGAGGGAAGCGTGCTCGGGATCGACCTCAGCGCATCCATGCTGGCCATCGCCGCTCGTCGGTGCGAGGGCCGGGGCCACGCCGAGTTCCGCGAAGGAAGCGCGACGGCTGTTCCCGCGGACGACGCGACGTTCGACCGCGCGCTTTCCGTACAGGTCCTCGAGTACGTCGACGACGTGCCGGCGGCGCTCGCCGAGATCCACCGCGTGCTTCGACCCGGAGGTCGAGCCGTCGTCTGGGACGTCGATTGGTCCACCGTGTCGTGGCACTCCGCCGATCCTGCCCGAATGGAGCGCATGCTCCGCGCTTGGGACCGGCACCTGATCCACCCGGCGCTGCCGCGGACGCTCGCGCCCGCGCTTCGAAAGGCGGGCTTCGTCGACGTCGACGCGGAAGGGCACGCGTTCTCGACCATCGAGCTGGATCGCGAGACGTACGGCGGCATGGCGATTCGGATGATCGAGACCTATGCCGCCGGTCTCGACGACGTGGGCAGCGACGCCGCCAAGGCGTGGGCGGACGAGCAGCGCGCGCTCGGCGCACGCGGCGAGTTCTTCTTCACCGTCACGCAGTTCTGCTTCACCGCGTCGCGACCGGCGTGAGCGTCGCGGAAGACGCTTTGCGTCCCATGCGCGCGCACGTCGTGCGCACCGGCGTACTCTACTTCCCGGCGCGCATCATCGCTTCCGTGCTGAAGTGGTCGGGCGGGTACAGGAAGCGGCCGAGGAAGCGCGAGTTCGGGCTCGACTTGATTCCGGCCACGGTCGCGCGATCGAGCTTGACGCTCTCCACCGTCTGGTAGGCGGAGTTGCCGCCCTGCACGTACGTCACCTTGCCGTCCGGCCGCGTGAACGGGAGCGGGTTCCACGCCATCACCTGGCCGACGTTCAGGAGCTCGCCCTTCCAGTCGAACTTGCGGAGCCACGCGCCCTGGAAGCTGATCTGATCGATGTAGAGCTGGAGCTTCCCGAAGAGATAGTAGCGGTCCTTCGGAATGCCCTCGACGACCCAGAAGCGACGCTTGGCGAGGACGGCCTCTCCGTGCGGCGCCCATGCGACGCCCTTCCAGCTCGGATCCATGTACCCGATGTAGGGAATGTCCGGCCAAGCGGTGTCGCTGCAGCCGCCCGCGCTGTTGAAGCATTCCCGCGCGTCGAGCCATTTGATGTTGGTCTTGCCCTTCAGGTTCATGCCCTCGGCGATGCGCAATTGATCGACCTCGCCGACGACCTTCCACTCGAAGTCCTCGGGCTTGCCGTCGAAGAACGGACCGTCGTCGGAGGAGAAGTCGGAGCCGAGGAAGCCGTCGGACCGATTCGCGGGGCTCACCGCGCGGACGCGGCGCAGCGCGGGGACGTACGCCCAGCTCGAGTCGCGCTTCCCGGGATCGCGGTAGCGCCAGGAGAGCGCCGCCGTGCCGTTCAGGTCCGCTGGGCTCGTGACGACCGTGAGCGCCTGCGAGAGGAAGTTCTCGGGATTCGGAATCCGCTCCTCGACCGGAACGCCGTCGTACTGCGCGTAGCTCTGCGCGACGTCGAGGCGCCGCTCGAGGCCGCCTGGCGCGACCAGGTTCACCTGCGATTCGGCGAAGATGTTCCCGAAGTAGTAGGTCCGGTAGAAGTAGTTCCAGATGATCTTGACGCCGGCCTGCGGGTCCTTGGCGTCGATGCGCGGGAAGGGATGGCCGAGGATGTACTGCGGCGGCGGGCCGCCCTCCGCGGTCTGGATCTCGCCCTGTGGCCCGACCTTGAACTTGCCCTCGTTCGCCTCGCTCGCCGCCTTGAAGTCGGGGGGCCAGTTGTACTTGTCGGCCGGCCACTCGGCGATCGGGTTCTGGTACTCGCCCTTCTTGTAGTGCTCGAGGATCTCGGGCGGCAGGAGGTCTCCGACCTTCTGCCAGGTGCTCTGGTCGAGCGTCTCGCCGGCCTTGAGGTCGTCCGCGCGGCCGGACGCCGGGAGGCCCAGGGCCAGTGCTGCGGCGAGGACCGCCGCGAACGGTCGCGTGAGGCGCATTCGACTTTCCTTTCTTCGCTTCTGCCGCGGCGTCCGGCCGACGGCGAGCGCGGCGATTTCGCTTGACGCCGCGCGATCCGGAGGGATACGTTACGACACGTATCGTAATGAAAGCTCGGGTGTCAACGGCCGTTCGGTCGCGCGCTCCGGCGACGCGCGCGCGGCCGCGCGCACTGTCGGCGACGGCCTCCGCCGAGCGCCCGCCGGCGATCGCGGATTCCGCGGCGTCGAACCCGCCGCGCCGTCCTGCCGGCCGCCCGCGCGATCCTCGTCTCGACACCTCGGTGCTCGAAACGGCGCGCCGCTTGCTGCGCCGCGTCGGGTACAACCGCCTCAGCATCGAGGCAATTGCACGCGGGGCGAAGATCCATCGCCCGGCGATCTACCGGCGCTGGCGCTCGAAGGCGGAGCTCGTGCACGAGGCCGTCTACCCGGCGGGCGGGCCGTCGCACCGGATCGCGAGCACCGGGGACCTCGCGCGCGACGTGCGCGCGCGCGTCCGCTACACGATCCGGCTCTACACGCGGCCCGAGGTGCTGGCCGCGCTTCCCGGCCTGATGGCCGACTATCGCGACGACCCGGCGCTCCAGCGGAAGCTCATGTCGCGCATGGCCGCGAGCGCGCGCGCCGACTTCGCGCGTCTTCTCGTCGACGCCGAGGCGCGCGGCGACGCGGCGCCGACCGTCGGACCGGGCATCCTCTTCGACGCGCTGTCGGGCTGCGTCATCTTTCGAATCCTCACGAGCGGAGTCGCCCGTCTGCAGGACCTCGAGGACGAGCTCGTGGACCTGCTGCTGGTCGGCGCCGGCGCGACGGGCCGCCGGCGCCGGGCTCGGCGCTGAGCAGCGGATGAGGCTCGCCGGCGAACGGGTCCTCGTGACCGGCTCGACGTCCGGGATCGGCAAGCACGTCGCTCTTCTGTGCGCGCGCGAGGGCGCGCTCGTCGCCGTCCACGGGCGCGACCAGGCGCGCGGCGAAGCCGTCGTGAACGCGATCGAGGAAGCCGGGGGACGTGCCGCGTTCCTCGCGGCGGACATCGCAGAGGAAGACGCGTGCGCCCGCCTCGTCGACGAGACCGCCGATCGGATCGGCGGGCTGACGGTGCTCGTGAACAACGCGGTGCAGGGAACCGGCGGCCGGAGCGCCATCGACTCCTTCGACACCGCGGTCTGGGAGCGCACGCTGCGCGTGAACTTGACCAGCGCCGCGTGGCTGTGCCGGAGCGCGATTCCGCACATGCGCCGCGCCGGCCACGGCTCGATCGTCAACGTCTCGTCGCGCCAGGCGGAGCGCGCGAGCGCGGGCCTCGCGCCGTACGTCGCGAGCAAGGGCGGCCTGAACGCGCTCACGCGCGCGATCGCCGTCGACTGCGCGCGCGACGCGATCCGCTGCAACGCGATCTCCGTCGGCTACGTCGTGAACGAGCGGCGGGACGCGAACCTGACCCCGGAGCGCCGCGCCGAGCTCGAGGCGATGCACCTCACGCGCCTCGGGCGGCCGGAGGACGTCGCGTACGCGGTCGTCTACCTCGCGAGCCGCGAGAGCGAGTTCGTGACGGGGGCGCTCCTGCCGGTCGACGGCGGCGGTACGATCGCGCGCGGGCGCGTGCTCGGCTGAACATCACGGAGGAAGCGCCATGGCCACGAACGGCACCACTGGCTCGCCGCGCGGGCTCCTCGCGGGCGTCCGGATCGTCGAGAGCTCGCTCCTCGGTCCGGGCGGCGTCGGCATGCACCTCGCGGACCTCGGCGCCGAGGTCATCAAGGTGGAGGGCCCGGGCGGCGACTACGTCCGCAAGATGGCGTTCCCGATCGTCGACGGAATCTCGCTCCTCCACTGGCATCTCAATCGCGGCAAGAGAAGTATCGTGTTGGATCTCAAGAAGCCGGAGGGGGTGGCGACCTATCTCGAGCTCGTGCGGCGAGCGGACGCGGTCATCGAGGGCATGCGACCGGGGGTGCTCGCGCGCCGCGGCCTCGGCTACGACGATCTCCGGAAGGTGAACCCGAAGATCGTCTTCTGCACGCATTCCGGCTACGGCATGACCGGCCCCTACAAGGACATGCCGAGCCACGGCATCGCGTACGACGCGTGGGCCGGCGTCGCGCGTCCCTCGTTCAACGAGGAGGGGATGCCGACGATCCCGTCGTACACGACGATCGGCATCAACGCGGGGCCGCTCTACGCGGCGCTCGGGATCTGCGCCGGCATCATCCGCGCGCGCGCGACCGGCGTCGGCTGCCACTTCGAGGTCGCGCAGAGCGACGCCGCGGCCGCCTTCAACTGGAACGGCATCGAGGGCAACAAGGCGTACGAGCGCCCCGAGGACGAGGTCACCGGCAACGACGGCGACGGCAAGGGCGCGCGGCGCCCGGTCGGCGACGACAGCATGAAGGAGTCCGTCCGCTACCAGTACTATCGCTCGAAGGACGGCATGCTGCTCTTCATGGCCTCGGAGCGCGAGTTCTGGAAGAACTTCTGCGAGGGCATCGGCCGCCCGGAGATGTTCGAGGCGAACCCGGGCGCGAAGTACGCGGATCACGCGCGCGGCAACGTCGCGCTCCGGCGCGAGCTCGCCGCGATCTTCGCGAGCCGCACGACCGCGGAATGGGTCGAGTTCGGCAAGAGAGTGAACACGCCGATCTGCCCCGTGAACACCGTCAAGTCGATCACCGGCGACCCGCAGTTCCAGGCCCGCCTGCCGCTTCGGTCGTATCGCGAGGCGGGCACGGATCTCATGCCGTCGCCCGTCAAGCTGATCGGCGAGGAGCTGCCGGTGCCGCTGGTCGCGGCGCGCGACGCGGGGCGCGACACGGACGAGGTGCTGCGCGACGTGCTGGGCTGGGATGCGGCGCGGATCGCCGCGCTGCGCGGGTCGGGCGCGCTCGGCTGAGCGCGACGACGCGCGGCGCTCGCGCCCCGCGCCTCGCCTGCAGTCGTCAGCGGACGCGGAGCGCGTCCGCGACCGCGTCGTACGCGGGCTTCGGCCGGAAAGCGCGGTCGAAGAGGAGCGCGGACCCGAAGCCCGGGAAGAACTCGGGGATCCACGAGTCCGCGTCCCCGACTCCCCAAGTGATGAACGCGACGCAGCGGTCGGCGGAAACGCACGCGGTCGCGAGGTCCTGGAAGCGCGCCGCCTGCTCCGCGAGCGTCTCTGGGGAGACGTCGGCATCGCGGATCGAGACGTCCGCTTCCGTGACCGCCGTCTCGAGCCCCGCGGCCGAGAAGCGGTTCAGGTTCGCGACCATCTGTTCGATCGGCGGCGGCGATGGGAAGGGACCGCCTTCTCCGATGCTGAAGTGCGACTGGAAGCCGACGCCGTCGATCGGGACGCCCTCCCGCTGGAGGTCGCCGACGAGCCGCAGCATCCGATCCGATTTCGCGTTCAGGGCTTCGATCCCGAAGTCGTTGACGTAGAGCTTCGCGTCGGGGTCCGCGGCGCGGGCAGCGCGGAGCGCAATGCGGACGTAGTCGAGCTCGCGACCGCCGGCCTCGAGGCCGATCCGGTTCCACGGACAGCCGTCGCCCGTGAACGAGAACGGCTCGTTCACGACGTTCCAGGCGACGACGCGTCCCGGGTACTTCGTCCGGTAGTGCCCGACCACGGTCGTGACGTGGTCCACGAGGATCTCCTCGAGCTCGGCGCCGGTGAAGCTTCCCTCCGCGATCCAGGCGGTGACCGGGTCGCAATAGACCAAGCAATGCCCGAGCATGACCGTCGACACCGGCGCAAGCTCCACGGTGCGATCGACAACGCCGAAGTCGAACGTGTGCGGGGCCGGATGCACGATGTCGATGAACGCAGGCATCGTGTAGAGGTTGAGCTCTCTCCGGGCGACGGGGAACGCCGCGGGATGATCTGTCGCGGCGAGATACGATCCGACGCGGATCCCACGCGCCGCGCCGAGCGACGCCAGGGTCGGCTTCGGGCGGAAGACCACCGTCTCGTAGCCGCGCGCGAGGATCTCGTCGAGGAACGCGTCCAGCATGTCCGCGGTCTGCGGCTGGATGTCGTGGAAGAGGACGATCCCGTGCCGCTCGGCATCGACCGCCGCCAGCGCCTTCGCGAGCAGCTCGTTCGGATCGGGGGTGAGCCAGTCCTCGGTGACGATGTTCGCGTGGAACGCGACCAGCGCCTGGTCGCGCACCGCGGCCCTCAACTCGTCCGAGGACGCGAACTGCGGAAACCGGAAGAACGTGTCGTGGACCCGCGCCTCCGACGCTCGCTCCACGGCCGCGACGCCGCGCTTCACCTCGTCGATCGCCTCGGCCAGCGGAAGCTGCGTGAGGTCGGGATGGTCCCAGGTATGGCTTCCCACCGAATGACCCGCAGCCAGGATCTCGCGGGTGATCTCGGGATGGCTCTCCACGTGGATGCCGACCTGGAAGAACGTCGCCAAGACGCCGTGCTTCGCGAGCGTGGCGAGGATACGGCGGGTCGTTTCCGGATCCGGTCCGTCGTCGAAGGTGAGCGCGAGCTGACCCTCGGCGAGGCCTCCGTCGAACGGAAGGTCCGCCTCGCCGTCGACCACGACCTCGAGCGAGGTCTCGGATCGCCCGCTCGGCGGGCGCTCGGCGTCCCCGCAGGCGCACGCGAGCGCGAGTGGAAGCACGAGTGAGATCGTCCGGTTCACGAAATCCGAGGCTCAGAGCCCGCGGAGCGAACGGGATCCCCTGCCGACGTTCGCCTGCGAGCGCCGCTTCCGACGAGAGCGCGATGCGAAATATTCGAGCGCGGGGCTCAGCCCCCGTGCGCGGCGTGAGCTGCGTGCCCGAGATGCCCGCCCGGAGCGGACGAGCACCCCATCGACGGCACCGCGGCGATCCCGCCGTACGTCGACCGCCCGCTCGCGTCCCAGCCCGGCTTCGTCGGGTCGCCTTCCGGCGGGAGCGATGCGAGGCCGCCGAAGAGCGGGCCGTCGCTCGACGGCTGCGGGAAGTGCTCGTCGATGTACGACTGCCCGATCAGGATGAACATCTCGTTCTCCGTGCTCTCGCCGCCGGTGATCGGGCAGGCGTCGCACGAGCCGTCGCCCGCGCCGGGCGACGAGTCGCACGCGGCGTCGTCGCCGTCGCCGTCGCAGGGCGCGCCGATCTGGCCGGCCGCGCACGCGACCGGCTTGCAGCGGCCGATCGTCATGCGGGCGCTCTCCGGGACGCGCGAGGCGCGCGTCACCTTCTCGGGGTCGGGCGATCCGTCCTCGGCGACGCCGTTGTTGTAGTCGGCGCAGAAGTGGATCGTGCGATCCGCGTCGTTCGGCGAGTCGAACTCGAGCGGCGGGTCGAACGCCTGCTTGACGGGATCGTTGTAGATGAAGTTCTCGAAGATCTGCGTCCCGTCGGGGTGGAACGCGTAGAAGCGCTTGCCGCGCTTGTGCGTGTGCGACGTGAGCCCGAAGAGCCGCGTGCCCTGCGGCAGGACGTGGTCCGCGCAGATCGTCTGCTTCGTGTACGGCGCGGCGTTCGCGGAGAAGACGTGGGTCGCGTCGAAGATCGGGTGGATCGGCCAGCGCTGGTCCTTCGCGAAGTAGAAGTTCATGCGGCCGTGGAGCGTGTGGTCGCGGTCCGTCAAGTTGAAGGCGTGCGGGTTCCAGTAGACGATTCCCGTCATCGGGACCTGCGCGAAGACGCCGTCGCGGAGGCGCTGGTAGGCCTGCGGCGCCTGCGCGCCGCCGAGCTGGATCGTGCCGGTGACGCCCGATCCCGGCGGGCCGAAGCCGACGCAGCCGACCGTCGGCTTCACCTCGCTCCGGCACTGCCCGCTCCCGCACGCGCTGCGCTCGGTCGGCTCGCAGGGCGCGCCCGGCGTCTCGCCGTCGGCGCACGTCCACGCGCCGAACGCGGCGTCGTGGATCTTCTCGACGGGGACCTGCGAGTAGTACAGCACCAGATGATGGCTCTGCGGGTCCTGCCGGAGCTCCTGGCCCGCGTAGCGGAAGAAGCGGCCGGTCGGATCCTGCATCTCCGGCGGCACCTGGTCGCGGACGTCGTAGTACATCGCGAAGCAGCGCTCGACCTCGCTGTGCGCGGCGAGCTCGATCGACGGCAGCACGAACTGCACGCCCTCGCCGGGCGCCGGCGGATCGAGCGGCTTGATCGTGATCGGCTCGGGCGGCGGAAGGCAGGCGCCGAGCAGCTTGTCGGTGCCGACGACCGTCGCGTCGCGCGGCGCGCCGGCGTAGATCCAGAGTCGCAGGAGCTCGAGCTCGTCCTCGCTCAGGACGGATTCGTTGTTCGGCATCGGCGCGCCGACGATCTGCACCTTGCCCGGCCGCGTCTTCGCCGCGAGCTTCCGCCAGAGGAAGCTCCTCTCCTCGTCCCCCGGCTCGATGCGCTTGAGCGGGCTCTCGAGCGATGGGACGTCGAAGAGGTTGTCGTAGGCGACCTCCGGCGACAGGTTCAGTCCGCCGGAGGCGGCGCTGCCGTGGCAGACCTGCTCGGTGCAGCCGTGGCGCTCGAAGATCGTCTTCTGGATCCCTTCGAACGTGCTCGCGAACTCCTGCGCGCCGTCGCACTGCGGTGCGCCGGATTCGGCCGACGACCCTCCGCTGCTGCCGCTGCACGCGGCGATACCGACCAGTCCGGCGACGAGAATCAGGGCAGCGGCGATCCGGGTCGGGCGGCTGCGCTCCATGGGCGGCGGATCCTTTCCCCGCGGGAGCGTCGGAGTCGCGCTGCGCACTCGCGGAAGCGACGAGGACAAGACCACGAACCGCCGGCGGCGGGCAAGCCCCGCCGCCGTTCTACGTTTCCGGCGCGACCACCGCGGGACGCCGGATTCCTCGAGTCCGCCGCGCGAGACCGCCGTCTTGCGATCTACGGCCGCGGGGAGCACTGTTCGAGCGAGGCGTCCCGCTACCCTGAACTCGTCGCGCCGAAGATGGGAGGTGCGCTTTGAGCGTTGATAAGCGCCGGCTGCGATTCGCCGGAGCTTTGGCGGTCGCCATGGCGCTCATCGGGTCCGCTCCGGCTCTCGGGGCACCGGCGCGCCTGGTCGTTCCCCCCGCGGCGTTCCACCCCAGCGATGGGACTGACGTCTGGGACAACGGCGGGTCGTCCCTGCGCGGAGCGGGTGACTTCCTCGCGCCGCTCGCGCTCCCGCCTGGAGCTCAGATCACGAAAGTCACGCTGTTCGCGACCGACTTCAACCCGAGCATGACGATGTTCTTGACGCTCGTGAAGGCGACGCCGAAGTCGGCGGGCGGCTCGAACATGGCGACGATCGCAACGATCGGCTCCGAGCACGACCCGCGCACGTTCTCGACCACGGCGATCGTCGGCAACCCGATCGGTCCGGCATCGGCCGCTTACCTGCGCGCCACGATCCCATCGCAAAGCGACTCGCTCATCCTCTGGGGCGCGCTGGTCCTCTACACGACCCCTTGACGCGCGGCCTCGACCGAGAGAGCGCCCGCGACCCGTCCCGGCGCTGCAATTCCATAGAGTCGCGAGGCGTTCTGCCCGTAGAGGGCGGTCTTGTCGGGCTCGGACAGGTCCTCGGTGTGCTCGCGCAGCTCGTCGACGACGCCGGGGTAGCGCGCGTCGCTGTGCGGGAAGTCGGACGCCCAGATCACGTTCTCGCGTCCGGCCAGGCGCATCATCGCGCTCATCGAGCGCTCGCCCGGATCGAAGCTGATCGCGCACTGGCGGCGGAAGTACTCGCTCGGCTTGAGCGATAGCGGCGCCGTCGCCCACGCGTAGGCCGCGAGGAACTCGTCCATCCGATCCATCCAGTGCGCGATCCAGCCGCCGCCGGACTCGAGGACGGCGATCTTGAGATCGGGATGCCGTTCCAGCACGCCCGCGTACACGAGGTTCGCGAGCGTCATGTACTGGTCGAAGAAGAGGATGAGCGCGTGGTGCGTCCCGGGCGCCATCAGATCGACCATGCGCTTCGACGTGCCCTCGAGGTCCCAGAGGCCGGCGCCGTGCAGGCCGAGCGGGATGCCGTGCTCCGCGAGCGCCTCGTACATCGGGTCGAACGCGCGGTCCCAGAGCGGCTTCCCGAGCACCGGGTTCGGCCGCACGACCCCGGCGCAGAGGCCCATGCGCGCGACCCGGTGCACCTCGGCCGCGGCCGCCTTCGGATCCTGCGCGGGGAGCACCGCCGTCCCGACGAGCCGGTCGGGCGCCGCCGAAACCCACTCGGCGATCCAGTCGTTCCAGACCTGGTGGCACGCGACCGCGAGCGCCGGATCGCGGATGCCGCCGAGCGACTGTCCGAGGCCGCAGTACACGACCGCGACGTCGATGCCCTCCGCGTCGAGCACCTTGACACGCTCGCGCGCGTCGAAGCCGGCGCGGTGCCCGTCCTCGTAGCGCATGTCGTCGCCGAAGTTGAAGTTCCCCGTACCGGCGTTGCAGAGCCCCGCGAGCCCGCGCGGGATCGAGACGAAGTCCTCGACCAGCACCTGCTGGCAGCCGTCCGCGTCGCTCCAGCGGATGCGCGGGCCGCGCTCGCGCATCGCTGCGGGCAGCCCCTTCTCCCAGAGGTCGGGCGGCTCGCAGACGTGGCCGTCCGCGTCGACGACGATCGGTCGTTGCCTCGCGACTTCGGTCGCCATGGTTCCCTCCGCGACCGCCACGCTGCGTCCGACGAGGTCGCCGTGTCAAGCAGATCCCGCGCTGAACGGCGGCGACCGGAGCAGGCCGGTCGCTTGACCGGCACGGCGAGCGCGGCATATACGCGCCGCAACGGACCGAGCCGCGACTCGCGTCGCGGCAGAGTTGCCAACCTTTCGCGTCGGGCGCCGGAGGAGAAGGCGATGAACCGACGTGAATTCATCGGCATGACGGCCGCTGCTGCGGCCACGCTCGCGGTCGGCGGCGCGCGTCGCGCGCGCGCATCGGCATCCCGCCCGAACATCCTGCTCGTCGTCTCCGACGACTGGGGCTGGCCGTACTACAGCTTCATGCAGCCCGAGGTCGGGCCGTGCTTCGGCGCCGCGATCCCGACGTGCGATCTGCAGCAGGACCCCAACTGCCAGCCGTACCGCTTCCCGCTCGGCCGCACGCCGACCCTCGATGCGCTGGCCGCGGGCGGCATCTGCTTCCCGCTCGGCCTCTCGACCGCGCCGAAGTCGGCGTGGGCGCGACAGTCGATCCAGACCGGGCTCAACCGGCGCGACCTCCCGCACGACGGGACCTTCTACATCCACCGCGAGGACGACATTCCGGCGAAGCTGGCGGCGGGCGGCCGCGTGACGATCCCGCTCGCGCTCGGCGGCCTCGGCTACAAGACGTACGGCCTCGGGAAATGGGAGGTCGACGGCGCCCTGCTCTCGAACTTCTTCAACGTCAATCAACCCGGGAGCGGCGCCGAGACGATCCAGAATACGAACCTCCACGGCCCGGACCTGTTCCGCTCGTTCCTCGACGGCCCGGGCCAGCGACCCGAGCCCTGGTTCGTCATGTTCGCTCCCGAGATCCCGCACTCGCCGTACATCGCGGGAGCGACCTACGACTTCCACGCCTTCGAGCAGCCGAGCCCGACCACGTGCGGCGACAAGCCGGTCGGCCTCAGCGACACGAACCTCCAGCGCTTCCTGAACAGCTGCACCTGGGTCGACACCATGGTCGGCGACATCGTGAACGAGCTCGACCTGCGCGGGATCCGCAACGACACGATCGTCATGTACACGGCCGACCACGGCGCTGCGCTCGCGCGCGGCAAGGCGAACTTCACGGAGAACGGCCTCCGGACGCCGATCATCGCGAACTGCCCCGCGCCCGTCGGCACGCCGTGGCGCATCCCGGCGCGCGGCCTCCACCCCGCGCTCGCGGGCACGATCGACATCATGCCGACGATCCTCGACTACGCGCGCGAGGGACAGTCGTCCATTCCGTCGTGGGTCCCGGATCCGCTCGACGCGGTGCGGTTCCCCGATGCGCTGAGCTTCCGCGCCGTCGCGTCCGGCACGACGGACGACCTCCGGACGGAGATGTTCTCCAATCGCGACCTGGGCGGCGACAAGTCGGTGCGCCAGGCGACGTACGACTCGGGAACGGGCGCGCTCACCTCGCTCTGGAAGCTCTACGTCAGCAAGACGAACAGGGAGAAGGCGCTCTACGACCTGCTCGCGAACCCGTTCGAGAATCCCAAGCAGAACCTCGTCCGCAACCCCGCTCAGGCGGCGCGGATCGCGGCGCTCAAGCAGGCGATCGCAGCGTGGTGAGGTCGCGCTCGGTGCGGCGCGGCCGGCGCGCCCCGCGCGCGTCGCGCCGCGCGCGCGCCGCGTGCGGGCCATCGCGCAGCTCCGACGACACCTCGCGCACGGGCGGCGAGCCGTCGCCGGACAGCAGACCGCGCAGCGCGTCCGCCGTCGGCGTGCCGCCGCGCCGCGCGAGCTCGAGCGGCGACCCCTCCGCGACGACCTCGCCGCCGCGCTCGCCTCCCTCGGGCCCGAGGTCGACGACGTGGTCCGCCGCCGCGATGAAGTCGAGGTTGTGCTCGACGACCAGCACCGTCTGTCCGCGCTCGACGAGGCCGCGCAGGACGTCGATCAGGCGCGCCACGTCGGACAGGTGGAGGCCGGTCGTGGGCTCGTCGAAGACGAGGAGCCTGCGCTCGCCCGAGTCCGCCGCGTCGACGAAGCTCGCGAGCTTCAGGCGCTGCGCCTCGCCGCCGGAGAGCGTCGACGTCGGCTGGCCGAGCGTCAAGTAGCCGAGCCCGACGGCACGTAGAGCCGCGAGGCGCGCGCGGATGCGGGGCGCGTCGCCGAAGAAGTCGACCGCCTCGTCGATCGTGAGCGAGAGGATCTCGTTCACGTTCCGGCCACGGTAGCGGACCGCGAGCACGTTCGGCTTGAAGCGCGCGCCGCCGCACGCGTCGCACGCGACCGTGAGGTCCGCCATGAAGTGCATCTCGATCGTGACCGTGCCCATGCCGCTGCAGGTCTCGCAGCGCCCGCCCGCCGTGTTGAACGAGAAGTGGCGCGGCCCGATCCGGGCGAGGCGCGCCGCCGGCGTCGCGGCGAGGAGCTTCCGGATCTCGTCGTACGCCTTCAGGTAGGTGACTGCGTTCGAGCGTGCCGAGCGTCCGACCGGTGCCTGCGTCATGAGCACGACGTCGTCGAACGCGCCGAGCCCCGTGATGCGATCGACGACTCCGGCGTCCGCGCCCTCGCCCTGCTCGCGCCGCCAGTTGCAGTAGAGCACCTGCTCGACGAGCGTCGACTTCCCCGATCCCGACACGCCCGTCACGCAGGTGAGCTGGCCGTACGGGATCGTGACCGTGACGTTCTTCAGGTTGTTCTCGCGCGCGCCGTGGATCGTAAACCCGCGCGCTGCGCCGCCGCGCAGGGCGTGCGAGCCGCGGGCGCCCGCCGCTCGGTACACCGCGCCGGTCGATGCGCCGTCGGCCGCGAGCGAGGCGCCGTCGAGCGTCCGCGCCCGCAGACGCGCTCCGGTCTCCGACAGCTCGGGCGGCAATCCCGCCGGCGCGCCGGCGTAGAGCACGCGTCCGCCGCGCGCCCCGCCTCCCGGTCCGAGGTCGATCACGTGGTCCGCGCCCTCGATGACGACCGGGTCGTGCTCCACGAGCACGACCGTGTTGCCGGCGGCCGTGAGCTTGTGGAGGACGTTCAGGAGACGCTGGGAATCGCGCGCGTGGAGGCCGACGGTCGGCTCGTCGAGGCAGTAGAGCGTGTCGGTGAGCGCGCTCCCGAGCGCGCTCGCGAGGTGGATGCGCTGCGCCTCGCCGCCCGAGAGCGTGCGCGCCTGGCGCGCGAGCGTCAGGTAGTCGAGCCCGACGTCGATCAGGTAGGCGAGCCGGCTCCGCACGTCGGCGAGGAGGCGCGCGGCGCGCGCCTGGCGGCTGTCGTCGAGGCGGAGCTCGCTCGTCCAGCGCGCGAGCTCGGACACGGGGAGCGCCGTGATCTCCGCGATCGTCTTGCCCGCGATCCGGACCGCGAGCGCGTCGGGCCGCAGGCGCTGGCCGCCGCACGCCGCGCAGGGCGTGTAGCCGCGGTAGCGCGCGAGGAGGATGCGGACGTGCGTCTTGTAGCGCTTCCGCTCGAGCCACTTGAAGAAGCCGAGGACGCCGGGGAAGCGCCACTCGCGCCGCCTTCGCTTGACGCTCGCGTCGCGCGGCTCGCCCTCGAGCACGAACTGCTTCTCTGCGGCCGTGAGGCGCGCGTACGCGACGTGGGTTCGCACGTCGTGGCGCGCGGCCACGCGCATCATCCACTCCTGCATCTCGAGGTTCGACGGCGTCTGCCACGGCACGATCGCGCCGTCCGCGAGGCTCTTCCGCGGATCGGGGATGACCTTCTCCTGGTCGACGCCGGTGACACGGCCGAAGCCCTCGCATTCCGGACAGGCGCCGAGCGGGCTGTTGAAGGAGAAGAGGTTCGGCGACGGCTCCAGCGCCTCGCGCCCGCAGTCCCGGCACGTGAACCGACGATCGAGGCGGATCGTGCGCGTCGCCGGACGGTCGCCCGCCTCGTGGAGAAGGAGGCGCGCGCGTCCCTCGCCGAGACCGAACGCGCGCTCGAGCGCCTCCCGCATGCGGGCGCGCGCGGTCTTCCCGACGACGAGGCGGTCGATCACGACGAGAAGGCAATCGTCCTCGACGGCGGACGCGAGGGCCCCCGGCTCGAGCTCGTCGAGCCGCACGACCTCGCCGGCGACGCAGGCGCGGCGGTGCCCGTGCTTGAGGAGCCCCGCGACGACGTCCTCGATCGGAAGGCCGCGCAGCGCGAGCGGCGCCAGCACGAGGACGGGCGCGCCCTCGGCGAGCAATCGGAGCTCCGCGATGCCGGTCTCGGGATCGTCGCGCAGCACCCGGCCGCCGCACGCGAGGCACGACGTCTCGCCGACGTGCGTGTAGAGGAGGCGCAGGTAGTCGTTGATCTCGGTGATCGTCCCGACCGTCGAGCGCGCGTTCCTGATCGCGTTCTTCTGCGCGAGCGCGATCGCCGGCGGGATGTTGCTCACGAAGTCGACGTCCGGCCGCTCCATGCGCTCGAGGAAGAGCCGCGTGTACGTCGACATCGACTGGACGAAGCGCCGCTGCCCTTCCGCGTACAGTGTGTCGAAGACGAGGCTCGACTTCCCGGAGCCCGACACTCCGGTCACGACGGTGAGCGCCTGCTGCGGGACGTCGCAGGTGACGTCGCGCAGGTTGTGCGTGCGCGCGCCCGCGATGCGAATCGGCGGCTTCAGTGAAACTCCTGCGTTCGGGGGATTCCGAAGACTAGAGGCGGCGCTTGCCCGCCGCAAATCCGGCTGGCTCCACGCGAGGCTCGCCGCATGCTATCGCGCGTCGCGTGGACATGCCGCTCCGGGCGATCGGGCTTCGCGTCGGCGGCGTGGAGCACGGGTTCGGAACGAGGGACGAGCCCGTCCCGGACGAGTACCGCGTCGTCCGCGCGCGACAGGTGCACGGCGCGGCGCTGGTCTGGCCGAACGACGCGACGCCTTCGCCGGCGGGTGACGCCGACGCGCTGCTCACCGACCGGCCCGGGCTCGCCGTCGCTGTCGCGACGGCGGATTGCGTGCCCGTCCTGATCGCGGCGCCGGGCGCGCGCGTCGTCGCGGCCGTGCATGCGGGCTGGCGCGGTACGCTCGCCGGCATCGTTCCGACGGTGGTGGACGAGCTTCGCTCGCGCCGCGGCGTCCCGGCAACGGAGCTTCGCGTCGCGCTCGGCCCCTCGATCGACGGCTGCTGCTTCGAGATCGAGCGCGAGATCGCCGCGCGGTTCGCCGATCGCTTCGGCGACGAGATGTGGAGCGCGTGGCGCGACGGCCGACCGCGCGACGACGTCCCGCGCGGCACGCTCGATCTCCGCGCGGTGAACCGGCGTCTGCTTCTCGCGGCCGGGGTTCCGGACGCAGCGATCGAGTTCGTCGGGCCGTGCACGTTCTGCGGCGACGCGGGCTTCGCCTCGTATCGCCGCGACGGCGCGACGGCGGGCAGGCAGCTCAGCTGGATCGCCCTCCAGCCCGCGCCTTGACCGGACGCGCGACGCGCGCGACGCTCGGGCGCGATGTCGGCGCTCGAAGAGCTGTTCTCGCTGCGCGGCCGGGTCGCGCTCGTGACCGGCGCGTCGGCCGGACTCGGCGTCGAGCTCGCGCGCACGCTCGCGCTCGCGGGAGCGGACGTCGCGCTCGTCGCGCGGCGGCGCGACCGCCTCCAGACGCTTGCCCACGAGCTCCAGAGCTCGGGCGTGCGAGCGGCCGCGATCGCGGCAGACCTCGCCGACGACGACGAGTGCGCCCGCGCCGTCGCGGAGGCGGAGCGCGCGCTCGGTCCGGTGTCGATTCTCGTGAACAACGCCGGCATCGCGCCCCTCAGCCGCGCCGAGAAGCACTCGCGCGAGAAGTGGAATCGCGCGCTCCAGGTGAACCTGACCGCGCCCTTCCGTCTCTGCCAGGAGGTCGGCCGGCGGCTGATCGCCGCCGGCAAGCCGGGACGGATCGTCAACGTGACGTCCGTCATGTCGATCTGCGCGAACCCGCTCTACAACTCGATCGGGTACGCCGCGTCGAAGGCCGCGCTCATGAACGTGACGCGGCAGCTCGCGATCGAATGGGCGCCGCACCGGATCGCGGTGAACGCGATCGCGCCGGCGTGGTTCGTGACGGAGATGACGGAGCTCGGCTTCTCGGAGGCCGAGCAGCGCGAGAAGGCGGAGCGCCTCACGCCGCTCGGCCGGCTCGGCGAGCCGCAGGAGCTCCGGACGGCGCTCCTGTTCTTGACGTCGCCGGCATCGAGCTACGTGACCGGCAGCACGGTCTTCGTCGATGGCGGCTGGACGGCGTGGTGAGCGCCGGCGTGGTGAGCGCCGCCGCGCTGAGCGCCGCGGCACGCCGCGCTCCTGCGATCCGCCACGCGCTCCTGCGCTGGTTCGACGCGCACCGGCGCGATCTCCCATGGAGGCGCGATCGCGACCCGTATCGCGTCTGGGTGTCCGAGGTGATGCTCCAGCAGACGCGGATCGAGGTCGTCCTCGACGCGTACGAGCGCTTCCTCGCGGCGTTTCCGGACGTCGGCTCGCTCGCGCGCGCCTCCGAGGACGACGTGCTCTCGCAGTGGTCCGGCCTCGGCTACTACTCCCGCGCGCGCTCGCTGCACCGCGCCGCGCGGTCGATCGCGAGCGCGGGCGGGACGACGTTCCCGCGCGACCACGACGCCGCGCGCCGGCTCCCGGGCGTCGGGCCGTACACGGCTGCGGCCGTCCTATCGATCGCCCATGAGGCGCCGCTCCCCGCCGTGGACGGAAACGTCGTGCGCGTGCTGTCGCGCCTCGCGCGCTTCGGGTTGCCGGATGCGCGCGGCGAGCCGCACGCGAGCCTGGCGCAGCGACTCCTCGATCGCGTCCGGCCGGGCGATTGGAACCAGGCGCTCATGGAGCTCGGCCAGACGGTTTGCGCGCCGCGCGCTCCGCGCTGCGAGGTTTGCCCGATCGCGGCGCATTGCCGCGCGCGCGGCGATGGCGCGATCGCGCTGCATCCGCCGCCGCGGGCGCGACGCGCGCAGGAGCGCCACTCCCTGCGCCTGGTGGTGCTGCGCGATCGGCGGGGCCGGGTCGTCCTGGAGCGCGGTGTCTTCCAGCACCTCCGGCACCTCTGGCTGCCGCCGCTCGCCGACGGAAACGCCACACTTCCCGCGCGCCTCCGCGACGCCGGCGAATTCCGGCACGCGATCCTTCATCGAACGTTCGCGGTTCGGGTGCAGGAAGCGCTGCTCGCGCCGAAGGCGCTCGAGCGCGCAATGGCCGTCGACGAGGTGCACGGCGAGCGCCGCGTCTTCGACGCCGACGCGATCGCCACGATCGGTCGGTCGTCGCTGCTCACGAAGGCGCTGCGGCTCGGCGGCGCGTCGCATCTGGTGTAGCGGCTCGACGCCGGCGTTCGCAAAGGCCGGGCGATCCGGCAGCTGCGCGAGCTGGTATTGCTCGTCTCGAGCGTTCGGCGAATGGAGTGAAGCTCGAAGTGAGACACGCCATCTTCCTCGCGCTCGCTCTGGTGGCAGCCGCGGCTGGATGTCAGCCGGCTCATCGCCCGTCGCCACGCCGCGAAGCGACGATCGAGGATCGCGTCGCCCAGTACGGCCCGTCGGCCAGGGCGCGACTCCTCCCGTTCTTCGCCGCAGCTGGCGTGCCGTATCCCCCGGCGCGATTCCTTCTGCTCGGCCTCAAGGAGGAGCGCGAGCTACAGCTCTACGCCGCCGGCCCCGCACAGGATCTCGCCTTCGTGCGCTCCTTCGAGGTCCGCGGGATGAGCGGTGGGCTCGGGCCGAAGCTGCTCGAAGGCGACCTTCAGGTCCCGGAGGGCGTCTACCAGATCGTGTACCTGAACCCGAACAGCGTTGCTCATCTCTCGCTGGCCCTGAGCTACCCCAACGACTTCGATCGCATCCATGCGGAACAGGATGGACGAGAGAGCCAGATCCTCGGCGGCGACATCATGATCCACGGCGGCTCGGGCTCGGTCGGTTGCATCGCGATCGGCGACGAGGCGGCCGAGGATCTGTTCGTCCTCGCGGCCGATGCGGGCTGGGAGCAGGCCTGGGTCGTGGTGAGCCCGGTCGATTTTCGCCGCTCGGCGCTGCCCGCCGACGATCGACCGTCGCCACCGTGGGTGACAGAGCTCTACTCCTGGCTGCGTACGACGCTCAGCGCGCTACCACCCGCGCCGCCATGAGCCCTCTGCGCGACCATCCGGACGTCACCTCGCCCCGAGAGGGACGGTCGTGACGCACGCGCAGCTGCTCGTGCTCGGCGCGTGGGTCGTCGCCGGCGTCGCGCTGGTCGGCATCGGCCAGCTCGCGAGGCGGCTCCTCTGCGGGCCCGATCGCGAGCGCGACCTCCTCGGCTCCTTCTGGATCGGCTGGGCGACGCTCGTGCTCGTCCTCCAGCTCTGGCACGTCGTCCTTCCGGTCGACGCGCGCGCATCGGCCGCGATGGCCGCCGTCGGGATCGCCGGGCTCGTTGCGGCCGGCGCCGCGCCCTGGGCCCGGCTGCTGCGCGGCATGCCGCGCGACGCGCCGGCGTGGATCGCCTGCGCCGCCCTCGCGGTCTGGCTGTCGAACCACGCGCTCGGCGGCGCGCGCTACGGCGACACCGGCGCCTATTACGTTCCCACGGTGAAGTGGCTGCGCGAGTACGCCCTCGTGCCCGGCCTCGGGAACCTCCACCCGCACCTCGCGTTCAACCAGTCGTACTTCGGCTACGTGGCCGCGCTCGAGGTCGGGCCGTTCGTCGGCCGATCGTTCTCCATCGCGAACGGCCTCCTGATCCTCGCCGTCCTGATGCAGGCCGCGGTCGCCGCATGGCGGCTCGTCGGCGGGCGCGGCCGCGCGCGGGCGGTGGATCTCTTCTTCCTCCTCATGCTGCCCGGGCTGCTGCCGCTCGCGCTGTCGATCTTCGTCACGAGCCCGGCGCCCGACGTCGCGACGTTCGCGCTCGGCGCGGTCGCGACCGCGGAGCTCGTCGCGCTCGCGACCTCGGAGCCCGCGCGCAGCGGACAGCACCTCCGACAGCTCGCCCTGCTCGTCCTCGCCGGCTTGACGTCGAAGCTGACCTTCGCGGGTCTCGGCGCCGGGCTGCTGCTCGTCGCGGTCGCACTCTGGCTCCGGCGGGCGCGCCCGTCGCCGGCGACCGTGGGCTGGGAGCTCGGCGTGGTCTCGCTGCTCGCGATCCTCGCGATGGGAACGTGGATGGCGCGAAGCATCGTGATGACCGGCTCGCCGCTCTTCCCCAGCATGGCGATCGCCCTGCCGTTCGACTGGCGCGTCCGGTACGACATCGAGACATGGTTCCGCACGGCGGTCTACGCGGGCGGCCCATCGATCGTGTACCGTGATCCGCGCTGGTTCCTCGCGCAGCTCGTGCGCCTCGGGTGGGGCGCGCCGGTGGTGCTCGGCCCGATCGTCGCCGGTGCGGTGGGAGTCGCGATCGGCGGCGCGCGGCGCCTGGGGCGCGCATTCGCCCCGGCGCGCGATTCCGCTCTGCCGCTCGCGATCGTCCTGCCACCGCTCGCGTCGCTGGTCTTCTCGGCCGTCAACAACCCGGTGCCGCGCTACGCCGGGGCGACGTTCTGGCTCTTCGCCGCCTGTGCGATCCTGTTCGCGATCGGCGACGTCGTCCTGTCCGCCCGACTCCCGGTGCGCGCGGTCGCGACGGCGGTATGCTTGACGATCGCGGCTTTCGCGGCGCGCACCGAGATCGACCCGCTCTGGCTTCCGTTGACCGACTTCGAGCAGAACCAGCAAGTGCGTTTCGAGGCGCGGCGGCTCGAGACCGGGCTGACGCTCTACGTCCCGGTCGGCGTCGAGGCGTGCTGGAACGCGCCGCTTCCCTGCACGCCGTTCCCGAATCCCGCCCTTCGTCTGCGCCGGGACGGCGATCTCGCGAGCGGCTTCACGATCGATCCGGTCGTGGACGAGCGCTACCACTACGACCCGGGCGCGCCGTGGGTGCACCCGGGCGGCAGATGATCCGGCGCGCGGGGCCGTGCGCGCTCGACCGCGACGGCGGACTCTGCGAAGGGTGACGCATCCATGCATCACGCTCCGGCATACCCGGCGCACCTGCCGTCGATTCGCGACAAGGCGGCGATCGCGGGGATCGGCCAGACTGCGTTCTCGAAGGGCCTCGGCCTCTCCGAGTACGAGATGGCAATCGAGGCGATCTGGAACGCCTGCGACGACGCGGGCATCTCGCCGCGCGAGATCGACGGCCTCGTGCGCTACGACATGGAGCAGACCGACGAGGAGATGCTCCTCGCGGCGCTCGGGAACCCGCTCCTCAAGTGGTTCGTCGGCACGAGCTGGGGCGGCGGCGGCTCCGCTTCGGTGATCGTCGTCGCCGCGGCCGCGATCGCAGCCGGGATGGCGAGCACCGTGCTCGTCTACCGCTCGCGCGCGCGCGGCAAGTACTCGGGCTACGGCAAGGGGATGAACCAGGGCGGGCGTTACTGGGAGAAGCTGCCGGAGTCGCTGCCGGGTTTGAACCAGTGGCACGTGCCGCAGGGCCTCGTGAGCGCATTCCAGGAGATGGCGATGATCAGCATGCGCCATCGCATCGACTACGGGACGACCGACGACCAGTACGCCGACGTGGCGATCGCCTTCCGCGACCACGCGATCCGGAACCCGAACGCGGTCATGCGGACGCCGATGACCCGTGCCGACCACCACGGCTCGCGCATGGTCTCGGACCCGCTCCGGCTCTTCGACTGCAACATCGAGACCGACGGCGCGGTCGCGATGATCGTGACGTCGACCGAGCGCGCGCACCACCTCCGCCAGCCGCCCGCGATCGTCCACGCCGGCGCGATGGCCGCGGGGTCGCACCACATCCGCCTCTCGAACCTCTTCGCGCGCGCGCCCGAGGAGGACTCGCCGGCGCGCGTCGCGCGACAGCTCTGGGAGTCGAGCGGGCTCTCGCCACGCGAAGTCGACGTCGCGTTCTTCTACGACTTCTTCACCTCGCTCGTGATCATCGCGCTCGAGCAATACGGCTTCTGCGGTCTCGGCGAGGGCGGGCCATTCGTCGAGAAGGGCGGCCTCGCGTGGCCCGACGGCCGCCTCGTGTGCAACACGAACGGCGGCCAGCTCTCGGAGGCGTTCATCCACGGGTTCAACAACACGGTGGAGGCGGTCCGCCAGATCCGGGGCACGTCGACGTCGCAGGTCGAAGGCTGCGAGATCGCGTTCGTCGCGGGCGGGAACACCGACCCGACCGGCGCGTTCCTCCTGAGGCGCGGGTGACGCGCGCGGCGGAGCCATGACCAGGCCGCTCACGCCGAGCCGCGACTCGCTCGTCACGCGCGGCTTCCCGAAGCCGCAGATCTCGCGCGACAACGCGCCCTTCTACGAGGCGGCGCGCCGCGGCGAGCTCCGCTTCCAGCGCTGCACCGCGTGCGGGCGGTTCCGCCACTATCCGCGACCCACGTGCCCCGAGTGCCTGTCGCGCGACTTCACCTGGGACGTCGCGAGCGGCCGCGGGACGGTCTACGCGTGGACAATCGTCCGCGGTCCGACGTTGCCCGCGTTCCGCGACCAGCTCCCGTACAACGTCGTCGACGTGCTGCTCGACGAAGGCGTCCACTTCGTGTCGCAGGTGCTCGAGGTCGCGCCCGAGGAGATCCGCGCCGGCATGCCGGTCGAGGCGGTCTTCGTCCCGATCGACGACGAGGTCACGCTGGTCAAGTTCCGGCGGGTCGCCGGCGAATCCCGGCCGCCGGCGAAGAGCGCCTGAGAGGACGGGCGTTGGCCGGCTCGGCGACGGAGCGCCTGATCGGCGTCGACCTCGGCGGCACCAAGATCGAGGGCGCCGTCCTCGACGCCGACGGCCGCACCGTCGTGCGAAGGCGCATTCCGACCGAGCAGCAGGGCGGGTACGACCACGTCCTCGATCGCATCGCGGTCCTGGTCGGCGAGCTCCGCGAGCACGCTCCGGCCGCCGAGCAGATCGGCATCGGCACTCCGGGCGCGCTGACGGCGGCCGGAACGCTCAAGAACTCGAATACGGTGTGCCTGAACGGCCGGCCGCTCGCCGCCGATCTCGAGGCGAAGCTCGGTCTCGGCGTCGCGATCGAGAACGATGCGAACTGCTTCGCGCTGGCCGAGGCGCGCGCCGGAAGCGGCCGCGGGCACGAGCTCGTGTTCGGCGTGATCCTGGGTACGGGAGTCGGCGGCGGGATCGTGTTCCGCGGCTCGCTCTGGCCCGGGCCGCAGCACATCGCGGGCGAGTGGGGCCACCACTCGATCGATCCGAACGGGCCCGACTGCTACTGCGGCCAGCGCGGCTGCGTCGAGACTCTCGTCTCCGGGCCGGCGCTGGAGCGCGCATATCGCGAGGCCGGCGGCGCGCCGGCGGACGCCGCCGAGATCGCGGGCCGGGCGGCGCGCGGCGAGCCGATCGCGGCTGCCGTGCTGGACCGCTGGATCGAGCGCTTCGGCCGCGCGCTCGCGAACCTGATCGCGATCCTCGACCCGTCGGTCGTCGTGCTCGGCGGCGGCCTCTCGAACCTCGACGCCCTCTACGATCGCGGCCGTGCCGCCGTCGCCCGTCTCATCTTCAACGACGAGCTCCGGACGCCGATCGTGCGGAACGCGCTCGGCGACTCGGCCGGCGTGCTGGGCGCGGCCCTGCTCGTCGACCCGACGGCCGCGCGCCGCGCCTGACGATCGCGACCGGATTCCGCTTCACAGGTCGAGGGTACGCTCGGGCCGGATGTCGGCGCGCCGGAGGATCTTCTGCTTGGTGCGCAAGAGCAGCTCGCGCGGCGCGCGCACGATCTGCTCCGTCCACCGCGCCACCTCGACGGCGAGCTCGTCCGGGGCGACGACGGCCGACACCAGGCGCAGCGCGAGCGCCTCCTCGGCCCCGACCTCGCGCCCGGTCAAGCAAAGCTCGCGCGCCACCCCGCCCCCGACGATCTCGCGGAGCGGCCCGTACACGACGTCGCCGAACGCGATCTCGGGATGGGCGAAGCGCGCCGTTCGCGATGCGATCCGGACGTCGCACAGCACCGCGAGGTCGAACCCGCCGGCGAGCGCCGGCCCGTTCACGGCGGCGATCGTCGGCAGCGGGCACTCGAGCACGGCGCGATGGAACCGGTCGCTCGATTCCCAGAGCACGCGCGCCTGCTCCGGATCGTTCAGCATCCGGAACTCGCCGAGGTCGAATCCCGCGGAGAACGTTTCGCCCGCTCCGGTGACGACGATGACCTTCACGGCCTGATCGTCCGAGAGGCGCGCGATCGCATCCGTCACCTCGTCGCGCAGCGCGATCGAGAGCGCGTTCTTCTTGGCCGGTCGCGAGAGCGTGATGGTGGCGACGCCGCCCGCGGGCCCCGTCACCCCGATGTGCTCGGCCATGGATCCACCTCCGTCACAGCGCGCCGTCGCGCACGAACACCGGCTTCCGCAGATCGGCGACCATCGCCTCGTGAGCGTCGTCCCACGCCACCACGTCGGAGTTCACGATCTCCGGGCAGAGCCGTCCGCTCCGGACGATGTCGAGGACCGACGGCATCTCCGCACGCGCGTTCACGCGACCGGTGATGAAGCGCACCCCGCGCGTGTACATGTCGAGCATGGGCACCGCGGTGTCGCCGAAGTAGACCCCGACGCTCGTGCACACGCCGTACGGCTCGACGGAGCGCAGTGCGCACGCGAGGCCGAGCGGGTCGCCGCTCGCGTCGACCGTGATCGGAAACGAGCCCGCACGCCGCGGCGGCGGTCCTTCGACCGGATCCGCGCCGAGGCGCTCCGCGATCGCGAGGCGCTCGCGGTCGGAGTCGAGGTAGACGACGCGGCCGGCGCCGAGCGCGCGCGCGGTCGCGACCGCGTAGAGCGCGATGCTGCGCGCGCCCCCGCCGACGACGAGGACGTCCGCCCCGGGCGTCTCCGCGAGGTGCGGCGCGACCGTGCGCCACCCGTCGGGCAGGTTGTCGCTCGCGCTCGCGACGGCGGTCGGCGCGACCCCGGCGGGCAGGTCGACCAGCATCGCGTCCGCGAACGGGACGCGCACGACGTCGGCGAACGCGCCGCCCCAGTCGCCGCCGATCGGCTTCATGCCGTACGCCGAGCCGGGGCCCGCGGTCGTGCACGATCCCGTCAAGCCGCGCGCGCAGCGCGCGCAGCGGCCGCAGCCGATCTGGAACGGCACGATGACCCGTCGCCCGGGCGCGAACCCGGAGACGTCGCTGCCGACCGCGACCACGTCGGCCACGAACTCGTGACCGAGCGGGAACGGGCCGGGCAGCGGCGCTCGTCCCTGGACGATGGCGTGGTCGAGGTCGCACGTCGTCACGACGAGCGGCCGCACGAGCGCGTCGGTCGAGTCCCGGAGCGCCGGCTCCGGCGCGTCCTCCCAGCGCACCCGTCCGGGCGCGATGAAGGTGAGCTGTCGCATGTCGTCCTCCGGTCCGTGTGCCGCCCGAGCGGCGGAGTATCACCGGTGGTGACATTGGCGGGTCGGTCGCGCCGACGCAACTACCGGGCGACGCCGCTCCGGGCCAACGTCCAGATCCCGATCGCGATGAAGCCGAGCCCGGCCACGACCGACAGCGCGCGCGGACTCAAAGCCCTGGCCACGAGACCGCTCGCCAGCACGCCGATCGCGGACGTCGCGACCAGCGCGAGCGACGCCCCCAAGAAGACGGTCAGCCGCGCCCCGGGCGCCTCCGATGCGAAGAGCAGCGTCGCGAGCTGCGTCTTGTCGCCCAGCTCGGCGACGAAGACGCTCGCGAAGACGGTCGCGAAGAGGCGTAGGTCCATCGGGCTCTCCAATCTTTGCCGCCGCGTTTGAACTTTTTTCAGGCACCGGGGCGCGCAGCGGCCGTGCACGCGCCCCCGAATCGATACGGCGGCATCCCGTAAAGGGCCGGCGGCGACTGCTGCGTCGGACGGACCGCGCCCGGCTCGGGCATCGCGCTTGCTCTCGTCGCCGCGCGGGAGGGATCGAAGCATGACGAAGATCGCCGCCGTACGCACCGCCGTCGGGCTCGCGCTGCTCGTGTTCCTCGCATGGGGCTGCGCCCCGCGCGAGGCTCGGCCGCCCGCACCGCCCGCGGCGCCGCCGCAACCGGAGCTGCTGTCGTTCGACGCCACGGCGTACTCGGTCGAGGGCAAGACCGCGGCGGGCGGGCACGCGCGCAAGGGAGTCGTCGCGGCCGACCCGAAGATCCTTCCCATCGGGACGCGCATTCGCGTCCACGACGCGGGCGCCTACTCCGGAGAGTACGTCGTCGCCGACACCGGCCGCACGATCAAGGGCCACGAGATCGACATCTACCTGCCGAACGACCGCGAGGCGGAGCGCTTCGGGCGCCGTCGAGTGAAGGTCGAGATCTTGCAACGCGCCGAAGAGGTGACGCGCGCGCACTGAGGCGAGCTTCCCGCGCGCGCCTTGCGCGGCGCGCGGCAATGAGAGATGCCGCGCGCATGCGAACATCGAGCATGCGGGTCATCGCGGCGGCATTCGCCGTCGCTGCCTGGTGGGGGCTTGCACCACCCGCGGCGCACGCCGCCTGGCAGAGCCGGGAGTTCGAATCGCCTCTCGGCGACCGCGCGACCGGAATCGCGGTCGCGGCCGACAACGACCCGGATTTCGTCCTGCTCATCGGGTGCGACGGCGAGCGCGGCGATCGCTGGAGGGGCGCCACGATCCTGCAGTCGCCTGCCTCGAAAGTGCGCCTCGAGAATCCCGCGCCGGGTCCCGTCCTTCGGCAGCGGGTTCGAGTCGCGCTCGGGGACGCACCACCCGTCTCGGACACCCTCGAGACGAGGAAGGCACCGCGCGGCGGCCGGCTCTACTGGGCGCCCCAGCCGAGCAAGTTCGCCGCGCGGCTCCTCGCAGCCGAGAAGGACCACCCGGACTCGGCTCTCCGCGTGCAGTTCAAGCTCGCGAGCGGGAAGCCGCTGGAGCTGCGCTTCCCGCTCGCGGGGCTCGGCGCCGAGTTCGGAGACCTCTCGAAGAGGTGTCGCGACTGGCAACCGTGAGCGGGGGTGTGCCCCGCTCCGGTCGCCTGCCGTGTCGCGTCAGGACGCCGCCGACACGCTCACGGGCTCGGGCATCCGCACGGCGACGAGCGCGCGCTCGCGGCGCGCCCGCTTGAGCTCCTCGAGCTGCGCCCGCGCGGCCGCGGTCGCTTCCGCTTCGCGGATCGTGTCGAGCTTCTTCGCGAGCTCCGAGTCGCCGACCTCGCGGCTCACGTTCACCTCCGCGACGAGCCTGTCGACGTAGGCGCGCACGTCCTCGAGCGCCTGGATGTCCGCCTCGGGCGAAAGGCCCTTCAGCGTCTCCTGGAGGCGAAGCCGCGCCTTCGCGTTCGCGATGCGCGCGAGGACGCGGTGCTTCTCGTCGCGGAGGCGCGCGACCTCCTGCTGGAACGCGATCAGGTTCTTCTTCGCCTGGTCGGCCTCGGCCGTGAGCTCGTCCAGGTCCTTGGTGACCCGGTCGACGTCGGCCTGCAGCGCCTCGCGCCGCACGAGGAGCGCGACCGCCGCCTCGTCCTGATCGCGGTCGACGGCGATCTCGAGCTGCCGCGAGATGAGCCGCAGCTCCTGCGTCTTGCCGTCGAGCTCCTTGGCGAGCTTGCTTCGCATGTAGATCACGCCCGCTGCCGCTTCGCGCAGCTGCCCGTACTGCTCGAGCCGCGCCTGGATCGCGGACTCGTACACGGCCGCGGGATTCTTGCGCTCGCGGTTTCCGAGCCAGTTCGCGAACGAGCCGCGAACCAGATTCACGAACCTCGAGAGGAACCTCATTTCCATTTCTCCTTTTCTAGCGCTCGGCCGCCTCGTCGACGGTGATGCCGAGCTCGCGCATCTTCTGCTGGAAGCTCTGGCGGTACATGCCGACCTCCTCCGCGGCGCGCGTGATGTTGCCGTGGTTCCGGCGGAGCGCGTCGAGGAGGAAGCGGCGCTCGAAGTCGCCGACGACGCGGTCCTTCGCCTCGCGAAAGCTGCGCGGCAGGCCGCCGGGCGCCTCGTCGGGCACGGTCGGCGGTCGGCCCGGCGCGGCGCTCGCGTGCGATTCGGCCACAGTGACCGAAGCGGCCCCGAGAGCGGCCATCTCGTCGGGGACGCCGTCGACCGCCAGCGTCCCGTGCGACGCCACCGCGACCGCGGCCGCGCCGCCGAACAGGTCAGCGACGGTGATCTCCGGCCCGGACGCGAGCAGGAGCGCCTGCTCGATCGCGCTCCGGAGCTCGCGGACGTTACCGCGCCAGGGATGCGTCAAGCATGCGCGCAGCGCGTCTCCCGAGAGCGCCAGCACCTCTCGCTTGAAGCGCTTGCCCGCCTCCTTCAGGAAGTGGTCGACGAGGAGCGGGATGTCCTCGCGCCGCTCCGCGAGCGCCGGGATCGCGACCTCCACGACCCGCAGCCGATAGTAGAGGTCCTCGCGGAATTTCCCCTGCTTCACCGCCTGCTCGAGGTCGTGGTTCGTCGCGGCGAGGAGCCGCACGTCGACCTTGATCGGGTGGTTGCCGCCGACGCGCTCGAACTCCTTCTCCTGGATCGCGCGCAGGAGCTTCGCCTGCGTCTCGAGCGGCATGTCGCCCACCTCGTCGAGGAAGAGCGTCCCGCCGTGCGCCGCCTCGAACTTGCCCTCGCGTCGGGCGATCGCGCCCGTGAACGCGCCCTTCTCGTGCCCGAAGAGCTCGCTCTCGACGAGCTCGCGCGACAGCGCCGCGCAGTTCATCTTGACGAACGGGCGCGACCGGCGCGGGCTCCGGTAGTGCAGCGCGTTCGCGACGAGCTCCTTCCCGGTTCCGCTGTCGCCGCGGATGAGCACGGTCACGTCGGTGTCGGCGATCTTGTCGATCGTCGCGAAGATGCGCTGCATCGCCGGGCTGCTGCCGACGATCTGCTCGAAGCCGTAGTTCGACTGGACCTGCTCGAGGAGCCGGCGGTGATCGCGCTTGAGGAGCGCCGTCTCCATCACCCGCCGGACGACCAGGCGGAGCTCGTCGTTGTCGAAGGGCTTCGGGAGGTAGTCGACGGCGCCGAGCTTCATCGCCTGCACGGCGACCTTCTCCGACCCGTACGCCGTGATCATCACGACCGCGAGATCCGGATCGACCTGGCGCGCGTGCTCGAGCACGTCGATGCCCGTGATTCCGCCGAGGCTCAGGTCGGTGACGACGACGTGGAAGCTCCCCGTGTCGATCTTCTGGATCGCCTCCTCGCCGCTGTAGGCGGTCTCGACCTGGTAGCCCTCCTTCGAGAGCAGGCCCTTCAGCGCGAGGACGAGAGCCTTCTCGTCGTCGACGACGAGAACTCTTCCGTGGACGTTTCCCGGCATGGTCTCAGTGCGGCAGCGGCAGGGTGATCACGAACTCGGTGCCGCGGCCCGGCTCGCTCACGACGTCGATCGTGCCGTCGTGCGCCTCGACGATCTTCTTCGAGATCGCCATCCCGAGGCCGGTGCCCTTCTCCTTGGTCGTGAAGAACGGGTTGAAGATGCGATCGATCTTTTCGGCGGGGATGCCGGCGCCGTTGTCGCAGACGCGGATCTTGGCGCGGTTCGGGATGCCGTTCTCGATGAAGAGCTCCACGCGGCGCTGCTCGGCGACCGGCTGGAGCGCGTCGATCGCGTTGTCGAGCACGTTGGCGAAGACCTGGCGGAGCTTCTCGCCGTCGGCGACGATCGTCGGCCCAGCGATGTAGTTGCGCGACACGGTGACCTTCGCCGCGTCGAGCTTGGCCTTGAGCTCCGTCAGCGCGGAGTCCACGACGCCCGCGAGGTTCACGGGTGCGAAGTGGAGGTCCTCCTCCTTCGCGTAGCGCAGGAGGTGCGAGATCGAGCGCTCGACACGGTCGAGCTCGTCGACCGCGACCTGCGCGTACTCCATGTTCTCGAGCGAGTGCGGGTCCTCGCCCATCTGCTGGACGAGGCTCTTGGCCGCCGCGATCGGGTTCCGGATCTCGTGCGCGATCGTCGCGGAGAGCTCGTCGATCGACGCCTGCTTCTCGGTGCGGACGGCCATCGTCTCGCGCCGCACCTCGCGCTCGATCGCGGGATCGAAGTACCGCTGCTTGAGAATGCGCGAGCCGAACACGGCCATCCAGTGCGAGAAGAGGCCGATGCCCCAGCCGAGCGCCGGCCAGAGGAACCACGGGTACCAGGTCGTGAAGACGTTCACGAGCGCCAGGAACGCGATCACGCCGAGGTACGACATCAGGTGCGCGTAGAAGCTCACCTCGGCGGCGGCGCGGCGGCGCGCGCGACGGAGGATCTGGTCCTCGCTCTTGCGATCGTCGGGCGCGGGCGGCGAAGCGGCGTCCCCGCTCGCCTTCGTCGACTTTGCGTCGCTCTTCCCTTCGCGCCCGCGGCCGTCGGCCTGCGCGGCTTGCGCCCCCGCCGGGCTCTCGGACGCGCCGTCCTTCGCGGACACGGTTTCCGCGCGCGGCTCGTCGAGCTCGTCGGGATCCGTCCACCACGGCTTCCCGCCGCACGGCCCGTGCGCCCACTGGCGTGCACGCCGGCGCTCCCGCCGCTCCCAGCGATCGTAGCGGCGCCCGGTCCGCTTCCCGTAGCGGTCCCAGTCGCGCTGGAGACGCTCCGACTCGCGGCGGAACTTCTCGGCCCAGTGCTGGTGCCACTCGTCGTGCCAGCTGCGGGCGTCCGAGCCGACGGCGCGGTGGCCCGCGTCGCGCCGGACGTCGTCGTCGAGCTGGTACGTCCGGCGGTAGTGGCGGAGGCGCTTCTTGTAGTGCAGCAGGAGCGCCAGCGCGATGATCAATCCGAGGATGGCCATCTCGTGAAGACTTCCTTGGGCCGGGGATTCCGCTCGACCCGCCGCGACCGTCGGTGCGACGCATGCGCACCCTCGACCGCGCCCGTCAACGCCCTCTGCCCGACCGCCCGGCGAGAGCGTACAGCAACCCCAGGGCCACCGGCAGCAGCGCGATTTTTCTGGGCTTTTCGGCAGCCCCGCAGTCGGCGCGCTGCGCTCGCGGCGGGCCTCGCGCAGGCCGGCGGCTGCGCTCGCGACGAATGCCGGCGCGGCTCGCCCCGGCGCGGCGTTCGTGACAGCAATCGTCGCATGTCGTCCGAGCGACAGCGGAAGCGCGTCAACTTCGGGACCGGGACGACGTGGGAGCCCATCGTCGGCTACTCGCGCGCGGTCCGCGTCGGCGATCGCGTGTGGGTCGCCGGGACGACGGCGACGGCGCCCGACGGGACGATCGTCGGGGTCGGCGACGCGCGCGCCCAGACGATCCAGGTGCTCCGGAACATCCAGTCTGCGCTGGAGCGGGCCGGGGCGCGGCTCGAGGACGTCGTCCGGACGCGCATGTTCGTGACCGACATCGCGCGCTGGGAGGAGATCGGCCGCGCGCACGGCGAGTTCTTCGGCGCGATCCGACCGGTCACGACCATGGTTCAGGTCGTGCAGCTCATCTCGCCGGAGATGCTGGTCGAGATCGAGGCCGAAGCGGTGATCGAAGCTTGATCCGCCGCGACGCGCCGCGAGACGACCTGGCGCAAGGCGACGTGCTGTAAATCGAGCCCGGCGGTATCCCGACGTTTGTAGATTGCACGTCCTTTCGTCGCGCGTGACGCGCTTGCGCCGCGCGCCGCCGTTGGCGGAGGCGGCGTCGACCGGACGCTCCGCGCTCGCCCGCCCTGCGTTTTGCGCGACGGCCGCGCCGGCCGCCGTCGGTGCGCGCGTCTGGCGACCGCACCGGCACCACCGTTGCAGCGTGGCGACCGCAGCCGGTCTCGATCGCGGAGCGGGTCCGGCCGCGTCGTGCGGTCACACCGCGAAGGAAGGCGAAGTATGGAACAGGCGATGGAGACCGGCAGCGGCACGGCGTCCCTGGGCAGCGGCTCCGATCCGGAGACGATGCGCACGCCGCGCTCGGGCGACGGCTCGCGGGCCAACGGATCGGGAGCGACCGCCGGGCAGGGCGGGATGGAGGAGCGGCTCGCGCGTGCGCTCGGATGGCTCAGCGTCGGCCTCGGGGCGCTCGAAGCGGCGGCACCGCGCGGCCTCGCGCGCCTGATCGGCGCCCCGGAGCGACCGGGTCTCATTCGAACGATGGGGCTCCGCGAGCTCGCGAGCGGCGTCGGCATCCTGCGCGGGAACCGCCCCACCGGCTGGGTGTGGTCGCGCGTCGCCGGCGACGCGATCGACCTGGCCCTCCTCGGCGCCGCGTTCCGGTCGCCGTGGTCGCGTCCCGGCCGGATCGCCGCCGCGGCCGCGGCCGTGACCGGCGTGACGATCCTCGACGTGCTGTGCGGGCGCGAGCTCGCTCGCCAGGACGGCACCGCGGAGGAAGCGGCCGCCGGAGCGATCTCCGTCGAGCGAAGCCTCCTCGTGAGCCGCCCGCCGGAGGAGGTCTACCGCTTCTGGCGCGACTTCGAGAAGCTGCCCACGTTCATGCGCCATCTGCGCTCGGTGCAGGTCATGGACGGGACGCGCTCGCACTGGGTCGCGACCGGCCCCGCGGGCACGTCGGTCGAGTGGGACGCGGAGATCGTCGAGGACGTCCCGAACCAGCTCATCGCGTGGCGCTCGGTCGGAGGATCGGACGTCGCGAACTCGGGACGTGTCCGGTTCGAGCGGGCGCCCGGAAAGCGCGGCACGATGGTCCGCGTCGAGATCGAGTACCGGCCGCTCGGCGGCGCGGTCGGATCCGCGGTCGCGAAGGTCTTCGGCGAGGAGCCCACGCAGCAGGTGACCGAGGACCTGCGGCGCTTCCGGCAGGTGATCGAGACCGGCGAGACCGCGACCGCCGCCGGACCCTCGGGCCCCGGGGCACGATCGCTTCGCTCCCGAGCGTGAGGAGAAGCCGATGAAAGCGACTTGCTGGTACGGAAAGCAGGACGTCCGGGTCGAGGACGTCCCCGATCCCGAGATCGCGCGCCCGCACGATGCGATCGTGCGCATCACGACGACGGCGATCTGCGGGTCGGACCTGCACCTCTACAACGCCTTCGTGCCGACGATGGAGACGGGCGACATCCTCGGACACGAGTTCATGGGCGAGGTGGTGGAGGTCGGGAGCGCGGTGCAGAAGCTCGAGGTCGGCGACCGCGTCGTCGTCCCGTTCCCGATCGCGTGCGGGCAGTGCTTCTTCTGCCGCGAGGAGATGTACTCGCTCTGCGAGAACACGAACCCGAACGCGTGGATGGCCGAGAAGCTCTGGGGCCACTCGCCGGCGGGCATCTTCGGGTACTCGCACATGCTGGGCGGGTACGCGGGCGGGCAGGCCGAGTACGCGCGGGTCCCGTTCGCGGACGTCGGCCCGATCAAGATCTCGAACGGCCTCTCCGACGAGCAGGTGCTCTTCCTCTCCGACATCTTCCCGACCGGCTACATGGCGGCCGAGGCCTGCGACATCGGCCCGGACGACACCGTGGCCGTCTGGGGATGCGGCCCGGTCGGCCTGTTCGCGATCAAGAGCGCGTTCCTGCTCGGTGCGGCGCGCGTCATCGCGATCGACCGGTTCCCGGATCGCCTCCGCATGGCGCGCGAGCAGTGCGGCGCCGAGACGATCGACTACGAGGAGACCGACGTCTACGACGCGCTCCAGCAGATGACCGGCGGCATCGGGCCCGACGCCTGCATCGACGCCGTCGGCCTCGAAGGCCACATGCCGGGCATCCTCGGGCTTTACGACCGCGCGAAGCAGGCGATGATGCTCGAGACCGATCGACCCGTCGCGCTCCGCCAGGCGATCCTCGCCTGCCGAAAGGGCGGAACCGTCTCGATCCCGGGCGTCTACGGCGGGTTCCTCGACAAGGTCCCGTTCGGCGCACTCATGAACAAGGCCCTCACCATCAAGACGGGGCAGACCCACGTCCACAGGTACCTGGCCCCGCTCCTCCACCGCATCGAGAACGGCGAGATCGACCCGAGCTTCGTGATCACCGACCGCCTCCCCCTCAGCCAGGCCGCCGAAGGCTACGCCCGTTTCGTCGCCAAGGAGAACGACTGCATCAAGGTCGTCCTGAAGCCGTAGCAGCCGCGCTGCCATCAGTAGCGGACGCTGGCGTCAGTACGGACGCTGCCATCGGTAGCGGCCGCACTGCCGCAGCGACGCGCGGCGAGCCGCGCGAGCGGCCACCGGCACAGCGCGCCGTCGGCAACCCGGCCGCACGCCACGTGGTGCGTGCGGCGAGGGCGGTGCGTGAGCGAGCACCGGCAGCGACGTTGGAGGAGGCGCCCTTCCTCAATCCATGAGAAAACAAGAGGGCGCCTCCGACAGGAGCGCCGGGCTCGCTCACGCACCGCCCCCGCCGCGCACGACCGTCGCCGCTCGCGCGCGTCGCCACTCGCGCGCACGACCGTCGCCGCTCGCGTGAAGGCGTCACCGTCGCCGGTTGCGGCTTCGCCCGACCTGCGGCAAGCAGGGCACAACGCAGCTCAGCGCGAGACGCGCGAGGAGGTGCCCATGTCCAATCCGGAAGGCGGCCCCCCAGAGGACAACATCGCTCCGCTCATGGTCATGCTGAGCGGCGCGCTGCTCGCGATCATGGTGATCGCTTACTTCGTGGCTTGACGGAGAACCGCTCTCTCGAAGCTCAGAATGCGGAGGCGGACGGCGCCGCGCGAGCGACGTCCGCCCGCCACCGCTCGATGACCGACGATCGCGTCAATCGTCGTCGGACGTGACCGTCTCGGACCGCCGCTGGACGGTCGTCTCGGTCTGCGGGCGGGGCTGCTGCACCGTCCGCTCCTGATACGTGCGCTGCTCGTAGTTGCCGGACGAACCCTGCACCTCCGTCCGCTTCTCGACGGTACTCTTGTGCGTCACCGGCGGCGGCGGAGGCGCTTCCACCCGGTACGACTCCGAGCGGTACGTCTGGCTCGTCTCCACCTCGGCGGCGAATGCCGCACCGGCGAGCCCGAACGTCAATGCCAGGGGTACTGCAAGTAGGCTACGCACCATCTCAGTCGTCCTCGTCGTGGTGGCGCTCGATGACCGTGGTGCTGCTGGTCACCGGCGGCGCCGCTCGATAGACCTCCGTGTCGCGCCGCACGACCGTGTGGCGATCGTCGCCACAGCCCGCGGTCAGGGCGAGAACGAACAGGCTCCCCGCTGCTGCCCAAAGGACCTGGTTCCGCATGGGTTTCCTCCTTTCGTCGAAACCGACAGCGCGGTTGATTGCAGGGGACATGCCAGGACGCGGCCGCTCGCGACGTGATGCGCGACGTCGAATCCGCGTGGAACGACGCCGCTTCCGCCGCGACGCGACCGGTCATCGGCACGCGACCCTGTAATTCTTGCCGAAGGCGCGTGAAAAACCCTACGGGAGAGCCCGATCCCCGCGATCCGCGCGACGCGGCACCGGGTGCGACCCGTGGGCCGCGCCGGGACTGCCGGCGAGCGCGGCGAGCCGTGGTCGACAGCGGTTGTCGCCGGGCGCGCGTAGCATCGTCCCGAGCCTCGAGCTCGCGGTGCGCGTTCGCGGGCGCCTTGCGCCCGGTTCGCCTTCCGTGTCTGGATCGCGTCCCACCGAAGAATGCTGACCGTCTGGCAGAGCAACCGCCTCGAGCGCCTCGCCGATCGCCTGGCGGGCGTGGTGCAGGATCGGGCTCTGTCGCCGCTCACGGCCGAGATCGTCGTCGTCCAGAACGCCGGCATGAAGCGCTGGCTCGCGCTCGAGCTCGCGGGCCGGCTCGGAGTCTGCGCGCACGTCTCCTTCCCGCTGCCCGCCGAGCTCGTCTGGCAGGCATTCCGGGCGGTCGTCGCCGGGGTTCCGGCAGCGCCGGCGGTCGAAGCCGGCGTCGCCACGTGGCGGCTCATGGCCATCCTCGCCCGACTCGAGCCGCAGGCGCGCTTCGGGCCGCTCCGGCGCTATCTCGGCGCGGATGCGAGCGACGACGCGCGCGCCTTCGAGCTCGCCCGACGCATCGCCGACGTCTTCGCACAGTACCTCGTTTTCCGACCGGACTGGGTGCGCGCGTGGGAGGAAGAGGAGACCGCCCCGCTCGCGAACGCCGAAGCGCGCGTCGACGAGGCGTGGCAGGCGGAGCTCTGGCGGAGACTCGTCCCGCCGGCGGAGCGCGATCACCACTTCGCGCGCGTGCGCGAGCGCTTCCACGCCCGGCTTCGTGCCGAGGAGCGCGCCGCGGACGGCGCATCCGCGGCACCGGATGCCCGGTCGCGCGCGCAGCTCGAGCTCTTCAGGCCGCGCTCCACGCCGCGCCCGCGCGAGCGCGGCGATCGCCCGGCGCGGCGCGCCGATCTGCCGACGCGCATCTCGCTCTTCGGCATCCCGGCGCTTCCGCCGGCGATCCTCGAGGCGTTCCAGCACCTCGGCCGCCGGACCGACGTGCACCTCTTCCTCTTGAACCCGTCGCGCGCGTACTGGTTCGACATCCGGACGCACCGCGAGCAGCTCCGCGAAGCGGAGCGCGCCCACCCGCTCGATCCCGCCCTCCTCCACCGCGAGGTCGGAAACTCGCTGCTCGCCTCGCTCGGAAAGCAGTCGCGCGACTTCATCGCGTCGCTCCTCGCCGACGACGGCGAGCACGTCCGGCACGAGGAGCTCTTCGAGGTCCCGGGAGCGGACGCGGGGCGCGAGCCCACGCTGCTCGAATCCCTGCAGCGCGACATCCTCGATCTCCGCGAGCGCGGCGAAGCGCGCCGGAGCGACGCGGACGAGGATCGCTTTCCGCCGCCGTCCGCGATCCCCCCCGACGACGGCTCCCTCCAGGTCCACGTCTGCCACGGCGCGATGCGCGAGGTCGAAGTCCTGCACGACCGCCTCCTCGCGCTCTTCGACGCGCACCCCGACCTCGAGCCCTCCGACGTCGTCGTCATGACGCCGGACATCGAGCGGTACGCGCCGTGCATCGAGGCGGTCTTCGCGACCGCGCCGGACGCCCGGCGCATCCCGTACTCGATCGCCGATCGGAGCCTCGCCGCGGAGGCGCCGCTCGTCGCCGCGTTCCTCGCGATCCTCGATCTCCCGGCTAGCCGCTACGACGCGAACCGCATCCTCGACCTGCTCGAGGTCGCGGCGATCCGGCGCCGTTTCGACTTCAGCCCGGACCAGGTGGAGCTCGTGCAGCGGTGGGTGCGCGACACTCGCATCCGCTGGGGGGTCGACGAGCACACGCGCGAGCGCCTCTCTCTCCCGGCGACGCGCGAGCATACCTGGCGCTTCGGCCTCGATCGCCTGCTCCTCGGCTACGCCATGGCGGGCGGCGGCGCCGCCCTGTGCGAGGGCATCCTGCCCTACGACGACGTCGAGGGCGCGGAGGCCCGAACCGTCGGGCGCCTCTCCGCGCTGACCGACCTGCTCTTCGACCTCGAGCGCGCGCTCGCCGAGCCGCGGCCGCCGGAGGAGTGGAGCGACGCCCTCGCCGAGCTCCTGGACCGCGCGTTCCTCGCGGACGACGCCGAGGAGCCCGCGCTCGAGTCGATCCGCCGAGCGCTCGCGTCGCTCGCCGAGTCGGCGCGCGCGGCGTCGTTCCGCGACCCGGTCTCGCTCGACGTCGTCAAGCAATACCTCGCGCGCGAGCTCGCCACTCCGGCGGGCGCCGGCCGATTTCTCGCCGGCCGGCTGACCTTCTGCGCGATGGTCCCCATGCGGAGCATCCCGTTCGAGGTCGTGTGCCTGATCGGGATGAACGACGGGGCGTTTCCGCGGTCGCACCGGCCGCCCGGCTTCGACCTGATCGCGCGCGCGCCGCGCCACGGCGACCGCTCGCGCCGCGACGACGACCGCTACCTGTTCCTCGAAGCTCTCCTGTCCGCGCGGCGCTGCTTCTATGCGAGCTACGTCGGGCGCAGCATCCGCGACAACAGCGAGATCCCGCCGTCCGTGCTCGTGACCGAGCTGCTCGAAGCGGTGACGCGCGGCTTCGTCGTCGCGGGCGACGAGGGGCTGCCCGCCGAAGAGCGGGCGCGACGCACGCTCGCGCACTTCGTCACCGAGCACCCGCTGCAGGCGTTCAGCCGGCGCTACTTCGAGGGCGATCCGAAGCTGTTCAGCTATGCCGGCGAGCTCTGCGACGCAGCCGAGATCGCGGCCGCCGGCACGCGCGCGCCGGCGCCGCTCGTCACGGGGGCGCTTCCCGAGCCGCGCGAGGACTGGCGCCGGGTCGACGTCGAGTCCTTCGCGCGCTTCTTCCAGAGCCCCGTGCGCGCGTTCCTCGAGAGCCGGTTCGCGATCCGCCTGCGGGACGCGCGCGGCCTCGTCGAGAGCAGCGAGCCGTTCGCCCTCGTCGGGCTCGACGCGTACCGGCTGCGCGACGAAGTGCGCGAGCTGCTCGAGCGCGGCGAGCCGCGCGACGCGATCCTCCGCCTCCTGCGCGCGAAGTCGAGCCTTCCCCATCGCGGGCTCGGCGAAGCCGCTTTCGACGAGATCTTCGGCGAGAGCGCCGACTACGTGCGCCGGCTGCGCGCGGTGTCGCCATCCGATGCGACCGCACGCGCGGTCGTCGATCCGCTCGCCGCCGGTCCGCTCGAGCTGTTCGGAACGCTCGCCGGCTTGTCGCGCGCGGGGCGCGTCGACGGACGGCCCGCGAGCGTCAAGTCGAACGACCGGATCAAGGCGTGGGTGCGCCACCTGGTGCTCTGCGCGCTCTCGGATCGCGGGCGACTCCCGGACGGCGTCCCGCCGCGCTCGCTCTACGTCGGCACCGACGCGACGATCGCGTTCCGGCCGGTCCGCGAGGCGGGCGATCGCTTGCGCGAGCTCGCGGAGATCTACCGGCGCGGCCTGTGCGAGCCGCTGCCCTTCTTCCCGAACGCCGCGACCGCCTACGTCGCCGCGGGGGCACGGGGCGAGAACGCGCTCGCCGCCGCGCGCAATGCCTGGCGAGGGAATGGAGAGGCATTCGCCGAGAGCAACGATCCGTACGTCGAGCTCGCCTTCCGCGACACCGATCCGATCGGAGAAGCGTTCGCCGAGCTCGCGCGCGCGATCTGGGCGCCGCTCGACGAGCACGCGGAGGAGGTCCCTTGACGCCCGCGACGCCCTCCCGTCCTCCTGCCCGGCGAGCGCCCGAGCGACTCGACGTCGCGCGCGCGCCGCTCGCCGGCGCGGGCACGATCGAGGCGAGCGCGGGCACCGGCAAGACCCACACGATCACGCGCCTCTATCTCCGTCTCGTCGTCGAGCGCGCGATCCCGGTCGAGCGCCTCCTCGTCGTCACGTACACCGTCGCCGCGACCGAGGAGCTCCGGACGCGCATCCGGTCCGAGCTCGCGACCGCCCGCGCGCGCCTCGCGTCCGGCTCGCTCGGCGATGAGGTGCTCGCGGAGGCGGTGCGCCGCGCAGGCGCGGGGCCGGCGCTCGAGCGGGTCGCGAGCGCGCTCCGCGGCTTCGACGAGGCGGCCATCTTCACGATCCACGGGTTCTGCCAGCGCGTCCTCGCGGAAAAGGCGTTCGAGAGCGGCATGCCGTTCGACACCGAGCTCGTGCCCGACGAGTCGGAGATGCTCGAGGAGATCGCGCAGGACTTCTGGCGCACGCGCGTCTACGACGCGCCGCCGCTCCTGATCGCGCGCCTCCTCGCGCGCGGCGAGACGCCGAGCACGCTGCTGGAGTCGGTGCGGTCGTTCGTCGGGAAGCCGTACCTCCGCTGCATCGGCGTGCCGGCGGTCGACGCAGCGGATGTCCGGCGACTCGAAGCCGACCTCGCGGACGCGCACGCCCGCGCGCGCGACCTCTGGCTCGACGAGCACGAGGCGGTGCGCCGGCTGGTCTCCGATCCCGTCCGGCTGAACCAGCAATCGTACGCTCCGTCCAAGATCGCGACGTGCCTGCGCGACGTCGCCGCCGCGTTGGAGTCGGACCGGCCGGTCGGCGATCTCCCGCCTGCGCTCACTCGGCTCACGCCGGCCGCCCTCGAGAAGGGGACCAAGCGCGGGCAGTCGACGCCCGTGCACCCCTTCTTCGACGCGTGCGGGCAGCTCGTGGCGCTCGCGGAGGCGCTGTCGACCGCGCACGCGGCCGCCGTCCAGCGACTCCGCGCCGACCTCCTCGACTCCTTTCGGCGCGAGCTCGCGCTCCGAAAGCAGCGCCTCCGGACGCGCTCCTACGACGACCTCCTCCTCGACCTCGCCGCCGCCCTCGAGCGCGATCGCGACGGCCGGCTCGCGGCCGCCATCCGCGACCGCTACCGCGCCGCGCTGATCGACGAGTTCCAGGACACCGACCCGATCCAGTACCGCATCTTCCGCGACGTGTACGGCGGCTCCGACCTGCCGGTCTTCTTCGTCGGCGATCCCAAGCAGGCGATCTACAGCTTCCGCGGGGCCGACATCTTCGCGTACCTCGACGCGTGCGACGACAGCGCGCGGCGCTACCGCCTCGAGACGAACTGGCGGTCGGACCCGGGGCTCGTGACCGCCGTGAACGCGATCTTCTCCCGCGCCCCGCGCCCGCTGCTCTTCGACGCGATCGGCTTCCAGCCGACGGTGCCGGCGGAGCGGGATCGCGAGCGGCTCGAGATCGCTGGCGATCCCGAGGAGCCGTTCCGGCTGGTGCTCGTGCCGCGCGACGCCCCGGGCTCGGCGCCCGGCGAGCGCGCGTCGCCCTCGAACGGGACGAGGCCGCTGCCCAAGGGCCGCGCGCGCGAGATCGTTGCGCGTGCGACCGCGTGCGAGGTCGCGCGCCTCCTGGGCCTCGCCGAGCGCGGCCACGCGCGCATCGGAGACCGCGCGCTCTCGGGCGGCGACATCGCCGTGCTCGTCCGGACCAACGACGAGGCGAAGCTCGTCCGGCGCGAGCTGCTGCGCCTCCGAGTGCCGAGCGTCGAGCAGGCGATGGAGAGCGTCTTCGCGACGCGCGAGGCGCAGGAGCTCGAGCGGGTGCTGAGGGCGATCGCCGCACCGGGCGACGAGTCGCTCGTGCGCGCCGCACTCGCGACCGAGCTCGTCGGCGCGAGCGGCGCCGACCTGCACCGGATGCAGGAGCCGGGACACGAGGCCGAGTGGGAGGACCGCGCGGAGCGCATGCGCGCGTACCACGCGCGCTGGAGCGGCTTCGGCTTCGTGCGCATGTTTCGCGAGATGCTCGACGCGGAAGGCGTCGCGCGCCGGCTCCTGCCGTACGCGGACGGCGATCGCCGCCTGACGAACCTCGTGCACCTCGGCGAGCTCCTCGCCGACGCCGAGGAGCGCGGCCGCCTCGGGATGGAGAGCCTGGTGCGCTGGCTCGTCGACCGCCGGCGCTCCGCCGCCGCCCGCAGGCACGAGACGGTCGAGGAGCAGCAGCTCCGGCTCGAGAGCGACGACGAGCTCGTGAAGATCGTCACCGTGCACAAGAGCAAGGGCCTGCAGTACGAGATCGTGCTGTGCCCGTTCCTGTGGGACGGGCGCGTCTACTCGCTCGATTCCGAGACGCGCGATCGCCCTTTCCTCTTCCACGATCCCGAGGACGGCGCCGCGGTCCTGGACCTCGGCTCCGAGGACCGGGAAGAGCTGCGGCGGCACGCGGTACGCGAGGAGGTCGCGGAGAAGCTGCGCCTCCTCTACGTCGCGTTGACGCGGGCACGGCACCGCTGCGTCCTCTACTGGGGTGCGATCAACGAAGCCGGCACGTCGGCTCCGGCATGGCTTCTCCATCGCGGTGCGCTCCCGGACGGCGCGACGATCGACGACGTCGCGCGCCGCTTCCAAACCCTCTCCGACGCCGACCTCGCCGCCGACGTGCGCGCGCTCGTCGACGCCGCGGCGGGGACGATCCTCCTCGAAGGTCTTCCGGCCCCGACGGCGTCCGCGCCGGAGCGCCCGCGCTCGACCGGACCGCCGCTGCGCGCGCGCTCGCTCGCGCGGCCCGTGCGCGAGGGATTCCGGATCGCGAGCTTCTCCCTGCTGCACGGCCTCGGCGACGGCGGCCTCGCGCTCGACGCGGACGCCCCCGACCACGACGCGTCGGGCGCGGCGGTCCGGCCCGAGCTCACCCTCCCGGGCGCGGCGACGATCTTCGACTTCCCGCGCGGCCTCCGTGCCGGTCGCTGCCTGCACGAGGTGTTCGAGGAGCTCGACTTCCGCGCCGTCGCGGACGGATCTCCGGGCGAGCGCATGGCGGCGATCGCGCCTGTGGTCGAGCGCGCGCTCGCCGCGCATCGCCTGGACGCGGGCTGGCGGGACGCCGTCGCGGCCGCGGTCGACCGCGCGCTCATCGCGCGGCTCGATCCCGCGGGGCAGGTCCGCCTTGCCGGCCTCGCGCCCGCGAGCTGCGCGCGCGAGCTCGAGTTCTACTACCCGGTCGCCGACCTGAGCGACGTCGCGCTGCGGAGAGCGCTCCTGGACCACGGCGTCGCCGGCGGCCGCTTCGATCGCGAGATCGCGGCGCTCTCGTTCGGACGCATCCGCGGGTTCATGAAGGGCTTCGTCGACCTCGTCTTCGAATCCGGCGGCCGCTACTACGTGCTCGACTACAAATCGAACCATCTCGGCGGCTCCTCCGACGACTACGACGGCGATCGCGTCGCCGTGGCGATGGCGCGCGGCGGCTACTTCCTGCAGTACCTGATCTACGTCCTGACGCTGCACCGGCTGCTCGCGCTCCGCCTGCCGGGCTACGATCCCGCGCAGCATCTCGGCGGCGTCTTCTACGCGTTCGTCCGCGGGATGGATCCGGACGCGGCGCCGGGCTGGGCCGTCTTCCACGATCGCCCGTCGCCGGACCTCGTCGCCGCGCTCGACCAGCTCGTCGCACGGGGGCGCGACGGCGCGGCGAGCGGCGGAGAGGCAGTCGCGCGGCGGGCCGGCGCGCGGCGGGCTCGGCGAAACGACCCGGCGGAGGGCGCATGAGCGGCCCGGACGCCGCCGCGACGCTCGATCGCCTCGACGCGCTCTGCCGGCTCGGCGTGATCTCCGAGCTCGACGTCGCTTTCGCGCGCTTCGCCGGCCGGCTCGCGCATTCGGGCGCGAGCGAGGTCGCGCTCGCCGCGTGCCTCGCGAGCGCGGCCCTCGCCGAGGGATGCGTCTGCGCGGACCTCGCGCGCGTCGCTGGAACGCGCCCTTTCCGGCCGAGCGACGACGCCGCGCCCGCGCCGACGGCGCCCGACATCGCGACCTGGCGCGCCGCGCTCCGCGCGTCGGGCGTCGTCGCGTCCCCCGGAGGTGCGGCGCCGCTCGTCCTCGACGATCGCGATCGCCTCTACCTCCACCGCTACTGGACGTACGAGCGCGAGATCGCGCTCGACCTGCGCGATCGCGCGCGTGCGCCGGTCGACGCGGTCGACGAAGCCCTCCTCCGCCGCGGCCTCGATGCGATCTTCGGCCGGCACGACGCACGCCGCGAAGGCGACGGCGAGCCCGACTGGCAGCGCGTCGCCGCGGCGACGGCGGTCCTCCGGCGCCTCTGCGTCGTCTCGGGCGGCCCCGGGACGGGAAAGACGACGACGGTCGTCCGGATCCTCGCCCTCCTCGCCGAGCAGGCGCTCGCGGGGGGCGCGCGATCCCGCGACGTCGCTGCTCTTGCGCCGCGCGTCCGCCTCACCGCACCGACCGGAAAGGCCGCCGCCCGCCTCCAGGAGGCGGTCCGTCAAGCCAAGGCCGAGCTGTCGCGCCGCGTCCCGGCCTCGGTCCTCGCCGCCATCCCGGAGGAGGCCTCGACCATCCACCGCCTCCTCGACCCGCGCGTGGGCTCCGTCTCGTTCCGCCACGACCGCGCGAATCCGCTCGCGGTCGACGTGCTGGTCGTCGACGAGGCCTCGATGGTGGACGTCGCCCTCATGGCGAAGCTCCTGCGCGCCCTGCCGGCTGCGGCGAAGCTCGTCCTGGTCGGCGACAAGGACCAGCTCGCGTCGGTCGAGGCGGGCGCCGTCCTGGGGGACGTCTGCGGACCCGTGCCGGGCTTCTCGCCCGAGTTCGGAGAGACGGTCGCTCGCGTCACCGGCGAGCCCGTTGCGGACGCCGCCGACCGCGCCGGCGCGACTGCTTCCGCCGACGAGAAGCCGGGAGCGCCGGCGACGCGCTCGCCGCTCCGCGATTGCGTCGTCGCGCTCCGGCGAAGCCATCGCTTCCGCGGGGAGAGCGGCATCGGCGCGCTCGCGAGCGAGGTGCGCGCCGGCCGCGGCGAGGACGCGCTCTCGCTGCTCGAGAGCGGTCGCTTCGCCGACCTCTCGTGGCGACCGCTCGACCGAGCGGCGGCGCTCCGCCCGGCCCTCGCGGAGGTCGTGGTCGACGGCTATCGCGAGCTCTTCGAGCTCGTTCGCGCGGGCGCTCCTCCGGCCGCCGTGTTCGCCGCGTTCGGGCGCTTCCGGGTCCTCTGTGCGATGCGGCAGGGCGGTGCCGGGGTCGGGGCGGTGAACGAAGCGATCGCCGCGATCCTCGAGGCAGAGGGCCTGATCGAGCGGACCGGCGACTGGTACGCGGGCCGGCCGGTCATGATCACGCGCAACGACTATCGCCTCCGGCTCTTCAACGGCGACGTCGGCGTCGCGCTCGTCGGCGCGGACGGTCGGCTGCGCGTCCACTTCGAGGACGCCGACGGCGGCACGCACGCCCTCCCCCCGGTCCGCCTCCCGGCGCACGAGACCGTCTTCGCGATGACGATCCACAAGAGCCAGGGATCGGAGTTCGAGCACGCGGTCGTCGTGCTGCCGCCCGAGGGCGCGCGCATCGTGGGACGCGAGCTCCTCTATACCGGCATCACCCGCGCCCGCCGGTCGCTCGCGATCTGGGGCCGCCGCGACACCTTTCTCGAGGCCGTCGCCCAGCCCCTCGCCCGCGCCTCCGGCCTCCGCGACGCGCTTTGGGGCGCTGACTGACCTACGAAACCATCTCCACGACCGAGTCGCCTTGGTGGCGGAGGACGAAGCGGGTGTCGTCCACGAGCTTTCGCTTCGCCGCTCGCTCGATCACGAAGTTCCCGAGGTAGAGGACGTCCATCTCGGAGCGCGTGAACGTGTTGAACGCGTTCAGCGGGGTCTCGACGATCGGCTCGCCCTTCAGGTTGAAGCTCGTGTTGAGGACGACCGGGACGCCGGTCGCCTCGCCGAAGAGCTCGATCATGCGGTGGTACGCGGGATTCGTCTCCCGGATCACGGTCTGGAGCCGGCCGGAGCCGTCGACGTGGGTGATCGCCGGGATGACGTCGCGCTTCTCCTCCTTCACCGGCACGACGTAGAGCATGAAGCGCGCGGGGAGGTGCTCGAGCGCATCGGGCAGCTCGAAGTACTCCTCGCAGCGCTCGCCGAGGACGCTCGGCGCGAACGGCCGGAAGGCCTCGCGGAACTTGATCTTCGCGTTCACGACGTCCTTCATCTCGGCGCGGCGCGGGTCGGCGATGATCGAGCGCGCGCCCAGCGCGCGCGGTCCCCACTCGAAGCGGCCGCGGTACCAGCCGCACACCTTGCCCGCCGTGAGGTCGTCCACGACGCGCGCGAAGAACCGCTCGTCGTCCTCGATGTGCACGTAGGCGAGCCCGTGCTCGCCGAGGAAGTCGCCGATCTCGGACTCCGAGTACTCGCTGCCGAGGTACGCATGGCCGAGCGCGCCGACGCGCGGCTTGCCGAGGAGATGATGGTAGGCCCAGAGCGCGGCGCCGATCGCGCCGCCGTCGTCGCCCGGGCCGGGCGGGATGTAGATCCGCTCGAAGCCGGCGTCGCGCAGGATCTTCGCGTTGGCGACCGAGTTCAGCGCGACGCCGCCCGCCATGCAGAGGTTCTTGAGGCCCGTCCGCCGCTGCAGGCCGGCCGCGAGCGCGATCATCACCTCCTCGGTCACCGCCTGGATGGACGACGCGACGTCGCAGTAGAACGGATCGAGCGACTTGTCGCCGAGCGCGGGATCGCGCGGCGGCCGCCCCATCACCTCCGAGAACTTGGGCGCGAGCGTGGTGTCGGGCGAGTAGTGGAAGGCGAAGTGATCCAGGTCGAGCCAGTAGGAGCCGTCGGCTCCGATCTTGATCATCTTCTTGACGCGGTCGACGTAGCGCGGCTGCCCGTAGGGCGCCATGCCCATGAGCTTGTACTCGCCTTCGTTCACCTCGAAGCCGCAGTAGGCGGTGAACGCCGAGTAGAGCAGCCCGAGCGAATGCGGGAATCGGCTCTCCTGCTCGATCGCGATCTGCGTGCCGCGCCCGACCCCGACCGTCCCGGTCGTCCACTCGCCGGCGCCGTCGACCGTCAGGATCGCGGCCTCGTCGAACGGCGAGCAGAAGAAGGTCGCGGCCGCGTGCGACATGTGGTGCTCGCAGAAGAGGATCTTCCGGGGCTCGACCCCGAGCCGGTCGCGGATGAGCGGCTTGATCCAGAGCTTGTCGGTCACCCAGCGCCGCATCGACTCGCGGAAGACGCGGTGCGACCGCGGAAAGGTCGCGAACGCGGTCGTCAGGAGCCGCTCGAACTTGACGAACGGCTTCTCGTAGAAGACCACTTGGTCGACCTCGTGGATCGAGATCCCGGCCTTCCGGAGGCAGAAGTCGATCGCGAGGGCCGGGAAGCCGTTGTCGTGCTTCTTGCGCGAGAACCGCTCCTCGGCGCCGGCCGCCACGACCACGCCGTCCCGGATCAACGCCGCCGCGCTGTCGTGGTAGTAAAAGGATAGACCGAGGACGTACATTCGGAGCTTCGCCGCGGCGGGCGGCGCCGGCGGCCGCGACGCTCGACCGGATCGGACGATACCGGAGGCGGCTTTACCCAACAACCGACGCCCGCCGCGACGTCGCGGTCGAAACGATCGGGCGAGCGCGAGCCCTCGCTGCTTGCGAAAGCGGCGCACGAGAAAGTGGCTTGCGAGCCGCGACCCGGCTCGCTCATAGTGCGCGGCTGATGAACGGGCGCCCCGATCGGCACGTCGCCTTCTCGTCGCCCGGTCGTCCGGCGCTCGACACCGACGTGCTGCCGTGGAACCATCGCGACCCGCGGCGAGGCCGGATTGCCTCGCTGCGATCATCGCGCGCTCGCTCGTCGCGAGCACCATCAGGAGGATGATCGCCGGCTCCGCCGGCCGGGGCGCGACCCGCCTCGAGCCGGACGGAGGGCTCTTTCAGAGAGGACGTTGGAGGGAAGGCTACGCTCTCGACGCCCCGGGAGAACATGGAGTCGATGAAGCCCACAACTCGAGCTTGGATCCTGTCCGCCGCCGCCGTGTCGCTGCTCATCGCGTCACCGGGTGCCGCGCTCGCCGGACTCGCGCAGTCGGCCTGGCCGTGCTTCGGCCACGACGCGCAGCACACCGGTCGGAGCGAGTTCGCCGGCCCGTCGAACCCGCGCGTCCTCTGGAAGTACAAGTCGAAGAACCGGCTCGTGAGCACGCCTTCGGTCGCTCCGCTCGAGGCGGGCCAGACGCTCGGCGACGTGTACCTCGGCCACAGCCACTACCCGCTCTGCAGGATCGACGCGAACGACGGCTCGCAGCTGTGGTGCACGACCGACAACACCGGCACGTTTGCGGACCGGTCGTCGCCGGCGGTCGGTGACGACGGCTCGGTCTACATCGGCGGTCGCGACAACGACCTCTGGTGGGCGCGGGCGACGGACGGGCATGTGTTCGACACGTTCCACATCCACACCGACGGCGACGTCTCGACCTCGCCGATGATCGCCACCACGGCCGGCCACGACCTCATCCTGATGGGCTCGAACTCGTTGAGCGCCGGCTTCTTCTACGGGATGCGCCAGGCGCCCGGCCCGCTCCTCGCCGACCAGTGGCTGAACGTGCTCGGCGGCGGCCTCGCCAACGTGTCGCCGGCGCTGAGCCAAGACGGACAGGTCGTCTACGTCAGCAGCGCGGGGAAAAACCTGCACGCGATCGACGTGAACACCGGCGTCGAGCTCTGGCGGATCAAGCTCGAGAAGAAGGGGAACGGCGTCCGGGCGCCGAACTTCACGCCCGTCGTCGGCGCGGACGGCACGATCTACGTCGGGTTCGACAAGGGCCTCTTCGCGGTCACGCCGGACGGCAATCAGAAGTGGCTGTTCTCGACCGACCGCCGGAAGATGTACTCCCCGCCCGCTCTCGGCGCCGACGGGACGATCTTCTTCGGAGCGGCGCGCCGGAACGACGGCATGATCTTCGCGGTGAAGGACGACGGAACCCAGGCGGCGCAGCTCTGGTCGTTCCCGGTGAAGGGCCGCCTCATCAACACCCAACCGATCGTCGACGTGAACGGGGTCGTGTACGCGGTCGCGAACCGGACGCTCCGGGCGTTCGACCCGGCCGGGAACGGCCAAGGTGGCGGCAAGGTGATCTGGGAGCGCACATTCCCCCGCCGCGTCTTCGACGCCGGCCCGATCCTCGGCGGCCCCGGCCGCATCTACGTCGGATCGCGCGACAAGTTCCTCTACGCCCTGGGCGACTGACGACCCCTAAAACAAGGTGTAGATGAACGGCGCGAGCCAGGGGGACGACGCCGCGACCACCAGCAAGGCTCCGACCGACAGCAGCCCGACGAGCACGGGCAGGAGATACCACTGCCCGCGTCGGACGAACGACGCGAAGAGCTCCGCCATCACGGGCAGGCGCGCGCGCAGATACCAGAGGATCGCCGTCAGGACGCCGACGACCACGGCGGTCGAAACCCAGCGCGAGAGCCAGGGCGGGAGGAGCCACGTGATGCCCTGGACGACCGCGAACGCCGCGACGACGGAAAGGACCAGCGCGCCGACCGAGGCGTAGCTCCGGGCGGCGCCTTCGCTCGGGAAGCGCCGCCAGTAGAGCGTCCCGAGAAGCAGCCAGACCGCGGCCACGATCGCGGCAGCCCGGAGCCACCTGCCCCACGCGGGAGCCGCTTCCTCGACGGGCAGGCCGAGGCGCGCGTCGCGCGGCGGCGGGCCGAGAAGCGCCGGGCTCGCGAGCGCGGCGGCGACCTCGTCGGCGAGGACGCGGTTCCCGAGCGCGTTCGTGTGCCAGTCGCGCGCGAAGTAGAGCTGTCGGCGGCCGCCCGCCGACGCGGCGACCATCGCCCCTTTCGGGTCTACCGACGGCAGACCCGCCGCGGCGGCCGCTGCCAGCATGCCGCGATACGGGCGATCCGGGTCGTACGCCGGGTCGCCGATCGCCTGCGCCGTTGCCGCACGCGCCTCGGGATCGATCTGCGCCTTGTCGGGCACGACGAGCACCAGCGGCTTCGCGCCGATCCGACCGGCGACGGCGGCGAACGCCCGCAGCGCGGCGCGCGTCTCCGGCCAGCCCACCGCGTCGTCGCGCAGACGGACCTCCCACTCCGCCGGTACGGGACGGGGCCCGGGCAGCATCGGGACGGCGGGTCCTTCGAGAAGGCCGCCGAGCAGCGAGCCGATCGCCGTCCGCCGGACGAGCCACGGGTCGCGGCCCGGATCGGCGAGCGGCGCGACCGCCGCCAACGCCTCGGCCGGCGGCTTGGCGGGATCGAGGCGCGGCTTCGGATAGCGGAGGTAGCGGTCCTGGCCGTTCCAGAAGACGTCGTTCTCGTACATCTGCAGGACGACCACGTCCGGCGCGTAGCGACGTCCCTCGGCGTCGAGCCAGAGCGCCTCCTGGTCGGTCGAGTAGCCCTCGGTGCCGCCGTTCACGACCTCGGCGGACCGGCCCTGCGAGCGAAGCTCGCGCTCGAGGAGGTCTCCGATCGTGTCCGGGCGATCCACCGTATAGCCGAGCACAAACGAATCGCCGACGAGGAGGACCCGCGCCGTGCCGGCCGGCTTCTCGTAGCCGAGCGCCTCGTCCTCCCGGAGGCCGCGCGAGTTCGTTCGCAGAGTCACGTCGAACTCGCCGGTGTGGCGGCGGAGCGACGTGGAGGGCGCCTTCCGCCAGCCGAGGTGGGGGTCGAACTCGTTCATGGTCGGCCGAGGACCGAGCCCGACGAGGCGCAGTCCGACCTCCAGCACGAGCGCCACGAACGCGACCGACACCAGGCCGGCGATGAGCTGGTGGATGCGGCTCACGGGCGACGTTTTCTGCGCGTCGCGCGGGGAAGCTTCATCCTTGTCGTCGGGCGGCCGCGATCGTCTCGTTCGCCCGCCGCCATGGGACGAGCGACGAGCCCGCGGGCGGCTTCGCCCGGAGCGGGTCGGAGAGGAGTCGAGCGACCAGCGCGACCGGCCCGAGCAGGAGGAAATAGAGGGCACCCAGGACGACGTTCCCCATCACCTCGCCGAACCGGTGCAGGAAGAGGAGAACCTCCTCGCGCGACTTGCCCGCTCGCAACATCGACCCCTCCAGGCTCCGACCGCGGGAACAGGAAAGCAGACGCCCCGGACGCGAGCACGCGGTGAACATTGTTCACCGCGACTGAACGCCTTCTCCACGAGGGGGCCCGACTTCGTAGGGAAGTGGAGATCCGAAACGACTGACGCGATGACGCGGAGGGCAAAGCCGGGAGGTGTGCGGAACCTATCGGCGTTGCTGAGAGAAATCTGTTGACTTCCGCCTGACCGGATGGATACGACGAGCGTGGACGATTCTCCCGCAAAAAACCACCCCCTGGATTCGTCTATATGGCGCGTGCGGCCGAGTGTCATGCGCTGCCGCGACTGGTCGGCCGTTCCGAGACTCCGCACATCGATCGAGGCAATTCGAAAACCGCGAGGGGCGCGAAAGGAGCACCAAGAGATGAGAGGGCTAGTTCGCATGGTTCGGTGGGCGACGGGTGTCACGTTGGCTCTGGGTTTACTCGTCCCCATGAGTGCGCGAGCCCAGGGCGTACAGACGAGCGCTTCGCTGCAGGTGGTTCCGGCCACCGCGGCAAACCTCGCCAACAACCAGACGGTCCAGGTCACGGTGTTCGCAACGAACACGAGCTCGGACCTCGCCGCAAACTCGCTGCCGGCGACCGTGTCGGGTGCGATCACGGTCACGTTCGGCTGCACCGACTGCGGTTGCACCGCGGTGGACACGCAGCACCTTCAGTTCGTTCCGGGCGGTGCGGGCGGCTGCGACACGAAGGACCCGGCGGTCACGAGCTGCGCGCTCATGGGCACGAACGACGTGGTCATCACGCTCGGCTCGGCCATCAGCGTGCCGGCGGCGCCCAACAACAAGGTGCAGGTGGCGCAGTTCACGCTCAAGGCCGTGAACATCGACCCGAACAATCCGCCGGGCACCCTCAGCATCCGAGGCCAGACGGACATCTGCGGCGTTCAGGCGTGCAACCAGGGCGCCTGCGTGCAGTGCGAGGCTCAGGGCTGCTCGCGCCTGAACTTCGGCGGCGGCGGCGGCGGCAACTGCCCGCACCTCTGCCCGAACAAGATCATCTTCAAGCAGAACGGGCCGGACTTCTTCGAGTACCACATCATTGTGACCGTCCCGAACGGCTGGGATCCGAACTCGGCACCGTTCACGCTGTCGCTGAAGAACGCGATGGGTGAGCTCTTGAACCCACAAGCGCTCTTCCAGCTACCGGCGAACAGCTTCGTCGCGCAGTCGAACGTCTGGACGTACTCGGACCCCAATGCGCAGAACGCGGGCGGCATCGCCTTCATCAAGGCGGCGCAGCGCGACAACGTCCCGAACGCGTTCCGGATCGACATCCAGGCCTACGCGAACGGGCTCCAGACCAACACCACGAACCCGGACAAGCCGACGATGACGACCACGTTCTCGATCGGCGGATCCACCTTCGGCCCCCTGACCGAGCTCTGGGACCGCAGGACGTTCGGCTGGCAGCTCAACAAGCACTGATCGGCAACTGATCGGCGCTGCGGGGGCCCCCCAGCCGGGTGGGCCCCCGGATTCCTTCGTTTCAGGCGGGCGGGTCGGCAGTCGATCCGCCCGCCTTCGCTTCCGAGCTCGCTACGCGGTACGCCGTGCGCTCGCACCCCGCGCCCTCCCTCCCGCGGGAGCGCGATCGAGCGCGACCGTCACAATCCTGTCACAGCGACGCGCGCGCCGGTACGGATTCGTCGACTGCCCCGGGGAGCGCACGAGGCTCGGGCCGGCGCGAGATGCGCCCCGCCGCCGCGTACGCGGCGGCTCGTCGCGCACGATGCGAATGCTCATCTTCTCAGTGAAGTCGGCGCCGTAGAGCACCGCTCGGCGAAACGCCTGCGCAGCCGCTTCTGCGCCGCACAGGGGCACTGCGGCGTGACCTAGCGCTTCACCTGCCTTCGCAAGCCGTTCCCCCGAGGTGCCCCGCATTCGTGGCACCTCGGTTGCAGCCGTTCCCGCCGGAAGGTGGCGCAGCCGGAAGCGCCCGCGTCTGGGGGGACGAAGATGGGGTGGTGTGAGGCGGTCTGGAGGAGCGGGCGGAAAGCGTCGTCGATCGCGGTCTCTCTGATCGCGGCCGCTTCGACGATCGCTGCGGCAAGCGTCCCCGCGGCGCGAACGCCGACGAACGACGAGGTCGCGCTGCTGGTTCTCGCGAACCAGTCGCGCGCAAATCCTTCAGCTGACGGAGGCACCGAGCCCGTCCAGCTGCCGATGTGGTGGAACGACGCTCTGGCCGCCGCGGCGCAAGCGCACACCGACGACATGGCCGCGCATCCCGGCTGCTTCCAGCACAACTCGTGCAACGGGACGCGGTGGTCGACGCGCGTCAGCCAGTTCTATCCGGGCTGGCAGTGGCTCGGCGAGAACATCGGATCGGGAACGAACGATCCGCGCTGGCTCCACCAGGGGTGGATGAGGTCGCCCGACCATCGCGCCAACCTCCTCGGCCCCTTCAACGAGTTCGGCGCCGCGATCGGGAGCGGCACCGACAACTTCGGGCCGTTCCCGATGGCGACCGAGGACCTGGGGATGCGGTCGCTGGTGCCCCAGGAGATGATCCCGACGCTTCCCGCGGGCTGCATCCTTCCGCGCCAAGGGACGCCGAGCGAGCAGCGCGAGCTGCTCGTCAACTACTTCCACGCCCACGGCGGGCCGCCGCGGGCGGTCCGCGCGATCGTCGGCTCCACCTGCGTCGACATGACGCTCGCGCAGGGGACGCCGACGCACGGCACGTATCGCGCGCAGCGCGCCCTGAGCGGCAGCGGCTGCGTTCCGCTCGTCTTCGAGGCGATCCGCTCCGACGGCGCGCGCTACCGCTGGCCGGAGAGCGAAGCGATCCTGGTCGCCTTCGGCGGGGCGAGCTGCGCCGAGCGCACGACCAACGTCCCGACCCGGGACTGCGGCGGCGGCGGCGTCCCGAGCCCGACCCCGACCGCGACCCCGACGCCCGCACCGACCCCGACCGCCACGCCGGCACCGGACGGCGTGTCGCTGAGCGGCGCGCGCGTCGTCCTCAAGCCGGGACGGGCGGATGCGAGCAACGGACGGGTGAACCTGACCACCAACCTCGCGGTCCCGCCGAGCTTCGATCCGACGGCCGGCTCGATCCGCGTCGCGGTCGCCTACGGCTCGAACGGCGAGTGGTCGCGGACCCTTCCCGCGCTCTGCGGCGGAAAACCATGCCTCAAGCCCAGTCGCCGCGGGACGATGCTCTTCGGTGATTATGGCGACGACATGCCGAAGGTGACCCTGCTTCGTGCGAAGAACGGGATCTGGCGGCTCCGCCTCGCCGCGGCGAACCAGACGCTGGCCGGGCTCGCGCCCGGTCCGGTCACGCTCGAGATCTCCGCCGCCGGCATGACCGGCACCACGGAGCTGACGGGCGAGCTCCGCGATCAGAGCCTGACGGCCAGATAGCTCCGCATCGACGGCGCACTGCGCCAAGGCCGGCTCGACACGACCGAGTGCCGCGGGGACGCGCGCCGGCCGAGCCGAGCCGGCCACACGCGCTCGGACAGCAAGGGGGGACCATGGGATCGCAGGCGACAACGGCGAGCCACTCTCCCGGCACGAGACGGTTCGGCGCCGGAGTGCGTGCCGCGATCGGTGCGGTCGCGGCGGGAGCGCTCCTCGCGCTCGCGCTCGCCGCCGGCGCCGCACCCGGGCCGGCGACGAACGACGAGATCGCGCTCCTCGTCCTGGCCAACCAGGCGCGATCGGAGCCGTCGGCGTTCGGGTACTCGAGCCCGGTCGTCCCGCCCATGATCTGGAACGACGGGCTCGCCGCGGCGGCACGCGCGCACAGCGACGACATGGGCGCGCACGGCTGCTTCCAGCACGACTCGTGCAACGGGGAGTCGTGGTCGCGCCGCATCACCCGTTACTACTCGGGCTGGAGCTGGCTCGGAGAGAACATCATCGGCGTCGTCAACACGCCCGAGCTCATGCACGCGGGCTGGATGGGGAGCGCCGGCCATCGCGCGAACATCCTGTCCGGGGCGTTCACGGAGTTCGGCGGCGGGATCGGCACGGGCAGAAACAACTTCGGGGAGATCGGCCTCGGGACGGAAGACTTCGGGAGCCGCGGGCTGATCGCGCTGAACGCGCTGCCCGCGATCCCCGCGGGCGCCGTGCTCCCGCGCATCGGATCCGGCGAGCCGCGGAAGCTGCTCGTGAACTATTTCCACCACAATGGCGGCCGTCCCGATGCGGTGCGGGCGCTGGTCGGCGACAGCTGCATCCCGCTCGCGCTCGTGACCGGTCGAGTCGACCACGGCACCTACGGGGTGACGCGCGCCGTTTCCGGGAGCGGCTGCGTCCCGCTCGTCTTCGAAGCGATCCGATCGGACGGGAGGCGCGCACGCTTCCCGGAGACCGGCGCGATCCTGGTCGGCATCGGCGCCGCCGGGTCGAATTGCGCCGAGCGCACCGTCGCGGTCCCATCTGCGGACTGCGGCGACCCGGGCCCCGATCCCGCACCGAGCCCGACGCCGGCGCCGACGCCCGACCCGGGCTCGACGGGCGGCACGGATGCCGACCTCCGCGACACGCGCCTCGTGCTCCGGGGCGGCGCGGCGCCGGCCGGACGCGCGCGCTCCCAGTCGCAGATCGCGCTGCAGGCGGTGCTTCCGCCCGATCCCGCCTTCGCGCCCGCGAGCAGCGAGGTCGTGATCGACGTCGTGAACGCCGCCGGGGAGCGCTGGTCCAAGGTCCTTCCGAAGGACTGCAGCGCCGGTCCGTGCCTCCGCCGGACGAACCGCGGCCGGGGCTACCGATCGCGCTACGACGCCAAGGGAACCGGCCTCTCGCTCATGCGCGCCGAGGGCGGCGGGTGGCGGCTCCGCTTCTGGTCGACGGGTGACGCGCCGCGCGCCGTTCCGGGCGTGCTCGACGTCACGCTATCGATAGGCGGCTACAGCGGCGAGGCGACCCTCAACGCCCGGGCCGTCAAGCGCGCGATCGTCGCCGAGTAGCGGGCGGCATAAATCCCCGTATTTCCACGGGCGGTCCTGTCGCCCCGAACGGGGCAAGCAAGAATACGGTCCTCCGGCCGGGGCGACTCCGCGCGTCACGCGCATCCCTGCGGCGGCCGATCTCGCACCGGCGCAGCACTTCGCGCGCGCCGGACCCCGCCAAATCTAGAGAATTAATCACTGGACTCGCTCGGCGGGGTTTGCCAGATTGCCGCGACCGCGCAGGAGAGACCAGTACTTCTACCTTCTCAACACGAGGCCCCTACCCCAAGCGACTCCGGTGTCCAGCGCGGCCACGGCTTCCGTCGATCGGGAAGCCGGACACGAACACGGCCGGCAACGGTCCGGCCTTTGGGGGGATTTGCATGTGGTTTACGTCGAGGGGCAGGCTGGGGTGCGGGCGGCCCGGGAGCCGCAATCACGGTCGCAGACGCGGGTCGGCGGCAGTTTCTTTTTTCCTTCTCGCGGCGGTCGCCGCGAGCCCGGCGTGGGCGTCCGCTGGGCCCCCCACGAATGACGAGTATGCCCTCCTCGTTCTCACCAACGAATCCCGCGCCGAGCCCTCCGCCGACGGAGGTACGGAGCCCGTCGTTCCGCCGCTCATCTGGAACGATGCGCTCGCAGCCGCCGCGCGCGCGCATTCCGACGACATGGCCACCAACGGCTGCTTCCAGCACAACTCGTGCGGCGGCGGCAGCTGGTTCACGCGCGTCGGGAGCTACTATCCGAACTGGGACTACCTCGCGGAGAACATCGGGTCCGGGCTGCTCGACCCGGTGACGATGCACCGCGGCTGGATGAGCTCGTCCGGACACCGGGCGAATCTCCTGGACGGCAGCATCAACGAATTCGGAGCCGGGTTCGCCATCGGGCACGACAACTTCGGCACGCTTCCCCTCGCGACCGAGGACATGGGACTCCGTGCCCTCGTGGCCCAGGAGATGATGCCGACCCTGCCGGCCGGCGCGGTCCTGCCGCGTCTCGGGGCGAGCGGCGACAGCCGCGATCTGATCGTCAACTACTACCACTATCACGGAGGCGCGCCCCAGGCCGTGCGGGCGATCGTCGGTTCATCGTGCATCCCGCTCGCGCTCCGGAACGGCAGCACGACCCACGGGACGTACGCCGCCAAGCGAACGCTGCCCGGCAGCGGCTGCGTCCCGCTCGTGTTCGAGGCCGTGCGGTCGGACGGCCGTGTCGTGCGGTGGCCGTCTTCGGGCGCGATCCTCGTCGGGATCGGCGGCAGCTCGTGCGCCGAGCGCACGACGTCCGCACCGACGGCGAGCTGCGGCGCCGGTGGCGGCCCGACGCCGACCCCGACGCCCGCACCGGGACCGACTCCCACGCCCGATCCGAACAGCCAGGACGATCTCGACAAGCCGCAGGTCATGATGCGGACAATCGATCAGGCGGACGGGACGGGCGTCATCCGCCTGAGCGCTCTCTTCGACGACGCCGCGTTCGACCCGACCATCACGCCCATCCAGGTGAAGCTCTCGTTCCCGGGCGGAGTGACGTGGTCCGAAACGCTGCCGACCATGTGCAGCGGCACGCCGTGCCTGCGCGAGAACGCGACGGGGGCGGTGTTCCGCGCCCGCTACTCGACTCGCGGCCCGAACCTGAGCTTCGTGCGCGCGAAATCCGGAGCCTGGCTGGTCCGATACTTCTCGAACACCGAGTCGATCCCGGACGCGTCGGACGGTCCGGTGGCCCTCACGATCACGGTCGAGGGGGTCGCGCGTAGCGTGACGCTCGAGGGCAGGTGGTCGCAGGGCCGATACGCCGCCCGGTGATGCGGTAGACGCGGACCGCGCCGCGCACGCCGCACGTCGGCGGCGTGCGCGGCGGCGGCCGCGTCTCAGGTACCCGGGCTGCGGAGGCCCGGGACGTTGGCGCGACGCGCGGCCTGCACCAGGCGGTAGCCGTACCAGACCGGCGCGTGGAACCAGCGCGGCGGCGCGTCCCACGGCTCCGTCGGCGCCCGCAGCCTCGACAGATCCGTCTTC
>DASRFA010000041.1:0-115764 GCA_035651755.1 Binatia bacterium | reverse complement strand
CGTCGATTGACGGCACGTGCGGCTCACCTGCGCGACGCCTCTGCTACCTCGATCGCCGTCGGCATGCCACCGAAGTTCGGCCGCTCATGCGGGCGCCGAGCCGGAAGAGCGCATTGACAGATCGCGGACGGCCATACTACGCCGAGCGAGTGGGCCCGGCTGATCTGGCACCGTCAGCGATCGTGAACCAACGCGGCCCAGAACGTGACCGGCGTGCGCCGACCGGATCCGATGGGTTCGACGGGGCCCCGTCGATGCAGCGAGAGTTGACCCTGCGCGACCTGAAGCTGGCAGGTCGAAGCGCGTATCTCGCGCACTACTTCGCCGATCACTTCCTCGGCCACGAGCGATCCGAGCGCTACTTCGGAGCCGCGCGACGACGCAACCGCGCCCGAATGCAGCGATACTTCGAAGACTGGCCGACCGACCAACGCCGGCCGGTCCCCGTCGTCGCGTTCACGTCGCACGCCGAATTCTACCGCACGCACGCTCCGTGGGAGCCGGCGGTCTTTCGCGGGCTCGCGCGGAACTGGCGGGCGGTCGACAAGTGGGACCTCGACTTCTTCGCGCGGGAGTGGGGAAACACACCCGCGGTCCTGATCGATCAGGTCGGACTGTACGGCGATGGGGAGCACAGCCGCCGCGTCGTCCAGGATCTCGGTACGCTGATCGACTCCATCCGGGCCGGGAAGCGCGAATGCCTCCGGTTTCTTCCCTTCATCGACGACAATCCCGCGCTCAAGACGGACCTCGACATGCCGTTCTTCTCCGGGTTCCGAAGCCGGTTCTCGCTGCGCGAGTTCACGCAGCTCTTCATCGCCCCGGCCGGTACTCGAACCCCGGTCCACTGCGCTCACGAATCGAATGCCTTCGTTCAGGTCCATGGCCGGAAGCGCTGGCTGCTCTGGCCGGCCCGGTACCAGCAGCTCATCGAGCCCGAGCCCGATCGTCGACCGTACTTCCATTCCGAGTATGATCCGGCACATCGATCGGAAGCGTTCCCGCTGGGTCCGTACGCGCCTGCCTACGAGATCGTGCTCGATCCGGGAGACGTCCTCTACGTGCCTCCCTTCGTATGGCACTACGTCGAGAACCTCACGACCACGATCGCAGTCGCCTATCGCTTCTTCTCGATCCGACACGGCCTCGGCTCATCGAAGGCCATGATGCTTCTCAAGCTGCTCGCCACCCGGCCGAGCCTCTTCCACGGTCTGGTGTGTCCGCGGCGGTCGCTCGAGCGGCGGTGTCGGGTCGACGGCTGCCCGTTTGCGATTCCAGAAGCGATCGCCGAAGCGGCGTGAGGCCGCGGCGGCTGAGAGCAGGCGCCGGAGCCTCCGCGACGCCTGCGGGAAGCTCGCCCGCTCCGACGACTCGATGGGACCCGCGCCGGGCTTCCATCGCTCTGGCCCTCGTCCTCACGCTCGTCCTGGTCGGGCTTCACCTCGTCTTCCACGCGCACGCGGGCCCGCTGTGGCGCGACGAGGTCAACAGCGTCAACGTCGCGTCGAGTCCATCCCTGAGCGACGTCTTCGCTCGAGCCCGGTTCGACTCGTTCCCCGCCGCGTGGACGGCGATCCTCCATCTCTCGCTTGGCTTGGGCTCCGGCGACGCGGATCGCGACGGGCGCCGGCTCGGCCTCGTGATCGGGTTGGTGACGATCGCCTCCGTCTGGTGGGCCGGACGCCGCCTCGGCGTCGCTGCGCCGGTCGTCGCCTTGCTGCTGTTCGCCATGAGCCCGTCGGTGATCATCTACGGGGATGCGGTACGGGGCTACGGATTGGGCGCAGCCGCGCTTCTGTGGTGCGCGGGCTCGCTGTGGGCGTACGTCGAGCGCCCCGGAGCCCGGCGCCTCGCGCTCGCCTTCATGGCTTCGCTCGCGGCCGTCCAGACGCACTACGCGAACTGTCTTCTCTTGCTCGCCGCCGGCGCCGGGGCGGCCGCCGTCGTGCTCCGCGAACGGAACTTCCGCGCGCTCGCCTCGCTCGCGCTGCTGGGGATGGGGGCCGCGCTCTCGGTCGTGATCGTGAATCGCGGCGCCCTCGAGTACATGACGCAGACGGCGCCGCTGATCGTCGCAACCTGGCCAACCGCGTTCCTGATTGAAGTCTTCGCCCATGCGATCGGTGCCGGCGTGACTCCTCTGTCGATCGCCTGGGCGCTCGCGGGCGTCCTCGCCCTCGCCGGGCTGGCGCTCGCGTTCCGGCCCGGCAGCGATCCCGCGGACGTCGACCGCGCGCTCTTCTGCGGCGTGACCATCATCCTCGGGCTGGTCGTCTACTTCATTGCGTTGCGCTCGACGGGAGTCGGCATCCAGTACTGGCACTACCTCTCGCTGATGGGTCTGTGCGCTCTCATCCTCGACGTCGGCTCCGGTCTGTTCGCCGCGCGCTGGTGGTGGGGAGGATGGGCCCGCGTGGCGATCGTCGCGGTCCTCGCTCTCGCTTCCGTGCGCGACGTGGCGGAAGCGGTCCGTCTGCGGATGACCGACGTCGACCTCGCCGCGCGCGAGATCGCGCGGCGCGGCGGCCCAGGAGACTTGGTCGTCGTCCTTCCGTGGTACGCGGGCGTGACGTTCGATCGCTACTATCGCGGCTCGACGCCCTGGATCACGATTCCCGATCTGCCGGAGCACAAGGTCCACACCCACCTCGCCATCAGGGATCGGATGAAGATCGGAAGTCGCGCCGTCGACGACGAACTCTCACGCGTCGAGCGCGTGCTGCGCGGAGGTGGCCAGGTCTTCGTCGTGGGCGTCGTGGCGGCTCCGGATCAGGGCGCGCCGCCCGCGGAGCTGCCGGCGGCGCCGGGCGGTCCGCGCGGCTGGCACGCCGATCCATATCTGGAGAGCTGGGAGCTCCAGCTCGGGGCCTTGCTCGAACGACACGGTGTGGAGCGGGAGCGCGTGACGCTGCCGCCGGTCGGCTCGGTCAACGCGTGGGAGAGCCTCCCCGTCGGGGTGGTGCGAGGTTGGCGGTGATGAGATCCGCGGGATGGCGAGCCCGAGGTCCGGCGGTGTGGCTGACGCAGCGTCAGCTCAGGCGACGTTGAATCGGAAGCAAGAGATGAAAGGCGACGCCGATCGATCGCCGGAGCAACGTGCGGATCCACTGCGGCAGCGGGATCGTCTTGCCCGACTTGTGCAGATCCTCGGCGGACTGACCGAGAAGCACGTTGAGTCGACCTTCGAGCCAGATGACGACCGTCGCGGCCAGGACGTTGGCGCAGATCCAACGCATCCGCCTTCGGTACGCCGGAAGGATGACGTCGAAGACGAGCACGAGGCGAGGCTGATCCGTCGCATTCCAGGAAGCGTGATTGCGCGCGTCGCAGAACGCCAGGACCTCGCCGGTCGCGCAGCGCCGCACTTCGGAGCCGGCGCGAACGGCACAATCCCCGGGCGGAACGTCGAGTCCGAGATGAAAGCGAATGATCGCGTTCGAGTCTCCCTCGTGCGGCGGGATCGAGGAGTGCGGCTCGAGCAGGTTGAAGAAGGCGGACGTGAGTCCCGGCGTCGAGTCGATGATTGCCGCCGTCTTCGGGAACGATTTCCGGGCGCGCCGGAAGCGCCACAAGTAGGTCTGGAGATTCACCGAGCGCCAGCCCGGGACGCTCGGACCGGCGGGATTGAATACCGGCTTCATGCCGTCCGACCCGCGGCGCACGTTGTCGTCGTATTCGGCGCGGATCGCCTTCCAGCTCTCGACGACACGCCGCGCCGCTGCGAGCGCATCCCCGTCGTAGAAGTCGGGCGCGTGGCCGCGATACGGTCCGTCCGTGCGGTAGTAGAGGCGTTCCGGGGCTCCGACGTCCCTGGACGCTTCGCGCGCGCGAACGCGCTTCGACGGGACGCTGGCCATGGATGCGGGGAATCTCCGAGCCGAGGAGCGCGCCACGCGTGCACGCGGCGGCGGAAGGATCACGTACGTCGGTGGGGAAGCCGACGTCAAGAGCGATTGCGAGTGACGTAGCTTGGCCACCCGCCATCCGCGCGCCGCACGGCGGCCGAGCGATGACCCCGCTCCGGCCGGCGAAAGCCGGAGACCCTTCCGCACGACGCGGCGGGCAGCGGCCGTCCTCGGTATCGCATTGATGTGGTCGTACGTCGTCCCGCTCTACGTTCCTCCCGGACCGAGGCCGAGCCCGCGCGTCGGTCTCGAGGTCGCCCTGTGGACGCGCCTCTTCCCGCACGTTCCGGGCTGGTGGATCGCAGCCCGCCTGATCGCGCTGGGCCTCGGAGCGATGCTGCTGGCGTGGGCCGGCTCGACGCGCACCCCGTTCGCATCCGCGCGGCCGGCGCGCCCCGACGCTCCCGCGGCGCCCGTCCGTCCGAGCCTCGGGGTCCGGCGGCTCGAGTGGTCCGCCTTCGCGAGCGGCCTCGCCCTGTGCGGAGCTTCGCTCTGGAACCACGAGGCGTCGCGCTGGTTCGAGATCGCGGTCATCTCGGCGATCGCCGTTCCGCTCGGCTTGCTGCGGGTGGCGGACGCATGGGACGGCGCGACCGCCCCGCGTCGCGCGGAGCGCCGCGAGCGCGCCGCCTGGATTCCGGTCGCCCTCGTGGTGATCGGCTGGGTCGTGCTGCGCGTTCTTCTGGCTCACCACGACCCGCGCGCGGCGGACGTCGTCGACGGCTGGAAGAACTTCACGTTCTTTCGCGACGCGGCGAACGCCACCGGCGCCGTCAGCTCGCAGGCGTCGGAAGTCGGCGTCTCGAACGCGTACCTGCTGCTTCTCGGCCTCCCGTTCGTCGGCCCGGGAAAGCTCGCCCCGACGTTCGCCTGGATCCAGAGCGTGCACGGCCTCTGGATCGCCGCGACGGCGGCCGGAGTCGCCGCGCTCGCGCGTCGACTCGTCGGGAGCACGGCGATGCTCCCTGCGGTCGCGATGCTGCTGTTCTCGCCTTTCATGCTTTCGATGGCGGTGAGCGCGATTCCACTGGCGCTCGCCACCGCCATCGCCGCGGCGATGCTGCTCCTCGTCTGCCGAATCCACGAAGCTCGGCGGCGCGCCGACGTCCTGAGCCTCGGCGTCCTCGCCGCATTCTCGGCGACGCTGCCTCAGCTGACGCTGTGGGGCGCCGGCGCGACGTTGGCCGTCCTCCCTCTGCTCGTCCGTCGGACGCCTTCGCTCGTCGTCTGGTTCACCGCCGCGAGCGTCGGGCTTTCTCTCATCGTCCCGGTGGTGCTGAGCTTCGGCGGCTTTGGCGCCATGAGCGGCATGTACCTCGAGCTCCGCGGTGTCATCTCCGAGCTCGAGCCGATCATCATGGGGCAACGGTATCTGCCGCTGCGCGAGATCGGCGCGCTGTGGCACGCCGGCGTTCGCGGCACCTTCGACGTCCCGATCGCCACGCTCCTCCAGCCGTTCGCGATTCTGCGCTCGCCGGTACGCCTGAGCGGCGACGTGTACTTCGAGCCGATCGGGGCCGCGCTGGCGGCGGTCGGCATCGCGACGTGCGTGGCTCTCGCCCGGCGCGCGAGGACCGCTCGGCTTCTCCTCGCCGCGCTCGCGCTCGCACTTCTTCCGGGAATGCTCGGCTCCGCTTTCGATCGCGCATCGCTCACCCGCAATCTCGCCGTGCCGGTCCTCTTGCCGCTCCTGTCCGTGGTCGGGGTCGAGGTGGTGCGCGAGGCCTTCGGGGGGCGGCCCTCGCGGGCGCTGGCGGCCGGGTTCGCCGCCACCGCCATCGCGGTGAGCGGGATCGCGATCTTCGACGTCGTCAATCCTCGCATCGTCGCCGAGAGCTGGCTCGGCATCGTCGTCCGCGCCCTCGGAACCGCGCCCGCGGAGCAGGTCCTGATCCTGGAGCACGGCGATCCTCGCTGGGAGTGGCTCTGGACGCCCGAGATCGCGGGCAACGTTCCGCCCGAGCCGATTCGAACGCGGCCCTACGCGAACGCGGGATCGCTCCTCGCCGATCCGAGCGAAGACGCGCCTGCGGGAAGCATCCTCTTCTGGAGTCCGGCCCTGGAAGAAGAGAAATCGGTGCGACGTTCCGTCTGCGCGTGCTGGCCTCACGCGGTCGTCTACGAGCTCCGCGACCGCTCCGGCCTCTCGCGGGTCCTGGCCGCGAATCTCGGCACGGTCGCGTGGACCCCGGCGCTTCCCGAGACGCAGCGGCCGATCCTCGCGTGTCCGGCCCGCAGCGACGCGCCGCGCGGGTGCGACGTCGTGCGCGCGATGGCGTACTACGACCGCGGCCGCGCCGTCGCCGAATCGGGAAGACCGGCCGATGCGGTCGCGGACTATCGCGAGGCGCTTCGGCTCGACCCGACGTACGTCGCCGCCTACAACGAGCTCGGCCTCGCGTTGGCGGCGACCGGACGTTTCGACGAGGCCATCCCGCTCTACCGGGACGCGATCCGCCTCGATCCCGGAATCGCGCCCGCGCACAACAATCTCGCGATCGCTCTCGAGTCCACGGGTCGGGTCGACGAGGCGCTCGCCGAGTACGCGGAAACGGTGCGGCTCGCGCCCGATCAGCCGCGCGGCCGCTTGAATCTCGGCAGCCTCCTCCTCGGCCGGGGACGAGCCCGCGAAGCACTGCTCCAATACGACGAGCTGCTGCGCCGAGCCCCGAGCGCGACCGAAGCCCATCTCGGCCGCGCGGAAGCGCTCTTCGCGCTCGGCCGGCGCGACGATGCCGCCGCTGCCGCGGAGAACGGTCTCGCTCTCGCCCGTGAGCGTGGCGAGGCCGACCTGGCACGCGCCCTCGAGGACGGTTTGCGTCGCTATCGCGCGGCCGATCGATGAACGCGCAAACGCCGTGTTGACCGGCCGCTCCGCGCCGCGCTAACGACGACCGAGGACCGAGGCATGGACCACGCGACGCAGGTCGCGCTCATACGACGGCTCTTCCAACTGCTCGATGCCCGGACCACCGAGCTCGCCGAAGCGCCGTATGCGAACCCGGTATCCGCGTATACCTCGAGCGCGCGCCTCGCGCGCGAGCGCGCGCTTCTCCTCCACCGGGAGCCGATGTTCGTCGGCCTGGAGAGCGACGCCGCGGCGCCCGGCGACTACTTCGTGCACGACGAGAGCGGCATTCCGATCCTCGTCGTCCGGACCAAGCAGGGGACGCTGAACGCCTTCATCGGCCTCTGCCGGCATCGCGGCGCGCCCGTCGCGACCGGCGAGGGACGGATGGATGGCTCCTTTCGCTGCGCCTACCACGGCTGGGCGTACGACGAAGACGGCCGACTGGTGGCACAGCCGCAAAGCATCGGCTTCAGCGGCCTCGCCGCCGAAGATCTGTGTCTCCGGCGGCTTCCCGTCGCCGAACGCCACGGCATGATCTTCGTTCGTCCTTGCGCGGGCGCGCCGATCGACGTCGACGCGCACCTCGGCGGAGCAGAGCGCGAGCTCGGCGCGCTGGACCTCGGGCGCCACGTGCGATTCGCGCGACGTTCCTCCCGACGCGCGATCAACTGGAAGCTCGCGATCGAGACGTTCCTCGAGGCGTATCACGTGCCGTCGCTGCACGCGCGGTCGCTGGGCGCCGGCATCCTCGGCACACCGGCCGCATGGGATGCCTTCGGGCGCTCCGGTCGGCTGGTCGCCGTGCGGCGCTCGCTGACGGACCTGCGCTCGCTACCGCAATCCGAATGGAACCTGCTGGACCACTCGGTGGTTCTCTATCTTCTGTTCCCGAACACGATGCTGATCCACCAGATCGATCATGTCGAGGTCGTGCAGGCCCATCCGCTCAGCAGCGACGAGAGCACGATCACCTATTGCCTCTATACTCCCGCGCCGGCCGACGATGACCGCGCGCGCGCCCACTTTCAGAAGAACTTCGATTTGCTCGTCGCCGTGACGGAGGGCGAGGATTTTCGCGTCGGCGAAGAGATCCAGAGGGGATTCCACGTTCCGGGCGCCGATCGCGTGATCTACGGCCGGAACGAGCCGGGCGTGGCGCACTACCACCGGATGGTGAACGACTGCCTCGCCGAGGACCGTCACCCCGACTGAGCGACGCGGGGCGTGCGCGAAGGATCGAACGTCGGCGCGGCGTCGGCTGTCGTTCGACGGCGACCCGCGCCGAAGCTCAAGGCACCCGGGCTCGCCGGCGCAGCAACAGCCACGCGACGACGACGATCGCCGCCGCTGACAATCCCCAGACGAGCAAGCGACCCGATGGTTCCTCCTGCGCCCGCGCCGGTGACGCGCCGGCCGCCTTCGGTGCGAGCGCAGCGGCGGGCGAGGACGCGACCGCCACGCGCTGCCCGCCCTCCCGGCCGGCGGCGCGCGCGCTCGTGAAACCCGGCCCGGTCATCTTCCCGGCCTGGATCTGGCGCAGCGTCGCGCGGGCGAGATCACACCCGCCGATGCTGTACATCGTCGAGTCCGTCCCCATCGACTCGGCCCACGACGACTGCTGGTAGTTGCGCAACCACGCGCGCCGGAGCGCGCGGGCGTCGAGGTTGCGGAGGCTGCGCGGCGCACGGCCCGCGGTCTTGACCGAGGCACACCTCGACTCCATGCCCTCGAGCGCGCGCTTCGCCGCGTCGCGATCGCCCGCCGCCAGGCGAGCGCGGGCCGCGGCGTAGCGCGCGTCCAGCGCGATCTTGCTCTTCGGATCGCTGTCCGCGAGGGCGTCGAAGGCCTTTGCCGCCCCTTCGTAGTCGCCGGCAGCGTACAGCGAGGCGGCGCTGCCGAACTGCCCCGCCTGTCGGAACTGGCTGTCGACGGCCTTGTTCGTCGCCGCCGCGTCGAACGCGGCCTTGGCCTCTTCCGGCTGGTCGTTCGCGAGGTACGCATGCCCGAGCCCGAGTTCTCCGAACAGGCGCGAGCTCTCCTGCGGAGCGGCCGCCACGTCCGCGAAATACTGCTGAGCCCCCGTCGCGTCGCCTTGCATCAGCCGTGCGCTGCCGAGGCCGAGCTTCGCGAAGATGTCCCAGGGATACTGCGGGCCCGACGCGAGCGCATCTCGGAGGATCCGCTCGGCAGCCGCGGCTTGGCCGCCGCGCAGGTAGGCGTCGGCGATGATGACCTGCACCTGTGGCGGCAGCTGTCCGCCCGGATCGCGCTCGATCGCGAGGACGCGATCCCGATTGGCGACCGGATCGCGTGTGTAGGCATCGATCGCGGCGCCCCACTCCGGCGGCATGCCGCCGCCCTCGTCCGCTTCGTCTTCGCCGCGCGCGACCGGCGCGTTTGCGCACAGCAGCAGAGCTGCGAGCAGGCCGGCGAGCAGGCGAGTCGCGCGGCCGCCTCGCCTGCGGCAAAGCGTTGCCTCTTCGCTCTTCGTTGCGTCCATGTGGGGTCTCGGTGAATCGCCTCGAATGGGCTTCGGGGGGGTCGATCGGCTGCGTGACTTCCGCGCGCGGGGCCGCGGCCGCTCGGGTGGGCCGTTCGCGGGCGGGCGAGAGCCGCGCGGCCAAGGAGACCAGGGTTCCCGGCCGCAGTCAACGCGACGCTTTCGCGCGCCCGTCCGGTTCGGGCACAATCGGCGCCCCGGGACGGCAACCACCATGCGCATCCAGACCTCGCACCGCAGCCGCGACACCGCAGCCCCACGGCGACCGCAGGCGCTACGACGCCAGGCCGCCACGCCCGACCTCCCCGCGATCGAGGGCGGTGCGCCGGTCCGCAGCAGCTTCCTGCCGTTCGCGCGCCCGTCGCTCGGCCCGGAGGAGGAGACGGCCGTCATCGAGGTCCTGCGCTCGGGCTGGCTCGGAACGGGTGCCCGGACGGACCGCTTCGAGGAGGAGTTCGCGTCGCTGATCGGGACCGCGCATGCGATCGCGGTCGGCTCGTGCACCGCCGGCCTCCACCTGGCCCTGCGCGCGCTCGGCGTCGGACCGGGCGACGAGGTGATCGCTCCCGCGATGACGTTCCCGGCGACGATCAACGCCGTGATCCACGCCGGCGGGACGCCGGTCCTCGCGGACGTGCTCCCGGGTCGCCTCACGATCGATCCCGCCGCAGTGGCCGCGGCGATCACGCCGCGCACGCGAGCGATCATCGCCGTTCACTTCGCGGGCTGGCCGTGCGAGATGGGCGCGCTCCGGCAGATCGCGCGCGATCGCGGTCTCGCGCTGGTGGAGGACGCCGCGCACGCGCTCGGCGCGACCTACTCCGGATGCGCCGCCGGCGCGCTCGGCGACGTCGCCGTCTTCAGCTTCTATCCGACGAAGAACATCACGACCGGCGAAGGCGGCATGATCACGACCGATCGCGTCGACCTCGTCCCGCAGCTCCGCAGGGAGCGGCTGCACGGCATCGACAGGGACGCGAGCCGCCGGGCCGACGGCAGCTACGAGCACTGGGAGGCCGTGTCGCTCGGCTGGAAGTACAACCTGACCGACATCGCAGCAGCGATCGGCCTCGCGCAGCTCCCGAAGCTCGCGCGCTTCCTCGACGAGCGCCGCGCGCAGGATGCGTGCTATCGCGAGCGGCTCGCCGGCCTCGCCGTCGAGCCGCTCTCCGGTCCGCCCGAGGCGCGGACCGCGGCGCATCTCTTCCCCGTGCTGCTCGCGCCGCGGGCTCTCGCGGTCGGGCGCGACCGCGTGCTGCGCGCGCTGCTCGCCGAGAACGTGGGGGTCGGCGTGCACTTCCGCGCGCTCCCGCTGCACCGCCACGTGCGGCGGACGCTCGGCGTCGCGCCGGAGGATTTCCCGGTCGCGCTCGACGCGTCGGACCGCCTGCTCTCGCTTCCGCTCTACCCGGGAATGACGGGGAGCGATCAGGACGACGTGATCACCGCGCTCGAGCGCGTGCTGCGCTGGTACGCCGCCGGCTGAGCGCGGTTCGGCGAACGCTCAGGGTCTCGACTCGCTCGCGGCGCCGCCGGTCGCCGCGCTTGCGCCCGCCTGCCGCCCGAGCAGGTCGGCGAGCGCCGCCCGGGCCTCCCCGGAGTCCGGCCGGCGCGCGAGGATCTCCCGGTATTGCGCCTCCGCCTCGCGCACGCGGCCGCTTCCGACGAGCGCGGCGGCATAGTTGAAGCGCAGGCGCGACTCGTCGGGGTCGCGGCGCAGCGCGGCCTCCCAGACGGCGAGCGCCTCGTCGTTCCGGCCGAGGTCTTCGAGCGCGAGCGCCAGGCTGTTGGACGCGGCCGCGAGCCGAGGATCGAGCTCGAGCGCGGTGCGGAATCGCGCAACCGCCTCCTCGTTCTGCCCCCGGTGCATGGCGACCCATCCGATGCCGGCGTGGGCCTTGGCGTACGTCGGGTCGATGCGCAGCACCTCGTCGTATTCGTGCAGCGCGTCGTCCCAGCGCTCGCGGTCGGCGAGCAGCACGCCGAGGTCGAGGTGGGCCATCGCGTTTTGGGGGTCGATCTCGAGCGCGCGGCGGTACTCGGCGCGCGCGGCGTCGATGTCCCCCGCCCTGGCCAGCGCGGCGCCGAGGTTCGTGTGCGCGACCGGGTCGCGCGGGCGCAGGCGCACGGCGGCGCGCGAATGCTCGATCGCTTCCTCGACCCGGCCGGCGGCGAGCAGCGCGGCGCCGAGGTTCTTCTCGGCGGCGTGGTTGTCGCGCGTGACGGCGAGCGCGTGCCCGAAGAGCGCGATGCTGTCGTGCCAGTGGGCGATCTGTGCCCGCGCGACGAGCGCGAATACGACCAGCGTCGCGGCCGCGGCGACGCCGAGCGCGCGGCCGGCGCGCGGTCTCCGCTCCGCCCAGTCCGCGGCTCCCCAAACGACCGCGATGAAGATGCCGACGAGCGGCAGGTACGTGAAGCGGTCCGCCATCGCCTGCTCGCCGACGCGGACGATTCCGATCACGGGCACGAGCGTGCCGAGGTACCAGAGCCAGCCGACCAGGAAGTACGGGCGACGCCGCGCAGCGCGGATCGCGAGCGCCGACAGCGCGAGCAGCGCGAGCGCGGAGAGCGCGACCTCGGCCGTCGGGATGTCCATGCGGTAGGGGTAGAAGGCGGCGAGACCGGCGGGCCAGACGGTCTTCGCGAGGTAGGTCGCGTACGCGACCAGCGCGTTCTCGACGCGGACCGCGATCGGGAGCGTTTCGAGCGTCGTCATCGCGCCGCTCCGCCGCTGCGCCTCGAACGTGACGACGCTCGCGGCCGCGGACAGGACGAACAGCGGGAGCTTCTCGACCACCAGCTCGCGCAGCGGCCGCGCGGCGACGCGGCGGCCGTCGGCGGGAGGCGCGATTGCCGTGCGCCCGAGCGGCCAGACGTCGAGGAGGAGGAGGGCCGCCGGAAGCGTGACGAGCATCGGCTTGGAGAGCAGCCCGAGCCCGAAGAGAACGAGGACGGCGACGTACCGGAGCGGCCCGGGCCGCTTCGCGTACGCCGCATAGGCCCACATCGTGGCGGTCCAGAAGACCGCCGACAGCACGTCCTTTCGCTCCGACACCCACGCGACGGATTCGACGTTGCGGGGGTGAAGCGCGAAGAGCGCCGCGACGATCGCGCTCCGCCAGCGCGCGCCGGTCATCGAGCGGAGCGCGCCGAAGAGGAGCAGCGTGGCGACGCCGTGCAGGACGGCGCTGGTCACGTGGTGCGCGCCCGGGTCGAGACCGAAGAGCTCGCAATCGAGCATGTGCGACAGCCAGGTGAGCGGGTGCCAGTTCGCGCTGTGCACCGCGCGGAACGCCCACACGACCGCGTCGATCGAGAGCCCGCCGGTCACGTGCCGGTTGTCGACGACGTACTCGGGGTCGTCGAAGTTCACGAACTCGTGGTGGCGCACCGGGGCGTAGGTGAGCGCGACCGCTGCCGCGAGGCCGCACGCGATCGCCCAATCCGCGCCGCGCCCGGACATCGCGCGCCGGAGAGCGCTCCCGTGCTCCGGCGCGGCGTCTCCGGCCGCTCGACCGCCGCGCGCGCTCGCGGCGTCCGCGTGCCGGCTCGCGGGCGATCGCTTCGCGCTCACCGCCGACGCCGACCCGGAGCGCTCACCACCAGCACACGAGGGGCCGCAGAAGCGGGAGCGGCGCCCAGCGCGTGCACGCGGTCACGAGGTGCACGCTCTTCCCGCGCCTGACGGCCCACTGCACCTTGCGCTCGCCGCGGAAGAGAGGCGGCGCCATGACGACATCGGCGCGCGCGATCACGTCGCCGTCGACGACGAGGTCGACGCGCTTGCCCTCTTCCTCCCGGCTTGCCGCCCAGACGACGGATGTCCCCTCGGGAGAGAGCCGCGGCGGGAACGCGCCCAGCCACGGGCCGTCGTAGCGCTTGCCGTCGACGACGTAGAAGAACGTGTCGTCCACCGAGTCGGCGGCCGCGTAGGCGTAGTGGCGGCCGTCCGCCGAGAGATCGACACCCCAGACGAAGGGATGCGGCGGTCCCAGCCGCTGCCCGCCGAAGACGATCGAGAGCGGCGGTCGGCCGAGCGGGATCCCCTCCGGCGACAGCTCCGGGGTCCCGGGGCAGACGTACGCGACCGACTTGCCGTCGGCGGAGATCGCGAGCGGCTGATCCACCCAGTAGTTGTCGCAGAGCTGGTCGTCGATCGGCTGGCCGTTGCAGACGACGCGCCAGCGATCCTCCTTGCCCTCGGGCCGTTCCCACCAGCAGGCGACCGGCGCATCGCGCGCGGTCACGATCGACCCCGCGACGAGGGTGCGCAACGTGAGGAGCTGGGGGTCGAGGACCTGGTAGCCGGTCTTCGGGATGTTGACCGCCGGATAGGCGGCCCACGGCGTCGCATCGTGGAAGACCGTGTAGCCCTGCTCGGCGAGCGCGACCGTGACGAGCGATCCGTCGGCGAGATACGTCACCGACGACTCGGGCTCGAGGTTCGGGCCGACCTTCTGCGGCTTCACCACCGGGAGGTAGCGGATCGCCGGCTTCTCGAACCGCCGCTCGACCTTGCCGTCGACGACGAGGCTCACGTTGCCTTCCGCGTCCGCGGCGACGAAGGCGACGTGCTCGCCGTGCGGGCTCACGGCGGGCGTCGTCGTGTCGTAGTACTCGCCGAGCTCGCCCCGCTCGGCGAGCGCGAGCAGGCGACGCGGACGATCCGGCACGGGCGGCGCTTCGCCGGCCGGCGCCGACTCGCCGCGCTCCTCGGGCGTCGTCGGCGTGCCTTCGGGATCGTACGCGGGCGCGATGGTGGCCCACGAGCCGCCCTCGCGGCTGAATGCGATCGGGGCCTCGCGGCCGAACGCGACGTCGGCTCGAGTCCCGTTGACCGTGAGATAGCCCTTGGGAGGCTTCCCCGGATCCGGCACGGACCAGTCGGCGACCGCCGCGCCGTTGCGCGAGAACACCGGGTCGAGGCAGATCGACTGGAGCGGCCCCTTCTTCTCGTCCGCGACGACCCGGCAGCGATCGCCGCTCGTCTGCACCCACGCGTAGCGGCGCTGGTCGTGCGAGACGGTCAGGCTGTTCTTCCGGTAGCCGCCGCCGACGTTCCCGAGCGTCGTGCTGCGGACGAGCGGCGGCATCTCCGATCGATCGCACGCGCCGAGCGCTGACAGGGCGAGCAGGGCACACGCCATGTTGGCGAGCGCGCTCGTGAGACGCTCCGTCATCGCATGCTCGGCACGGGATGCTCGAATGCGTTCCGCGCCAGAGGTGGGGCTGCCTCGCAATTCCGTTTCACGCTGCTGCCGGGGCACTCGTAGCAGGCGCCGCCGCAAAGAAAACCACCGGGACGCGCGGATTGTCCGTTGACTGCCGTCATGGCATTTGCTCTTTTCGGCGCCGCTCCCCGGCGATTGCTTCCGCGGAGTGCAAGGCGAAGAGCACATCAACAACACGAACCTCAAAACGTGTGCGTGAAGTTCTGGAGCCGGGCTCAACTCCAGGCGGAACCCCCACCGAAGCGGATCGTCGTCCGCGGAGACAACACATGACGCGCTTGGCCCGTCGCTCGGCACTCCTCCAGGGGTCTTTCTCCGCGGTCGCCCTCGCGAGCATCGTGATCGCCGTCGGCCTCACGCCGACCGCCGCCCGCGCGCAGATCACGGGGGCGTCCTCGAACAACAGCGGCTCGGCTTGCCAGGGGACGAACAACTCCGACGGGTTCTGCGGCAGCTCGACCTCGGTGCTCGTCAACAACGGCACGACGTTCCAGAGCCGACACGCATGGAACATCAACGCCGACGTCGGCGCCGGCAGCACGCGCGACACGAGCGGCAACAACACGATCCACAATCTGAGCTTCAGCGCGACCGCACCGGGCAGCTACCAGCTCAACATCACCAGCAACCGGGTCGGGATGATCCAGCGCAACAGCGACGTCGCGGGGTGCGACGGCCAAGCGCACACGAGCGGGATCACGGGCACGACGAACGTCGGCCTCAACTCCGGCACGCTGAATACCGCCAGCCCGGCGGACATCGGCAACGGCGGCGGCGACAACCAGATCGGCTACAACCAGACGAACTCACCGATCGGCGTGATCGGACCTCGCCTGAGCAACGGCATCGCCCAGTCCCACGTCCTCACCTTCACCTGGAACGGCTCCGTCCGCAGCAACTCCTGTGAGGCCGCGGTCCGCCAAGGTCAGCAGAACGGCTCGACCTCGTCCTGCGGTGCGTGCGAGTACACCGGCATCCCGGGCCGCACGCAGTCGAGCGACGGTCACTTCGTGACCGTCAGCTTCACGTCCTTCTGCGGCGACGGCGTCATCGACGGCACCGGCGAGCAGTGCGACGCCGGCGCGAACAACGGCTCGGCGACGTCGTGCTGCACGTCGACGTGTCAGTTCCGCACCGCCGGCTCGGTCTGTCGCTCCTCGGCCGGTGTCTGCGACCCGCAGGAGACCTGCCCGGCGAACCCCGGCACGGCGGGCGCGTGTCCGGCCGACGTCCTCTCACCCACGACGACCGTCTGTCGCGGCTCGGCCGGCGTCTGCGACGTCGCCGAGAACTGCACGGGATCGTCGCCGAACTGTCCTGGGGACTCGTTCGTCCCGTCGACGACCGTCTGTCGCGGGTCGGCCGGCGTCTGCGACCCGGCGGAGAGCTGCACCGGCTCCTCGGCCGCGTGCCCCGCGGACGCGCTCTCGCCGTCGACCACGGTCTGCCGCGGCTCCGCCGGGATCTGCGACGTGGCGGAGAACTGCACGGGCTCGTCGCCGGCGTGTCCGGGGGATTCCTTCGCGCCGTCGACCACGGTGTGCCGCGGGTCGGCGGGCGTCTGCGACCCGGCGGAGAGCTGCACCGGTTCCTCGGCAGCTTGCCCCGCGGACGCCCTGTCGCCATCGACGACGGTGTGCCGCGGCTCGGCCGGCGTCTGCGACGTGGCCGAGAACTGCACGGGCTCGTCGCCAGCCTGTCCCGCGAACAACTTCGTGCCTTCGACGACGGTGTGCCGTCCGTCGGCCGGCGTCTGCGATCCCGCGGAAAGCTGCACGGGATCCTCGGCCGCGTGCCCGGGAGACGCGCTCTCGCCTTCCACGACCGTCTGTCGCGGATCGGCCGGCGTCTGCGACGTGGCGGAGAACTGCACGGGATCCTCGCCCGCGTGTCCGTCGGACGCGGTCGCGCCGACGACGACGGTGTGCCGTGCGTCGGCGGGCGTCTGCGACGTCGCGGAGAACTGCGACGGCTCGTCGGTGAACTGTCCCGCCAACGCCTTCGTGCCGTCGACGACGGTGTGCCGCGGATCGGCCGGCGTCTGCGATCCGGCCGAGAGCTGCACGGGATCGTCGGCCGCGTGCCCGGCGGACGCCCTGTCGCCGTCGACCACGGTGTGCCGCGGGTCGGCGGGCATCTGCGATGTGGCCGAGAGCTGCACGGGGTCGTCGCCGAGCTGCCCTGCGGACGGGTTCGTTCCGTCGAGCACGGTGTGCCGCGGGTCGGCGGGCATCTGTGACGTCGCCGAGAACTGCACCGGCTCGTCGGCAGCGTGTCCGGCGGACGCGGTCGCGTCGACGACGACGGTGTGCCGTCCGTCGGCGGGCGTCTGCGACGTCGCCGAGAACTGCGACGGCTCGTCGGTGAACTGCCCTGCCAATGCGTTCGTGCCGTCGACGACGGTGTGCCGCGGCTCGGCGGGCGTCTGTGACGTCGCCGAGAACTGCACGGGCTCGGCGGCGGCGTGTCCGGGAGATTCGTTCCAGCCGTCGACGACGGTGTGCCGCGGCTCGGCGGGCGTGTGCGACGTCGCCGAGAACTGCACGGGCTCGGCCGCTGCGTGTCCGTCGGATTCGTTCCAGCCGTCCTCGACGGTTTGCCGTCCGACCGCGGGCGTGTGTGACAACGCCGAGAACTGCACCGGGTCGGCGGCGGCGTGTCCTTCGGACGCGTTCAAGCCGTCGTCGACGGTGTGCCGCGGGTCCGCGGGCGTCTGCGACGTCGCCGAGAACTGCACGGGCTCGGCGGCGGCGTGTCCTTCGGATGCGTTCCAGCCGTCGTCGACGGTGTGCCGCGGCTCGGCGGGCGTGTGCGACGTCGCCGAGAGCTGCACCGGCTCGGCGGCGGCGTGTCCTTCGGATGCGTTCCAGTCATCGTCGACGGTGTGCCGTCCGTCCGCGGGCGTCTGCGACGTCGCGGAGAACTGCACGGGCTCCGGTGCGGCGTGTCCGTCGGATTCGTTCCAGCCGTCGACGACCGAGTGCCGCGCCTCGGCGGGCGTCTGCGACGTCGCGGAGAACTGCACGGGCTCGGGCGCCGCGTGTCCGTCGGATGCGTTCAAGCCGTCGTCGACCGTCTGCCGTCCGACTGCGGGTGTCTGCGACGTCGCGGAGAACTGCACCGGCAGCGCCGCGGCCTGCCCGAGCGACGCGGTCTCGCCGACCTCGGCGGTGTGCCGCGCGTCGGCCGGCGTCTGCGACGTGGCGGAGAACTGCGACGGGTCGTCGGTGAACTGCCCGGCCGATGCCGTCCAGCCCACGACGACCGTCTGCCGTCCGACTGCGGGCGTCTGCGACGTGGCCGAGAACTGCAACGGCTCGTCGGTGAACTGCCCGGCGGATGCCTTCGAGCCGTCGTCGACGGTGTGCCGTCCGACGGGCGGCATCTGCGACGTCGCCGAGAACTGCACCGGCAGTGGCGCGGCGTGTCCGTCGGACGCGACCAAGCCGTCGAGCACGGTCTGCCGCGCCTCGACCGACCTCTGCGACGCGGTCGAGCATTGCACCGGGACCGCGGGCCCCGCCGGCTACGACTGTCCGGCCGACGGGGTCGAGCCGATCACGACGGTCTGCCGTCCGGCGGCCGACCACTGCGACCTCGACGAGAACTGCGATGGGTCGTCGATGGCGTGTCCGCCCGACCAGGTGAAGCCGGACTTCGACAGCGACGGTGTCTGCGACGAGTTCGACAACTGCGGCTACCTGCCGAACCCCGGGCAGGAGGACGGAGACAACGACGGCGAGGGTGATCAGTGCGACGACTGCACGAACCTCGCGCAGACCTTCATCTCGACGCCGCGCCTCTACGTCGGCAACATGACCTTCCCGCCGGGCGAGCGGAAGACGACCTTCAGCGGCTCGTGCGTCCAGCCGCTCCAGCCGCCGATCGACCTCGTGACGCACGGCCTCCGGTTCGTCGTCAAGGATCGCCTGGAGCAGGCGCTCATCGATGCGACCATCGCTCCGGGTGCGTACAACCCGGCGACCCGGACCGGCTGGCGCTCGAACCCGCGCGGCTGGTTCTACAAGACGACCGATTACTCGCTGAACTTCGGCATCTACACGGTGACGGCGAGCGTCCGCCCCGACCAGCCCAACGCGCTCCGGTTCCGGTTGAAGGGCAAGAAGGGCAGCTACTTCGTCACCCCGTCGCAGACGCCGCTCCGGGTGTCGATCGTCATGGAGCCGCCGAGCGGCTTGAGCAGCGGCCAGTGCTGTGCCTCGTGGTACCAGCCGGCCGAGTGCCGCTTCGACAACACCGGCAAGACGCTCACCTGCCGTCCGCCCGGGCGTCCGTAAGGGCGCGCCGAGCGGCGCGGCGATCCATCGCCGGCCGGCCCGTGCCCGAGGGGCACGGGCCGGCCTTCGCACCGCGGGCCCACGCCAACGTTGCCGGTGAGCGGGCGCGCGATGGTCCGGAGGAGGGACCGGGCCATCGCGAGCCGTCGCGTGTCCGGGTTGCGCTGCGTGTAGTGGGCGTCTTGTTGCCCGCGTTGCCGGGGGCGTTGGAGCGCTGCGGGAGCGGTGCGTGAGCGAGCACGGCGACTCCTGTCGGAGGCGCCCTTTTGCTGTCTCATGGTCAAGGAAGGGCGCCTCCTCCAACGTCGCTGCCGGTGCTCGCTCACGCACCGCTCCCGCCGCAGGCACCGCGTGCCGTACGAGTCGGTCGTTCGATGGTGCGCGTGCGCCGATGGCCGCGCGCGCGGCTCGCCGCGCGGCGCTGGGGCAGCAGTCGGGACGCGTGGCCGGGGTACCTCTTGGCCGCGGGCGGTGGCCGGGGCGCGTTGCGGAACGCGCACCAAGCGGTTGGAGTCAGGCGGATATCGTCAAGCGGAAAGTGCCGGACAGCGTTTCGCCCGGGTCGAGGATGCGGACGCCGGTGCCGGGGATGGCGGCGGCGAGGAGGTTGAAGCCGTCGTTGACGTGGCTGACGGGCTCGAGGGCGAAGAAGTCCTTGCCGGGCGGGACGAAGAGGACGACGTGGCGGAAAGGGTCGGTCGCGTCGACGCGGGCCTCGATGCCGCTCTTCGGCCAGCGCACGGTGGCGCGGCCGTTCCAGCCCGCGAAGCACTGGTCGAAGGTGGCGGAGCCGATCGGCCGCGGGCGCGAGAAATCTTGGGCCGGTGCGACGGGCTGCGCCGGGCCGGTCGGCAGGAGGCCGCGGTAGACGCCGGTCACCGCCATCTGGAGCTCGACGTCGTCGTCGGGCTCGAGGAGCGTCCGGCGGTAGTAGGGATGGAAGCCGATCCCCGCTGGCATCGGCTCGCCTCCCTCGTTGCGGAGCGAGAGGTGCATCGCGACCGACGTCCCGTCGAGCTCATAGGCGAGCTCGCTCGCGAACGGGAAGGGGAAGTTCACGCCGGCGTGCTCCCTCGAGTCGAACGCGAGGCGGAGCCGCTCCTTCTCCGCTGCGACCACATGCCACGGGCGCTTCCGGACGTCGCCGTGGATCGCGTGGCCTTCGGAGGTGTTCGGCCGGAGCTGGATCTCACGGCCGCTGAAGCCAAAGCGCGCGTCACGGATCCGGTTCGACCACGGGACGAGCGCGAAGCTCGCGAAGAGGGACGAGTTCCCCGCCGCGATCGCGTCCGCCGGCGTCGGGCGCAGGATCGGAAGCCAGTCGCCCGCGACCCGGGCCGCGAGCGACGCGACGCTGCCGCCCGCCTCGGGAACGACTGCGAGGCGCAGCTTCCCGTTCTCGATCGCGACCACCGCCATGCGAGGTGAGACCGCCCGGCGAGGCCGCGCTTCAGGGGGCCGGCGTGGGCGTCGGCGTCATCGGCGGCGGCTGGTCGGGACGACCGCGGCGGCGCCGGCCGCGGCGTCGCCGCTGCGAGCGACCTCCGGGCTTCCCGCCTTGCGGCTGCTGGGCCTGGTGCTGCTGGTTCGGCCGGCGGTGCCGCGCCTGCTGCGCGTGCTCGCCGCCTGCCCCGTTACCCCGGCCGCGCGAGCGGCCGCCGTACGCCGCGATCTGGGGTCCGCGGCGCCCGCGCTTGCGCTTCTTGCCGGGGCGCGGCGGCGCGGCCACCGGCTGCCAGAACGTGGACGGCCGCTCGGGCCGGCCGCGGCAGATGTCGCAGAGGTTGCACGGCTCCCCGTCCTCCTCGCCGAAGTACGCCCGGAGGAAGACCGCGCGGCACTCCGGCGTGTGCGAGTAGTCGGCGACCGAGTCGAGGCGCCGGGAGTCCTGCGTCCGCATCGTCGCGAACTGGCCGGCGAGGCTCCGCACGCGCTCCTCGACCTCTTCGGCGGGCACGAGCGTCTCGACGGTCCCGTCGTCGCGCGTCCGGACGATGCCGGCTTCCTCGATCGGGACGAGGAGGGCGTTCGTCGGACGCTCGCCCAGGTCCGCCGACAGCGCGAGCGCGTCGACGGTCGGCGTGCGGCCCTCCGCGGCCCACGCGGCGAGCGCGCTCCCGAGCCGGTAGAGCTGGTCGGGCCGCAGGCGGCTCCGCGCAAGGAGCGCCTCGTGCGTCTGGCGGTCGTCGGGATCGAACAGGAGGATGCAGTTCGCCTTGGCGCCGTCGCGCCCGGCGCGCCCGGCCTCCTGGACGTACTGCTCGAGCGACGCGGGCGACTGCCCGTGCACGACGTAGCGGATGTCCGGCTTGTCGATGCCGAGCCCGAAGGCGTTCGTCGCCACCATGACGGTGCGACGGCCCGGCTTCATGAAGAGCTCCTGCTGGGCGTTCCGCTCTCCAGCGGCCATCTTGCCGTGGTACCGGTGCGCGGGAATACCGAGGCGCGACAGGATGGCGAAGACGGTGTCGACCTCGCGCGTCGTCGTGCAATAGATGATGCCGGGACGCCGGAGCCGCTGCGCCAGGCGCGCCAGGGCGCGGGCGCGGGCCGCCTCGCGGCACTCGATCACCTCGAAGGCGAGGTTCGAGCGGTGCGGCGAGCTCGAGACGATCTCGGCCTCCCGCATGCCGAGGAAGCGAACGACGTCGGCGCGGACCTTCTCGGTCGCGGTCGCGGTGAGAGCCATGACCGGCGGCGCGCCCAGGGCGCGCAGGCGATCGCCGATCTGAAGGTACGCGGGGCGGAAGTCGTAGCCCCATTCCGAGATGCAGTGGGCCTCGTCGATCGCCGCGAGGGAGATGCCGGACTCGCGGAGCGCCGAGCTGGCCTCCTCCGATCCGAGCGTCTCGGGCGTCGTCATGACGAGCAGCGAGCCGCCCTTCCGGATCCGCTCGAGCGCGGCCACGCGCGCCTTTCCGCGCACCGTCCCGTCCAGCCGGACGCACGGGACGTCGAACTTGATGAGCTTCTCGTGCTGGTCCTTGAGAAGCGCCAGGAGCGGCGAGATCAGCACGACCGGCTTCGGGAGGAGCATGGACGGAATCTGGTAGGCGGCCGACTTCCCGAACCCGGTCGGCAGCACCATCAGGACGTTCCGGCCCGCGAGCGCGGCCTCGATCGCGCGTTGCTGCTCGGGGTGGAGGCGCCGGATGCCGATGCGCCGGGCCGCCGCCGCGACCGGCGTCAGCGGGGCGCTCGGATCCTCGGCCGGGCCGAGGTCGAGCTGGTCCTCCCCGTCCGCCGGGTGCGCCGGGCGCGGCCGGAACGGGATCGGTCCCTGCTGCCGGCGCCGACGCCGGCGCCGGTGATTGCGCCCCGGTCCTCGCGGCGCGGGCGCACCGTTCGCGCTCGGAGCCGCCATGGGAATGACGTCCGCTACCGAATCCTCCCCAGGCGGGACGACCATCGCCGCAGCGGGTGCTTCGGCCTCGGAAGCCGGAGCGGCCTGCACCGCCTCCAAGGCGGGCGCGGCCTCGGCGGCCGCTTCTGCGCGATCTGTCGGCGCTACCTGGGTGGCCGGCTCAGCGGAGGCGGTTGCTCGACGGGGTGACCGTGAGCGCGCCATCGCGTGTGCCTACCATTGGAACCATGCGTAACGCTGCCGCCGAGGGAAGGCAAATGGCTTTTTCGGGGGATTGCCGCCGCCCCGCCGCCGGCCTACCTTTCGCTCGGGAGAGCGGCCGCTCTCCCCGGCGTGAGGCACGTTGCCCACGCTCGCGACCCGCGGGGTGCACGGAGCCCCTGCGAGGAGGAAAGGATGTACCCGGGATTCCATTCGTGGTGGCGCTTCCACCACGCCGGCGGCCGTAGGGCGTACGCCGGCTGCGGCTCGGCCTGGGCCGCCCACGGCGGCTGGTCCGAGTCCGAGCGCGCTCGGGAAGGCGATGCCGGCTTCTTCTTCGGCCACCGCGACGATCCGTCGGATCTCGCGGGCGGCGCGTTCGGCGTCCGCCGGCCGCTCCGCTTCCTCGCCTACAAGCTCGGTCTCGACGAGCGTCAAGTCGGCGAGATGGCGCGCATCCTCGACGATCTCAAGACCGAGCGCGCGCAGGCCGAGGTCGACCGCCGTCGCACGGTCGCGGCCTTCGCCGACGCGGTCGGCGGCGCGGAGTTCGACGCCGCGCGCGCGAGCGAAGGCGCGAGCCTCCGCGTGCAGAGCGCCGAGCGCCTGCGCGACGCGGTGATGCGTGCGCTCGCCCGCATCCACTCGATCCTGGACGCCGAGCAGCGCGACCGCCTCGCCGTCCTCATCCGGACCGGCACGCTCCAGATTTAGAAGCCGAGCGAAAGCGAGCTCGCGGGGAGTGGGGCCCCGTTCGGCTTGGCCGAACGGGGCGAAAGGGAGCGATCCCCTCGCGCGATGGCGGCGCCGTCAATCGACGGCGCCGCCCGCGAGCGCGTTCCACATGACCAGCGCGTCGCGCAGCGCGGCGACGTCGTGCGTCCGGATGTAGTCCGCTCCGCGGCACGCGGCGAAGATCTCGCTCGCGAGCGTCGCGGCTCCGCGCTCCGGCACCTTCTTTCCGGTGAGCTGCCCGAGAAACGACTTCCGCGACACGCAGATCCAGATCGGGAGGCCGAAGCGCTCGCGCCAGTGCCCGAGGCGGCGGAGGACCTCGACCGACACCTCCGGCTGGCGCCCGAGGAAGAATCCCATGCCGGGATCGAGCACGATGCGATCGCGCGCGACGCCGGCCCGCTCGAGCTCCGCGATGCGTGCGGCGAAGAAATCGTCGATTCCGTCGACGACGCGCTCGGTGTCGGTCGCGACGCGCGTCGCGGGCCCGAGGCGCTGGACGGAATGCATGAGGACGAGCCGGCAGTCGGCGCGTGCCAGCTCGCGATGGACCTCCGGGTGCGGAAAGCCCTGAATGTCGTTCAGGAACGCGACGCCCTGCGCGATCGCCCAGCGCTGCGTCTCCGGCTGGAAGGTGTCGATCGAGACGACGATGCCGTCGGCGAGGAGCCGCTCGACGACCGGCACGAGCCGGCGCACCTCGTCTTCGGCCGGCACCGGGGTCGCGCCCGGGCGGCTCGAGGCCGCGCCGAGGTCGATCAGGTCGGCGCCGGCCGCGACGAGCTCGCGGGCCCGGGCCACGGCCGCGTCCGGGTCGAGATGGCGTCCCCCGTCCGAGAACGAGTCCGCCGTGACGTTGACGATCCCGGCGATCCGCGGCCCGCGCGCCGGCGCGGACGGCACAGCCGGCGCGGCGCCGGGGTCGCGAGACGCGTTGTTTCGTCGCACCGGCATTCCCCGTTGGCTAGGATCGCCGACGGCATGGAGCGCAGCAACGCCGCCGGCGCGGCCCCGCACGCCGAGCGAGATGCTCGGCGTGCCCCGCTGATCGCGATCCGAAACGTCTCGCGGCGCTACGTCCGCGGCGTCGACGAGGTGCACGCGCTCGAGAACGTCTCGCTCGAGATCGCGCCCGGGCGCTTCGTCGCGTTCATGGGCCCGTCCGGGTCGGGCAAGTCGACGCTCATGAACCTCGTGTCCGGCATCGACCGGCCGAGCGCGGGCGAGGTCGTGGTCGCGGGCCAATCGCTCGGCGACCTGGACGAGGACGACCTCGCGCGCTGGCGCGCCCGCCATGTCGGGCTCATCTTCCAGTTCTTCAACCTGATCCCGGTGCTCTCCGCGCGCGAGAACGTGGCGCTGCCCTTGCTCTTGACGGATCTCGACAAGCGCGAGCGGCGCCGGCGCGCCGACATCGCGCTCCGCGTCGTCGGGCTCGAGCACCGGCTCGATCACTATCCCCGCACGCTGTCCGGCGGCGAGCAGCAGCGGGTCGCGATCGCGCGCGCGATCGTGACCGACCCGGATCTCATCGTCGCCGACGAGCCAACCGGCGACCTCGACGCCAAGAACGCCGAGGCGACCCTCGGTCTCCTGCGCGAGCTCAAGAACGCGTTCGGGAAGACGGTCGTCATGGTGACGCACGACCCGCGCGCGCTCCGCTTCGTGGACGAGGTCTTCCACCTGGACAAGGGGCTCCTCCTCGAGGGGCAGGACGCGGATCGCGCCTCCGAGGCGATCCGGATCGCCGCCGGCGAGCCCGCCGCCGGCGCGGGTGCTCCGTGAAGTACGCCGGGCTCGTGCTCGCGAACCTCGGGCGCAACAAGCTCCGCACCGCGTTCACCGGCGGAGCGATCGCGCTCGCCGTGCTCCTCGTCTGCCTCCTCATCACCATGCCGACCGGCCTCGACCAGATGCTCGACGAGATCGCGAGCAACACGCGGGTCTCCGTGCACAACAAGGCCGGGCTCGTCTACTCGATGCCGTACTCCTTCACCCGCAAGGTGCGACAGCTCGACGGCGTCGCCGGCGCGATCGCGCAGACGTGGTTCGGCGGCGCGTTCGAGGAGCAGGGACGGGTGACGTTCCCGAACTTCGCGGTCGAGGCGGAGCACGTGGCGTCCGTCTACCCGGACTACAACATCAAGCCGGAGGCGCTCGCGGACTTCGTCCGCTACCGCGACGGCGCTCTCGTCGGCCGCAAGGTCATGCACCAGTACGGCTGGAAGGTCGGTGATCGCGTCACGCTCCGAAGCACGGTGTGGCCCGCGAACCTCGACTTCCGGATCGTCGGCGAGATCCCGGACGATCGCGCCCCGATGTTCTGGTTCAACCGCACGTACCTCGACGAGGCGCTGAAGGCGGCGGGCCGGAGCGGTCTCGGCATCGCCGGCATGATCTGGGTGCGCGTGACCCACCCCGCCCGGGTGAACGGCCTCATGCGCGAGATCGACGAGATGTCGCGCAACAGCGAGGCGCCGACCGCGAGCGAGACCGAGAAGAGCTTCTTCGCGAACTTCTTCGGGTCGCTCCAGGGATTCGTGACGATCATCCTCATCGTGACCGGCCTGGTCGCGCTCTGCATCGTCTTCATCGCGGCGAACACCGCCTCGATGAGCGTCCGCGAGCGCGCGGGCGAGATCGCGGTCCTGAAGGCGATCGGCTTCGGACGCGGCGTGATCTTCGGGACGCTCCTCGCGGAAGCGGCGATGCTCGCGACGGCCGCGGGGTCGCTCGGCGTCGGGCTCGCGGTCGGGCTCACGAGGGGTCTCAAGGCCGCGGCCGGCTGGAACGACGCGCTCGGCCCGCTCGGCAACTTCATCGTGAGCGCGCCCGTGATCGTCGACGGGCTCTTCCTGTCGCTCTTCGTCGGGATGCTGTCCGGGGTCGTGCCCGCGCTCGGCGCCGCGCGGAAGCCGGTCGTGGAATCGCTGCACGAGGTCTTCTGAGTGCGGCTCGCGGTGGGGCGGCGCGCGCTCGCCGGAGCCGCCGTCGCCGCGCTCGCGAGCGTCGCCCTCCGGCTGCCCGGCATCGAGCGGCGGAGCCTCTGGCTCGACGAGGCGCTCACCGTGTCGCGGGCGCTGCGGTCGCCGGCCGAGAACGTCGCGATCGCGCGCCACAACCAGAACCCGCCCGGCTATCCGATTCTGCTGTCGCCGTGGGTCGCCGCCTTCGGGACGTCGGAGGCGGCGGTCCGGCTGCCGTCGCTCCTCGCGAGCACCGCCGCGGCCGGGGCGCTCTTCCTCTTCGCCGATCGCTTCCTCGGGTTCGAGGCCGCGGTCTACGCGTCGGCGCTCTACCTCTCGTCCGAGCCGCAGCTGTACTACGCGCGCGAGGCGCGCCCGTACGCGCTGATCCAGCTCCTCTGCGTGGCGTCGTTCTTCCTCTTCCTACGGATGCTCGAGCGCCCGCGCTGGAGCGCCGCGATCGCGCTCGGGGTCGTGAACGCAGCTGCGATGTACTGCCACTTCTCGATCGCGTTCGCGTTCGTCGCGCAGCTCGCCGCCGCGCTCGTTCTGGCGCCACGGGGCGCGTTCGCTCTCTACGTCGCGAGCCAGGCGGTCGCGCTCGCGCTCTTCGCGCCGTGGCTCGAGGCGCTGCGCTCGAACCTGCCCGAGGCAGGGCGCTTCTGGCTCGCCGCGCCCGAGGCCGACTCGCTGCGCCGGGTGATCGGCGAGCTGGCGGGTGGAAGCGCGTCGATCGCCATCGCGCTCGTCGTCCTCGTGGGGTGGGGCGGTGCGCGCCTGGCGGAACCGCGCGCGGGCCGGGCGTCGCGCCCCGTCCCGCTCGACCGGATCGCGACGCTCGTCGCCTGGGCGATCGTCCCGATCGCGCTCGGCTACGCGGTGTCGCAGCGCATCCCGACGTTCGGGCTCCGCTACCAGCTCTACGCTTCGCTCGGGTGGTTCTGCCTCGTCGCGCTCGCGCTCGCCGAGCTTCCGGTTCCGCCCGCGGCGCGCGCCGGGCTGGCGGTCGCCGTCGTCGCGGCAGCCGCTCTCCACCTCGACTGGTCGCGCTCGCGCGGCGCGGACTGGCGGAGCGCGGCCGCCGCCGCCGTCGGCGAGGTGACCGCCGACTCCGCGATCGTCGTCGCGCCGCGCTATGGCTGCACGCCGTTCGCGTATTACGCCGCCCCCGATGCCTTCGCTTCCGCCGACGTGGAGGCCGGTCTCGGACGGCATCGCGTCGTGTGCGCCGGGGACGGCGCGGCGGCGGACCCGGCCGCGCTCGGCTGGCCGGAGCGCGTCATCCTGGTCGCCGCGTCGGACGCGCCGGCGGACTTCTGGTCCGCGACGGCGCGGCTCGAGGAGGCCGGGTATCGCGCGGTCGCGGAGCACCGCGCGCGCAGCCTCTGGGTCGGGGTCGCGAGCGTGGGCGCGCGGTCGCGCGCGGCCCCGCTCGCGCGGCCCGCGGGCGCCGAATAGATTCGAGGCGTCCCCGGCGATGGCGCTGCCCCTCTCCTACAGCGTGCGAAACGTCCGCGCCCGACCGGCGCGGAGCCTCATGACCGCGAGCGTGATCGCGCTCGTCGTGGTCGCGTGCAGCCTCCTGCTCGGGCTCATCACGAGCTTGAAGCGCACGCTCGTCTCGACCGGGCATCCGCTCAACCTCGTCGTCATGCGCAAGGGCTCGGACAACGACGGCTCGAGCCAGATCACGCTCGAGGCCTTCCAGTCGATCCGCTTCCTCGACGGCATCGCGCGCGACGGGGAAGGGCGTCCGCTCGCGTCGCCCGAGCTCGTCGTGCAGCCGTTCTTCCGGACGCGCGACGGCGGGCGCGAGAACGTGCTCGTGCGCGGCGTGGAGCCGGTCGCGCTCGGGGTGCACGACGACGTGACGATCGTCTCCGGGCGGATGATCCGGCCGAGCTCTGGCGAGGCGATCGTCGGGAAGGGCGTGCTCGGCCGCTACGCCGGAGCCGAGATCGGGAGCGAGCTCGAGTTCGGGCGTGGCCGCTGGAAGGTCGTCGGGATCTTCGAGTCGGCGGGCTCGTCGTTCGAGAGCGAGGTCTGGGTCGACGTGCGGGAGCTCGCGAACGACGCGCGCCGCACGTTCCCGTACTCGGGCGTGCGCGTGCGCGCCGCGTCGCCGGGCGAGGCCGACGCCCTCCGCCGGCGCATCGACGGCGACCCGCGCTACGCGATCGAGGCGCTCCCCGAGACCGATTACTACGAGAAGCAGACGAAGTCGGCCAACACGCTCTACGTCCTCGTCGTCGGAATCGCGGTGCTCGCGGGCGTGGGGGCGGGCTTCGGCGCCGCGAACACGATGTACGCAGCCGTGCAGTCACGCACCGCCGAGATCGGGACGCTGCGCGCCCTCGGCTTCTCTCGCGGCGCGATCCTGGCCGCCTTCGAGCTCGAGGCGGTCGCGCTCGCGCTGGCCGGCTTCGCGCTCGGCGCGGTCGCCGCGCTGGCGCTCGCCGCGGCGCTCCGGGTCCTCCTCGGCGGGATCGCGTTCGGCTCCGCCACTTTCACGACCAACGTCATCACGCTAAGGCTTTCGAGCTCGGATCTCGTCGGCGCGCTCGCGCTCGCGCTGGTCGTGGGGATCGGCGGCGGGCTGGGGCCGGCGTGGCGCGCCGCTCGCTTGCGGCCGATCGAGGCGCTCCGGCGGGGCTAGAAGGACGCGCTCGAGCGCGGGGCAAGGGCGACCACGGCGGACGCGAGACCAACGGCGATGGCGGAAGCGACAGGCGAGGTCAGATCCCGGCGCGACGACGGGCTCCGAGCCGATCTCGCGTCGCTCCGGATCGAGCGCGGGGGCGATCCCGGCCCTGCGGCGCGACGGCCCCGTCGGCGACGCCGGCGCTGGCCCGTGATCGCGATCGCGCTCGCCGTCGCCGCCGGCGCGGCGGCGTTCCTGCTGAGCGGCCGTCCGGTCCGCGTCACGGTCGCAACGGCGGCGCGCGTCGCCCCCGGCGACGCGATCGCGCCGCTCCTTTCCGGCTCCGGCTACATCGTGACGGGTGACCGCTACGTCTCGATCGGCGTACGCGTGCCCGGCCGGATCGAGCGTTACTTCGTCGAGGAGGGGCAGACGGTCAAGCAAGGCGACGCGCTCGTCGCGCTCGACGACCGCGACTACCGGGCGGCGGTCGCGCGCACGGAAGCCGCGCTCGCGCTCGCGCGCGCCAATCGCGACCTCGCGGACAACGAGCTCCGCCGCGGCGAGGCGCTCCGCAGGACCGGCGTGATCTCCACCCAGGAGCACGACGTGCTGCGCAACAAGGCCGAGGTCGCGCGCGCGGCGATCGCCCAGGTCGAGGCGGAGCTCAACCAGGCGCGCGTCAACCTCGATTACACGACCCTGCGCGCGCCGACCGACGGCGTCGTCCTCGCGAAGCTGAAGGAGGTCGGGGAGATCGCCGTGCCGGGCGGGTTCTCGGGGTCGGGCGATCTCATCCGCATCGCGAACCTGAGCGACATCCGCGCCGAGGTCGATGTGAACGAGTCCGACCTCGGCCGCGTCCGCATGGGCGGGCGCGCCGACGTCACGCCCGACGCCTATCCCGACGCCCGCTACGCCGCGCGCGTGGTGAAGCTCTACCCTCAGGTCGACCGCCAGAAGGGGACGCTCAAGGTCGAGGTCAAGCTGCTCGAGCCCGACGGCCGCCTCCTTCCCGACATGAGCGCGCGCGTGAGCTTCCTCCCCGAGACGGCGCCCGAGGGTGCGCGCGAGGAGCCCGCGGTCCTGGTCCCGTCCTCCGCCGTGCGGCGCGAGGGCGACGAGAGCTTCGTCTGGACGGTGCGCGACGGGCGCGCCGTGCGGACGCCGATCGCGGTCGCCGGAGACGTCGGCGACCGCGTGCGCGTCGGGCGCGGGCTCGCGGGCGGAGAGACGGTCATCGTGGGGGACGTCGCGCTGCGCCACGGACAGCGCGTCGACGCCGCCGGCGGAAGCTGAGCGGTACTTTTCGCGGAGGGAGATTTCCATGCTTCTCGATCGCTTTCGACTCGACGGCAAGGTCGCCGTCGTCACCGGCGCAGGGCGCGGGATCGGTGCCGCGTGCGCGCTCGCGTTCGCCGAGATGGGCGCCGACGTCGCGTGCGCCGCGCGCACGCGATCTCAGCTCGACGAGACGGCCGGAAAGATCGCCGCGCTCGGGCGCCGTTCCATCGCGGTCCCGTGCGACGTCAACGAGCGCCCGCAGCTCGAGGAGCTCGTGAAGCGCACGGTCGGCGAGCTCGGCCGGATCGACGTCCTCGTGAACAACGCGGGCGGTTGGCCGCCGCAGGCGTTCCTCAGCACCAGCCAGAAGAGCTTCGAGGACTCGTTCCGCTTCAACGTGACGTCGGCGTTCCTGATGTCGCGCTTCGCGATCCCGCACATGCTCGAGGCGGGGGGCGGCGCGATCGTCAACATCTCGTCCGCGGCCGGCCGCTTCCCGCAGGCGGGGTTCGTCGCGTACGGCACCGCCAAGGCGGCGCTGTCGTTCATGACGCGCTGCCTCGCGCTCGAGTTCGCGCCGCGCGTGCGCGTGAACGCGATCGCGGTCGGCGCGACCGAGACGTCCGCTCTTGCGCCGTTCCTCGACGACGACCTGCGCGCCAAGATGGAGGCGCTGACGCCGATGAAGCGCCTCGGAACCGTGGAGGACATCGCGATCGCCGCGCTCTACCTCGCGTCGCCCGCATCGAGCTGGGTGACCGGCAAGATCTTCGAGGTCGACGGCGGCACCGAGACCTCGAACTGGCCGTTCGATCCGCCGACGTGAGGCCGACGGCGATGCGAAAGGTCGAGATCCGCGAGGCCGACCTCGCGGATCCGGCGGTCGGGCGCGCGGTCGTCGAGCTGATCGACGAGTACGCGCGCGAGGCGCTCCACGGCGGGACGCCGCTCCCGGCCGCAGTGCGCGAGGCGCTCGCTCTGCGCCTCGCGTCGCACCCGACGACCGTCGTCTTCCTCGCGTTCCGCGACGCGCGCGCCGTCGGCGTCGCGGTCTGCTTCCGCGGCTTCTCCACCTGGAACGCGCGCCCGCTCCTGAACGTCCACGACCTCGCGGTGACGCGCGAGATGCGCGGGTACGGGATCGGTCGCCAGCTCCTCGCCGCCGTCGAGGAGCGCGCGCGCTCGCTCGGCTGCTGCAAGCTCACGCTCGAGGTGCGGGGCGACAACCGCGTCGCGCAGGGGCTCTACCGGAGCTTCGGCTTCCGCGGCGGCGCCGGCGCGCCGGGGGAGTCGCTCGGCGGCTTCGCGGGTCAGACGTTCTTCTGGGAGAAGCCGCTGCCGTGACCGAGCCGCCCGCGATCCCGCTCCGCGAGCTCGCGATCCGGTTCGTGCGGAGCTCGGGCGCGGGCGGTCAGAACGTCAACAAGGTCGCGACCAAGGCCGTGCTGCGCTGGCCGGTCGCGACGTCGCGCGCGCTCGCGCGCGACGTCCGCGACCGCTTCCTCGAGCGCTGGTCGACCCGCATCGCCGCGAGCGGCGAGCTCGTCCTCACGAGCGACCGCTACCGCGACCAGGGCCGCAACGTCGCCGACTGCCTCGAGAAGCTGCGCGCGATGCTCGCGGAAGTCGCCGAGCCCCCGAAGCCGCGCAAGCCGACGAAGCCCAGCCGCGCAAGCCGCGAGCGCCGCCTGGAGCAGAAGCGAGCCCGCAGCACCCTGAAGCGACTCCGCTCCTCGGCCGAGCCCTGACGCGCGCGTGCAGCCGTACCGCCCGCCCCGTCCAGTCGTGACCGCGGGCACGTCGCCGCCGACGCCTGGTGCGCTCCGCCGCGCGCAAGCGTACCGGTCCCGTACGTGCGGTCAGGACGCAGCTCGTCGCAAACACAGCGCCGCCGCCGTCAGCTCCAGAACTCCTCGACGTGCTCGAGGTCCCACACGAACTCCCACACCTCGACCGCCTGCCCCGCCTCGAGCTGGATGCGGAGGCACGTCGGGTTGTCGAGCTCCTTGCCGTTCCGGCTGCCGCGGCCGCGGAAGAGAGCGATCGCGTGCCGGTCGTTCGCGAGCACGTCGATCAGGTCCAGCTGGAAAGTCCCGCCCGTGAGCTCGGGCACGCGCAGGAGGAAGCGGAGGATGGCGTCACGGCCCGCGTGCGCCCCCGCGAGCTGTCCCCGGCGACCGGGAAACCGCCAGACGCAGTCCTCGGCGATCGTGCGCTCGATCACGGCGACGTCCCCCGTGCGGAACGCGCCGAAGAGCTCGCGGACGCGGCGGGCGTTCTCGTGCTCGGCGGCGGGTGCCGACGGCGGGGCGGTCTCGGCGCTCATGTGCCCGTATGCGTCGGTCGACGCGGTGTTTCAACCGGTCGCCGCCGGCTCGGCCCGCGGATTGCTCGTCGCCCGACGGCGTGGAGTACCTCCTCTGCTTCGCGGGCGGTGTGGCCGGCTCGCTGCACTGCCTCGGGATGTGCGGTGGCTTCCCGCTCGCCCTCGCGCAGCGCGGAGCGGCAGGCGCCGGGTTTCGCGCGCGACGCTGGTCGCCGGGCGACGGGCGGGTCGCCGTACAGGCGCTCTACAACCTCGGACGCCTGAATACGCTGGTCTTCATCGGCGCGCTCTCGGGCGCGCTCGGCGCGGGCGTCGTGACGATCGGGCCGGTGCGCGGCGTCGAGCGCGGTCTCGCGATCGTCGCCGGCGCGCTGATGATGGTCATCGGGCTCGAGATGCTCGGGGTGCTCGCCCGCTTCTCGGCGCGCGGTTCCGCTCTGGTGCAGCGCGCGCTCGCCGGGCTCCTCTCGGGCGTGATCCGATCGCCGTCGCCGCTCGCGCCGCTCGCGCTCGGGGTGTTCAACGCGTTCCTTCCGTGTCAGCTGATCTACGCCTTTGCGGCGCGCGCGGCGGCGACCGCGTCCCCGGTCTCCGGCGCGGCGACGATGCTGGCGTTCGGGCTCGGTACCTTTCCGGCGATGATGGGCCTCGGCCTCACGCGCTCGCTCGCCGCGCCGGCCGTGCGCGCGCGCCTGTCGCGCTGGTCGGCCGTGCTGATCCTGGGGTTCGGGGTGCTCACCGCGCTCCGCGGCGCGATCGACGTCGATTCGGCGCACCGGCTCCTGCACGCGACGTCGCACGTCCAGTGATTCTCGCCCGCTCGCGCGCCGGCCGGCGCGCGAGCGCGAGTCAACGTGTCCCGAGCGCGATGCCGAGCGCGAGGTCGATCCCCGCCGTCGCGACGAGTTTCAGGAGCGCGATCGTGACCGTCGCGCCGAGGAACAGCGAGAACCGGAGCTTTCCATTCCACCAGAGCGCGATCGTCACCGCGGCCGGGATGATCGCGTAGCTGATCGCGATCCGGGGAAGCTCGGCGCCGCCGAGATGCCGCCAGAGCGGATGTCCCCAGAACAGGAACACGAGGCAGCTCGCCAGCAGGATGCCGAAGTACTGGCCGCGCGTCATGCCGAGCGCCGTCCAGAATCCCTCGCGCGGGAAGGGCGCGAACATCGGCGTGCGCCGCGAGGTTTCCGGCGCGCGCGGCGGGCTCGCCGGGTCGCGCGTCCGCACCGCTTCGCGCTCGTCCGCCATCGCCCCGCGCATGCCTCGAAAGCAGCCGGCAGTCCAGGCGTACGGTCGCGCAGGATCGCCCGCCGCGTCGCGCACGCTTCGCAGGCGTGCGACCGCGGCCGGAAGCGATTCTCAGCGGTGGGAACGGGAGCCCGAGGGATCGCCGACTTGCCGCGGAGTTGCCATGGCATGTCGCTTGCCCTTGGCCGCCGCGGCCATGGATTCGAGCCGACACGAGATTCTCCGTCAGATCGAGGAGCAGCACGCGGCCCTGCGGGTGCTCGAGAGCAGGCTTCTCGAGGTGACCGCCCTCGGCGGCGACGACGAGCCCGTCGCGCCGTGGCCGCCCAAGGGCTTCTATCTCACGTTCTACGTCGTCGCGGGGCTCCTCCTCGGCATCCTCGGAAGCCTCGTGAGCTTCCTGATGAACGTGGGGGGCTCGCTCCTGATGCGCCAGGACCCGCTGCTCTTCCTCCGGGTCTACGGGACCGTCTTTCTCGGGCCGGCGGCGCTCACGACGGACGATCTCACGTTCTTCATGCTGGTCGCGGTCGTCCACTTCTCGGTCGGCGCGATCGCGGGCGCGGTGTTCCACGTTCTCGTGAACCTGTTCGTGCCCGATCGCGCCGCGCTCCAGCTCGCGCTGGGCGCGCTCTACGGGCTGCTCATGTGGGTGGTGAACTTCTACGTCGTCATCGCGTGGCTGCAGCCGCGCCTGTTCGGCGAGGCGTACGTCCTCCAGCTCATGCCGGCGTGGGTCGCGGCGCTCACGCACGTCGCGTATGGCTTGACCCTCGGCGGGCTGCAGCCGCTCGGCCGCTTCGTGCCCTATCGCCCGGCGGTGGCGGCATGAGGGCGCAGCGCCGCTGCGACGGCCGGGCCCCACGCCTGCGCGCGAGCGCTTTCTTCGCCGCCATCGCCGCCGCGGTCGCTGCCATGGGAGCTGCGCCGGCGGCCGCGCGCGCCAGCGACGCGCAGCGGGACGCGATGCGCGCGCAGGGGCAGAACGTCTACGGCACGCACTGCGTCGGCTGCCACGGCGTCGCGGGCGACGGCAAGGGACCCGCCGCCGAGATGTTGATCGTGAAGCCGCGCGACTTCACCAAGGGCCTCTTCAAGTTCCGATCGACGCCCAACGGCACGCTTCCGACCGACGAGGATCTCTACCGAACGATCACGCGCGGCGTGAACCGCACGTCGATGCCGGAGTGGTCCCTGCTGCCCGATCGCGAGCGCTTCGCGGTCGTGGAGTACGTGAAGAGCTTCTACCCCGAATGGGACCAGCGCGGAGCCGGCGCGCCGATCTACATCCCTTCACCTCCGGCGACGCTGCTCACGCCCGAGTCGATCGCGCGCGGCCGGGAGCTCTACGAGATGCTCGAGTGCGGGCGCTGCCACGGTCCGCAAGGGCAGGGCGACGGGCCGTCGGCGAAGACGTTGGAGCCCGACGCGTGGGGGAACCATCAGGTCCCCTTCAACTTCACCAAGGGTGCGCTCAAGAGCGGCGCGGCTCCGCAGGACGTCTATCGCACCTTCATGACCGGCCTGAACGGGACCGCGATGCCCTCGTTCGCCGACGTCTTCGACCAGCCCGACGGCGAGAGCATCCACCCGGGAGACGCCTGGAACCTCGTCTCCTACATCCTCTCGCTGCGCCAGTCGGGCGCGCGCACCGCGGCCGCGCCGGCCGCCAAGGAGCAAGCTCCGTGATCGCGACCGTCCGAGGCCGCGCCCTCGTCAATACAGACCTCATGCGCGCCCACCTCACCGCGAGCGCGACGTTTCTCGCGGTGTCCCTCCTGGGCGGGCTCGCGTATTCGTTCCAGCTGAACCGGCTGTACCCGTTCGCCGGCATCGAGTGGCTGTCGCCGGGCCGCGTCCGCATGGTGCACACCAACATGGCGGCGTACGGCTTCATCGCGAACGCATTCATCGGCGGCATGCTGTTCGCGATCCCGCGCCTCACGCGCCGGCCGATCCTGTCGGATCGGCTCGGCTGGCTGATCTTCTGGACATGGCAGCTGATCATGGTCTTGACGATCGGCGGCCAGCTCCTCGGCTACGGCCAGGCGATCGAGTGGGGCGAAACGCCGATCTTCGTCGACCCGCTCGTGCTCGTCGGTCTCGTGCTCCTCGTCGTGAACCTCGCGGTCCCGATCGTGCAGACGCAGGAGCACGGGCTCTACGTGAGCCTCTGGTACTTCCTCGCCGCGTTCGCGTGGACCGGCCTCGTCTACTTCATGGGGAACTACCTGCCCCAGTTCTGGGTGCCCGGCACGGCGGGCGCCGCGATCACGGGCCTCTTCATCCACGACCTCGTCGGCCTCTTCGTCACGCCGATCGGCTGGGGCCTCATGTACTTCTTCGTTCCGCTTCTTCTCCGGAAGCCGATCTGGAGCCATGCGCTGTCTCTCATCGGCTTCTGGGGGATCGCGTTCTTCTACCCGATGCAGGGCGTGCACCATTTTCTGCTGAGCCCGATCCCCATGTACGCGCAGTACGGCGCGGTCGTCGCGACGATCGCCGTCGAAGTCGTCGTGGTGACCGTGCTCGTGAACTTCTTCGGCACCTTGCACGGCCGCTCGGACGCGATGCGCGGCAACCTCGCGATCCGGTGGTTCTACACCGGCATGATCATGTACGGCCTCACCTGCCTGCAGTGCGCCTTCCAGGTCACGCTGACGTTCCAGAAGATCATCCACTTCACCGACTGGGTGGTCGGCCACGCGCACATGGTCATGTTCGGCGTGTTCGGCTTCTGGATCTTCGGCTTCTTCGTCGATCTCTGGCCGCGCGCCGTCGGACGCGCGTGGGTGCAGCCTCGGCTCTTGACGCTGCACTACTGGTTCACGCTCGCCGGCCTGGCGCTCATGGTCGTCGACCTGACCGCGGCCGGGCTCGTCCAGGGCTTCAGCTGGGCTTCGCTCAGCCCGTGGGCCGACTCGGTCATCGCCTCGATGCCGTTCTGGTGGGCCCGCAGCATCGCGGGCCTCCTGATCATCGCGGGACAGGGCTTCTTCTTCTACGCGCTCTGGTCGACCGGGCGGCAGCCGGCGGCGACGCCGGTCCTCGAGCGCACGGCGGTGGAGGCGGCCTGATGGAAAGGTTCGGCGCGAGCTTCTTGATCGCCGGGGTCGTCACGTTCCTGATCGGCTTCTTCCTCCAGGGCGTGATGCCGATCCTGACGCTGCGCCGCGTCCCGATCGCGTCCGTCGAGGAGGTCGCGCAGCACATCCCGGACTCGTTCCACCAGCTCGCTGAGGACTATCCGGAGGAGTTCGGGCGCGTGTACGGCCAGGTCGACCCGAAGAGCTTCGCGCGCGCGCTGCGGACGGGGCGCGACGCGTACGTCGCCGAGGCCTGCTGGCACTGCCACTCGCAGTTCGTGCGGCCGGTCTCGAACGAGGACCTGCGGTTCGGGCCGGTGTCGCAGGCGTCCGAGTACCAGAACGACATGTTCCTGCCGCATCTCTTCGGCACGCGGCGGATCGGGCCGGATCTCATCCGCGAGGCGGGCAAGCGCTCGAACGACTGGCAGATGGCGCACCTCTACGACCCGCGCAGCGTGTCGCCGTGGTCCGTGATGCCGTCCTACACCTGGTTCTTCGACGAGCAGAAGCGCCCGCAGGAGCGCGCGCTCGCGCTCGTCGCCTACCTGCAGTGGCTCGGCAGCTGGCTGCCGCCGAGCCCGGTGGAGGCGAAGGAGATGCGGACGATCGCGGGAGCCGAGCGATGAAGCATGGGACGAAGGGGATCGTCCTCTTCGCGATGACGATCGCGGTCATGTTCATCGCGGGCGGCGCGTTCTTCTACAAGATGACCGAGTTCGTCGTCACGATGGCGCGCGGCGACATCGAGGGCTTCGGCGCCGCCTCGGTCGCGACCTACCTCATCGGGATGCTGCCGCTCATGTTCTTGACGCTGTGGGCGGTCCTGACCGGCCGCTTCCGCGACATCGAGCGGCCGAAGTTCCGCATGCTGGAGCTCGACCGCGAGATCGAGCGGGGCGGCGAGCTCGACGACGGTCCGCTCGCCGGAGCGGCGGAGGTGCGCCATGGCGCCTGAGTCGAAACCCGCCGCACTGCCGGCGACGCCCCCCACCGGCGGCGAGCACGCGCCGAGCGCGCTCGAGCGCGCCGCACTGGCGGCGCGCGGCCCGATCCTCGCGCCGCCGGGCAGCCCGGCCGCCGCGGCGTCGCGCCCCGACAGCGGGCTCGAGGACGAGGCGCCGCACCGCTACGAGTCGAACCCGGCTCCCTGGTGGATCGGGGTCCTGTGGGCGGCGTTCTTCGCGTTCGGGGTCGCGTACCTGATCGTGAACCTCCTCCGCTGACGCGGAAGCGGCGTGGAAGAGATCTCCGACGCCGCGCCGCGCAGCCCGACGGCGGGCGCGTCCGGCCGCGTGCGCGACGAGCGCGCTTGCGACCACTGCGGGCTGCCGCTCGGCCCGCGCCCGCTCGATGGAGAGGTGGAGGGCCAAGCGCTCCGCTTCTGCTGCGCGGGCTGCTGGCTCGCGATGCAGGTGACGCGGGCGCGCGGCGACGCGGGTGGGGCCGCCGCGATCCTCGTTCGGCTCGGCCTCGCGGTCTTCTTCGCGATGAACGTGATGATGCTGTCGGCGCCGAGCTACGTGCCGCACGTCTACGGCGACGGCGCCGCAGCCGTCGACGGCCCGCTCTTTGCGCCGCTTCGCTGGCTCGCGGCGCTCTTCTCGCTGCCCGTCCTGTTTCTCCTCGGTGGCCCGGTCGCGCGGAGCGCGCTCGCCGGCGTGCGGGCGCGGCGTCCCGGGTCGGACGCGCTGATCGCGATCGGCGTCCTCGCCGCGTACGCGCTCTCGTGGGCGAACCTGCTGCAGGACCGCACCGCCGTCTACTTCGACACCGGTGCGGTGCTCCTCGTGCTCGTCACGCTCGGCCGCTACCTCGAGGCGCGCGCTCGCGCCGACGCCGCCGCCGCCGTGCGAAGCGATCTCTCGGCTGTCGCAGCGACTGCGCGCGTCGCCCGCGACGGCGGATGGCAAGACGTCGCATCCGCCGACGTTCGGCCGGGCGACCTCCTCGAGGTGCGGCCGGGCGGCGCGATCCCGACCGACGGCGTCGTCGTCGACGGGCGAGCCGGCGTGGACGAGTCGATGCTCACGGGGGAGCACCGGCTGGTCGTGAAGGAGATCGGCGCGGACGTCGCGGGCGGAACGTGCAGCGTCGACGGCACGCTCCGGATCCGCGCCACGGCGCCCGCGGGCGAGAGCGCCGCCGCGCGCATCGCCGCGCTCCTCGCCGCCGCGCAGCGCGAGCGCTCGCGCGCCGAGCGGGTGGCCGACGCGGCGGCCGCCGTGCTGACGCCCGCGATGATCGCGGTCGCGCTCGCGGCGGGCGCGTGGTGGAGCGCGCGCGCAGGCATCGACCGCGGGACGCTGGTCGCGATCTCGGTGCTGGTCGTCGCGTGCCCGTGCGCGCTCGGAATCGCGACCCCGGTCGCGATGTGGGTCGCGCTCCAGGCCGCGGCGCGCCGGGGCGTCGTCGTCCGGAGCGCGCTCGTCCTCGAGCGCCTCGCCGCGGTGCGGGCCGTGTTGTTCGACAAGACCGGCACCGTGACCGATCCCACGCCGCGGGTGACCGGGGTCGACGTCGCGCCGGGGAACGACATCCGCCCGGACGATCTCCTCGCGCGCTGCGCGGCGCTCGAGGCCGGCATCCCGCATCCCCTGGCGCGCGCGATCGTGCGCGCCGCCGGCGAGCGCGGGTTGGCGCCGCTCGCCGACGAGGCGCGCGACGTGCGGATCGTCCCCGGCCGCGGTGTGGAAGGCCGCGTGGGCGATCGGCGGATCGCGGCCGGCAGCGAGCGGCTGGCGGAGGAGCGCGCCGCTCCCGCCGCGCGCGCGGCGCTCGCGGACTGGGCGACCGCTTCGGCGTCGAGGCCCGGAAGGGCGGCCGAAAGCGCGGTGCTGGTGCTCGAGGACGGTCGCTTCCTCGGCGCCATCCGGCTCTCCGAGGCGATCCGCCCCGAGGCCGGAGACGCGGTCGCCGCGCTCCGGTCGTCGGGCGCGTCGGTCGGCCTCCTGACGGGTGACCTCAGCGCCGACGCGGTCGCTCCCGAGCCGTTTCGCCACGCCGAGGTCGCGTTCGGCCTCGCGCCCGAGGCGAAGGTCGCGCGCATCGCGCAGCTCCGCGCGGAGCGCGGTCGCACGGCGGCGGCAGGCGCGATCGCCATGGTCGGCGACGGGATCAACGACGCGCCCGCGCTCGCCGCGGCGGACGTCGGGATCGCGGTCTCCGGCGCGAGCGACCTCGCGCGCTTGACGGCCGACGTCGCCGTGCTCGGCGGCGACCTGCGGGCCGTTCCGTGGCTCCTCGCGCACGCGCGGCGAGCGCGTGCGGTGGCGCGCGAGAACCTGGCGTGGGCATTCGGCTACAACGCGGTGGCGGTCGCGCTCGCGGCCGCCGGCAGCCTCACACCGCTCGTCGCGTCGCTCGCGATGATCGCGAGCAGCGCAGCGGTCGTCGCGAACGCCCGTCGGCTCGCGCGCGGGTCTTCCGGCCTCACCGAGCGCGCTGCGCGCGCGCGTGGTTGCGATCGCCTCGGCGACGAGCGCGGGTGGCGCGCGCCCGCGCCGGCGGCATGACTGCCGGGACGCGGACCCGGCCGCTCCGCGGGGAAGCGAGCGCGCCCGGGCCGGCTCAGCTTTCGGGCTCGAAGTCGAGCGACGCGGAATTGATGCAGTAGCGGAGGCCGGTCGGGCGCGGGCCGTCGTCGAAGACGTGGCCCAGGTGCGAGCCGCAGCGCGCGCAGTGGACCTCGGTCCGGCGCATTCCGTGGCTCGGGTCCTCCTCGGTCTCGACGGCGCCCGGCGTCGCCGGCTGCCAGAAGCTCGGCCAGCCCGTCCCCGAGTCGAACTTCTCACCGGACGAGAAGAGCTTCGCGCCGCACGCGGCGCAGAGATACTCGCCCGACTCGTGGTTGTTCCAGTAGCGCCCGGTGAAGGCGCGCTCCGTGCCCTTCTGCCGGCAGACGGCGTACTGCTCGGGCGTCAGCTGCGCGCGCCACTCCTCGTCCGACTTGACGACCTTGTCGCTCATGTCTCGCAGGTTAGCGAGCTGTGCGCGCGACGCCAGCGCGGAACGAGGGGGAGGGATGGGAGGGCGGGCGGCGGCTCAGTGCCTGCGCTGGCCGGTCGCGGGCGACTCCATCTCGCGCAGCACCTCCGCGAGGTCGGCGTCGCTGTCCTCGACGACGATCGCCCCCGAGGCGTCGCGCTCGACGTGCGTCAAGCCGTGCCACTCGCTCTCGAGCTGCTCCATCTCCGACATGCGGCGCTGCCCGCCCGGCAGCGGGCCGCCGTGATCGTGCTGCGTTTCCCACGCGGCGATCGCCTCACGCAGCGTGGAGATGAGCGCCGCCGTGCGAACCGGCTTCGTGAGGAAGCGATAGACCTGGCCCTCGTTGATCGCCCGCATCGCGACCTCGACCGACGCCTGTCCGGTGATCATCATGCGGATCGTCTCGGGATACTCGACCTGGATGCGCGCGAGCAGCTCCGTGCCGGACATGCCCGGCATGCGCTCGTCGGAGATCACCACCGCGACGGGGCGCGAGGCGAGGATGTTGAACGCGTCGACCGCCGTGCGCGCTGTCTCGACCGCGTACGGCTCGCGGCGCAGCATGTGGCGGAAGAGCTCGAGGAGCTCTCGGTCGTCGTCCACCAGAAGCACCGTATGCTGCATGACCACCGTCCCCTTCCGGGGCCGCCAACGCGAACCCGGGACCTCATTGCGCGGTGCCGTGTCTCGTCACCGTCGTCGCCGACACGTCACGCCCGCCATTTTCCTATCGACGGTTTCCCGCAGCGACTGGAGCAATGCACCGAATCCCTTCCGCGGCACCGTACAAAGCAACGCTCATGCCCGGGTTACGAGAATCCGGGGCGAGCCGCGGACGTGCGGAGCGCCATGGCACCTGTGCGAGCGAAGGAGTCGGCCCGCGAGCTGCGGCGAGCGAGGGACGACGTCGAGTCAGTGGGCCGCGGCGGCCGTTCCCCAGAGCTCCTTCAGCCGGCGATCGCGGCCGCAGCCGCTTCGGTAGAAGCGGTACCGCACCGGGTTCTTCCGGTAGTAGTCCTGGTGGTACTCCTCGGCCGGGTAGAACGCGGTCGCGGCGACGATCTCGGTCACGATCGGGCCGGGCAGCACCTTCGCCGCTTCGAGGTCGCGCTTGGACTTCTCCGCGGCCTCGCGCTGGGCGTCGTTCAGGTAGAAAATCGCGCTCCGGTATTGCGTGCCGGCGTCGCAGAACTGACGGTTCGGCGAGATGGGGTCGACGTTGTGCCAGAAGACGTCGAGGAGCTTCTCGTAGGTCACCCGGCTCGGGTCGTAGGCCACCTCGACGGATTCCGCGTGCCCGGTGCCGCCGGCCGAGACCTGCTCGTAGGTCGGGTTCGCGAGGTGGCCGCCGGTGTAGCCGGACGTCGTCGAGACGACCCCCTCCACCGGATCGAACGCCGCCTCCACGCACCAGAAGCAGCCGCCCGCGAAGATCGCGCGCTCGAGGCCCGCCGTGGCGGCGGCGCTCGCGCCGGCGGCGGTCGCGGCCGGGGTCTTCTCGGGCGCGTCGGCCGCGCGCGCTCGCGCCGCGGACGGGACCGCGGCGAGACCGGCGAGCGAGATCGCGGCCAGCGCGGCCGTCATCCTGGGGGAGATCATCGACGGGTTCTCACGGCGTTCCGCACGTGATGCCGGGGAGCGACGCGGGGTTTCTCCACTTCAGCCCGAGCGCGGCCGGAATTTCGGGAGCGTGACGTCCGGGCTCACGTCCTCGAACACGGCCTCGACCGGCATCCCGATCCGGATCGCGTCGCGCGCGCAGCCGACCACGTTCGACGTGATGCGCGGCCCCTCCTCGAGCTGAACGATCGCGACCGGGTAGGGCACCTCGGCGGCGAACCCGGGGTGGTAGAGCTGGTGCATCAGGTAGAAGCTGAACACCTCGCCGCGTCCGGAGACGGTCGTCCAGTCGGAGTCGCGCGACCAGCACGCGCTGCACACCTCGCGCGCCGGGAATCGCAGGAGGCCGCACCCGGTGCAGCGCTGCACGGCGAGCCGGTGCTCCTTCGCGGCCGCGAAGAACGGCGCGAGCTCTTGCGTCACGCGCGGGACGGGCTTCGAGGGCTGTGGCATGTGTCGCCCGTTCAGCTCGCCTGCGCGCCGAGCACGAGGGTCGCGTGCGTCGACAGCACGCCGCCGTTGCCGCTCACCAGGCAGTGGTCGTGCTTCGGGACTTGACGGTCGCCGCCCTGGCCGCGGACCTGGATGACGCCCTCGCTGATCGGGGTCATGCCCCACATGTAGAACGACGACAGCTGGCCGCCGCCGGTGTTCACCGGCAGGGTGCCGCCGGGTCCGATGCGACCGCCGGCGACGAAAGGCCCGCCTTCGCCCTTCCCGCAGAAGCCGTAGTCCTCGAGCGTCACGAGCACCGTGAAAGTGTAGCAGTCGTAGAGCTCGCAGACGTCGATGTCGGAGAGCTCGATTCCCGCCATGCGGAAGGCGGTGCGGGCGGCGATCGGTGCGCCCGAGGTGAGCGTCTCGACCGGGTCGCCACCGGGATGGCCCTGTCCCATTCCGCGCACGTACACCGGCGGCTGGCGGAGGTCGCGCGCGCGCTCGGCGCTCGACACGATCACCGCGAGGCCGCCGTTCGACACCAGGCAGCAGTCCAGCAGGTGGAACGGCTCCGCGACCCAGCGCGACGCGTGGTACTCGGAGAGCGTCAGCGGCTTGTCGTGGAACTGCGCGTGCGGGTTCCGGTTCGCCCACGCCCGCTCGGCGACCGCGATCTCGCCGAGGTGATCGCTCGTCGTGCCGAAGCGATGCATGTGGCGCTGCGCGACGAGCGCGTAGAGGCCGTTCACCCCGAAGGCGCCGTAGGCGGCGCTCAGGTCGCCGGCGAACGCGTATGCGCTCGATGAGCTCGACCCTTCGCCCGGCGCCTCGCCGCGCGGGCGCGGCGGCTTGAGGGGCGCGTCCGAGAAGACGCACGCGACGTGGCTGGCCATCCCGGCGCCGATCGCGAGCGCGGCCTGCATGACCATCGCGCCGGCCGTCGCGCCGCCGACGCTCATCGCCGCGGAGAGCCGCAGGTCGTGCAGGCCCATCGCCTGCTGGAGCGCGAACGATCCCATCTGGCCGGCGGCGCCCCAGGTGAGGCCGGGGTTCACGAGGAGGCCGTCGAGGTCGCGCGCGGTCAGACCGGCGTCCTCGAGCGCCAGGCGGACCGCGTCGACCGCGAAGCCGATCGCGCTCGGGCCGTAGACCTTTCCCTGCTCGGTGATCCCGAGCCCCGTGATTGCGGCGCTCGCCGGTCGGGACATCGCGGATCGTTTTACGGGCGTGGCAACGCCGTCTCAAGCGCGGCGCGCGATTGACGCCGCGGCGGGGGTTGCTAGGGCGAGACGACGATCGCGCGCGTGACAGGCGAGCCGTCGGGGGCGTTGGCGTCGCGCGCCCACCCGACCGGCCCGGTGGACCGGCGGCAGCTCGACCGGAGCGGCCGCGCCCGGGGCGGCGCGTGAACGACGTCCGGCGCGAACCCGAGGTCGCCGACTCGCCGCTCCGGTATCGCGACTTCACGCTCCTCTGGATCGGCTTCTTCGTGAGCCAGATCGGGAGCCAGATGCAGATCGTCGCGGTCGCCTGGCAGGTGTACCGCCTGACGAACGACCCGCTCGCGCTCGGCGCGCTCGGGCTCGCGCGCGTCCTGCCGGTGATCGCCTTCGGCGTGTTCGGCGGCGTCGTCGCCGACGTCGTCGACCGCCGCCGCCTCCTCATCGCGACCCAGACCGCCATGATGGCGACGTCGCTCGGCCTCTTCGCGCTCACGACCGCCGGCCGCGTCACGGTGCCGATCCTCTACGGCTTCTGCCTGCTCTCGGGGAGCGCGGTCGCGCTCTCGAACCCGGCGCGCCAGGCGATGATCCCGACGCTCGTTCCCGAATCGGTGCTCGCGCGCGCTCTCGGCTTCAGCGTGACGAGCTGGCAGCTCGCGACCGTCGTCGGCCCGACCGTCGGCGGCCTCGTGATCGCCGCGCACGGCCCGTCGCTCGTCTACCTGATCGACGGCCTTTCGTTCCTCGCGATCATCGCTTCGCTGATCGCGATCCGGAGCCGCGGCATCGCGGCGCCCGAGGCGCGCGCCGACTGGCAGTCCGTCGTCGAAGGCTTCCGGTTCCTCCGCCGCACGCCGATCCTGCTCGCGCTCATGCTGCTCGACTTCTGCGGGACCTTCTTCGCGGGCGCGATGCTCCTGCTTCCGATCTTCGCGGATCAGCTGCTCGCGGTCGGGCCGCGCGGTCTCGGGTTCCTCTTCGCCGCGCCCTCGGTGGGATCGGCCATCGTCGCGCTCACGATCGCGGTCAAGGGGGCGCCGCCGCTCAGCGGCGCGACCGTCATCGGATCGGTCGCGCTCTACGGCGTCGCGACCGCCGCGTTCGGTGCGAGCAGCTCCTTCCCGGTCGCGCTCGCCTGCTTGACGATTGCCGGCGCCGCCGACGGCGTCAGCACGGTCGTGCGCCAGACGCTCCGCCAGCTCCTCACGCCGGACGAGCTGCGCGGCCGGATGACCGGCGTCAGCATGATCTTCTTCATGGGCGGTCCTCAGCTCGGCGAGCTGGAGGCCGGCGTCGTCGGGCGGCTCCTCGGCGTGCGGGCGTCGGTCGTGCTCGGCGGGATCGCGTGCTCGGCGTGTGCGCTCGCGTTCGCCGTCTTCGCGAGCGGCCTCCGGCGCTTCCGCTACCCGGCGCGCGCCACGAGCTGAGTGATCGCACGAGGGATCGCTCCCTCGCCCCGTTTGGCCCACTGCCCGCGGGCTCGCTTCGCTCGCGTGAAATGAACGCGCTAGGCGGCTGCTCCCTCGACGACGAGGAACACGCAGCCGCTCTCGGAGCGGAGGTCGCGGTGGACGGTGCCGGCGGAGGCGCAGTGATAGTCGCCCGGACCGAGCCGGACGTCTCCTACGATGAAGTCGCCCTCGAGGATGTAGCAATGCTCGTCGACCGGGTGCTCGTGCTTCCGCACGGTGGCGCCGCCGTCGACCCGCACGAGGTACGCGCGCTTTCCGGATCCCGCGCCCGGAGTCAGCGACTTCACCTGCACACCGGCGCCCGCGGGCCGCCAGTCGACCTCGGTGTCGCGCGTGAAGAGAAAGCCGGCGCCCGGTCCCGCGGCGGCCTGCCGCTGCCGCGCCGCCGCCTCGCTCGCGACGCGCGCCAGGAGCCGCTCGCGCAGGTCCGCTGCGGGGGCGACCGGCGCCACCGCGAGCGCGAGGTCCTGCGCCACCCGGCGGAGCTCGTCGAGCTCCTGGCGCACCTCGGCTGGAGCGTCCGCCAGCGCCGCGTCGAACGCCTCGCGCTCGTCGGCCGACAGCGCGCCGAGAGCGCGGAGTGCCGCGGTCTCGGCGTCGCAGCCGATCGGGGCGGCGCGCTTCACAGCGCCTCCCTCCCGGCCGTGCCGAGGATGTCGCGCAGACGGAGCATTCCGAGCCGGACGCGGGTCTTGATCGTGCCGAGCGGCTGGCCGAGCGCCGCGGCGATCTCGCTGTGGCTCAGCCCGCCGTAGAATGCGAGCTCGATCGCCTGGCGCTGCGTCGGGCCGAGACGGGCGAGCGCCGCCTGCACGATCCGCCGGCGCTGCGACGTCGCCGAGGTGCCCTCGGGGCCGGGCTCGCTGGAGGGGATCGACGTCGCGTGGTCGAGGCTGTCCGTCACCCGGCGCTGGGCGGCGGTCCCGCGCAGCCGATCGATGGCGCGGCTCCGCGCGAGCGTGAGGAGCCACGCGAGCGGGCTTCCGCGCTCGGCGTCGTAGGACGCGGCGCTGCGCCAGGCCTGTAGATAGACGTCGATGGTGATCTCCTCGGCGGCTTCGCGATCGGACAGGATCCTGAGCGCCAGGCCGTTCACCTGTGCGGCCGTCCGGTCGTAGAGACGGGCGAGGGCGGACGAATCCCCGGCGCTGCAGAGCGCAATGAGAGTACCGAGATCCTCGTCGGGAGTCTGCGCCACCGCTGCGTTCGATTCAGCCGTCACCGGGCAGGATCCTTGTTCTCCGTTCTCTACGCGAAAGCGAGCGCGTTGGATGCATCCGCCGAGCGCTTGACCGGAAGCGCGGCTGCGGGGTAGACGCCCTCGCTGAAAATGACAATCAATTTCAGTCGCCCGTCGCGTGCGCGCGCGCCGTCGGCGGAGCGCCCCGGCGACGCGGACCTCGGGGCGTGGAACGTCTACGCGAACCCCGCGATGCCGGCGCCGCAGGCGGCGCTGACGAGCTTCCTCTGCGCGCGCAGGACGTCGCCGGACGCGACCTGCGCTCCGGACCGGCTGCTCTCGCTCGCGGTCGCGGTCTTCAAGACGCCGTCGCTCCGCGACCTCGGACACTCCGCGCCGTATCTCCACGGCGGCACGAAGGACGCGATCGGGACGTGCTCGACTTCTACGTCGCGACGTCGGCGGCGGCGCGCTCGGGCGCGCTCCGCAATCCCGCGCCCGAGCTCGCCGGGATGGAGCTCGCGCCCGACGACCTGCCGGCCCTCGAGCGCTTCCTCGAGTCGCTGAACGCGGACGATTCTTGACCTGCGCCGGCGCTACACCTTCTCGAACACGCGGGCCCAGTCCTCGATCGCGGACTCCTGGCCGTGGACGAGCTGGATCGCGAGCTGGTCGAAGCCGCCGTCCGCGAGCGCGCGGACGCGGTCGCGGAGCTCCGCGGCGGTCCCGGTGAAGGTCGCCATCGCGATCAGCTCCGGCGTCACGAAGCGCTCCTCCTCGGGGCGGACGTAGATCAGGTGCCCGCGGTGGAGCGCCAGATAGCGGGCGTCGGCGGGCTCGTAGGCCTCGTAGAGCCGCCGGTAGTCGTCGACGAGCGACTGGATCGCGGGCGGAAGCACGGCCTTCACCGTCCCCTCGATCGCGCCGTGGTAGAAGACCGACACGAGCGGTCCCGCCTGGGCGCGGGCGCGCGGCCCGTCGATGGGCTCGCCGTCCTTCAGCACGCAGCCGAGGGTGAACACCGTCTTGTAGAGCGACCGCGGATCGCGGCCTCGCTCGCGGCAGCTCGCATCGATCTCGCCCGCCTCGTGCAGCGCGAGCGGGAGCATCGACATGAACGTCATCCAGCCGTCGGCGATCTCGGCGGTGAGCGCTCGCGCCTTGCGCGCGAACGCGGAGAGGTGGACCGGGATGCGGTCGCCGAGCCGGATCATCCCGACTTCCGGGTTGAGGAAGCGGATCTTCCGCGGGTCGCCGAGCGGCTTCCACTCGACGGTCTCGCCGCCGAGAAGCCCCTGGACGACCCGCACGTACTCGCGGAGCTCCGAGAGCTTGATCGGCGGGAGACCCATCGTGTTGCGCGCCGTGAAGCCCGTCCCGACGCCGAAGTCGATGCGGCCGGGCGCGAGCGCGTTCAGCGACGCGAACGCGTTCGCCGCGACCGGCGCGATCCGGTTCGAAGGCACGAGCACGCCGGTCCCGAGCCGGATGCGCGACGTGTTCGCCGCGGCGAGCGCCATCGAGACGAAGACGTCGGTGCAGAGGATCTGCGAATCGTAGAACCAGGCGTGCGTGAAGCCGAGCTCTTCCGCGCGCCGCACGACCTTCCACGAGTCGGGCGCGGACACGAGGGCGATGCCGAAATCCATGCGAGTCCTCCCGGGCACGCCGCCGAGCGCGTGCCGCACCACGAACGCTGGCCCGCGCCGCCCTCGGGCGTCAAGCGCCCGCGCCGCCGTCGCGGGGCCGGCTCAGGCGGAAGCCGCGGCCGACGTCGCGAGCCAGAGACCGCCCAGCACGACGGTGCCGCCGACCGCCTGTGCCGCGGTGAACGGCTCGCCGAGGAGCGTGCACGAGAGCAGCGCGGTGATCACGGGCACCAGGTACACGAAGACGACGGCGCGCCCGACGCCGGCCGCGCGCACGCCGACGAGGAAGAGCTGCCCCGCGAGGACCGACGAGAGGAGCGCCATCGCGGCGATCCCGCCGATCGCCGTCGGGGTCGCGCGCACCAGCTGGCCGACCGGGTCCTCGCGCGCGGCGAGCGCGAAGAGCGCGGCGAAGCCGCCGATGTACACCGCGCAGTTCGCGACCGAGGGCGCGAGCCGCTGCACGACCGAGCGCGACGCGAGGTTGAATCCCGCCCAGCATGCCGCCGCGACGACCGCGAGAACGTCGCCGGCATTGAGATCGAGCGCGGCGATGCGCGCGAGGTGGCCGCCGCTGATGACGACGAGGGCTCCCGCGAACGCGAGCGCGGCTCCGGAGATGCGGCGGCGCTCGAACGGCTCGCCGACGAGCGGCGCCAGCAGGATCGTCATCACGGGGTTGAGCGCGATCAGGAGCGACGTGTTGGTCGCCGACGTCCGCTGGAGCGCGCCCATGAAGAGCCACGGGTAGAGGACGCCGCCCGCCACGATCATGATCGCGAGGTGGCCCATGACGCGTCGCATTTCGCCGGCCGCGTGCGCGCGAGACCGCGACACGGCCTTCCGGAGCGCGCTCGGCGCGCCGGTCCGGAGGGCGAACGGGACGAGCACGAGCGAGGCGATCGCGTAGCGCCAGGTCGCGATCGCGAGCGGCGTCATCTCGCCGAGGACGATCTTGCCGACGACGAACGCCGACGCCCAGCCGAAGGTCGCGACCCCGAGGCCCGCGAACGCGAGGCGGTGATCCTCCGGCGCGACGGCGACCGGCAGCGCGTCCGTCGAGGTGCGGGCCATGGCCTGCGATATCACCTCGCGTCTGCGGTCACGAGGCGCGCTCGACGCCCTTGGAAACGGAGACCGCCGCCGCGGGGCGGCCGCCCGCGGGCATCGCGGGACGCTTGACGGGCGCCGTCGCGGCGAGGCCTAGTCGACGACGGAGGTGGGCATGGTGAACAACCCGGCAGCGGCCGGTGGCGACGCGCCCCGGATCGCGATCCTCACGAGCGGCGGCGACGCGCCCGGGATGAACGCCGCGATCCGGGCCGCCACGCTGATCGCGCTGGCGCGCGGCTGCGAGGTCCTCGGCGTGCAGCACGGGTACCGGGGGCTCATCGACGGCGAGTTCCGGCCACTCCGCCCGGCGGACGTCGCCGGGATCATCCGCGAGGGCGGCACGATCCTCGGCTCGGTGCGATGCCTCGACTTCCACGAGCGCGCCGTGCGAGATGCCGCGCGCGCGCGGCTGGCGGAGGCGGGTGTCGATGGACTGCTGGTGATCGGCGGCAACGGCTCGCTCGCGGGGGCGTGCGCGCTCTGCGACCCCGAGGAGGCCGGCCAGTCACCGGTGCGGGTCGTCGGCATCCCGGCGTCGATCGACAACGACATCGGGCTCACGGGTCTCGCGATCGGCGTCGACACCGCCATGAACACCATCGTCGACGCCTGCGACAAGATCTCGGACACGGCGACGGCGCACGATCGCGTCTTCATCGTCGAGGTCATGGGACGCGACTGCGGCTACCTCGCGATGACGTCCGCGATCGCGAGCGGGGCCGACGCCGTGCTCTTTCCCGAAGCCGAGCGCGCGGAGGACGAGGTGGTCGCGTCGGTCGTCCGCGCGATCGACCGCATCCGCGCGCGCGTCGGTCGCACGCGTCGCGCGATCGTCGTGAAGGCGGAGGGGGTCGGCATCGGGGCCGATCGCCTGAAGGCGCGGATCGACCAGCACCTGTCCGCCATCCTGGGTCCGAGCGCGACCTCGCGCCCGCCGATCGAGACGCGCGTGACCGTCCTCGGGCACCTCGTCCGCGGCGGCCGTCCGTCGGCGTTCGACCGACTGCTCGCGAGCCGCCTCGCGCACGTCGCGGTCCGCGCCCTCCTCGCCGGCGAGACCCGCCGCATGGCGGCGTGGATGCTCCCCTTCGAGCCGCCCGCCGACGTCGCGACTCGCTCCGGCGACGACCCCTACTGCTGGCTCGTGTCGCTCCCCGCCGTCCTCGCCGAGACCGAGAACCTGCTTCGCCGCACGAGCCCCCTCGTCCGCTGGCGCGCCCGCGTGCTCGGCGAGCTCGAGGAAGTCCTCGCGAGCTGACGCCGGCGGCGCGAACGCTTCCGTCGGGCGACAGAGCGGCGCGCCATTGTCTCGCTCGATCCGATCGGGCAGAACGGCGCGCGGAGGTGGGGCGCGTGGGCAAGGGAAAGGCGAAAGCGAAGGGCGACGCGAGCTCTGGCAAGCGCGTGCGCGAGCACAGGCACGTCGATCTCTTCGATCTCTACGAGTCGATCCACTATCGCGAGTTCAAGATCCTGCTGAAGGCGGCGGACTTCTCGGACGACATCGCGACCGAGGTCCACGACTACTGGAAGCTCGCGCGCCGGGTCGCCTCGCAGCTCCTGATCCACGTCAAGCGGAGCCGGGACGAGGCCGAAGCGAAGTACCGCGACGTCGTCTTCCTCGACACGCCGGGCTGCGATCTCTACCGGAACTCCTTCATGCTGCGGATCCGCCGCCCGTACGTGGGCGAGACGCCGGGCCACAAGTACGAGCTCACGCTCAAATTCCGGAACTCGGACATCGGGCGCGCCGCCTCGGTCGACGTGAACCCGGCGAAGGGCGTCGCGGGCCGCGTCAAGTTCAAGGAGGAGATCCTGCTCGTCGGGAGCGAGCTCGGCGGGATGCGGAGCATCTTCTCGCACACCTGCCAGCTCCCGAACGAAAGCGGGCCGCCGCTCAAGACCTTCGGCGATTACGTCGAGATGTTTCCCGGCCTCGCCGTGCTCGGGGTGAAGCCGAAGACGAAGGTCGCGGCCGCCACGCCCGTCCCCGTGCAGGAGGTGCTCTACGAGCTGGGCGAGCTCGGCTTCCGCGGCGCGAAGACCGCGAAGGTCGACATGGCCGTCTGGCGCGATCCCGCGACCCACAAGATCATGATCGGGGAGTTCGCGTACGAGACGCACTTCCGGCACTACGGCCGCCTCCAGCCGGTCCCGAAGCTGCGCTCCGAGCGGCTTTACCGGCTCCTGCAGCGCGAGACCGGAGCCTGGGTCGAGCTCGGGACGACGAAGACCGCGATGTACTACGAGCTTTCCGGGAAGAAGATCGGCCACGATGAGTGAGGCGGCCGGCGTCGGCGAGCCGACCCGCCACGACGACCACGGCATGGCGGTGGCGGTCGCGCGCAGCGCCGCCGTCGCCGGGGACGGAGAGGTCGCTCGCGCCGCAGGCCCCGCGCGCGTCGAGCGCGTGAGCCTTCTGGAGATCTTCCGGGCCTTCCTGACGCTCGGCGCGACGAGCTTCGGCGGCGGCGTCGTGGCGTACCTCCGGCAATCGCTCGTCGTGCGCGAGAAGTGGCTCGACGACGAGACCTTCCTCGCCGGCCTCGAGCTCAGCCAGACGCTCCCGGGTCTGAACGCGACCAACATGAGCGTCTACGTCGGCGAGCGGCTCCGCGGCGCCCCGGGCGCGCTCGTCGCGTGCCTCGGCATGATGCTGCCCGGGACGATCGTGGTGATGACGCTCGGGATCGCCTTCCTCTCGAACGCGCGCGCCTTCGACATGCGCTCGATCCTGGTCGGCGTCGGTTCGGCCGCCGTCGGTCTCCTGGTCGAGACGACGTGGAAGATCTCGCGGCCGGTCATCCGGGGCGCGACCGACGTGGCGATCGCAGTCGCGACCCTGGGCGCGGTCGCCTTTCTGCACGTCTCGCTCGTCGTCGTGCTGCTCACGATCGCGCCGCTCGCGGTGTGGATCTATCGCCCGAGGCGGAGCGCGACGGCCGACGATCCGGGGTCGCCACGCGGGGCCGCCTGATGCTCGCGCTCCAGATCCTCGGCGTCTTCTCGCTGCTCTCGATCCTCGCGGTCGGGGGCGGGGCCGCCGTGCTGCCCGAGATGAAGTCGCTCACGGTCGGCGCGTCGCCGTGGATCACCGCCGACCAGTTCGGTCAGATCTACAGCCTGGGGCAGCTCGCGCCCGGGCCGAACATGCTCATGGTGAGCGTGATCGGCTACCACGTCTGTGGCTTCGCGGGAGCGCTCGCGGCGCTCGTCGGCTTCTTCGTGCCTTCGGGCGTGATCACCTTCTACGCCGGGAAGCTGTGGGACCGCTTCGCGGACAACCCGTGGCGCGCGTCGCTCGCGCGCGGTCTCGGGCCGGTGACGGTCGGGCTCATCCTCGCCGGCGCGATCTCGATCGAGCGCACGGTCATGGCGGGCGAGGGCGTCCTCCCGTACGTGATCGCGGCCGCCGTCGTGCTGATCCTCCTTCGCGTCAAGATCAACCCGGTGTTCCTGATCCTGGCCGGCGGCGTCGTCACGTGGCTCGCGAAGATGGCGCCGTGACCGGAGCCGGCCGCGCGGCGTGTGCGTCCGGCGTTGCGCTATGCGAACCGCGGCATGACCGCGTCGGCGAAGAGGCGGAGGCCGGCGAGATCGAACGGCGCCCGCAGCGCGAGGATCACCCACTCGCAGCCGAGCCGCTCGTACTCGCGCACGCGCTCGGCGACGCGATCGGGTGTCCCGATGAGCATTCCCGGGCGGAGGAGCGGAAGCAGCTTCCCGAACTGGTGGCCCACCTGCTCCTCGAGGCGCGGCAGGTCGCGCTCGCTCTCCGCGAGCGCGGGCGCGAGGTTGACGGTGCGCACGATCGCGCGCGGGTCGCGCCGCTCGCTCTCGCACCAGCGGTCGAGGACGGCGTTCTTCGCGCCCCACACCTCGGGCGCGACGAACGGGATGTTCCAGCCGTCGGCGTGGCGGGCGACGATGCGCAGGAGGCGCTTCTCGCCGCCGCCGCCGATCCAGATGCGCGGCCGCGCCTGCAGCGGCTTCGGGTTCCCGTACGCGCCGTCGACGCGCCAGGTTCGACCGACCACCGTCGTCCGCTCGTCCTGGAAGAGGCCGCGGACGATCGCGATGGCCTCCTCGAGCTGGTCGAGGCGCCGTCCGATCGGCAGGAAAGGGATGCCGTGTGCCTCGAACTCCTGCTGGTGCCATCCCGCCCCGAGCCCGCACTCCATGCGGCCGCCGCTCACGTGGTCGATCGTGACGAGCGCCTTGGCGAGCACGGCGGGGTGCCGGTAGGCGGCGCAGTACACGAGGCAGCCGACGCGCACGTTCCGGGTCTCGCACGCGAGCGCGGTGTGCGCGGCGGTCGCCTCGAAGCAGGGGCGGTCGTGGTCGGCGAGCTCGGCGGGGTAGAAATGGTCCCACACCGACACCCAGTGGAAGCCGTTCGCGTCGGCGAAGCGCCAGAGCTCGCGCAGCTCCTCCATCGTGCAGAGCTGTGGACCGGTGTGGATGCCGAACCTCATGTCCGCCTCCTGGCCGCGCGACCGGCCGGGCTCGGCCCATCCGCGAGCCGACCCGAGCCCCGCCTGCGCGCGTGAAATCAGGCACGCGCGAGCGAAGCAAGTCGATCGCGGCGGCGACCGTGGCGATCGCCGCGGTCGCCTGGTTCTTCGCGCCCTACCTCACCGGGGAGCTCGTCGTCGCCGATCGCGACGCCCTGTCGGCCGTGCTGCCCGTCAAGCTCTTCCTCGCGACGTCCCTTCACCGCGGCGAGATGCCGTGGTGGGACCCGGCGCCCGCGCTCGGGAAGCCGTTCTTCGCCGACCCGCTGCCGGGCGTGCTGTCGCCCGGCAACCTGCTGCTCCTCGTTCCGCCGTTCGCACGCGGCTACGGCTGGTTCCTCGTCGGCCACTACCTCTGGACGGCCCTCGGGGCGGAGCGCTGCCTGCGCACCGTCGGCCTTCCGGCTCTCGCGGCGCTCGTCGGCGCGCTCGTGTGGGCGCTCGGCGGCGCGTTGGTCTCGCTCGCGAACGTCGCGAACCACCTGTCCGCGATCGCCTGGCTGCCTTGGGTCCTCTATGCGTGGTCGCGACCGCGGCGCGCCCCCGCGCGCGTCGCGTGGGCCGCGCTCGCGATGGCGCCGGTCTTCCTCGCCGGCAGCCCCGAGATGATCGCGCTCGTGGCGGTCGCGCTCCTCCTCTGGTCGGCCGATGTGCGCGCTCTCCTCGTGCCGGTCCTGGCGGCCGGGCTGAGCGCGGTCGAGGTCGTACCGATCCTCGCGTACGCGCGCGAGACCTGGCGCGCCGTGCAGGGCTTCTCGCCGGACGCGGCGGCTCGCTTCGCGGCTCCTCCGGTTCAGCTCGCGCAGCTCGTGATCGAGCGCGGGCCGCTCGCCCCGACGCCCTTCCTCCGCTCGGTCTACGTGGGTCCGGTCGCGGCCGGCCTCGCGGTCGTCGGCGCCGTCGCGGCCCCGCGCGGTCGCCGGGCCGTCCTGATCGCCCTCGCGATCGCGGTGTCGGCGCTCGCGCTCGGCGACGCGACGCCGCTCTTTCCGTTCCTGACGCGGACGCTGCCGCTCGCGAGCGTCGTCCGCTACCCGGGAAAGGCGCTGGTCGCGCTGCACGCGGTGGTCGCGGTCGCGGCCGCGTTCGGCGCGGCGCGCGCGATCGCCGCGTCGCGCCGGGTCGCCGCGCGCTCCACGGGCGCGCTGCGGGCGGCCGCGCTCGCCGCGCCGGCCGCGCTCGCGCTCGCGGCCGTCGTTCCGCTCGCGCTGGTGACGCGCTCGACGCTCGCGGGCGTGCCGTCGGACGACGTCCTCGCGCCGCCCGCGGTCGCGCGCGCGATCGCGAGCGACGCGAGCGCCGGGAGCGCCGCGCCGCTCGGGCTCGACGCCGCGCGCGGCGCGGACGTGGCGCGAGCTCCCGTGCGCTACTACTCGAACGGGACCGGGATCCCGCCCGCCACCTCGAGCCGCGACGCGCTCCGGCTCGATCGCGACCTCCTTTTCGCGGCGACGGGCGAGCTTTGGGGTCTCGCGAACGTCAACACGCCGAGCTCCCTCAACTTGGTCGCGCACGAGCTGCTGCAGCGCGCCCTCGGCGCGAGCGAGCGGGACGGCGCGCTCGGCGCGCTGGCGGCTCTCGGCACGCGCTACGCGACGACCTGGGTGCCGTTCGACGGGTCGGCGGTCGCGCGCGAGGTGCCGATCGCGGGCGGCGGTGGAGGCGTCCATCTCTATCGGCTCGACGGCGCGGCGCCGCGCGCGTTCGTCGCGCGCCGGATCGTCGTCGCGCGCGACCTGCTGGCATCGGTCGGGCGCTTCGCGCTCTCCCGTCCCGGAACGCACGCCGGTCTCGCGGTCGTGGAGGAGCCGGACGCCGCCCGCCTCCGCGAGCGCCTCGGCCTCGAGCTGCGGGAAGTGACGCTGCCGGAGAACCCGCACGCCGTGCGGTGGCTCGCCGACGAGCCGGCGGTCGCGTCCCTCGAGGTCGAGGTCGCGAGCCCGGGTCTCCTCGTCGTGAACGACACCTGGGCCGACGGATGGACCGCGACGATCGACGGCGAGTCCGAGGCGATCGCGCGCGTGAACGGGCTCGTGCGCGGCGTTCCCGTGCTCGCCGGGCGCCACCTCGTCGAGATGCGCTATCGGCCGCCCGGGCTCGCGACCGGCGCGCTGCTTTCGCTCGCGAGCGCGCTCGCGGTCGCGCTGCTGCTCGGACGCGGCCACGCGCCGCGGTGACGAAGCGGCGTCGCCTCAGCTCGCGAGGCTCACGCGGTGGCCCGGCACCGCGGGCGCCTCCGGAGCGAACCATGCGCGCAGGATCGCCGCCGCGGCCTCCGTCGGGCTCGGCCTCACGAGCGCGAGATCCCGCGGGCCGCGCGGTCGAAAGCGCCAGGACCGCGGCGAGCGTAGGAGCGCGATCGTCGGCGCCCCGACTGCGACCGCCAGATGCATGGGGCCCGAATCCGGCGCGACGACGAGCCGGGCGAGCGACCAGATGGCAGCGAGCACGGGGAGCGGCTGCGGCCGCAGCAGCGAGACGCCGTCCGGAAGATCCCGCTCCACCTCCGCCATCACGTCCGCTTCATCCGGACCGAGAACGACCAGCACGCGCAACCGGTTCTGCGCGAGGTCGCGCACGATCTGCACTGTGTCTTCCCACGAGCCCCTCTTGTCGCGATGCCCGCCGAAGAACACGCCGACGAACGGCACGGGCGACTCGCCGTGCATGAGCCCGAGCGCGTCGAGCCGACGCGCCGCCGCGGCGCGGTCGAGCTCGCAGACGCGGAGCTCGGGCAGCTCGGAGCACGTCAAGCCGAGGGCGCAGCCGTGTGCGACGACGCGGTCGTACACGTGATCCGCTTCGGCCCTGGGGACCGCTGCGGTGAGCAGGCGGTCGGCTCGGCCCGTCCCGCCGATCCGGTGCTTCGCGCCCGAGAGCGCCATCAGAAAGGCGGCCGACACGGAGCCGAAACCGCAGTCCACGGCGACGTCGTAGTGCTCGCGACGGAGCGCCGCGGCGAGCGCGAAGAATCGCCACGGAAAGAGAAGGAAGCGCCGAGACAGAGAGTGGATGCGATCGACGGGCAGCCGCACGGCGAGCGACATCGTCTTGTCGCACGCGAGAAAGTCGATCTGCGCCACCGGCGAATGAGCGCGGAACGCGGCCACGAGCGGCAGCGTCATGACGGTGTTCCCCAGGCGGAAGTTCGTGCGTACCAGGAGGATGCGCTGCGCTCCGGCGAGAAGCTCGGGGGTTGCGGCTTCCGGAGCGGGCAGCCATCGCTCGAGCACCCGGGTGACCACCTCTCGTCCGAAGCGGCCGATGGCGTTGCCGAGGCGCCAGCGTCGTGATGCGAGGGCGCCCGCCTCGCCGGGGTTCGTTGTCATTCCACGTTCATCCCCTGCGCCCGAAGCCCGCCGCCCGCACCCCACGGCCAGTCTGACGTCGCGGGAGCGCGTTCGATTCACGCGCTTCGCGCCGGCGGCGGCCGGGCGCGCGGTCTAGTCGGCGCCGCCCCCGCACGACGGCGACCACGTGCCCGAGATCCCGACCATGAGCGACGGTCCCACCGTGGCGTCGATGTCGTTCGGAACTTGCTGGCGATCGCGATAGCCGACCTGGTCGTAAGCGACGCCGAGCGACGCGCGCGCCTCACACGTCCCTTGGCTCCAGAAGCGATAGTTCAGCGTCGAGGAGACCGAGAAGATCGACGGCATGCTGGCGACCGGCAACGACCCCGAAAGATTGCCCGCCACGGACAAGCCCAGGCCCAGATCGAGGCTCGATCCCACGCCCATGCGCACGGTGCCCTTCGAGAAGCTCCGGCTCGACGCTAGATCGTCGGGCCCATGCAGGTCGTAGGCGAAGCTCAGCAGCGCGAGCTCGACGCCGGGTGTCAGGTCGAAGATCCTGCCGTCGTCGCCGCGAAAGCCGAGCCGGTACCGGTAGCCGACGCGATACCAGTTGAGCTGCGCGCTCGAGCCGACCTGCGAGCCTCCCGGATAGATCGTCCCGTGGCTGGTCAGCGTCTGGCCGAGCGTGGCTTGCGCGGAGGAATCGATGATGCGCGCGCCGCCGTAGAGCTCGTGCTCTGCGAGGTGCCCCGCGACCGAAACGTCGGCCATCGGAACCGATCCGAAGCCGAGCTCGTCGAACGTCGGGCGTTTCGAGCTCGTGGTCCCCGGCTGCCCGCCGCGGGGAATCTGCAGAAAGCCGTCGAGGTCTCCGTACAGGAACGAAGCGTCGCCCGAGGCGCCGACGCTCGTTTCCTTGCGGCGCACCCAACCCTTCGAGCAGCCGACCAGGAGCACCGCAGCCAGGGCGACCTCTAGCGAAAGCCCGCAGCGGACACCGAACATCGCGTCCTCCTCGGCGGCTTGGCGGTCGTGGCAGATCGGGTGTCGTCGGCCGGACGATTTTCACGATGAGCGCATCGAGCCCGACGCGCAACCGATCGCCGGCTCGACGCTTGCGGTGGCGGCTCGGGCCGCGCCATCGGTACAACCCGAGCGACGCGCGATGCGGCTCCTTCTGATCGAAGACGACGGTGCCCTCGCCGGCGCCCTCTCGAAGGGGCTCGCCGGGAGCGGGTTCGCCGTCGATTCGGCCCGTACCGGCGCCGACGCGCAGAGCCTCGCCGCACGGAATACGTACGACCTCGTGATCCTCGACCTGGGATTGCCCGACGTCGACGGGCTCGACTTGCTCGCACGCCTCCGCGCCCGCGAGCCGCACGTCCCCGTGCTCGTCCTCACGGCGCGCGGGACGACCACGGATCGCGTCACCGGCCTCGACGCGGGAGCGGACGACTACGTCGCGAAGCCGTTCGCGTTCGCGGAGCTCGAGGCGCGCCTCCGGGCGCTCCTTCGGCGGCCGCCGGTCTCCGCGCCCACCGTGCTCCGCTACGCCGACGTCGAGCTCGACCGGAGCGCGTTCGCGGCGCGCCGCGGCGAGCGGGCGATCGCGCTCACGCCCAAGGAGTTCGCCATCCTCGAGCTCTTCCTCCGCCATCCCGAGCGGCTGGTGACGCGCACGATGATCCTCGAGCGCTGCTGGGACGAGGGCTACGAAGGGCTCTCGAACCTCGTCGACGTGCACGTGAGCCGCCTCCGACGGAAGCTCGACGATGCCGGCCGGCCGCTCCTGCACACGCTGCGCGGCGCTGGCTTCGTCCTGTCGCGCGATCCCCGATGATGCCGGGCGCGAGCCTCCGCCGCCGTCTCATCGTCACGTTCACCGGCCTCACCGCCGCAGTCATCTTCCTCGCCGCGGCGATCCTCTGGGTCGCCGTCGGCGGGGTCGTGTGGTCGCCGCTCGACGGCGCGCTCGGCGAGGAGGCCGACGCGATCGCGCGGGCGCGCGCCGCGGAAGGCGAGGCGCGCGCCGCGGAGGTCGCCGCGTCGATTGCCGGCGAGACCGACCTGGGTCCCGGAAAGTTCGCGCGCATCGTCGCCGGCGACGGCCGCGTCATCGCGGAATCCGGCGCCGTGGTCCCGCGGATCGCGGCCGCTCATGAGCCTTCGCCCGGCAACGTTGCGCAGACGATCCGCGACGGCGACTCGGCCTTTCGCGTCGTCCGCTTTACGACGGAGCCCGGCGACACGGTGGAGGTCGGCGTCGACGCGAGCCGGCAGCTGCGAACGCTCGCCCGCTTGCGCAGGGCAATCGCCGTCTTCGCCGTCGCGATCGTGCTCGCGCTCGGGGCCCTCTCGTGGCGCATCACGACGCGGGCGACGCGCGACCTCGAGCGCCTGGCGCGCGAGCTCGAGACGATCGAAGCCGGGTCCCTCGACCGCCGCCTGGAGGAGCGCCGTACGGCCGAGGCGAACCGCCTCGTCGCCGTGCTGAACCGCCTGCTCGCGCGCCTCGACGCCGCGATGTCGCACCTCCGGCGCTTCACGGCGGACGCGGCGCACGAGCTCCGGACGCCGGTCGCGGCGCTGCGGGCGCATCTCGAGTCGTCGCTCGCCGGCCCGCAGTCTCCGGACCGCCTGCGCGATGCGGTCATCGACGCGGTCGAGCAGGCCGATCGGCTCGGCCGGCTCGCCGAGGACCTCCTCACGCTGAGCGCGGTCGAGAGCGGACCCGCGGCGCCGCCCGATGCGATCGTGCGGCTCGACGCCCTCGCGCGCGAGACGTTCGAGTTCCTCCAGCCCGTCGCGCACGAGGACGGCCGTCGCTTCACGATCGACGCGCCCGAGCCGGTGGAGGTCGTCGGATCCGAGCTGCTCCTGAAGCGCGCGCTCCTGAATCTCCTCGACAACGCCTTCCGCCACAACCCGCACGACGCTCCCGTGGAGCTGACGGTTCGACGGTCGAGCGGCTGGGCGACCGTCGCGGTGCGCGACGAGGGTCGCGGCATCGCCGACGGCGATCTGGCGCAGGTCTTCGAGCCGTTCCGTCGCGGCCCGACCGCCGCGGCCGGGAGCGGCCTCGGTCTCGCGATCGCCCGCGAGATTGCCATCCAGCACCGCGGAGACCTGGACCTCCGGAGCGAGCCCGGCCGTGGAACGACGGCCGTTCTCCGTCTGCCGATCGACTCTCAAACGCGCCCCTAAAGGGTCTCCGCACCCCCGCGCGGCTTCACGTTGGCGTCACGATCGGCGCGCTAGATGGACCGAATGGCGCGGCGCGCGTGGATCGCGGCCGTCGCGGCGGCGTGGCTCGCCGCCGTGCCGGCGGCGTCGGGCGCGGCGGCGAGCGACCTCCGCCTCGAGGAGGCGCTCGAGCGCGCGCTCGGCGCGAGCCCGGAGATCCGCGCGGCGCAAGCCGATGTCGATGCGGCGCGCGGCCGCGCGCAGCAAGCGGGCCTGTACGTCGCGAACCCGGTGCTGACCGCCGAGGCCGCGCACCACGGCGCGCCGGGCGGGGAGGAGCAGATCGATCGTATGTTCTCGCTGGCGCAGGAGATCGAGATCGGAGGCCAGCGCGCGCTGCGGGTCGCGGCGGCCGACCGCGACGTCGAGCACGCGCGGCTCGTGCTCGCGGATCGCCGGCGACGGGTCCTCGCCGACGTCCGCCGCGCTTTCGCGGCGGCCGTCGCCGCCGAGCGGCGCGAGCACCTCGCGAGCATGACGGCCGAGGCGTCGCGCCGTCTCGCGGAGGCGACCGGCCGGCGCGAGCGAGCCGGCGACGCGACCGCGCTCGACGCGCAGCTCGCGGCGCTCGAGGCGACGCGCTCGGAGCAGGCGCGCGCCGCGGCCGGGATCGAGCGCGAGCGCGCGATCGATCGCCTGGCGCTGGCGATCGGCGCCCCCGACTCCGAGACCGTGACGGCCGCCGACGGCGGCGACGGAGGCGACGCGGCACCGCTTCCGGACGACCAAGCGCTCGTCGAGCGCGCGCTCGCGTCGCGCCCCGACCTCGCTGCCGCGCGCGCCGAGCGCGCGCGGCTCGAGGGCGAGGCCGCGTACGTCAAGCGCCACGGCGAGATCCCGAACCCCGTCGTGCGCGGCTACTATCGCAACGAGCTGCTCGACGAGACGGTCGTCGGGGGAGAGGTCGCGATCCCGCTCCCGGTCTGGAACCGCGAGCAGGGGACGGAGACGGCGCTTCGCGCGTCGGCGTCCGGAGCGGGCGTCGAGATCGACCGCCTGATGCGCGCCATTCCGCGCGAGGTCCGGCTCGCGGCGGCACGCCACCGCGCCGCCGCGCTCGCGTGGGGGCGCTTCCGGCGCGAGGGTCTTCCGGGAGCCGACGCGGCAGACCGCCTGATCGAGCGCGCCTACGGAGCCGGGTACTCCGGCTTGACGGAGGCGCTCGCGCAGCGCGATCGCGTCGTGCAGCTCCGATCCGCTGCGATCTCGGCATGGCTCGACCTCGAGGAGGCGCGAGCCGACGTGATCGAGGCCGTCGGCGGAGACCCGTTTTGAGAGCGCGCGCGCCGCGATCCCCGTTGGGCATCGCGCTGATCGCGTGCGCGGTCGGCGTCGCGTGCTCGCGGCCGAGCGCCCCCGAGCCCGAGCGCGACGAGGCGGCGAAGTCCGTCCCGGGGCTCGAGACCGCGCTCGCGGAGGAAGCGACCGTTCGCGACGAGGTGCGCGCCGCCGGCGCCGTCGCCGCCGACGTCGAGCTACCCGAGGCGCGCGACACGCGCGCGCTCGTCGCCGAGGCGGAGGCGCGACGGCAGGCGGCGTCCGAGCAGGTGGCGCGCCTCCGGCCGCTCGTCCGGGAGGCGATCGCGCCTCGGAAGGAGCTCGAAGCCGCGGTCGCCGAGGAGACGGCCGCGACCGCGGCGGTCGAGCGCGCGCGCGCCGCGCATGCGGCGCTCGGCGGCGGCGCGGCGAGGGAGCCGCTTCGCGCCGGCGAGTCGTGGATGATCGCGCAGGTCGTGCAGAGCGACGTGGCCCGCTGCGGCGCGGGAAGTGAGGTCGACTTCGCTGCGGATGCGTTTCCGTCCGACTCCTTCGCCGGGATGGTCGCGGTCGAGGCGGGCTACGTCGACGCCGCGTCGCGGCTCGCGCCGGTCGCGGTGCGTCTCTCCGATCCCGATCGGCGCCTTCGTCCTGGAATGACCGGACGGGTCCACATCCGATCGGCGCCGCGTCGCGCGGTCGTCGTGCCGCGCTCGGCGGTCGTCGTCGACGGCGACGCGAGCGTCGTCTTCGTCGCGGGCGAGGGCGGAGGCTTCGCCGCGCAGCGTGTCGAGATCGGCGCCGGCGACGGCGACCGCGTCGAGGTCGCACGCGGCCTCGCTGCCGGAGCGCGCGTCGTCGCGCGCGGGGCCGCGAGCCTGCTCTCGGCCGAGCGCCTGCCCGCCGCCGGTGAGGGAGACGAGTGAGCGCGCCGCGATGGTGAACCCGCTGATCGCCTGGTCGGTCGCCCACCGGCTCCTCGTCGTCCTCTCGGCGCTCGTCCTCTCCGCGGGCGCGATCGCCGCGGCGCTGCGGGCGCCGCTCGACGTCTTTCCCGAGTTCGCGCCGCCGATCGTCGACGTCCAGACCGAGGCGATCGGGCTCGGCACGGCAGACGTCGAGGCGCTCGTCACGACGCCGCTCGAGCAGGCGCTCGCGGCCCTTCCCGGGGTCGAGAGCATGCGCTCGACGTCGACGCCCGGGCTGTCCGTCCTGTCGGTGCAGTTCGAGTACGGGGTCGACCCTTATCGCGCGCGCCAGTGGGTCGCCGAGCGCCTGCCGCTCGCGGCCGAGCAGCTGCCGCCCGAAGCGCGACCCGCGGTCGCGCCGGTCGCCGCCGCTCTCACGACGGTCCTCACGATCGGCCTCCGCGGGGATCGCACCCTCTCGCCCTTCGACCTCCGCGACCTCGCGCAGTGGATGCTGCGACCGCGGCTGCTCGCGGTCGTCGGGGTGGCGGACGTCCTGGTCTACGGCGGCGACGTGCGCGAGGTCGCGGTGACGGCGACGCCCGAGCGCCTGTGGGCGCACGGCGCGACGCTGGACGACGTCGTCGCCGCCGTCCAGGGCGCGGATGCCTCGGCGGGATCGGGGTTCGTCGATCGCTCCGGCCAGAGGCTGCCGGTCTGGGTCGCGGGACGGCCGCGCGGCCCGGGCGACTATGCGGTGGCGCCGGTGGTCGCGACGGCGCGGCCCCCGGTCGCGCTCGACTCCGTCGCGTCGGTCGAGGAGGCGCCGGCGCAGGCCGTCGGCGACGCGCGCGTGAACGGCGATCCCGGCGTCGTCCTCCGGGTGATCCGCCAGCCGGACGTCGACGTGATTCGCTTGACGCGCGAGCTCGAGGCCGCCCTCGCGGCCGCGCGCCATGCGCTCCCGCCGGCGGTGCGGGTCGAGCCCGCGATGGTGCGGCAGGCGAGCTTCATCGAGCACGCGATCGGGAACCTCTCGCGGGCACTCCTCGTCGGCGCGGTGCTCGTGACGATCGTCCTCCTCCTCTTCCTGGGCGACGCGCGCGCGGCGCTCGTGAGCGTGGTCGCCATGCCGCTCTCCCTGCTGTCGGCGGTCGCGCTCCTGCGCGCGCTCGGCGCGACGATCAACGTCATGGTGCTCGGCGGCCTCGCGATCGCGGTCGGCGAGGTCGTCGACGACGCGATCATCGACGTCGAGAACGCCTGGCGCCGCCTGCGCGGCGCTCCGCCCGGAAGCGACGGCGATCGCGTCGTCGTGGCCGCGCTCGTCGAGGTGCGGAGCGCCGTCGTCTACGCGACCCTGATCGTCGCGCTCGTCTTCGTCCCCGTGTTCCTCCTGAGCGGGGTGCCGGGTGCGCTCTTCCGGCCGCTCGCGACCGCGTACGTCCTCGCGACGCTCGCGTCGCTCGCGGTTGCTCTAACCGTCACGCCCGCGCTCTCCGCCGCGCTCCTCCCGAGCGCGGTCGCGGCGCGTCCGCGCGATCCGCGACTCGTGCGCCGGCTCCGCGCGCTCTACCGGGGCGCGCTCGCGCGGTCACTCGATCTCCCGGGCGCCGTCGCGGCCGTCGCGCTCCTCGCGCTCGCGGTTGCGGTGGCCGTCACGCCTCTTCTCCGCCTCGAGTTCCTCCCGGAATTCCACGAGACCGATTTCGCGATGCACATGACCGGCGCGCCCGGCGTCGGGCTCGACGAGTCGGCGCGCGTCGGCGCGGCCGTCGCGCGCGACCTGCTCGCGATTCCGGGCGTCGAGTCGGTCGCGCAGATCGCGGGCCGCGCGCCGCTCTCCGAGGACCCGTGGCAGGCGGAGCGGAGCGAGCTCATGGTGCGTCTCGCGGCCGACGCCGACGCCGAGCGCGCGACCGAGGCGGCGCGCGGCGCGGTCGCCGGCATCGCGGGCTTCGCTTTCGACCTGAAGCAGTTCCTGAACGAGCGCATCGAGGAGCTGCTCGGCGGGAGCGGCGCGCAGATCGTCGTGCGGCTCCGCGGCGGCGATCTCTCGGCGCTGGAGCGCGCCGCCGGCGACGTCGCCACGCGAATCGCCGCGATCCCGGGCGCGGTCGACGTGCACACGCCCGGCGTGCTCGGCGCGCCGACCGTCCGCGTCGAGCCGCGGCGGTTCGATCTGCTCCGCTACGGCCTCTCGGCGGCGGCCCTCCAGCGCGCGATGCGCGCCGCGTTCGGCGGCCTCGTCGTCGGCCGCGTCGCTTCCGACGACCGGCGGGCGAACGTCGTCGTTCACCTGGACGCGGCCAGTGCACGCGACCCGGAGAGGCTCGCGGCGCTGCCGATCGCGACCGGCTCTGCCGGCGCGGTGTCGCTCGGCACGGTCGCCGACGTCGCGATCGGGCCGATCCGATCGTCGATCGCGCACGAGGACGGCGTCCCCACGATCGCGATCCGGCTCGACGCCGCCGGGCGCCCGCTCGCCGACGTCGCGCACGACGCGGAGAGCGTCCTTTCGGCGACGGCTCTGCCGGCGGGCGTGTACGGCGAGGTCGGCGGCGAGTACGCGGCGGCGCGCGCGGCGGAGCGGCAGCTCGTCGGCATCGGCGCGCTCTGCCTCGTCGGGATCCTGATCCTGCTCCTTGCCGACTTCGGGTCGCTGGCGCTGAGCCTCCTCGCGCTCGTGAACACGCCGCTCGCGTTCGTCGGCGGGATCGTCGCGATCGCGCTCGGCGCGGGCGGCCGGCTGTCGCTCGGCGCGATCGTCGGCTTCGTCACGGTGTTCGGCATCACGATCCGAAACGGCATCGTGCTGATCGCGCATTTCGAGCAGGAGGCGAAGGCGCGCGGGCGGGCGCTCGATCGCGCAGAGATCGTCGCGGCGGCCGCCGACCGCCTCGGACCGATCCTCATGACCGCCCTGGTCGCCGGCCTCGCGCTCTTGCCGCTTCTCGCGCTCGGCGGACGGCCCGGCGGCGAGATCGAGCAGCCGCTCGCGCTCGTGGTCGTCGGCGGGCTCGCGTCGTCGACGCTCCTGAACCTCTTCGTCGTCCCGGCCGCCTACCGCGTGCTCCGGCGCGAGGCTGCCGCGAGCTGAAGCGCCGCGCCTGCGGCAGCGATCCGATCGCTCTCCCGGCTCGTATGTGAGGACGATTGGACGATCAGGCCTCGCCCGCATGATGGGACCCAGGAGAAGGCCGGCGCCGTTCAGGACGACCCTGCTCGGCCTCGCCGTCGTCGTCGCGGCGTGGCTCGCGACCGCCGCGTCCGCCCAGGACTCAGCGGAATACGGAAATGCGTCGGGCGGCTTGACGCTCTGGAGCCGCGGCGACCGCGCTGCGCTCTCGGAGATCGTCGTCGAGGCGAAGCGTCCGCTGTCGGCGGCATCGTCGGAGGACATCCGCGCGCGCGACTTCGAGCTCCGCCCGCACGACACGATCACCCAGGTGCTGAACGACGTCCCCGAGCTCGTCGTCGCGCAGCACCAGGGCGGCGCGAAGGCGGCGCAGTACCTCATCCGCGGCTTCGACTCGGACCACGGCACCGACTTCGCGATCTTCGTCGACGGCGTGCCCGTGAACCTCGTCTCGCACGCGCACGGGCAGGGATACTCCGATCTCAACTTCGTGATCCCGGAGACGATCTCGCGGCTCGAGCTCTACAAGGGCCCTTACTTCACGCAGTTCGGCGACTTCGACAACGCGGGCGCGCTCGACGTCGTGACGCGCGACGAGGTTGCGGAGAACTCGTTCCTGGTCGAAGGCGGCTCGTTCGACACGATGCGCTTCGTCCCGCAGGTGTCGGCGCCCGCCGGGCCGGGGAAGCTCTACCTCGCAGGGCAGATCTACTCGACGAACGGACCGTTCGTGAGCCCGCAGAACCTCTGGTCGTACGACCTCTTCGCGAAGTACACGCTCGAGCCCACGCCGACCTCGAGCCTGCGAGCGACCGCCTACTTCTACGACGCGGACTGGGACGCGTCCGGCCAGATCCCGCTCCGCGCCGTGAAGGGCATCTACCAGCCGAACGTCCCGCCCTTCGGCGCGCCCTTCACCGGCCCGCGGCTCGACCCCTTCGGCTCGATCGATCCGACCGAGGGTGGCCGCACCGACAAGGAAGGCGTCAACCTACAGTACGAGGCGTCGCCGACGCCGGCCGACCGGGTGAAGCTCCAGGCGTACGGCTACCGCTATCGCCTCCGGCTTTGGTCCGACTTCACGTTCTTCCGCTTCACGGGCTTCCGCTTCATCCGCGGTGCGAACGGCGACGTGATCGACACGGGCGACGCGCCGGTCGTGCCGGGCGCGTCCTACATCCCGGGCGACGAGATCGAGCAGGACGACGAGCGCTGTACGTTCGGCTTCAAGGGCCGCTGGGTCCACAGCTGGGAGCCGGGCGGCCTTCCGGTGCAGACCCGGCTCGGGATCGAGAACCGGAACGACGACATCGAGAACCTCGGGCTCTTCCGCGCCGTCCGCCGCGATCGCTTCTTCGCCGTGAACCGGCTCGGCCTCTGGGAGAGCTCGGTCAGCGGGTGGGCGGAGAACCAGGCGTTCGTGGGGAAGTGGGCGCGCCTCGAGGTCGGGCTCCGCGGCGACGTGTACTTCTTCCACGCGAGCAACCGCCTGCCGCCGCAGCCGCCCGATCCGAACTTCGAGTCGCAGGCGATCCCGGGGAGCCGCACGGCGGGCATCGTGAGTCCGAAGGCGAACCTCGTGATCACCCCGCCGCGGCGCTCTGGTGGCTCGACCTCGACAGCGAGCTCGTCTTCTCCGGCGACTCGGGCGTCGTCGACGCGGAGATCGACGACGTGACGGGCGCGTTCGTCCCCGGGCCGGCGACGCGGCGCTGGGGGATCGACTTCGAGGCGCGCTGGCAGGTGAAGACTGGCTCTTCGCCGATTACGACCTGAGCTACGCCGACCCTCGCTTCCGGTCGAGCGGGCTCGCGGTGCCGCTCGCCCCGACGTTGCTCATGAACGGAGGGCTCACGGCGCGATTCCAGAACGGGTTCTCCGCGGGCCTGCGCGGCCGATTCCTCGGCGAGCGGCCGGCGAACGAGGACCGCACGATCGAGGCGAGCGGCTACTTCCTCCTGGATCTCGTCGGCACGTATCGCTGGCGGAACGTCCAGCTCTCGCTGCAGCTTCTGAATCTGACGAACACCGAATGGCGCGAGGCCCAGTTCGACGACGACACGTGTCTCGCGAACGAGCTCGGCACGCAGCCCGGCTGCCTCGCGAAGCCCCGCAAGAACCCCGGCGCCGGCATCGAGGACATCCACTTCACGGCGGGAAACCCTTTCGCCGTGGTGGGCGGGGTCCAGCTCTTCTTCTGACGCGGCCATCAATTCGTGCGCGCGACCTCGAGCTCCGCGGGCTGCACGAAATCACGCTGCGGCCGACCGGCGAGCGCGCGCTCCATGAAGGCGGTCCAGATCGGAACCGCGGCGCGGCCGCCGGTGTACGAGCCGAGCGAGTGGTCCGCGTCGAAGCCGACCCAGACGCCGACCAGCAGGTCGGGTGTGAACCCGACGAACCAGGCGTCCATGGACTCGTTCGTCGTGCCGGTCTTGCCCGCCGCCGGGCGACCGAGCTTCCTCGCCTCGCGTGCGGTGCCCGACTCGACCACGCCGCGCATCATGTCGGTCACGATCCCGGCGGTCCGGGGGTTCATCACGCGCTCGAAGCGCGGGCTCGAGCCGGGAAACGCGCTCGCGTCGCCGGCCGCGTCGGTCACGGAGGTCACGAACACCGGATCGAAGCGGCGGCCGAGCGTGGCGAACACGCCGTAGGCGCGCGTGAGCTCGAGCAGCGTCACCTCGCTCGCGCCGAGCGCGACCGAGAGCTGCGGCGGAAAATCCGTGGAGAAGCCGAAGAGCCGCAGGTAGTCGCGGAGAGGATCCATGCCGACGTCGAGCGCGAGGCGCACCGACACGCTGTTCAGCGACTTCGCGAGCGCGGTGCGGAGTGGCACGCGGCCCATGTACTTGCCGTCGTAGTTCTTCGGCGACCACGAGCCGCCGCGGCCGTCGGGGAGCGAGATGGGTGCGTCCTCGACCGTCGTCGTCTCCTCGTAGCCGTGGTCGATCGCCGCAGCGTAGACGAGCGGCTTGAACGCGGAGCCCGGCTGACGCCTCGCCTGGACGGCGCGATTGAACTGGCTGCGCCGGAAGTCGACGCCGCCGACGAGCGCCTTCACCTCGCCGCTGTCCGGATCGATCGCGACCAAGGCGCCCTCGAGCTCCGCGTCGGGAACGATCGCGAAGCGCATCGTGCCGCGCTCATCGTGCTCCGGCACGGGCTCCACGGTCACGACGTCGCCGCGCCGGTAGGGCACCGCGTCCTCGTTGCCGCCGCCTACGTGTGCCGCGACGCCCGCCTCCCACGGCGTGCGGACCAGGATCTCGCTCGCTCCCACCTTCGTGACGACGGCCGGCCGCCTTCCGTCGCGCGATCCGCTCGCGCGCTCCTCCGCGAGGAAGCGTTCGATCCCGCCCGGCGCCAGGTGGCGCACGGCGTGGCGCGTGCCGAGCCGCTGCGCGATCCTCCGGATCCCGTCGCGCAGCACTTCTTCCGCGACCGCTTGAAGCTGCAGGTCGACGGCGGTGTGGACGGCGAGTCCGAGCGTCGCGTAGGCTTCGCCGTACTCGTCCTCGAGCAGCGTCCGCACGTGCTCGACGTACCAGGGCGCGGCCTCCCAAGACGACGTCGGCTTCCGCTTCGCGAGCGCGATCCTCTCGTTGCGCGCCGCCGCGTACTCGTCGGGCGTGATGAAGCCGGCGGAGAGCATGCGCTCGAGGACGTAGCTCCGGCGCCGGGCCGCGCCGTCGGGATGGCGGCGCGGATCGTACCGGCTCGGCGCTTGCGGCAGGCCCGCGAGCAGGGCGGCCTGCCCGAGCGTGAGCTCGGCCGGCTCGACATCGAAGAACTCGCGCGCCGCGGCCGCGATGCCGTACGTGCCGGAGCCGAAGTAGATGTGGTTCAGGTACAGGTAGAAGATCTCGTCCTTCGTGAGCTTCGACTCGAGCTCGAGCGCGAGGATGAGTTCCTTCGACTTGCGCTCGAAGCTTCGCTCCGGCGACAGCAGCAGCTGCTTGACGACCTGCTGCGTGATCGTGCTCGCACCCTGGACGATCTCGCCGTGACGCACGTTGGAGACCAGCGCGCGCGCGATGCCCGGGACGTCGATCCCGGGGTGGCGGTAGAAGTCGGCGTCCTCGGCGGCGAGAAACGCGAGGCGAACGCGCTCCGGTACGTCCGCCAGCGGAAGGAGGTAGCGGCGCTCGACGTAGAACTCGCCGATCCGCGTGCCGTCCGCCGCGAAGACGCGGGTCGCGGTCGGGGGCCGGTAGTCGAGGAGCTCCGTGACCGCCGGGAGGTCCTGCGTGAGCTCGCGCCAGATCGCGACGCCCACGACCGTCGCGAGCGCGACCGTCGCGAGCGCGGTCCACGCGGCGAGGCGAAGGAGCCGCCTCACCACGGCTCGTCGTCCGGTTCCACGTGCGCCGCGAACCGCACGTCCGGGTCATCGACCGCGAATCGCGCCTGCACCGTGGGTGGGCCCCACGCCTCGTCCCGGCCCGGCTCCGCGACGATCACGCGATCGGGAGACACGTCCCAGCGATGAACCAGCAGGTCGGCGACGGCGCGCGAGCGCGCCGCGGCGATCACGGCGAGGCGGTCGTCCGGAATCGGCGGAGCCGAGGCGACGAGCTCGCGCAGCGCGGCCTCGTCGTCCGCATCGAGGCGGCCGGGACGACCGGCCGCGCGCGCCGCCAGCGCGTCGCGGATGCGATCGTTCCGGCCGCGCGCGCCGAAGAGGGCGCCGAAGAAGCCGTCCGATTCGTCCAGATCCGCGGCGGCCGCCTGCTCGGCGAGCCAGCGGCGGTCGTCGCGCGCGACCGTGCCGGTGAGCTCGACCGTCACGTCGCGCCGCGACTCGAGGATGCGAGCGATCGCGGAGAGCTGCTGCGCCGCGGCTCGGTTGAAGTCGATCCGGCCCGGAGGAAACGCGATCCGGATCGCCCGCTCGGAGAGGGGCGTCTCGCGTGCCCGAGCGACCGCCTCGCGCAGCGCCGTCGCCACGATCCCGTCCAGCGCTCCGCGGCGCTCGCCCGCCGACGACGAGAGCGGGAGGCGGAGCGTCACCACCCCGTCGGGATCGCGCAGCGCGGCCATCGCGTCCTCGACCGGCATGCCGAACGACTGGCGGAGAGCCGCCCGGTCGCCGCCGAACGCGGGATCGCGCACGGTGAGCGCCGTGTCGGCGCTCCAGCGTGCGCCCGCGAGCGCCACGTGCGACACGACCGAGCCCGTGCCGCCGACGAACCAGTAGGGCAGCCCGGCGCGCGTGAGGTAGGGCGCAGCCGAGGCGAGTGGGAGCGACCGAGCGAAGACGTCGACGTCGGCGCGACCGGGGCCGGCCGAGCCGGCGAGCTGCAGCGCGCCGAGGTCGCGGCTGGTCGCCTCGACCAGAAAGCTCGACAGCTCGCGCGCCGGTAGCCGAACGCCGTCGGCCCAGCCGTTCGCTGCGCCGAGGTCGACGGCGGATTCGGGGACCGCCGTGCCGTCGACGATGACGACGCGACCATCGCGCCAGTGGACGTGGCCGAAGACGAATTCGGGTCCGGGCACCGCGTCGGCCGGCTCGGAGTCGACGCCCGCGTCGTCCGGAGCGAACGGCGGCAGCAGCCAGCCGTCGCGCGTGTGGGTCACGAGGACGTACGGAGCCGCGACGGTCGCGTCCCCGAAACGGACCTCCGCCGGACGTGCGCGCCCGCGCTCGCTCCGGGCTGGTGCGATCGCGGCCAGCGTCAGGCCGACGGCGCGAGCGCCGATCGCGAAGGAGCCGGGATCCGGGCCCGCGAGCCAGAGGTCGTCGATGTCGACTTTGCCGGTCACGTCCACGCTCGGGCCGTCGGGCGTCCCGGCTGCGAGCTCGACGTCGAGGTCCGCGCGCCCGCGACCGGCCTGCACGAGGTCCGCGTGCGGCATGGCGAAGGCGCTCGCGAACGAGGCCGCATCGACGTCGCGCGCGGTGAGGCGTCCGGCGATCGTCAAGCCACGCGCCACGCGCACCGTGCCGTCGAACGACGCGGCGCCCGCGCCGCGCGAAACCCATGCGCGGAGCGGCGACCAGTACGCCCCGGCTCCGATGTTCTCGGCGGAAGCGCCGGCGGCGAGCTCGATGCGGCCTTCCGGGGCCGTCACGTCGATGCGGGCGTTCGGCAGCGCGAGCTCGCGGAGCTCCCAGGTCCACGGCGCGTCGCCGGCGCGCGCGCGGGCGGCGAACGGCCGATTCCGCGCCGGCCGCTCGCCGGCGCCGCCCGGCGAGCCGCCCGCGACGAGCGGAACGTCGGTCGCGAGACCGGCCGGCAGGGACAGCCGGGCGCCGTGCAGCCGGAGCGAACCGAGCGCGACGCGCCGGCGCCGGACATCGATCGCGTCGACGTCGACGTCGACCCTTCGGACTGCGAGCGCGGCCTCCTCCATCCCCGGCACGCGGACCGCCGCGCGGCGGAGCCGGACGCGTCCGGTGAGCAGGTCGCGCCGTCCGGGATCGCGCTGGTAGTGGAGCTCCCCCGACAGCCGTCCGTGGACCGCGGTCGAGCCGAGATCGGGCCGGGCGGCGTAGATGCGGTCGAGCGGCACGTCCTTGACGCGCAGCAGTGCGTCGATCGCGACGCCGTCGTCGCGCAGATCGCTGTTGCCGTCGATCCGGATGCGTCCGCCGTCGACGAGCGCGTCGACCCGGAGGTTCGGAGCGCGACGGAACGCGCTGGCACGGTTCTGCCGGGTGGCGACCCGGGCCTCGCGCACGCCGACTTCGAACGGCGCCGCTTCGGCTCCCCCGAAGTCCCGGAGGCGAAGGCGCGCGTCGCGGAGCGCGATCCGACCGAGCGCGAACGTCCAGCCCTGCGGCAGCTCCGCGGCCGGATCCACGTGCAGGACCCGCTCGAAGCTCCCGCCCGCATCCCCGAACCGGCCGAGGTCGATGCTCGCCGACTCGAGCGCCAGCTCGCGGACGACGAGGGACCGGTGGAGGAGCGGCAGCCACTGGACGTCGATCCGCACGTCGCCGGCCGCGATCGCCGGCACGGCGGCGGGCGCGTCCGCTTCGCGCGCGTCCGGCGCATGCACGGTCACGCCGTGCAGCGTGACGACGGCGTCGATCGGCGCGAAGCTGATGTCGCGGACGTCGACGCGTGCGCCGACCACGCGCGACAGCTCCTTCTCCACCAGGGGAGCGAGGAGGACCGGAGCGACGATCCGGAGCCCGATGAGCGCCACCAGCAGCCATAGCCATGGCGACCGGCGCACGCGTTGCCTCGCACGCTCCACGCGCGCCGCGAGGCCTCGGCCCGCCGTCGGTGACTCGTCGAGCTCGCGGACGTCCGCAGGGAATGATGCCGAATCCTGCAAGACAGAACGATCGTATCGACGAAGCGCACGTAGGCAAGAAGGGTCGCGCGCTTCGCGCGCGATCGCGAGCGATGGCGGCATGCGCGGCGGCGGCGCGCGCCGCCGCCGCCGCCCGGTTCCGTCGGGTCGCTATCCGTTGAAGGTGCGAATCACTTCGCGCCAGCGGTCGGTCCGGTCGCCGGCGCGGAACGGCACGTAGAAGCTCAGGCGATCGAGGATGCCGTCGTACTTCGCGCGCAGCTTGCCGGCGATGTCGCTCCAGGTGCCGGTCGTCGCGTAGACCTCGAGCATGTCGTCCGTGATGAGGCTCGCCATCCCGCCCCAGTCGCCCTTCCGGGTCATGTCGTTCAGCTTCTGCTGGACGTCGCCCCAGCCGTGGGCGTCGAGCACGGGCTTGTAGGCGGGCGTCGACGCGTAGAACGAGATCTGCTGCTTCACGAGGCCCTTCAGCGCGGCGCGCTCCTCGTCGGTGTCGCCGACGATGACGAACGCGGCGGTCGAGAGCTTGCAGTCGGAAGGGGTGCGCCCCGCCTTCGCCGCGCCCTCCGCGATCTTCGGGCGGATCGTCTCGTTCAGGTACTTGAGCGAGTGGAAGGGGTGGACGTGGAAGCCGTCGCACAGCTCGCCCGCGAGGCGGCACATGTATTCGTTCACGCCGGCGATGTAGATCGGGATGTTCGGGTGCTCGATCGGGCCGCCGTTGAAGAAGGGCGTCATCAGCGTGAAGTTGTAGAACTTCCCCTCGAAGCGCGGGCGCGCGTTGTTCTGGAAGCTGTCCCAGACCGCGCGGATCATCCGGATCATCTCGCGGAGGCGCGGGCCCGGCGCCTCCCACTTGATCCCGAAGCGGCGCTCGTTGTGTCCCTTCACCTGGGTCCCGAGGCCGAGGATGAAGCGCCCGCGCGAAAGCGCTTGCAGGTCCCACGCGATCATCGCGTGGACGAGCGGGCTTCGCGGGAACGCGACCGCGATCGACGTGCCCATCTTGACGCGCTCGGTGTGCTCGGCGGCGAGGACGAGCGGGAAGTACGGATCGTGACCGGTCTCCGCCGTCCAGACGGCGTCGAACCCCATCTCCTCGGCGGCGCGGGCGGCGGCCGGGACGTCCTTCAGCGTGGCGGCGGCGAGCGCGGTGTCGAGCTTCATCTGTCCCTCCCCGATCTCATTTTTCCCGAGAGTCTTCCGATGTAGAGGGGCGTATGCAAGGCCGGATGCCGCTCGGCGACTTCCTCGTCGCCTACCTCCGGCGCCTCGGGGTGACGCGCCTCTTCGGCATCCCGGGCGACCTCGTGCTGCGGCTCTTCTCGCGCCTCGGCGAGCGGCGCGGGCTTCGGATCGTGACGTTCTCGCACGAGCCCGGAGTCGGCTTCGCGGTCGACGGCTACGCGCGCGCGACCGGCTCGATCGGCGTCGCGTGCGTCACCTACGGCGCCGGCGGCCACAACATGGTGAACGCCGTCGCCGGCTCGTACGCCGAGCACGTCCCGGTGCTGGTCATCAGCGGCGGCCCGGGCGACGAGGAGCGGAAGTTCGGCACGCTGATCCACCACCAGGCGCGGGCGGTCGAGTCGCAGCTCGCGATCTTCCGCGAGCTCACGGCGGCGGCGCGCCTGATCGACGACCCCCGCACGGCCGCCGAGGAGATCGACGAGGTCGTGCGGACGCTCTGGCGCGAGCAGCGCCCGGGGTACCTCGAGATCCACCGCGACATGGTCGATCGCGCGATCGACGTGCCGCGCGCCATCCTCGAAGGCGCCGGGCGGCGGCTCGAAGGCGCGCGCTCGAACCCGCGCAAGGTGGCCGAGGCCGCGCGCGACACCGCCGAGCGGCTCGCGACCGCGCGCCGGCCGATCGTCATCGCGGGCATCGAGACCTATCGCTTCAAGGCCGAGCGCGAGGTCGAGGCGCTCGTCCGCCGGCTCGGCGTTCCGGTCCTGACGACGATGCTCTCGAAGGGCGCCGTCCAGATGGACGATCCCCTCTACATGGGCGTGTACATGGGGTCGCTGAGCCCGCCCGCGATCCGCGACCGCGTCGACGCCGCCGACCTCGTGCTCGACCTCGGAAGCCCGCCGACCGACATCGGCGGCGGCGCGCACCCGCTGCCGGCGGAGCGCGTCGTCCGCGCCGTCGATCGACGAGTCGATGCGAGCTTCCACACCTACACCGAGGTCGAGCTGCGCGACTTCGTGCGGGCGCTCCTCGACGAGAAGCTCCCGCGCTTCGGCGAGAAGGTCGTCTACTGCGACAACCTGCCGCGGCCGCCCCGCGGGTGGCTCGACGCGGTGACCGGCGCCGGCGCGCGGAACGGCGGACGCGCATCGCGCCGGGCGCCGCGAAGGACGGCCGCCGCCGGCACGAGCGCCGCCGCGAGCGCGCGCGCGCCGCGGTCGCGCATCACGGTCGCGCAGGTGCTGCACGTGCTGAACCGCTTCCTCGAGGGGCGGCGCGGCCACGTGGTGGTCGCCGACTCGGGGGACGTCCTCTTCGCGGGGCTCGACGTCCGCATTCCCGGGCGCGGCGCGTACTTCGCGCCCGGGTTCTACGCGTCGATGGGGTTCTCGGTCCCGGCGGCGATGGGGATCGAGCTCGGCACGCGGCGGCGCCCGATCGTGCTCTGCGGCGACGGTGCGTTCCAGATGACCGGTCCCGAGATCGCGCAGGCGCCGATGAACGGGACGCGCCCGATCGTGATCGTCATGAACAACGGCGGCTGGGGAATCTTCCGGCCGATCCTCAAGCGCCAGTCGCTGCTCGAGATCCCTCCCTGGCCGTACGCCGAACTGGCCCGTCTCTGGGGCGGCCTGGGCGTGCGGGTGTCGACCGCGGTGGAGCTGTGGGCCGCGCTCCGCGATGCCGCGCGAGGCGAGCGCTTCGCGCTCATCGAGGTCCTGATCGGAAGGCGCGACCTGTCGCCGCTCAGCCGGAAGTACATCCGCTTCTCGGGCCGTCGGGGCGCCCGGCGGACGCCCGCGCGTCGCGCGGCGGACTGAGCGCGCGGAGCCGTCGCGTCAGCCGACGATGCCGAGCTTCCGGGCGACCACGTCCGCGAAGAGCCCGACCAGGAACAGGAGCCCGAAGCGCCGGGTGTGCTGGAACGCGAAGGCGGCGTACCAGAGCGGCCAGACGTTCGGCGGGTACTCCGGCGGCGGCGCCTTCGGGCGCGGCTGGGAGAACGCGCGCAGCCCGTTCCAGTACCACTGCCCCGCCCCGAGGACGGCGAGGAGGAGCCACGAGAAGGCGCCGGTCGCGATCAGGTAGAACACGAGGAGGTACTGGAGCGTCAGCATCGCGATCGTCGCGCGGCGCGCGTTGGTCTCTCCGAGAAGGACCGGCATCGTGCGGATGCCCTTCTCGCGATCGGCCTCCAGCTTGTCGATGTGCTTCCCGAAGAGGACCGTCGTCGCGGCGAGGGCGCACGGCAGGCTCGCGACGAGCACGTCGCTCGAGATCTGCCCGGTGATCACGTAGTAGCCGCCGCCCACCATGAGCGGGCCCCACACGAGGATCACCGCGACCTCGCCCATGCCGATGTATTTCAGCGGCCAGGTGTAGAAGAGGACGAAGAACGCGCCGATCCCGAGGAGCGCGAGCGTCGCCTCGCCGCGCGTCGCGACCAGGTAGAGCCCGGACGCGAGCGCGATCGCGCCCGTGACCGCGATGTACGCGAGCATCTGGCCGCGGCTCAGCAGCCCGTGCTCGAGCGGCTGCGGGCCGTACTGCGCGCGGAAGTAGTTGTCGCGGTCGACGCCCTTCACGTGGTCGGTCAGGTCGTTCACGAGGTTGTTCGTCGCATGCGCGAAGAGGAGCCCGACGGTCACCATGAGCCACGGGACGAGGTGGAACTGCCCGTCGCGCGCCGCCAGCAGGCCGGCGATCGCGGACGCGGTGAAGGTCATGACCAGGACCGCCGAGCGCGTGGCGATGAGCCAGCGCGACACGACGTCGAGCGCGTTCCACTCGTCCTTGCTGACGCGCGGGATCACCCGCACGGCCTTTCCCCACATCGCGACGTTCATGGAGCTCCGTCCCGCGAGGACCTCGGCCCTCGCGCCGTCCGGCGGGCGCCGGATGCAACCTGCGTTCCCCGCCCTCCTATCCGAAGCGCAAGGCATCGGCCACACGGGGGAGGTCGCGCTCGCGGCTCTCTACGGACGACGTGATCAAGCCCCGGCGCGCGATGGCCGATGTTCCGGGCGGATCCCCAGCCCGAGGGCGGAAAAGGCCATGAAGAGCTTCGTCTACGGCATCATCTTCGGCGCCGCGATCGCCTACCTGTACGTCACGCAGGGCGACCTCGTGCAGGCGACGGCCGGCTCGGCGCTCACCTGGCGCGACTCCGCGAAGTCGTCGGTCTACGGCTACGGGGGGGCGAAGAAGCACTGACGACCCCCCCAGGCCGCCGCGGCACCGCCTTCTGACGACCTGCGGTTCCCGCTAGAATTCGCGCGTGGCGCGCTATGCGATCCTCGGCGGCACGGGATCGCAGGGCCTCGGCCTCGCACTCAGGCTCGCCGCGTCGGGCGCCTCGATCGCGATCGGATCGCGCGTCGCCGAGCGCGCCCGCAACGCGGCCGACAAGCTCCGGCAACGCGTCCCGGTCGCCGACGCGACGGGGCTCGAGAACGCGGCCGCGGCGCGCGCCGCGGAGTGCGTGATTCTCGCCTTTCCCGCGGAAGGGCTCGCAGCATCGCTCGGCGCGCTCGCGCCGGAGCTCGCCGGGAAGCTCGTCGTCGACGTCATGGTGCCGCTCGCGTTCCGGCACGGGAGGGCGGACCTCGCGCCGGTCGACGGTGCGCCCAGCGTCGCGCAGCTCGTGCAGCGCGCGCTTCCGGCGTCGCGCGTCGTGAGCGCCTTCAAGAACGTCCCGGCCGAGCTGCTGCACGATCTCGATCAGCCGCTCGCCGGCGACGTCCTCGTGTGCGGAGACGACGCCGACGCGCGCGCGGACGTGTCGCGGCTCGTCGCGCGCCTGCCCGACCTGCGCGCCGTCGACGCCGGCGCGCTCGCGAACGCCCGCTACGTCGAGGGCATCACCGCGCTCCTCGTGAACCTGAACCGGCAGCACCGGGCGCGCACGTCGATCGCGATCGTCGGCCTTCCGCGCTGAGCGGCGGGGATCGGCCGCGCGTCCGGTAGTCGGCGGCCGGCGGCGTCAGGCGCGGCTCCGCGCCTTGAAGGTCGCGGCGTCGATGCCGTACTCCGCGAGCTTCCCCTGGAGGTGCTGCCGGTACATCCCCATCTCCTCCGCCGCCTTGGAGATGTTCCCGTGATGGCGCGCCAGCGCCTCGGTGATGAACTCGCGCTCGAAGCGCTCGATGAGCTGCTGCTTGGCGTCGCGGAAGCTGACGGACGGGTCGCCGTCCGGAGCGTCGGCGGCCGCGCCGTCGCCCGCGTGGCCGCGTGCGGGCTCGCCGCCGCCGGCGCCGCCGTCTCGCGACCGCTCGACCGCGGCTCCGCCCGAGCGCACCGCGGGCGCCAGGTCTTCGAGCTCGATCGCGTCGCCCGACGCGAGCACCACCGCCTGCTCGATCGCGTGCTCGAGCTCGCGCACGTTCCCCTTCCACTCGTGCGCGAGGAGCGCGCGCATCGCCGCTGCCGAGACCGGCTTCCGGTCGCGCCTCAGGCGCTCGCTCGACGCGTCGAGGAAGTGCTCGATCAGGAGCGGCAGGTCGCCCTCGCGCTCGCGCAGCGAGGGCAGGACGATCGGCACGACGTTCAGCCGGTAGAAGAGGTCCTCGCGGAAGCCGCCGGCGCGGACCTTCGCCTCGAGGTCGTGGTTGGTCGCCGCAATGACGCGGACGTCGACCTTGATCGTGCGGTTGCCGCCGACTCGCTCGAGCTCCCGCTCCTGCAGGACGCGCAGGATCTTCGCCTGGGTCTCGAGCGCCATGTCCCCGATCTCGTCGAGGAAGAGCGTTCCGCCGTGGGCGACCTCGAACTTGCCCTCGCGGGTCGCGGTCGCGCCCGTGAACGCGCCCTTCTCGTGCCCGAAGAGCTCGCTTTCGACGAGCTCGCGCGCGAAGGCGGCGCAGTTCACCTTGACGAGCGGCTTCGCGCGTCGGGGGCTGTTGTAGTGGATCGCGTTCGCGACGAGCTCCTTCCCGGTCCCGCTCGGGCCGCGCACGAGCACGGTGAGGTCGCTGTCGGCGACCTTCCGGATGACGTCGAAGACGCGCTGCATGGCAGGGCTCTTCCCGATCAGGTTCTCGAAGCGGTACGCGCCCGACACCTGCTCGCGCAGCATCCGCGCCTCGCGGCGCTCGGCCATCCGCTCGAGGAGGCGCGATACCTTGAGCTCGAGCTCGTCGTTGTCGAACGGCTTCGGAAGGTAGTCGGCGGCGCCGAGCTTCATCGCTTCGACCGCCGTCTTCTCGGAGCCGTAGGCGGTGATCATGATCACCTGCGTCTCGGGCGAGTGCTGCTTCACCCAGCGCAGCACGTCCATCCCGGACGTCTGCTTCATGCTGAGGTCGGTCACGACGAGGTGGTAGAGGCTCCGCCCGAGGCGCTCGATCGCTTCCTCGCCCGAGCCGGCGGTGTCCACCTCCCAGCCCGCCGCCGCGAGCAGGCGCTGGATCGCGATGCAGATCGCGCGCTCGTCGTCGACGACCAGGATTGCGGGCTTCATCGGCTCCTCATGCGTTCCGCTCGAGCGGCAAGTCAATCGCGAACACGGCGCCGCCGCCGGCGGCGTTCTCGGCGGCGATCCGCCCGCCGTGCGCCTCGACCGTCCGCTTGACGATCGCGAGCCCGAGCCCCGTGCCGTTCTCCTTCAGCGAGAAGAACGGCTCGAAGACCCGCGCCAGCACCGCGGGCGGGATGCCCGGGCCCGTGTCGGCGATTCGGAGGTGCGCCACGCCGTCGGAGCGCCGCGCCGCGACCCGGAGCCGCCGATCGCCGTCCGCCGTCGCGAGCGCGTCGCGCGCGTTCTCGACGAGGTTGATGACGACCTGGCGGAGCTTCTCGGCGTCGACGCGCGCGGTGAGCCCGCCGTCGTCCACGTCGACGTCGACCGCCACGCCGGCGTCGTCGAGGCGCGGCCGCAGGTCGGCGACGGCGCTCCGGACGAGCTCGGCGACGTCGGTCGGCGCGAAGCGGTACTCCTCGCGGCGCGCGAATCGGAGCAGAGAGGCGATCTGCCGCTCGACGCGCTCGAGCTCGGTCAGGATGAGCTCGGCGTTCTCCGCGTTGTCGGGCGCGTCGGGATGCCGTGCCAGGAGCTGCGCGAGGCTCCGGGCCGCCGTGACGGGATTCCGGATCTCGTGCGCGACCCGCGCCGACAGCTCGCCGATCGCCGCCAGCTTCTCGGCGTGCGCGAGCGACCGCTCCACCTCGACGGCGTGCTCGAGGAGCTCGTACGCGTCCAGGACGAGCGCGAGCTGGTGGAGGAAGGCCGCCACCATCTCGAGCTCGCCGGCGTCGATCGGCGCCGTGAAGAGCGGCTCGACGGCGAAGAGATGGCCCCATCGCCGCCGCGGGCTCGCGATCGGAACGAGGCGCGACACGTCGGACTCGGTGACTGCCGTGCGCAGGTCGTCGGGGAGGTCGCGCAGGTCGATCTCCATCATCGGTCGGTCGGCGATCTCGGCGGCGCGGTCCGCCGGCCAGAGCGCGACGAGGCGCGGCAGGTCGACCAGGCCCTCGCCGAACGCGCCGCGCCCGCGCGTCAGCACGATCGCGCCGCCGGAAAGGCGGAGGCGGCCGCACACGGTGGCGAGCGCGGCGCGACAGCAGGCGTCGATGCCGTCGGCCGGCGACAGCCGGTTGGCGGCGGCCTGCAGCTCCGCGCCGAGCTCGCGGCTCCGCCGAAAGACCATCCGGTCCACGAGGAGCGCGACGCGCGTGCGGATCGGGACGAGGACCAGGAAGAGGAGGCCGAGCGCGATCATGTCTCCGGTCGCCGCCGACAGCGCGGGCGTCGTCGCGGAGCCGGCGGACGCGATGGCGTGTGCCCCGACGAAAGCGAGGGCGGCGAGCGGCAGCAAGATCACCGTGACGAGGAAGCTCCGCACGACCCGTCCCATCATCCTGACCACGAACGGGAGCGCGAAGAGGAGCGCCGCAGCGGTATGCGAGAAGAGCGCGCCCGCGGCGCTGAGGGTCGTGTCGCCGGCGTGCCACGACGCCGCCAGCATCGCGCTCGCGAACACGAGCGCGAGCGCGAGCAGCACGAGCTCGGGAAGTCGGAGCTGCGCGATTCCGAGCCCCTGCAGCCAGACGCGACCGCGCCGGTGCGGGCGCGAGCGGACGAGCGCGAGGCCGAACGCGACGACCACGTATCCGTACGCGATGATGTCTGCGAGCTGCCGGTGCCCCGGCCCGGCGGGCTCGCGGAGCGCACGCGCGGCATAGAGCGCGAACGCGACGACCGCCGACCCGTACACGCCGGCGAGCCAGGCGCGCGACGGCGGGTTCGGGCGGACCGGGATGAGGCGGAGCGCGTGCAGCATGGTGGGCGCGGTCGCGATCATGAGGGTCGCGGTCGCGAACTCGATCGCGAGCGCGCCCCGGCTCGCGATCGGGCCGCCGGCGGCGCGGGCGAGCTCGTCGAAGAGGTGCAGCACCATGTGCGCCGCGAAGAACGTGCTGACGAGAGCAAGCAGGAGGAAGAGCGTCGGCCGCGGGTGCTTGAAGCGGACGCACCAGCACTCCCATGCGATCACCGACCAGAGGAGCGTCGGGATCGCGTGCACCGCCATCGCGATCGAGAGCGGCGTCATGCGTGCGCTCCGCCGTTGCCGGCCGTCGCGCCGGCCGGGAGGTCGATCGAGAAGCGCAGGCCGCCGGCGTCGGAGCGCGCGGCCGCAACGGTGCCGCCGTGCGCCTCGACCGTGCGGCGGACGATCGCGAGGCCGAGCCCGGTGCCCGTCTGCTTCAGCGAGAAGAAGGGCTCGAAGAGACGGGGCAGCGCGTCCTCGGGCACTCCGGGGCCGTTGTCGTCGACGGTGACGCGGCATGCGCCGTTCGCGCGCCGGAGCGCGAGCCCGAGGCGGCGCGCGTCGCTTCGCGATTCGAGCGCGTCGAGCGCGTTCTCGAGCAGGTTGATGAGCACCTGGCGCAGCTTCTCGCGATCGGCGCGCACCCCGATGCCGCGGGCGGCGTCGACGGCGACCGCCACGCCGGCGTCGTCGAAGCGCTCGCGGAATGCGTCGGCGGTCTCGCGCACGAGCTCGCCGAGGTCGAACTCCTCGAACCGGAATTCCTCGCGGCGCGCGAAGCGCAGCAGCGCCGCGACCTGGCGCTCGACGCGCTCGAGCTCCTCGAGGATCAGGTCGGCGTGCTCGCCGTTCAGCGGCGAGGTCGGATCGCGCGCGAGGAGCTGCGCGAGGCTCCGGGCCGCCGTCACCGGGTTCCGGATCTCGTGAGCGATCCGAGCCGCGAGCTCGCCGATCGCGGCGAGGCGCTGCGCGTGCGCGAGCGAGCGCTCGACCGCAAGAGTGCGCTCGAGCAGCTCGGTTCCGTCGAGCACCAGCGCCAGCTGATCGACGGTGTTGTGGACGGCGCGCTTGTCGTCGCGGCCGAACGACGCGGCGAGCGCACCCGTGCGCGCGAACGCGACGCCCCAGCGCCGGCGCGGGCTCGCGATCGGCGCGGCCGCGACGACGTCCGCCTCGAGCAGCGCTTCCTGCAACGCGACCGGCAGGTCGCGGAAGGTGCCGCCCATGAACGGGTGCGTCGGGATCTCGTCGACGATCGCGCCGCCGCGCCACACGCGCTCGAGCGGCGCGACGTCGATGTCGCCGTGCACGATCGTCCCGCGACCGTCGGTCAGGAGGATCGCGCAGCCGCGGAGGTTCAGCACGCGTGCGATCTCCGCGCCCGCGCGCCGGCAGCACTCGCTCGCGCCGAGCTCCGGCGACAGCGTTTGCATGAAGGTGCGGAGCTCCGCCTCGCGCTGGAGGTGTCGTCCGGACACCAGCTTCTCGACCGCGACCGAGAGCCACTCCTGCGTTCGCAGGAGCGCGAGGGCAACGGCGACGAACAGGCTCGTACGGAGGAGCGAGCGGGTGAGGGTCGGCGGCAGGCTCGCATCCGGAATCGCCGCGAGCGCGGCGGAGATCCCGGCGCACGCGACCACCGCGAGCCCGGCGATCACCGCCATGACGAGCAGCCGCTTCACGAGGTCGCCCAGGATGCGAACGGCGAAGGGGAGGGCGATCGCGAGCCCGATGGTCGCGTTCAGGAGCGGGTTCGGCTGGACGTAGCGGACGGTCGTCACGGCGGGGAGCGCGTCGCGCCAGAGGAGCGCGAAGACGGCGATGGTGCCGAGGGTCGCGACCGTGAAGGCGACGACGTCGGCGCCGCGCGCGATCGAGGCGGCGCCGGCGCGCCAGGGGCCGGGCCGCGCCTTCTGCCGGAGGCGTCGTACGCTGGCGGCGAGCGTGCCCGCGACGTAGAGCCCGAGCGCCGCGCGCGCGATCGTCATCTTCGCGCCGATCGTCGGAGCCGGTACGACGTCGTAGAAGACGTTCGCGATGCCGACCGCGAGCGCGGCGCCGTAGTTGAAGGCGAGCCAGCTCCGCGACGGCGGATCTGCGTCCAGGTGGAAATGCCACGCCATGTGGCGCGAGAGCGCGACGGCGAGGACGAGGACGACGTCGGTCGACCCGAACCAGCACGGTGGCCGCACGTTCGATCGGATCGGCATCGCGAGCGCGATCGCGAGATAGAAGAGGTAGAAGAGCGCGAGCGACGTCGTGAACCACGGCAGCAGCCGGTAGAACGTGCTGCGCGGTCGGGCCGCGATCCGGAAGCGCCAGGCGTCGTCCGCCAGGATCGCCCACACGACGACCGGCAGCAGATAGGCGGCTGCGGTCGTGAGCGGGAAGTACTCGGCCGGATCGCTCATCGGGTCGACGCTCTGGTTCCGATCACCGTCGCGCTGCTTGCGCAAGGCGGTTGCCAGGACGCGAGGTGGTAGGAGGCCCGGAGGCCGCCCGTTCTTGCTGAGCTTTTCTCGGTCGCCGGTCGCGATCCGACTGCGCCCCGGCTCGTTCCGCCTATTCGACCATGCGCCCGCTGCAGTGTGGACCGGTCACGGGTGTCGAGACCCCCGAGTTGCTTTCCGGCTTTCTATGGCACCCGCGCACCGAGCCCCGCGCGCATCGCGCGCGACCGCGCCCACCGGACAGGCAGGGCCCAAGCCCGCGCCACGATCAACGCGAGCGAAGCGAGCCCGCACGGCCCGTTGGGCTTTGCCCAACGGGGCGAGGGAAGCGGTTCCCTCGTGCGACAACCCGACAACTGTCCGCTCACGACACCACCGCGCATGCGGATCCATGCGGCTGGATGCAAAGTGAAACACGCGTCGAGCCCTCGCGACCGCTGCCGGTCTCGCGCAAACCCGCGTCCGCGCATCGTTTTGCCCTGACGACGATCGTGAGAGCTGGTGGCACCGAACCTGCTTTGACGCGCCGCCAGGAGGTACGAAACCATGTACGCGTTCGGTGCGATTCTCGATGCTTTCACGGCGGTCCCGACAGGCACGCTCGCGTTCGACGCGACGCCGCTCGGCTACCTCGGGATCATCCTGCTCGCCGCGCTCGTCGGCTCGGGTCTCGGCATCGTGATGCGTCTCCAGCACGTGACCTTCGGGCCCTCGCCTTCGCCCACGCCGAGGCCGACCACGCGCATTCACCCGCTGCCCCGTCCTGCTTGACGGCGCTTCGGGTGACCCCCGCGAACCGGTGAGGTCCGGTTCGACCGCCGCCGATCGCCTCACCCTCCGCGAAACGGCAGCGGTCTCACCAGCCGGCTCGGGACACGTTCCCGAGCCGGCTTTTTCTTTTTCTTTTTCAGCCGCGTCGCGAGTTCGCCGCGTCAGGCGGGCGCCTCGACCTTCAGGCTCGGGACGCGCGGCGCGGGGAGGTGGTCGTAGAGGTCGGCGATGAGATCCGACTTGAGGCGCGCGTATCCCGGATCGCTCCACAGGTTCCGCCACTGGTGCGGGTCGGCGGCGACGTCGTACAGCTCGCCCTCGCTGCCGTCGTACCGGATGTCCGGCAGCGGAGCGTCGGAGCCGAACGCGCGCAGGACGCGCGCGAGGTCGTAGCCCCAGTCGCGCGTCGTCTTCTCGTACACGGTGCACGTGAAGCCGTCGCGGTGGATCGTCCGGAGATGCATGCCGATCTGCGCGAACTGGCTGTCCCACTCGGTGATCACGCGCTCGCGTCCGGAGCCGGGCGCCGTCGGCAGCGGGGCGCCTTCCATCCACGGCGCCGCCTCGACGCCGGCGATCGCGCAGAAGGTGGGAGCGAGGTCGAGATGGCCGACCGGCTCGGGCACCGACGCCGGCGCGATCCCCGCCGACGGCGCCGGCCGCCACAGGAGCGGGACGCGCATCAGCGCGTCGACGTGGTACGGCCCCTTGTAGAGCAGCCCGTAGTCGCCCTGCAGCTCGCCGTGATCGGTCGTGAAGAACACGTCGGTGTCGGCGTCCCAGCCGCGCTCGGCGATGCGCGCGAGCACGCGGCCGCACGCCTCGTCGACGAGCTCGTTCTCGACGTGCGTGAGCGCGTTCACCTCGCGGATCTGGTCGTCGGTGAGGCGGTGCGGGACGAAGGTCATCGGGCCGCCCTCGTTGTTGGCGAAGCAGCCCTCGTACCAGTCGAGCCAGTGGCGCGGCTTCTGCGCGAGGACCTCGACGATGCGATCGCGCGATCCCGGGTGGCCCGGCGGCAGGTCGAGGTCCTGCCAGCGGATGCGGCGCGCCTCGGAGGCGGGCGGATCCCACGGGTGATGCGGGTCGGGGAAGCTCATCCAGAGGAACCAGTCGTCGTCGGGCGCGAGCGCGTCGAGCCACGCGATCGTGCGGTCGGCGATCCAGTCGGTGTGGTAGTGCTCGCGCGGGATGGGATTGTAGGCGACCTCCGGCGCGCCCGTGTCGCCGCCGCCGCGCGCGGAGAGAAGCGGTGCGAAGCCGCCCGTCTCGCCCGGGAAGTTCTCCTGCAGCCAGAGCGAGTAGTGCCAGCCGCCGATCGGGCCGTGCATCGCGAGCTCGAGGTGGTCGAAGCCGCGGAACGGCCCGGTCGAGCCCTCGCGCGCCATCCGGTTCTCGAACCAGCGACCCTTCATGTCGAACGCCGGCTCGAAGTGCGCCTTCCCGATGAGCGCCGTGCGATAGCCGGCTTTCTCCTTGAGCCACGCGGCGACGCTCGGCGCGTCGGCCGGAAGCGCGACGCCGTTCGCGACGACGCCGTGGCTGCGCGCGTGCTGGCCGGTCAGCATCGTGGAGCGCGCCGGCGTGCAGACCGTGTTCTGGTTGTGCGCGCGCGCGAAGTTGATGCCGGTCGCGGAAAGTCGATCCGCGACCGGCGTCCGCGCGATGGTGCCGCCGTTGCATCCGAGCGCGTCCCAGCGCTGCTGGTCGGTGGTGATGAAGAGGATCTTCCGTCCCATGTCCGCTCTCCCTGCGAGTCCGCTCGGGACCGCGCTCACGACGCCGGCGTGAGCGTGAATCGCATCCCGTCCTCTCCCAGGACGACGTCGCCCGGGAACGCGTCGGAAACCCCGGAGAGGAACATCCGGCGCGTGATGAAGTTGTTCGGGCCCGGCACGAGGTGCGTCAGGACGAGACGCTTGACGCCGGCCTCGCGCGCGACCTCCGCCGCCTCGACCGGGCTCGTGTGATAGCCCGGGATGTCGCCCGCGAGCTTCGCGAGCCGCGTCCTTCCGGTGCGCTGCGCGACCGCGACGACGCGGGCGATCGCGTCGCGCTGCAGCGCCTCGTGCACGAGGAGATCGGCGCCGGCGGCGTTCTTCGCGAGGGACGCGCTCTTCCGGGTGTCGCCCGAGACGACGACGGACCGACCGCGGTAGTCGAAGCGATAGCCGACCGCCGGCTCGACCGGCTGGTGATCGACGCGAAACGCGCTCACGCGGACGCCGGCACGGTCGACGACCGGGACGGCGCCGAGCGGGTCGTCGGGCAGCGCGATCGCGTGCGCGACCGCGCGCGCGCCGGCCGCGGGCAGGGTGCTCTCGCCGTGGTGCGCGACGCGATAGCGCGCGTCCGCCGCGTACGCGGCCTGGAAGCCGTCGACCACCGCCGCGACGCCGTCCGGTCCGTAGACGTCGAGCGGCTCGCGCCGGCCGGCGATCCAGCTCTGGGTGATCGCCTCGCCGAGGTCGCCCAGGTGATCGGAGTGGAAGTGCGTCAAGAACACGGCGCCGACGGCGGACGTCGGGACGTCGGCGAGGTCGAGCGTCTCCCACGAGCCCGGGCCGACGTCCACGAGGAAGACCTGCCCGCCCGCGACGATCGCCGTGCACGCGCCGGCTCGTTCGCGGTCGGGGAGCGGCGAGCCGGTCCCGCAGAGGACGACGGTCATGTCGGGGGATTCGAGCAGCGCCGTGTCGGTACGCGAGAGGTTTCGCTCGATCTGCCGGTCGACGATGCGATCGCAGCCCGCCGCGCCGATCGCGAACGCGAGCGCGCCGCCGACGGCGAGTTGCGGCCACGGCCGGCGCGCGGTGGTGGGAATGTCCACGGGAGCCTCCTCCGGACGACCTTCGGGCGCGGGATAATTGCACTCCGAGTGCATATTTGCAACCCGCGGGCGGCGGCATCGCTGCGACCGGCGCCGCGGTCGCGGCGGGCGCGCTGGTCTTCGGGGCCGCGCGGCTCGCGGCGGCGCCGGCCGAGCCCGCCGTCGCGGTCGGCGTCGCGGTTTCCGTCGACGTGATCCCGCGCTCTCGAGCCGAGAGCGAAGCCGACGCGATGGAGGTCGTCGAGGCGTACGTGGGAAGGACGCGGCGGCTCGTCGAGCGCGGCGCGGACGTCGTGGCGCGTCTCGAGAAGCTCGTCGGCGTGACGCCGGCGTACGCCGCCGCGCCGGCGCCGGCGCGGTCTTAGCGCGCCGGCCGACCGACGCGCTTCACGCGATCACGGCTCGACGACCGAGCACGACGTCGTTCCGTCGCCCGCCGTCTCGCACTTGCACTCGCAGCGGTTGAGATCCGGAAGCGGCGGACCGTCGAGCTTGAGCGTCAAGACGTCCGCGCTGCCCGTCGGGCTCCCGACCCGCAGCGTGGTGCCGTCGCCGGTCGGGCTCGCGACGCTGCAGAACGCGCACCCCGAGTCGCTGCAGCGCTGCCCCGGCGGCGCGGTCGGATCGTACGGCCCGAACATCTGGTACCCGAGAGGCGTGGTGCTGCCCGGTGTCGCCGACGTCGAGATCGGGCAGGAGCAGATGATCTCGTCGAGATCGAGCCGCTCCGGGAAGCCGGGAAAGCGCCGGGCGATCGAGCTCGTGAAGCAGATCGCGCCGTCGCACTGCGCGTAGGCGACCGGCGCCGCGACTCCACCGTGCGCGTTCTCGGGACCGGGACACGTGTACACCGCGCCGGTCCCGCCCTTCGTGACGCCCGCCGGCAGGCTGTACGTACTCACCATGTAGCCGTTGAAGCGGCCGACACGGTTGACGTCGCAGACATCGTGCTCGCCGGTCGGGCCGTCGAACGACAGACGCGTGCTGATGCTGTCGCCGCGCTCGATGTCGCACGCGCAGTACGCGACCAGGTTGTAGACGAAGCACTCGGCCGACGCGCAGAGCGCGTAGCGCTGGTCCTCGCACACGACGAACGGCGACTCGGGCTCGGCCACGGCGTCCTGCCGCAGGCCGACCAGCGCGCTCCATGACGCCACGGTGGCGGCGAGCACGAGGTGGACGGACGTCTTTTTCATCGACCGCATCGAATGACCCCTCCGGGGTTGTATCGACGCGGCGCGGACGATCTTGAACGGGGAGCGCTGGAACCGACCGCGACCGGCGTTAGACTCTGACGAGGCGAAGGAGATTGCGAGCGCCGAGCAAGCACGAGCAGCCCGAGCTCTTCGACCCGACCCCCGATCCGTCTCGGGCGTCCGCGAGCGGGCTACCGGAAGGGCTCGTCTACCGGCCTGATTTCCTGACCGAGGTCGAGGAGCGCGATCTCCTCGCGCGGATCCGCGACCTTCCGCTGGCGGAAGCGCGCTACAAGGAGTTCACCGCGCGGCGGCGGATCGCGAGCTTCGGTGCGGGCTACGACTTCGGCACGAACGCGCCGCTGCCGGCACCGCCCCTGCCGCCGTTCCTGCACCCGCTGCGCTCGCGCGTCGCGGAGTGGAGCGGCATCCCGCTCGAGGACCTCCGCCAGTGCACGGTCGCCGAGTACGCGCCCGGGACGCCGCTCGGCTGGCATCGCGACGTGCCGCTCTTCGGGGTCGTCGTGGGCGTGTCGCTCGGCTCCCCATGCCGGATGCGCCTCCGCCCGTACCCGCACCGGAAGCACGCCGGCCTGCGGTCGCTCGTCCTCGTGCTCGAGCCGCGCTCCGCCTACGTGATCCGGGAGGAGGCGCGCTGGCGCTGGCAGCATGCGATCTCGCCGACGAAGGCGCTCCGCCATTCGATCACGTTCCGGACGATGCTCGGGAAGCCGCCCGGCGCGGCCGGTTGATCGGGCCTCGGTTCCGAAGAAACACGCGGTCGACAAGAAAAAGTACGGCCTGTCGTTTCGCGCCGGCTCGCGGCAAACCGTTCGTCCATGACGACGAAGAGCCGCCCGCCCCGCGCTCGCCGCTCGCGGGGACGCCTCGCGGCCGCGCTCATCGCGGCCGCGGCCATCGCGGCGCCCGCGGCGGCACAGACGAGCCCCGCCGTCGCGCCCTTCGCCGAGCCGCCGTTCGCGGGGATGTGCACCGTGCACCGCTTCGACGAGGGTGAGCCGCCGCCGATCGAAGGGATCCCCGACGACCCGCTTTGCGTCGAGTACCAAAAGCGCGACATCACCGCCTCGAACGGCGGCGCGGTGCGCTTTCTCGCGGCCGAGCCCGCGCGCTTCGCCGCCGCGATCCCGAAGTGCCGGTACTGGCAGCAGGACCACTGGAGCGTGCAGCTCGACCCCGCGACACCTTCGCTCGTGCGCTGGGACGGAAGCTACTGGTTCGACAAGGGAAGCGGCGTCGCGGCCGGGCGACTGCGGAACTTCTCGATCGCCGGTGTGCCGGCGAGCGTCGACCAGGCCGCGACCGCGGTCGAGCCGATCGATGCCGATCTCGCGGCGCTGATCCGCGGCTTCGGAGACGGAACGAATGGGGGCGGCGGCGCCACGGTGTGTCTCGGGGCCGCGCCGGATCCCGCATGCCCCGCCGGCGACGCCGACGCGCGTCGCTGCGGCGAGGGACTCGGCGATCCGTGCGCGGTCGCCGCCGCACGGGCGGCCGCGGCCGAGCGCTGCGACTGCGCGAGCGCGACGTCGCCCGGCGCGCACGCGCGCTGCGTCTCGCAGTCCGCCGACGAGGACGTCGCCGCCGGGCGCCTTCCGGCGCGTTGCCGCGGCGCGGTCGTCGATTGCGCGCGCCGCTCCACGTGCGGCCGTGCGGGCGCCGTCACCTGCTGCCGGACGCTCTCGAGCGGCCGCTCGAGCTGCAGCGTCAAGCGACGCGCCGACACGTGCCGTGCGCCGCGCGGCGGGACGGCCTGCCTGGGCGCACGCGCGAGCTGCTGCGACGCCTGCACGCCGACGTCGTGCCCGTGAGCCCGTCTGTTGCATTGACGCGCCGGCGGCTCCTCCGCGTCGCGGCGGCGGCGGCCGTCGCGTGGAAGGCGTCGCCGTGGCGCATCGGGCCGACGTCCGCGCTCGCGCAGACGACTCCGCCCGGAGTCCCCGATCCGATCGTCGTCGTGCCGACGCTCGAGGCTTTTGCCGACACGCTCATCCCGGGCGAGAAGCGCTCGCCGGCGGACCGTCCGATCGCGGGTGCGGCGGGGGGACCGGGCGCGGTCCAGGCGGGCGCGATCGACCTCATGTTCCTTCCGGCGGCGGGCATCGCGCCGGCGCTGCCGGGGCACGTCGCGCTGCTGAACGCGCGGGCGGCGGCGTTCGCGGCGGCGCGCGGGATCTTGCTGGATCCGACGGTGCCGCCGCTCGTCGCGCTCGGGTTCGCGGAGCGAAGCGAGCTACTCGTCGAAGTGCTGGACGGCGCGAGCCCGGACTTCCTCGTCTGGTACGCGCTCGCGGGCCTCGCGTTCCTCGCGTACCACACCGCCGGCCACCTGCCGACGGTGGACGCCGTGCGCGGCGGGCACCCCGGCCTCGCGGCGATCGGTTTTCCCGCTCCGGATTCCGACGGCCTCTGGCGGTTCGCCGAAGCGTCGTATCGCCGTCCGCTCGCGCGCCGTGCGCGCAGCCGGCGCGGGAGCCCGCTCTGATGCTCGCGGTCGAGACCACCGACGTCGTGGTGATCGGCACCGGCTTCGGGGGCGCGATCCCCGCGTACTCGCTCGCGGAGGCCGGCGCGCGGGTGGTGATGCTCGAGCGCGGCCCACGGCTCGCGACCGAGGAGTTCGAGCACACCCTGCAGGTGGGCGTGTTCAACCGGATCGTCGACCTCATCCTGAACGACGGCGTCGACGTCGTCGCGGGCAACTGCGTCGGCGGCTCGAGCGTGATCTACTTCGCGGCGTCGCTGCGGGCGCCGTCGTTCGTCTTCGACCGGCGCGGCACGATCGGCCGCCGCCTGTGGCCCGCGTCGATCACCCGCCGGTCGCTCGACCGCTGGTACGACCGCGTGGAGCGGATCCTTCCGGTCGCGCGACAGGACTGGGACGACGTGCCGTACGCCGGCGGCGTGTGGGCGGCGGCGTGCAGCCGCGCGGGCCGCACGTGCAATCCGGTCCCGGTGGCGGTCGACCTCGCGCGCTGCACGAACTGCAACTGGATGCTCGTCGGCTGCCGGTTCGGCGCGAAGCGATCGATGATCCTGAACTACCTCCCGGCCGCCGAGGCGGCGGGCGCCGAGATCCGGGCGCTGCACGAGGTCCAGACGATCGGGCCGGCCGCCACGCCGGGGTATCGCTACGCGCTCACCTACTCCGTTCTCGACCCGTCCGACTACCGCGTTCCGGTCGACGGCGGCGTCATCGAGGCGAAGGTCGTCGTGCTCGCGGCGGGCGCGATGGCGACGCCCGTCGTGCTGCAGCGATCGGCCGCGCTGCTCGGCGGAGTGCCGCCGGCGGTCGGTCGCTACTTCTCGCCGAACGGCGATCGCGTGACGCTCGCCGCGCTCGACGAGGCGAAGGTGGAGAGCCTGCTCGGCCTCGAGCGAGCGCCGGGCGTCCCCTACGAGGGCTACGCGATCGGCAGGCCGATCGGCACGATGAGCTTCGATCGCCTCGATCCGGGCGCGCCCGAGTTCTCGCGCTTCTCGCTGCAGCAGATCTACTTTCCGCCCACCGTCGACATCCTGGCCGGCGACGGCACTGCGGGGGACCCGAACTGGTTCGGCGTCGACAAGCGATCGCTCACGTCGCGCTGGCGATCTTGGCTCACCGTTCTCGCGATGACGGAGGACGCGAACGAGGGAACGTTCGGACCGCCGCCGCCGACCGGCGCATTCTCCCGCATCGCTCCCGCCGCCTGCCTCGGGCAGCTCCGGTTCGATCCCGCGCCGGAGACGCGCGCGGGCTGGAAGCTCTCCGACGCGGAGACGCGCGCGATCGTCGAGAAGGACGGGCTCGCCACGTTCCACACCTGGGACGCGACGCCGAGCGCGCTCAGCGCGCACCCGCTCGCCTCCTGCCGCATCGGCGACGACCCGGCGACCTCGGCGCTCGACGACCACCACGAGCTGCGCGGCCACCCCGGGATCTTCGTGACGGACGGATCGGCGGTGCCGACCTCGCTCTGCGTGAACCCGTCGCTCACGATCGCGGCGCTCGCCGAGCGGGCGTCCGCGCTGCTCCTCCGGCGCGGCGCCGAGTACGGGTTGTCGCTGCGCCCGCGCGTGCCGCCGCCCGGACGCTGAGCCGCCGCGACGCCGCCGACAATCCGGGCTTTGGCGGAGGAGGGATGGAGTCGAACCATCCAGCCCCCGAACGGGGGCTCGAGCGGTTTTGAAGACCGCGCCGGACACCGGCCCGGATCCTCCTCCGAGGAGTGGCGTTCAGGTGTTTTCCGCCTTCTAGCCCGGATCATTCATGAACGGCGAATGCCGACGCGGTGGAGGACGGTTGCGACGTGGGCGGACAGTGCCAGCACGGGCGCCCTGCTTACGGCGCATGCGTCGGCGGTTGCTCGAGCACGATGGCGAGCGCGCCGTCGTCCACCGGGTGGTCGAAGCAGCGCGTCTTGCGCCTCGAAGTTGCTTTACGGAGAGCGCGGAGCTAAGCACCGCATGAGTTCCGCTTGAGCCCCACCGCGCGTTCAGTGCAGGGGCCCTCCACGCGTGCTTCGGCGCGAACTCCGATGGGAGATTCGCATGGCCGAAGTTGCCGACGCGTACGTGACGTTCTCGAACGTCAAGATCATCCGATCCACCGCCACTGCCCTGTTCTGCTCGATCGACGACAAGTGCGTCTGGTTGCCTCGCGGGCAGACTCGCGGGAAGCCGCGTTCCAAGGGCGATCGAGGGACGTTGCTCGTCCGATACGCGGTCGCCCTCGACCGCCAGCTGGTGAAGGCCCCGGACGTCGAGATCCCGGTCGCGTCGCCGGACCCGACAGGCGGTCCGGCGCGTGAAGGGGATCGTGTTCCTGTTGCTCTCGAGCAGGAACGGAGTCCTCGTGCCTTCCAAGGGTAGTGCGGTCCGCGCCGAGGGAAACCCGACGCTGCGCACCTCTTGTGCGAGCTGTGGCAAGTCGATCCCGACCGAGGTCGGACATGCCCATCCGCTCGACGAGAACCTACGAAGGGAAACGTGGGCGTCGCTCGGCCGACGTAGCGGCCGAGCGGCGATCTTCGCGGTGCATCACGAGCCAGTTCATGAAACCGTTCTCACGGCCGGTGATTGGACCGCAGGTCATTTCCGCATGCTCTCGTTTCGCACGGAAATGCGGGGCGTGCGGAGATCGAGGGGGTCGTCCTCATGAGCGGATTGCGCAGCCTAGTCGCGCGTCACTGGATGCGGTTCTGGCGGCCGGGAGCAGCGGCTCGCGAGCCCGGGAGCCCGACTCCGATGTCGGGACCGGGCGAAGGTGACCCAGGGTCGGCCGCGCATCGGCGGCGATTCTGGGCGGAGTTTCGCGAAGGGCAACGCGAAGCGGAGGAACGTGCTCGCACTTGCCGCTGAGCGTCGCGGGCGGGCTCGTCGACGCAACACGGCCCAGGTGAAGCGACGCGACCGTTGAGGCTCGCGGACGGCAAACCCTCCGCGGCGGCGCGAAGCGCTCGGCGAATGGGGCGCAGACAATGCGCGCGCGGTCCGGCGCCGTGCGCTATCCTACAGCCATGTCCCTGGTCGTCCCGAGCTTTCTCGCCCGTCTCGCCGAACCCTTCGATCATCCCGACTGGCTCTTCGAGCTGAAGTACGATGGCCTCCGCGCCACGGCCGTCCTAGCTGCCGGCAAGGTGCGCCTCCTCTCGCGGCGGGCTGACGGGCACGTGCAGTTCGCCGAGCTCTGCGCCGCGCTGCCGGGCGCGATACGCGCCGCGCGCGCCACGATCGATGGCGAGATCGTCTGCTTGGACGACGCCGGCCGGCCGGTCTTCGACGACCTCATCGAGCGCCGCGGGCGGCCGGCCTTCGTCGCGTTCGACCTGATCGCTCTCGACGACGAGGATTTGCGCCCGCTGCCCCTCCTCGAGCGAAAGCGCAAGCTTCGGCGAATCATTCCCCAGCGCTCCGGCTGCCTATTCTACGCGGACCACTTCGAGGGCCGAGGCGTCGAGCTCTTTCGCTGGGCTTGCGAGAACGACTTCGAAGGGATCGTCGCGAAGCGGAAGCGCGCGCGATACCGGGCGACGCCGAAGTCGTCGTGGATAAAGATCGCGAACCCGCGCTATTCGCAGGCCGCTGGAAGGCCGGAGCACCCGGCAGGCCCGCGCAAGGCGGTGGCGCGCGTCCAAATCGACGACGGGCGGTAACCCGTCCAAGCGCGTCGCGGCGTTCGGGTTGCGACGGATCAGGACGCGTGAGGGGGCGCCGCGTTTCAAAGCGAAATCGCGCATGGTTTGCAGTCGGATTCCCCCGACAGCGCTCGCCGTACTGCTTCGCTCGGCCGGATGGCAGGTCGGCCGGATCGGAGCCGCCGTCGATCCGTCGCGAGGGTTACTTGCCCGACTGCGTCAGGACCTGGGGATCGAACGCCTCCGGGGCCGTCGCGATGCGGAAGTCCGACGGGTTGTTCCGGTCGGCCGAAGGGAAGACGATGGCGGTCGCACGGCGGTCGACGAGGTTCTCCGCGATCTGCACCGGGACGCCGCCGCCCGGGATCCAGGTCTTGCCGCCGTCCGGGGATTGAAACGGACCGTTGGAGGTCTGGTACGACATGAGTGGCTTGCCGGCTCGGTCGTACTTCGTCGCCCAGCTCCCGCGATAGTTCTCGGCGTCGATCCGCAGCACGATGCGACCGAACAAATAGTTCGGATCCTTCGGGACCGCCTCGACGATCCACATCGTGCGGCGAGCGAGTGCGGCGCTCACCGGCGCCCACGGCAGGCCCTTCCAGCTCGGATCGTCGGCGCCGATCCGCGGCACGTCCTTCCACACGACCCGATAGCCCCCGTCGGGCAGCGCCATGAGGTCTGCGTCGCCGCGCGTGCTGAACGGGTCGACCAGCGCGAGCATCTCCTCGCGGCCGACGAGGCGGAACGTGAACGACTCGGGCTTGCCGTCGAAGAAGGGGCCGTCGTCGAGGCTCATGTCCGAGCCGAGGAAGCCGTCGGAGCGATTGAGCGGATTCACCTGGCGCGGCCGGCGCAGACCCGGAACGTACGTCCACAAGGCGTCCGGCTGGTCGCCGGAGCGATACCGCCAGGTGAGCGATATCGTGCCGTTCAGGTCCGCCGGCGTGACCACGCGGGCGAGAGACTGCATCACGAGCTGGTTCGGATTGTCCCTGCCCGCCGATTCCGGAGACCCATCGTACACCCGCATCAGGACCTCGGTCCCGATCCGCCTCTCGATTCCGCGGCGGCCGATCATCACGAGCTGGGTCAAGAACCGGCTGTCGCCGCGGTAGTATGCCGCATAGAGGTTGTTCCAGACGATCTTGGCGGCCGCCTGCGGGTCGTTCGGCTCGATGTCGGCGAAGGGCAGGCCGCGGATCCCCACCGCAGGCTCCCCGGTCGCGACGTCGACGAGCGAGTTGCGGCCGTCGACCGCGTATCGATCCCGGTTGGCCCGCGTCGCCTGTTCGAGCTGCGGCGGATTGGCGATCGGGACGAGCCCCGGCCGGGAGAGATCGATCACCGGGTTTGCGTACTCGCCGCGCCGGTAGTGCTCGAGGATCTCGTCGGGCAGGAGGCCCTGCGCGGCCTGCCAGTTCGACGCTCCGAGCACTTCGCCGTCGCGCAGCGCGCCGGCGAGTCGCGGCTGTTCCGGCACGGCCGCCAAGGTCACGAGGAGAACGCCGAGCGACGCGTATCGTAGGAGGCCCATGCCCGGTGCACGTTGCATGGGACGTGCCGGTCATCGGAGTCCGGATGGCGGCGCTCCACGGCGCGACCGGCGGCGGACGCTCGCAATCTTGGGGAAGACGGGCGGGGCGCTGTCCCATACGCGCGAACCGCCGCCTCCTGCGCCAGGGCCTTCGGCAGCGTGCGTGGGCCGGCCCCGCCGATCGCGACGGCGACGGCGTCAGATCCCCGAGCGCGGGCCATCCGCCCCGTGGCGCGACCGGCTCCGCGCGCGGCGGCCGCGAGTCCGTGCGGTTGTCGAGTTGCTGGACGCTCGGCTTTGCTGCGAATCCTTCCTGCGGGATGGGATCGAACGGCGAGGGCGGCGCGACGTGAGCGGCGGCGGCGGACCGCTCGACGCCGTCGTCGTCGGCGCGGGACCGAACGGGCTCGCCGCCGCCGTCGCGCTCGCGCGCGCGGGCGCTTCGGTGGCCGTGCTCGAGGCGGCGGACTCGATCGGTGGCGGCACGCGCACGGCCGAGCTCACGCTGCCGGGCTTCGTGCACGACGTCTGCTCGGGCGCGCACCCGATGGGCATCGCGTCGCCGTTCTTCCGGGAGCTGCCGCTCGCCGAGCACGGCCTCGAGTGGATCCAGCCGCCGGCGTCGCTCGCCCACCCGCTCGACGGCGCGCCGGCGGCCGTTCTCTGGCGCTCGTTCCGGCGCACGGTGCACGACCTTCGCGACGACGGCGACCGCTACCGTCGCCTGGTCGCTCCGCTGCTCCGCGACGCGCCCGCGCTGCTCGCGGACCTGCTCGGTCCGCTGCGCTTTCCGGCGCACCCGGGCGCGTTCGTGCGCTTCGGCGCCCGCGCCCCCTGGCCCGCCACCTGGCTCGCGCGCGCCGCGCTACGCGGCGATCCGGCGCGCGCTCTCTTCGCCGGATGTGCCGCTCACTCCATCCTGCCACTCGCGCATCCGATGACCGCCTCGTTCGGGCTCATCTTCTGCTTGACGGCGCACGGCGAGGGCTGGCCGATCGCGAAGGGCGGCTCGATCGCGATCAGCCGCGCGCTCGCGAGCGTTCTGGGCGCCCTGGGGGGCACGATCGCGACCGGCCGCCGCGTCCGCTCCGTGTCCGACCTGCCACCCGCGCGCGTCTTCCTGTTCGACACCGACCCGTTCCAGCTCGCGACGATCGCCGGCCGCGCCCTCCCGGATGGATACGTGCGCCGCCTCGAGCGCTTCCGCTTCGGCCCGGGAGCCTTCAAGCTCGACCTCGCGCTCGACGGGCCGATTCCGTGGCGCGACGCAACGTGCCTCCAGGCGTCGACCGTCCACGTCGGCGGGACGCTCGAGGAGATCGCCGCCAGCGAGCGCGCCATGTGGCGCGGCGAGCACACCGAGCGGCCATTCGTCATCGTCGTCCAGCAGAGCCTCTTCGATGCGACGCGCGCGCCCGCCGGTAAGCACACCGGGTACGCGTATTGCCATGTTCCGCACGGGTCGACCGTGGACATGACCGATCGCATCGAGGCGCAGATCGAGCGCTTCGCGCCGGGATTCCGCGATCGCATTCTCGCGCGCCACGCGCTCGGTCCCGCGGATTTCGAGCGCATGAACCCCAACGACGTCGGCGGCGCGATCACGGGCGGCGCCGCGGACTGGACGCAGCTCTTCACGCGGCCGGTCGTGCGCCTCGACCCGTACTCGACGCCGAACCCCCGCGTTTGGCTCTGCTCCGCGTCGACGCCGCCCGGCGGCGGCGTGCACGGGATGTGCGGCTTCCACGCGGGGACGCGCGCGCTCCGGCGGCTCGCGGACCTGCCGCGCGCGCCGCTCGTGGAAAGCTGAGCGCGCTCGCGCGCGGCCGCCGACGGCCTACGAGCGCGCCCGGCGGCGCACCGTGCGGCCGCGGACCGCCCGCGGACGCGGCCGGAGACCGTCGAGCACGCAGGTCATGACCTCGTCCATGGTCTTGGGGCTCGTCGGGAGGTGTCGGACGAGGCGCCGGTAGTAGAAGGCGCCGCAGATCACGTCCATGGCGAGCTCCGGATCGACGTCGCTCCGGAGGAGGCCGCCGGCCGCCGCGCGCTCCACGACCTGGCGGAGGTTCTCACGGCTCGGGTCGAGGTAGCGCTCGCGGAAGGTTTCGGCGAGGCGCGGATCCGTGTGCGTCGCCGCGATCAGGCCGGCGAGCACGTCGCCCAGCTTGCCGGTGAGGAAGCGCGCGACGCGCCGGGCGCGCACGCGCAGGTCCTCGATCGGGCTCGACGTCGCGACGTCTGCGACCTGCGCCGACACCTCGTCGAAGAAGGCGTCCATCGCGATCGCGGGACCGCACGGCCACCAGCGATAGAGGGTCGCCTTGCTGACGCCGGCGCGCTCGGCGACGCCTTCCGCGGTGACGCCGGCGACTCCGCCCCGCTTCAGGAGGTCGAGGGCCGCGCGCAGGATGGCACGCTTTGCGCTTTCGCTGCGGGGTCGCCCCCGCCGGTTGTCGGAATGACTCGTCATTTCGCGCTCTCTTGTCGGAAAGTGTCTCGATTTCTACACGATACGTATCGTTTTGGATGAGGGTCGCGCAGGAGCATAGGCAAGTTCCATTCCCGCTCGCAACCGCCGCCGCTGCGCGGGTAGGGCTGATGGCGCTTTTCTGCGGCGCACTGGTGGGCTGCGCGGTCGGGCCCGACTACGTCCGACCCGAGCCGCCGATGCCCGCATCCTGGCAGGCGGATGCGCCGGTCGTCGTCACGCGCGCGGACGTCGGGCGCTGGTGGGACGGGTTCTCGGATCCCGACCTGAGCCGGCTCGTCGAGCGCGCGATCGCGAGCAACCTCGACCTCGCCGAGGCGACCGGAAGGATCGAGGAGTCGCGGGCGCTCTACCGCTCGATCTCGTCGGCCGAGTTTCCCTCGCTCGACGCGAACGCGGACTTCTTCCACCAGCGCGAGAGCGTGAACGCGCTCTTCCCGGGCGGCGTGGAGGGCAACCTCTACCAGGTGGGCGTGTCGGCGAGCTGGGAGGTCGACCTCTTCGGTCGGGTCCGGCGCTCCGTCGAGTCGGCGGGCGCTCGCGTCCAGGCCTCGCAGGACGACTGGCGCGACGTGCTGGTCGCGGTATGCGCGGAGGTCGCGAGCGCCTACGTCGACGTCCGAACGCTCCAGCGGCGGATCGGCGTCGCGCGGGCGAACCTCGAGTCGCAGGGCCGGATCGTGGAGCTCACGAAGATCCGCCACGAAGGCGGCATCGCGTCTTCGCTCGACGTGGCGCAGGCTGAGAGCATCTACGCGAACACGCGAACGACGATTCCGCCGCTCGAGTCCGATCTCTCACAGGAGCTCAATCGGCTGAGCGTCCTCCTCGGCGAGAACCCTGGCGGCATCGCGCCGACGCTCGTCCCCGGCGCCCCGATCCCTGCGCCGCCGTCGGAGCTCACGGTCGAGCTGCCGGTGGACCTCGTCCGCCAGCGGCCGGACATCCGGCGCGCCGAGCGGGACCTCGCCGCGCAGACGGCGCAGATCGGCGTCGCGACCGCCGACCTCTACCCGCGGCTCACGCTCCTCGGCAGCTTCGGCTTCGATGCGACGCAGGCAGCGGACCTCTTCGAGGGCCCGAGCCGGAGCTACTCCGTCGGGCCGGCCGTCACCTGGAACATCTTCGACGCCGGCCGCATCCGCGGCCTCATCGCCGCCGAGGAGGCGCGCACGTCGCAGGCGCTCGCCCGCTACGAGAAGACGATCTTGACCGGCCTCCAGGAGGTCGAGGACGCGCTGGTCGCTTTCGCGCGGCTCCGCGAGCAGGAGGCCGCGTCGATCGACGCCATCCGCGCCGGGCGGCTCGCGCTCGACCTCGCGACCGCTCTCTACAAGGACGGCGCCGTCGACTTCCAGAACGTGCTCGACGCGCAGCGGACGCTGCTCGTGTTCGAGGACCAGCTCGCGCGCGTCGACGGCTCGCTCACGCAGAGCCTCGTGCAGCTCTATCGCGCGCTCGGCGGCGGCTGGCGAAGCGCCGAGAGCGTCCAGCAGGCGAATGGCGATTCGGAAGGGCAACATGCGAGCTGAGAGTGGGGCGTTCGTGCCGGGCCGAGCCGGCAGACGAGCTTTCGTCCTGGCGGCCGTCGCGCTCGCGGCCGCCTCGTGCCGGCAGGAGAAGGCGCCGCCGCGGTCCGCGCCGAAGGTCGTCGTCTCACGGCCGGTCGAGCGCGACGTGACCGAGTGGGACGAGTACACGGCGCGCCTCGAAGCGATCGAATTCGTGGAGGTGCGGCCGCGCGTGAGCGGCTACCTCCAGTCGGTCGATTTCCGGGAGGGCGCGATCGTCCAGAAGGGCACGCAGCTCGTCCAGATCGACGCCCGTCCCTACGAGGCGGTGCGACGGCGCGCGGAGGGCGACCTCGCGGTCGCGAAGGCGCGCCTCGACCTCGCGCGCAAGAAGCTCGAGCGTGCGATGAACCTCGTCGGACGCGACGCGATCTCGCGCGAGGAGGCCGACACGCGCGCCGCCGAGGCGCGCCAGGCGGAGGCGTCGCTGGAGGCGGCGTCGGCGGCGGTCGACGCGGCTCGCCTCGACGTCGAGTTCACGCAGGTGCGCGCGCCGATCGCCGGGCGCGTCGGGCGGCGGCTCGTGACCGAGGGCAACCTCGTGAACGGCGGCTCCGGCACGCAGGGGACGCTCATCACCACCATCGTGTCGCTGGACCCGATCCACGCGATCTTCGAGGCCGACGAGCAGTCGTTTCTCAAGTACCAGCGGCTCGCGAGAACCGGCGAGCGCGCGAGCTCCCGCGAGGTGCGAAACCCCGTGCAGGTCGGCCTCGCCGACGAGGAGGGGTTCCCGCACCAGGGCTACATGGACTTCGTCGACAACCAGCTCGATCCGGCGACCGGGACGATCATCGGACGGGCGATCTTGCCGAATCCCGACCTGAGCTTGACGCCCGGCCTGTTCGCGCGCCTCCGCCTCCCGGGCCGCGGCGACTACCGCACCGTGCTCCTGCCCGACGAGGCGATCCAGAGCGACCAGGCGAAGAAGTACGTGCTCGTCGTCGACGATCGCGGCGTCGCGCAGTACCGCGCGATCTCGACCGGGCCGCTGATCCAGGGTCTGCGCGTCGTTCGCGACGGGGTCGGCGTCGACGATCGCGTCATCGTGAGCGGGCTCCAGCGCGTCCGGCCGGGCGTCGCCGTCGACGCCGAGGAGAAGCCGCTCGTCCAGCAAGCGCGGGCGGACGCGTCGCCGTTGGCGTCGCCGGCGGACGAGCCGCGCGCGCTCGCGTCGCCGGCGGCGCCGGCGCGAGCCGGCGGTCGGCGATGAACATCTCGCGGTTCTTCATCGACCGTCCGATCTTCGCGGCCGTCCTCTCGATCTTCACGATCATCGTCGGCGCGATCGCGTACCGGTCGCTCCCGGTCGCGCAGTATCCCGACGTCGTGCCGCCGACGGTGGTCGTGCGCGCGTCGTATCCCGGCGCGCCGCCGGAGGTCATCGCGGAGACGGTCGCGACCCCGATCGAGCAGGAGGTGAACGGTGTCGAGGACATGCTCTACATGTCCTCGCAGAGCACGACCGACGGTCAGATGCAGCTGACCATCACGTTCAAGCTCGGCACCGATCTCGACAAGGCGCAGGTGCTGGTCCAGAACCGGGTCGCGATCGCGGAGCCGCGCCTTCCCGAGGAGGTGCGGCGGATCGGCGTCACGACGCTCAAGTCGTCGCCCGATCTGTTGATGGTCGTGCACCTGCTGTCGCCCGATGATCGCTACGACCAGCTCTACATCGGCAACTTCGCGCTCATCCAGGTGCGCGACGTGCTCGCGCGCATCGCCGGCGTCGGCGATGTGACGCTCTTCGGCCTCCGCGAGTACAGCATGCGCATCTGGCTCGACCCCGAGCGGCTCGCGGCGCGCAACATCGCGACCAGCGACGTCGTGCAGGCCCTGCGCGAGCAGAACGTGCAGGTCGCGTCCGGCATCATCGGGCAGCCGCCCGTGCCTTCGGGGCGCGCGTTCCAGCTTCCCGTGCTGACGCTCGGCCGCCTCCTCGAGCCCGAGCAGTTCGAGAACGTCGTCATCAAGCGCGGAACGGACGACCTCGGCCGGATCACGCGACTCAAGGACGTCGCGCGCATCGAGCTCGGCGCGCGCGACTACGGCGTGAACAGCTACCTCGACAACCAGCCCGCGGTCGCGATGGCGATCTTGCAGCGCCCGGGCTCGAACGCGCTCGCGACGGCCCAGGAGGTCCAGCGGACGATGGCGGAGCTCTCGCAGAGCTTCCCGCAGGGGCTCGAGTACCGCATCGTCTACAACCCGACGGTCTTCGTCCGGAAGTCGATCGACTCCGTCATCCACACGCTCTACGAGGCGATCGGCCTCGTCGTGCTCGTCGTGCTGGTCTTCCTCCAGAGCTGGCGCGCGAGCGTGATCCCGCTGCTCGCGATCCCGGTCTCCCTCGTCGGCACGTTCGCGGCGATGGCGGCGTTCGGGTTCTCGCTGAACATGCTCTCGCTCTTCGGGCTCGTGCTCGCGATCGGCATCGTCGTCGACGACGCGATCGTCGTCGTCGAGAACGTCGAGCGCCACATCGCGGAAGGCCTGCCGCCGCGCGAGGCGGCGCGCAAGGCGATGGACGAGGTCACGCCCGCGGTGATCGCGATCGCGTTCGGGCTGTCGGCGGTGTTCGTGCCGACGGCGTTCGTGAGCGGCATCTCGGGTCAATTCTACCGCCAGTTCGCGCTCACGATCGCGGTCTCCACGATGCTGTCGGCATTCAACTCGCTGACCCTCAGCCCGGCGCTCTGCGCGCTCCTCCTCCGGCCGCACGACGGCGAGCGCGACTGGTTCGGTCGGCTCTGGGACCGCGCGCTCGGCCGGTTCTTCCGCGGCTTCAACCGCGGCTTCGAGCGCCTGAGCGAGACCTACGGGCGGAGCGTCGGCTGGCTCGTGCGTCGCGGCGCGATCGGGTTCGCGGTGTACGGGACCTTTCTCGCTCTCACCGCGTTCGGCTTCACGACCATGCCGACGGGGTTCATCCCCGCGCAGGACATGGGCTACCTGATCGTCTCGATCCAGCTGCCCGACGGCGCGTCGCTCGAGCGCACCGACGCGGTCGTCCGAAAGGCGAGCGACATCATCCTCCAGACGCCCGGCATCCGCTACGCGGTCGCGTTCGCGGGCTTCTCCGGGTCGACGCGCGCGAACGCCTCGAACGCCGGCGCGATCTTCGTCGGCCCCGCTCCCTTCGAGGAGCGCGAGCACGGCCCGACCGCGAACCAGATCACGGCCGATCTGCGGAAGCGCCTCGGCGAGATCACGGACGCAGACGTCTTCGTGATCCCGCCGCCGCCGGTCCGCGGTCTCGGAACGGCGGGCGGATTCAAGCTCCTCGTGCAGGACCGGGCGGAGACCGGCCTGCACGCGCTCCAGGAGGCGACCGACGGCTACGTCGGCGCGGCGCGCGCCGAGCCCGACGTGACGAGCGTGTTCACGTCCTTCCGCGCGGCGACGCCGCAGATCTACGCCGACGTCGACCGCGTGAAGGCGAACAAGCTCGACGTCCCGCTCGGAAACGTCTTCGACACGCTGCAGGTCTATCTCGGCTCGGTCTACGTGAACGACTTCAACCGCTTCGGGCGGACGTTCCAGGTGCGCACGCAGGCCGAGGGCGCGTTCCGGGACGAGCCCGAGAACATCATGCAGCTGAAGACGCGGAACGCGACGGGGCGGATGGTGCCGCTCGGCTCCGTGATGGACGTCAAGTGGCGGAGCGGCCCCGATCGCATCGTGCGCTACAACATGTTCCCCGCCGCCGAGGTGAACGGCGACGCGCCCGCGGGCGGGAGCCAGGGTACGGCGATGGCGACGATGGAGCGCGTCGCCGCGAACGTCCTCCCGTCCGGGATGGCGATCGAGTGGACGGACATCGCGTACCAGGCGAAGCTCGCGGGGAATACCGCGCTCTTCGTCTTCCCGCTCTGCGTCCTGTTCGTCTTCCTCGTGCACTCGGCCGAGTACGAAAGCTGGCTCCTTCCGCTCGCGATCATCCTGATCGCGCCGATGTGCCTGCCGTTCGCCCTGCTCGGGATCTGGCTCGCGGGCTTCGACAACAACCTCATCACGCAGATCGGCTTCATCGTGCTGATCGGCCTCGCCGCGAAGAACGCGGTCCTGATCGTGGAGTTCGCGAAGCAGCAGGAGGAGGAGGGGAAGGACCGCTTCAGCGCCGCCGTCGAGGCGTGCCGGCTTCGACTCCGCCCGATCCTGATGACGTCGTTCGCGTTCATCCTGGGCGTCGTCCCGCTCGCGCGCGCAATCGGGCCGGGGAGCGAGATGCGGCGCGCGCTCGGCACCGCGGTGTTCTCCGGCATGCTCGGCGTGACGATCCTCGGCCTCTTCTTGACGCCGGTCTTCTACGTGACCCTGCGGAGGTTCGCGCGGCGCTGAGGCGGCGCGCGCGACGGCCGCGGAACGAAGGCGATGCCGTCGACGAAGGCGCCGAGGCCGATGCCGAGCACGACCAGCGCGAGCGCGGGAAACGGGGCGATCACCGCGAGTGCGGTCGCGAGGAGTCGGTCGTCGAAGATGCCCGCGCGTACCGCTGCGCCGGTCTCCGTGTTGCAGACCGGACACGCGATCGCACCAGCCGGCGCCGCCGCGAGAGCCGCTGCGAGCGCGAACCCAGCGGCCAACCGGATCACGGCAGCACGGGCGGCCGCTCGCCGCCGTGCGAGGACGCCGGCTCGTCGCCGTACGCGTCGCGCTCGCGCGCGATCGCCTCGAGCTCGCAGCGCTCGTCGTCGATCTCGCGCGGCGTCCGGAAGCCGAGGCGACGCAACGCGGGGAGCGGCGGGCACCAGCCCTGAAGCGTGTGCTGCAGGTAGAACGACTGCACGACGAGCGGCAGGAGGAGCCAGCGGCGCCGGCGGATCCCGCCGAGCGCGAGGCCGAGCAGGCTCAGGCACGACGATGCCGTCGCGAGGGCTCGCTCGACGTCCCACTCGCGCTCGAGCTCGCCCAGCCGGTGCGGCACCTCGGCGGGGTGCGCGCGGAAGTACGCGACGTCGCGTCGCGTCCGCTCGTCGATCGCCTCGTTCACGTCGGACGCCGTGTTGTGCCGCACGCGCTCGCTCGCGGGTGCGATCATCGTCTGCTCCATGGTGCGACTCCTCGGCGCTGCGCCGTGCCGTCGGCCCGTCGCACGGCGCGATTGCAGTTTCGTCGTGTAGGGCGTTCCCGGAGGCCTCGTGTGACCGGTGCGGACCGCGCACGACCCACATGCCGCGCCCGGCCCGCCTCGCCACCCCGACGCAGTCGCAAGATCGCGGCCAGCCGTGGTTGGTGCGACCCGGCCGTCACACGATCGCGCATGTCGAAGGCGGAGCTCGCGCGCGCGATCGCGCGCCGCGGCGGCTAGCTGCGCGGACGGCTACGGCAGTCGGTCGATGAAGGCGGCCGCGGCCGCGGCGGCGTTGTGCGCGGCGAGCCGGTAGTACGCGAAGAACTCGACGAACTCCGTCAAGTTCAGGGGATCGGGCCCGCCGTCGGATGCGGCGCGGAAGGCGATGAAGGGAAGCCCGCTCGCCGTGACCTCGCGCGCGATCGCGGCCGTTTCTTCGTCGTACGCGACCTGCGTGTCGGAGCCGACGACCGTGAGCTCCGCCGTCGCCTCCGGCCCGACCGAGACCGGGACGAACGCGCCCGGGAGAGCGGTGTCGCACGCGAACACGTCGTCCGTCGTCGGCAGGCATTGGAACGCCTGGCCGCCGAACGGGTCGCTGCTGCTCCCGTACCCGCCCACGACGACGCCGGGCTCGTACGGGAAGCACACCATCGTGCCCGGCGGAACTCCGGGGATCGGCGTCACGTCGGGGACGATCGCGCAGCGCTCGAGCGCGATCGCGCCCGCGGCCGTGACCTGCTTCGCGACGTCGAGCCAAGGCTCGTGGCAACGGTAGCGGCTCCCGTCGTCGAGCACCCACGTCTCGGGGACGGTGACGTCCGCATCGCGGAGCGGGCTGCCGGCGACGGCGGAGACGACGACGCCCGAGACGTCGAAGTTGTCGAGGAGCGTGCGCGTCGTCGTCTGCGCGTTCACGAGCCCCACGCCCGTCATCCCGACGACGACGCGCGTCCGGCCGATCGATCCGATCCGGAAGATACGGCCTTCCACCTCCCGCGTCTCCTCGACGTTCGTTCGATCGAGGATCGCGGCGAGCTCGGCGGGGAACGCGCCCAGGACGCCGATCGTGCGAGGCGTGCCGCTGCTCGAGTCGCCGCAAGCGGACGCCACGGCGAGCAGGGCGGAAGCGGCAAGGGCGAGGCGGCGCGATGGGGGAACGGTCATCGCGCCACTCCTTATCCCCCCGCTCCAAAAGCCGGAAGCGGGAAGTTGCGCGGCCGCCCGTCCGAATTTTGTCCCAGCCGCCGCGTCGCGCCGGGTCCCCCTCAGCGGGAGCGCTCGTGGCGGCCGCCGCCGTCCTGCTTCTCGTTGCCGGTTCCGGCGGCGCCGAGGTCGTCCGCGGCGGGGTTCGGGGTCGCCGCGGGCGTCCGCGCGGGGGCGGGCTGCTTCGCGTTCTTCTGCGAGGAGTCGACCTCCCCGGCTGCGATCACGCGCCGGTCCTCCTCGAGCGCGCGATCCGACGATTTGTCGGCCGCTGCGGCTCCAAGAGGCGCCGCGATGGACGCCGCGAGCGCGAGCGCCGCGATTCGAGCGGCGCTCGCGCGGCTCGTTTGCCGACCGTGCCTCAACGCGGCAACGGCGTCAGCGTCGAGCGCATCTGCGGAACGGCGCGGTTCATCCGGCTCCCGAGCGGCGACGCCACGGCGCCGTTCAGGCCGCTTCCCGCACCCGCTCCGCCGATCCGAGGCGTCGTTCCGCTTCGCGTCGTCGGGCCGTCGCTGTCCGCCGCGCGGATGCCGACAGGACGCGCGAGCGACCCCGCGAGCGCCCCGGTCGCTCCCGCGGGACCGGCGGCGAGCGCCGATCCACACAGAGCGAACCACGTCGCCGCGACGACGAAGCCGATCGTGCCTCTTCGCATCAGCCAACCTCCTCACGCGCCTGGCAGCAAGCCCCATGCCGTCATTTCGGGCCGTTGTCCAGCCGCGATCCGCAGCCGGTCGGCCGACGGGTGCAGCCAGGACGCCTGGCGGATTTCTACGGCGAGCGGGGCCTCGCGGGCCGGCGGGGCGATGTCGCGCGTCAAGGATCTTCCCATCGCTCGCGGTCCGCGCACGTGCACGCTGAAGAAATTGCATGGCGTCTGCGGCCCGGACGCGGAGAAGTGCGCGGTCCGTCCCGGGATGCACCGCGTTGACACACCGGGGGCCCCCGTCCCATTCTTCACTCGCGCGATCGCGATGAGCCAAGCCCCCGCCAAACCGGTCCTGGTGGTCGAAGACTCCGCCGACATCCGCGACGCGATCTCGTTCGTCCTCGAGAGCGAGGGCTACAAGGTGCGCACGGCGGTCGACGGGCTCGACGCCGTCGCGCAGCTCCAAGCCGGCCTGCGGCCGAGCCTGATCATGCTCGACCTCGCGATGCCGCGGATGGACGGCTTCGAGTTCCGGACCTGGCAGTCGGGAGACGATCGCTTCGCCGGCATCCCGGTGGTCGTCTACTCGGGCGCCTTCGACATCGACCAGGTGTCGCAATCGCTCGGCGTTCCCGCCTTCCGAAAGCCGATCGACATCGACCGCATGCTCGATCTGGTCGCCGCGTACGCGGCCCTGTGATCCCGCGTCGTCCGCGTCGTTTGTAGAGAAGCGTATCGCCTCTACACTCGTAGCGGGGGGACGACCCGCGCATCGGGCGAGATCGCGGAATGGACGACGCGCTCCAGAAGCTGCGCGACGAGCTGATTCTCTTCGCGCCGCGCCTCGCGACGGCGCTCGCGCTCCTGATCGCGTTCGCGATCGCCGCGCGCATCGCGGCCCGGATCGTCGATCGCGTCGGCTCGCGGGCGCTGCGCGCGCCCGAGATCGTGGAGCTGCTCGCGCGCACCGCGCAGATCGGAATCATCGCGTTCGGCGTGGTGAGCAGCCTCGGGACGCTCGGCGTCAACGTCATGGGCCTGGTCGCGGGTCTCGGGCTCGCGGGCTTCGCCGCCGGCTTCGCGCTCAAGGATGCGCTCTCGAACGCGCTGTCGGGCGTCCTCATCCTGATGTATCGGCCCTTCCATCATGGCGACCGCGTCTCGGTCACCGGGTTCGAGGGTATGGTCGTCCACATCGACCTGCGATACACCACGCTCGCACTCGACGATGGACGGCGAGCCTTGGTTCCGAACTCCGCGATCTTCAGCAACCCGATCACGCTGGCGTCGCGCCCGGCCGCAGAGAACGACGCGACGGTGCGGCCCGCTCGCACGATCTCTTCCGCGATGCGGTGAGGGCGGGGGCGCGGCGGGGGGCAGGAACGGGCCATGACGTCACCGCTCGTGTCCGATGGCCCCGTCCTCGTCGTCGACGATTCCCTCGACACGCGACAGACGATGTGCGCGATCCTCGAGGTCGCCGGCTACCGCGTCGAGTCAGCCGAGAACGGCGAGGAGGCGCTCCTGCTGCTCGAAGAGGGCATGCGGCCTTGCCTGATCCTCCTCGACATCGCCATGCCGCGCATGGACGGGATCGAGTTTCGCGCGCGGCAGGTCGAGGATCCCCGATTCGCGAACGTGCCGGTGGTGCTCTTCTCGGGCGCGTACGAGGTCGCGAAGATCTGCCGCCGGCTACGGGTCCCGGGGTTTCAGAAGCCGGCCGAGGCGAGCCAGCTGCTCGCGATCGTCGCCCAGCACTGCCGCTGCGGCTGAGTCGGCGGAGCGTTCCCTCTCCGACTCAGCGCGGGGTCGCCTTCGGCTTCGGCATGCCGTCGCCTTCCGCGGGCTCCGGCTCCATCGCGTCGTCGGACTCGCGCAGCGAAAGCGCGTCGCGCGGGTCGGGTGTGCGCTGCGCGGTGGGCGGAAACCGACCTGGAAGGCGCGAAGACCGTCGTTCGCGAGCGCGAGCCCGGGGAGGTTGCAACAACGATGCCGTGCTCTTCGCGCGCGACGATTCGCCGTAGTGTGCGGCGAGCGTCCGAACCCGAGCGCTAGCGGGCGTTCTGACCCGGAGGCGCAGGCTCCCCTTTGCCACCCGTCGGACCGGGCGCCGTGCGATCGACCGAGCCGCCGACGGTTCCGTGATCGAGCCCGCTCGCGGGCTCGTAGGGGCGTTCCTTCGCCTGTGCGGGATTCTGCGTTGCGGGCTTCGTCGACTCGTTCACGGCGGGCGGCGTATCGTGGTCGATCTCGCGCTCGTCCTTCGCCGGCGAGACGCCCGCGAGGAGGCCGACGAGAGCCACCATGATGCGACAGCTGTACTGATTGTCGAGAACGTCTTCACGACGATTCCTTTCTACGAGGCGCACGCGCCGAGGACGCGCGCACGCGTCGTGTCCGCGCCGAACGGCGCGGACGCTTGCACCTCGGACGTCACACGGGTGCAACAATGGTGCCTCGAGGCCGTCGACGAAATGACGCTCGAGGACGCGCGACGCGGCGCGGCACAGAGGCGTCGTTCTCTCCTCGCTCACGCGCGCGGCTCGTCGGCGCGGCGATTCGCCGCGAGGCTCGACACGCGGCGGCTGTTCTTTTTCGCCGGACTCGACTAAAATGGTCGTCGCGCCGGCGTTCCGCCGTCGCACCTCGAGGTCATGCAGGAGCAGTTCGTCATTCCGCGGGACCCGGTGTTGGTCGTCGAAGACACCGACGACAGCCGCGACCTGCTGGGCGCGATTTTAGAGCTGACGGGGTATCGGGTGGAATACGCCACCGACGGTCGCGACGCGCTCGACAAGCTCGAGGCCGGCCTGCACCCGTCGCTCGTCCTCCTCGACGTCGCGATGCCGCGCATGGACGGCATCGAGCTGCGCTCGCGCCTCGCCGAAGACCCGCGCTTCGCGGGGATCCCGGTCGTCGTCTTCTCGGGCGTCTACGACATCGCGAACCTGCGCCGCTCGCTCGCCGTCCCGGCCTTCCGCAAGCCCGTCGACGTCGACCAGGTCCTCGAGATGGTCGCGCGCTACTGCGCCCGGCCGTAGGGTTGAAGACTGGCGCCGCCTCGGCGCTTGATCCAGAATTCCCGGCATGTGGCGCGACAAGCTGCGGATGCCGTCGCCGGAAGAGGCCCTTCCCGGACGCAGCGAGAAGATGCCGGTTCCGAGCCGGCACTTCGTGCTCGGGACGCCGCTCGAGCCGCCGTTTCCCGAGGGCTCCGAGATCGCGCTCTTCGGCATGGGCTGCTTCTGGGGCGCCGAGCGGAAGTTCTGGGAGGTGCCGGGCGTCCACACGACCGCGGTGGGTTACACGGGCGGGGTCACCCCGAACCCGACGTACCGCGAGGTGTGCAGCGGCTCGACGGGACACAACGAGGTCGTCCAGGTCGTGTTCGATCCCGCGCGCGTGTCCTACCGCGACCTGCTGGCGGTCTTCTGGGAGGGCCACGACCCGACCCAGGGCATGCGCCAGGGAAACGACGTCGGAACGCAGTACCGGTCGGGGATCTACACGCACGGCGAAGCGCAGCGCCGCGCCGCCGAGGAGACCCGCGCCGCGTACGATGAGCGCCTGCGCGCCGCCGGCTACGGCCGGATCACGACCGAGATCGTGCCGGCGCCCGAGTTCTACTACGCCGAGGAGTACCACCAGCAGTATCTCGCGAAGAATCCGGGCGGGTACTGCGGGCTCGGCGGCACGGGCGTCGCGTGCCCGGTCGGCGTCGCGGCGAGCTGAACGTCGGCCGTAGCCGGGACTTCAGCGAAACGCCGGGATCACCTTCTCCGCGAAGAGGCGCGTCGCGCGCAGGTCGTCGACGCGTCCGAACATCGCGATGAAGTGGGTGACCCCGAGGTCCACGAACTCGCGAATGCGCGCGATCACGCGATCCGGCGTGCCGACGATCGCGGTGTCGTCGGCCGCGCCGCCCATGCGCTCCGCGCGCTTCTTGAGCCGCCGGTCGAGGCGCTCGGCGTCGTCGTCGATCAGGAGCGGGCCGAACCAGCTGCGCTCGATCTCCCGCGGGTCGCGCCCGATCGCGGCGCAATGGCGGTCGAGGACGGCGATCTTCCGGCGGAAGAGATCCGGCGAGCCGCCCATGTTCCAGATCTGCGCGTAGCGCGCGACGAGCTTCAGGAGGATCTTCTCGCCGCCGCCGCCGATCAGGATCGGCGGGTGCGGCTTCTGGATCGGCGCCGGATGGTTCCACGGGCGCGCGATCCGGTAGTGGCTGCCGTCGAACGTGGGCTGCTCCTCGCACCACATCTTGACGCAGATCTCGAGGCCCTCCTCGAGCTGTCGGAGCCGCGTGCCCATCGAGGGGAAGTCGAAGCCGAAGGCCTCGTACTCGGTCTGGTACCAGCCGGCGCCGAGCGCGAACTCGAAGCGCCCGCCGGAGATCACGTCCATCGCGGCGGCCATCTTCGCGGTGAGCGAAGGCTGGCGATACGAGTTGCAGAAGACCAGCGTGCCGAAGCGGATCGTCCGGGTCTCGCGCGCGAGCGCGGACATCGTGACCCAGGCTTCGAGCTGATCCGCGTCGGGCGGCGTGACGACGCCGTGGAAGTGATCGTCGAGCCAGACGGTGTCGTAGCCGAGTCGCTCGGCCTCGCGCCAGTGCGCGGCGAGGGCGTCGAAGGTCGCGCCTTCCTGCGGCGTCTGGATTCCGAATCGCACGCGGCGGGTCGTCGTGTCGGGCATGCGCCGGCGTTAGACGACGTGACGGTAGCGCGCAACGCGCTTGACGGGTCGGTTCGCGAGCGAGACGGACCTGCGCCGGTCAGCGGCGCGGGTGGTGGCAGAGAGGCGCCTCGTCAACCCCCGCGCACCACCCCTGGGGCGACCTCTCTGCCAGCCGACGCCGTCGCGCCCGTCCGAGTCCCCTCGACTCCGCCACCACCGCTTCCCGACCGCCCGGGCGCTTCGGCGCGGATCGGAGCAAGCGGGGTGCCACCGCGGATCGGGTAAAAGCGCCGGTTTTCCTGGCGGCGGTCACGTCCCGCGGCGCCGAGCCGACGAGAAAGTGCCGGCGTGGTACCTTCCTGCCCATGGCGTGGTGGCCATGGCGGCGAACGATCCAGGCGCCGGCGAGCGCCCCCGAAGGGAAGCGTTCGACCGAGCGCGACCATGTCGCGGGCCGGACCGGTGCGGAGTCGAAGGAACGTCGTTCCGCCACCTGGATCGGCAGAAAGCGCTTTCGCGAGATCGTCGGCGAGGCGGTCGACTCGATCCCCGAGGGCATCCGCCGGCGCATCGAGAACGCGGTCGTGGTCGTCGAGGACGAGCCGGACGAGGAGACGCTGCTCGACCTCGGGCTCGATCCAGCGGAGGACTCGCTCTACGGGCTCTACCAGGGAACTCCGATCTCCGAGCGCGGCGACGGCTTCGGAAACGCCTTGCCCGACCGCGTCGTGATCTACTATCTCCCGCTCACGGAAGATTTCCGCGACGAGTACCACCTGCGTCGCGAGATCCGACGCACGGTGGTTCACGAGATCGGGCACTTCTTCGGCCTGTCCGATCGCGAGATCGAGGGGATGGGCTACTGAGCTTCTCGCGCGAAACCAGGCAGGCAGACCTCGCCGCGATGGCGCGCGAAGGGGTCGACGTGCTCGTGATCGGCGGCGGCATCACCGGGGCCGGGATCGTGCGCGACGCGGCCATGCGCGGGCTGCGAGCGGGCCTCGTCGAGCGCGGCGATTTCGCGTCGGGCACGTCGAGCCGGTCGTCGAAGCTGATCCACGGCGGCATCCGCTATCTCGAGCAAGGCGAGATCGGGCTCGTGCGCGAGGCGGCGGTCGAGCGTCGGCGGCTCCGCCGCATCGCGCCCCACCTCGCGTTCCCGGCGCGCATGGCGATGCCGGTCCACGGGCGCACGAGCGCGGGCCTCCTGAAGCTCCGCGCCGGGCTCTGGGCGTACGAGAAGCTCGTGCAGCTCGAGGAAGACGAGCGCCACGAGGTCTGGAATCGCGACGAGACGGTCGCGCACGTCGGCGGGATCGAGACCTCGCAGCTCCAGGGAACGGCGGTCTTCACCGAGTACGTGACCGACGACGCGCGCTTGACGCTCGAGACGATCAAGTCGGCGAAGCGCCACGGCGCCGCGGTCGCGAGCTACGCGCCGGCGGTCGGCATCGAGCCGCTCGGCGCGCGCGTCGGCGCCGGGGCCGCCAGCGGCAACGGCGCGCGCTCGAGCGCACCGCGCCTCGCCGTGCGCGTCCGCGACGAGCTCACGGGCGAGGAGCTGACGGTCGCGTGCGGCGCGGTCGTGAACGCGGCCGGACCGTGGGTCGACGTGGTCCGCCGCCTTTCGGGCGAGGGCCGCGCGCGGATGCACTTGACGAAGGGCATTCACCTCGTGGTCGCGCGCGAGCGCCTGCCGCTCGAGGAGGTCCTCGTCATGAAGGCGGTCGACCGGCGTCCGGTCTTCATCGTGCCGTTCCACGACGTGCTCTGGATCGGGACCACGGACACCGACTACCCGGAGCCCGAGGAGCGGCCGCGGATCACGCGCCAGGACGTCGACTACCTGCTCGAGGCGACGAACCGCGTCGTGCCCGGGGCGAAGATCGGGTACGGCGACGTGCGAGGCGCCTGGGCGGGCGTCCGCCCGCTCGTCCACCAGGAGGGAAAGAAACCCTCCGAGATCTCCCGCCGCGACGAGGTGATCAGTGAGCCGGGCGGCCTGCTCTCGATCGCCGGCGGCAAGCTGACCACGTACCGCAGCATGGCGGAGCGCGTGGTCGACACCGTGGTCGAGCGCCTCGGCGTCGCGGCCGGCGAGTGCCGGACGGCGGAGGTCCCGCTCGTCGAGGACGGCCCCCTGGTCCCGGCCGTCCGGACCGAGCTGAGCGACGCCGACGTCGCGTACGCGATCGACGAGGAGTGCGCGCTCTGCGTCGCCGACGTGCTCGAGCGGCGCGCGCGCAGCAACCTCTTCGCGCCCGGCAACGGCGGGCCGGATGCGGAGCGCGTCGCCGCGATCCTCGCCCGGCGCCTCGGCTGGGACCGCGAGCGCGCGGAGCGCGAGGTGGCGGGCTACCGCGCGCGCATCGCCGAGGACGTCGCGTGGCGGGCCGGCGACGCTTGACGCAGCGAGAGGGGTTGCCGTGAGCGCGATCGAGATCCTGAAGGGCATCCTGCCGCCCGACCGCGTGAGCGCCTCGGACGAGGACCGGCGCGCGCGCGCGCACGACTACTGGGCGTTCGAGGCCATCCACGACGTCGCCGGCCGCCCCGCGGAGTCGCCGGCGTGCGTCGTGTTTCCGCAGTCGACGGCCGAGGTCGCCCGCGTGCTCGAGGTCGCGAACGAGCATCGGCTCGCGGTCGTCCCGTACGGTCTCGGATCGGGCGTCTGCGGCGGCGTGCGGCCGGGGGGCGAAGCGATCGTCGTCGACACCTCGCGCATGAGCCGGCTCCTCGGCGCGAGCCGCGACGCGCTCGTCGCGGTCGCGCAGGCGGGGCTGAACGGCGCCGAGTGCGAGCGGCTCCTGAACGAGCACGGGCTCACGCTCGGGCACTTCCCGCAGTCGATCGCGCGCTCGACGGTCGGCGGGTGGGTCGCGACCCGCGCGTCCGGCCAGCTCTCCACGCGCTACGGCAACATCGAGGACCTCGTCCTCGCACTTGAGGTCGTGCTGCCCGGCGGCCGCGTGCTGCGGACGTTCGCCGCGCCGCGCGCCGCGACCGGGCCGGATCTCCGCTCGCTCTTCCTCGGATCGGAAGGGACGCTCGGGATCGTGACCGAGGTCTCGCTGAAGGTGTCGCCGCGCCCCGCGTGGCAGGAAGGGTTCGCCGCGCTCCTCCCGAGCTGGGACGACGGGCTCGAGATCACGCGCGAGCTCCTGCAGGCGGGCTGGCGCCCCGCCGTCCTCCGCCTCTACGACGGCATCGAGGCGGAGCGGAACTTCGGCGAGTGGGTACCGAACAAGACGCCGCTCCTTCTCGTCATGAGCGAGGGCACGAGCGCGATGGCCGGCGCGCTCCAGATCGAGCTCGACGCCGCGCGCGCCGCCTGCGCGCGGCGCGGCGGCTCGCTCATCGGCGACGCGCCGCTCGAGCATTGGCTCGGTCACCGGAACGAGGTGCCGTCGTGGGAGGCGCTCCTCAAGAACGGGCTCGTCGTCGACACGATCGAGGTCGCGGCGACGTGGGACCGGATCGGGGCGCTCTACGGCGCGGTCACCGAGCGCGTGCGCGCGGTGCCGGGGATCCTCGCGGCGAGCGGCCACACGTCGCACGGCTACACGACCGGCGTGAACATCTACTTCACGTTCGCCGGCGCGTCGCGCGATCCGGCCGAGCAGGAGCGCATGTACCTCGGGGCGTGGTCGGCGGCGATGGAGGCGACGATCGCGTGCGGCGCGACGATCTCGCACCACCACGGGATCGGCCGCGTCCGGCGCGACTGGCTGCCGCGGGAGCTCGGCGACGCAGGCATCGA
>DASRFA010000040.1:0-351200 GCA_035651755.1 Binatia bacterium | reverse complement strand
GGAAAGAAGCCCTCGCGCACGACCTCCAGGGCCTCGGACGCCGCGAGCGCACCGCCGATCGCGCCCGCGACGACGCCGCGCCCGCGACCGGCGATCGACACGGCGACGCTCTCCGGCGGATCGTCGCCGAGGAGGCGCTCCTTCGCCTCGCGGCACTGGTCGACGAGCTGCTGCCAGCGCGCGGCGTCGAGACCGCCGGCCGCGGACCGGTCGGCGACGCGGCGGGCGAGCGCGATGTCCATGTTGTCGCCGCCGAGGAGCAGATGATCGCCGACCGCGACGCGCTCGAGCGCGAGCCCGTCCGCACCGCGCCGCACGGCGACGAGCGAGAAGTCCGTCGTGCCGCCACCGACGTCGACGACCAGCACGAGCCGCACGCCGGCGAGCCGCTCACGCCAGTCGGCGTGCGCCGCGATCCACGCGTAGATCGCCGCCTGCGGCTCCTCGAGGAGGCGGATGCGCGCGAGGCCGGCGGCTTCCGCCGCGCGCACCGTGAGCTCGCGCGCCACCTCGTCGAACGATGCCGGCACCGTCAAGACTACGTCCTGCTCGGCGAGCCGCTCTCCGGGATGGGCGGCGTCCCAGGCGTCGCGCAGGTGCTCGACGATGCGGCTCGACGCTTCGACCGGCGAGAGGCGGGGCGCGTCCGGCGCGCCGCCCCACGGCAGGATGCGCGCGTCGCGGTCGACGCCGCCGTGGCAGAGCCACGACTTGGCGGACGTGACGAGGCGTCCGGCGACGCGCGCTCCGAGCCGGCGCGCGTACGCGCCGACGGCGAAACGCTCGTCGCCGCGCCACGGGAGCGCGAGCGCGCCGGGCGGCACGTCGTGCTCGCCCGCGAGGTAGACCGCGGAGGCGAGCGTGTCGCGCGCGCGCACCTCGCCTTCGCCCGCGAGCTGCGGGACGGGGAAGACCGACACCGCCCGGCCGCGGCCGGGCTCCGCCCACGCGACCGCGGAGTTCGTCGTCCCGAGGTCGATGCCGACGACGTAGCGGGCGCCGCCGCCGTGCGGGGCCGTACTCACGCGCGCGCGCTCTCGCGGACGTTGAACTCGAGTCGCCAGCGCTCGCTCTCGCCGGGCGGCGCGAACCAGAGCTCGAGCGTTCCGATCTCGGTCACGTGGGCGGAGAGGCGGACGGGCACCCGGCTCCCCGCATCCCCATCGAGCTCGACCTTGAGCGGCGACAGCTCGTCGAGCTCGGACGTCTGCCACTCGTCGAGCACCTCGCCGATCCGGTCCTCGCGCCGGGTGGACGACGCGAAGAAGCGGAAGGTCGCGGCCTGTCCCAGGAGGAGCCCGAACTCCGCGCCGGGCACCGCGAGACGGCTCCCCTCCTCGATCCCGAACGGGACGACGCACACCGCCTTGACGGGCGGCGGATGGCCGGGCACCGCCGGCATCGCGCTCGCCACGCCGACGTAGTACGAGCGCGCGGTCCCGCCGCGGATCCGGACGCCGCGCCCGCGCCGCGCGAGGCCGTAGTAGGCGGCGCCGCGCGCGACCGCGTGCTCGAGGTCGGTGCCGGCGAGCGCGCGCGGCAGATCGCCATCCGTCGCGGCGCGCTTCCAGCGCGCCAGCACGTCGGCGACGCGCGACCGCAGCATCTCGGCGCGCATCACGCCGCCGTTGAAGAGGACGAGGGTCGGCATTCCGCTCGCCGCGGGCGACTGCTCGCCCACCGCGTCCGCGTGCGCCGCGAGGAAGCTCGCGAGGTGCCGCGTCACCGCCGGGTCCGCGGCGTACGGAAGGCCGATCTCCGCGAGACCGGCGCCGGCGTCCGTCGCCGCGCGCTCGTCGGCCGCGACATCCGGGAAGAAGCCGTCGACGAGGACGGCGCGCGCCTCGTCGCGGCCGAGCTCGGTCTTGATCGTGCCGCCGACGAGCTTCTTGCCCCGCCCGAGCAGGACCAGCGGGACCGCCTCGGGCGGCGACGCGGAGAGCAGCGCCTCCTTCGCGTCGCGGCACGCGAGCACGAGACCGCGGAACTGCCACGCGTCGAGGCGCGTCCCCGAGCGCGCGAGGCGTGCGCGCACGTGGACGGCGAGTGCCAGGTCCATGTTGTCGCCGCCGAGGAGGACGTGGTCTCCGACCGCGATCCGCCGGAGCGTGAGCTCGCCGTTCTCCTCCGCCACGAGGACGAGGCTCAGATCGGTCGTGCCGCCGCCGACGTCGCAGACGAGCAAGACGTCGCCGGGCTTCACCTCGCGCCGCCAGGCGTCGCCGCTCGCCTCGACCCAGGCGTAGACCGCCGCCTGCGGCTCCTCGAGCAGGTGCAGGTTCTCGAGGCCCGCCTCGGCGGCCGCGCGCTGCGTGAGCTCGCGCGCCGCCGCGTCGAACGACGCCGGCACCGTCAAATAGATCTCCTGGCGCTCGAGCCGGGCGTCGGGCCCATCGGCGGTGTGCGCCGCGTTCCACGCGTCGCGCAGGTGGGCGAGGTAGGCCGTCGAGGCTTCGACCGGGGATCGCCGGAGCGCCGGCTCGGGCGCTTCCGCGGCGGCCTCGCCGACCCCCGCCCAAGGCAGGATGCGCGCCAGGCGATCGACGCCGGGATGGCAGAGCCACGACTTCGCCGACGAGACCACTTGCGCCGGCACCTCCGCGGCGCGCCGCGCGGCGAGAGCGCCGACGACGCCGTCGGCTGCGCCCCACGGCAGTCGAAGGGATTCGGGCGGCACCTCCCCGGCGCGTGGCAAGTAGAGAAACGACGGGAGAAGCGAGCGCTCCTCCACCGTGCCCGGTGCCGTGAGCTGCGGGATCCCGAACACCCGGATCGGCGGCAGCTCGCCGGCCGCCGCCGGCTCGCTCGTGTCGGCGTACGCGAGAGCGCAGTTCGTCGTGCCGAGGTCGATGCCGACGACGTAGCGGGCGTCCGCACGCGCCGGCGGGGCGCTGCGCTTCATCCCACCTCGACCTCGGCCGGCATGAGGATCGTCGGGTCGCTGCCCTCGGTCGGCATCGGAAGCCGCGGGTCGCGCGCGCGCCAGCCGCCGTGCCGCAGCACGCCGCGATAGGGCGGCGGGCCCGATGGGCTTCCGGTGACGCGGATCGAGGCCGGATCGAAGCCGGCGGGGACCTCGATCGGATCGCCGTCGTCGCCGGACAGGATGGGCTCGAGCGCCATGCGCGAGTCGATCGCCTTCCGGAGCGCGGCGTGGATGCCGCGCACGGCGCTCCCGACCTGGTCGTCGCTGTAGCCGGCGATGTCCTCGCGCACGAAGTCGAGGAGGCGCGCGTCCTCCTGGAGCGCGGCGAGGAGACGGAGCGCCGGCGCCGGCGAAGGCGCCGCCACGACGGGCGGCGCGGGACGCTCGTCCTTCGCCTGGGTCGCCGCGCGAGGGCGGGCGCGACGGCCGTCTCCCACCTCCGCGGACGACCGGGGCGCCGAGCGGTCGGCCGCGTCGGCGGCGACGCGCGGCCCGCCGGCGAGGGCGAGCACGACGGCGACGACGAGCGGCCCGAGCACGACGATCGCGAGCCATGGCAGCGCTCCGGCGCCCCAGGCCGCGCCCGCGGCGCCGACGAAGTCGCCGCCGCGGATGCGCTCGAGCCCGTCGGCCAGCGCGGGCGCCACGTCGGGGGCGGTCAGCTTCGCGACCGCGAGCGCGTTCGCGACGGCGAGGACGAGCAGCAGGGCGGCGGCGAGCGCGACGCTCGCCGCGCGACCGGATCGGGTCTCGCTCATGGCTTCGATTCCCTCTGTCTGCATTTCGATCGGGCGGCGGAGGCGGGGGCCCGGGCGACTCCCGGCGCTCGACGTTCGTCGTGCCGGGAAAATTGCCGGTGCGCGCCCGCGCTGGTAACGACATAACAAATGCCGGTCTCCCTGGAAGACGTGCAGCACATCGCGCTGCTGGCGCGCCTCGGCCTCGCGCCCGAAGAGGCCGAGAGCCTACGGCGGGATCTCGACTCGATCCTCGGCTACGTCGCGAAGCTCGACTCGCTCGACACGCGCGACGTCGAGGCGACCGCCCACGTCGTCGACCTGCCGACGCCCCTTCGGGACGACGTCGCCGCCAACCCCGAGGTGCCGGAAGACATGGTCCGGAACGCACCGGATCGCGATCGCACCTTCCTGCGCGTGCCCAAGATCATCGAATGAGCATCGGGTGACCAGCGCGTGACCGACCCGACGGCTTCCACGATCGCCGAGGTCCGCTCGGCGCTCGAGCGTCGCGAGGCGAGCGCGCGCGACGTCGCGCGCGCGTTCCTCGATCGCATCGCCGCGCTCGAGCCGCGCCTGCGTGCGCTGCTGACCGTCACCGAGGAGCGCGCGCTCGCCGACGCCGCCGCGGCCGACGAGCGCCTCGCCCGCGGCGAGCGCGGCCCCCTCCTCGGCATCCCGATCGTGCTGAAGGACATCTTCGCGACGCGCGGCATCGCGACCACGTGCGGCTCCCGCATCCTCGACGGCTTCGTCCCGCCCTACGACGCCGACGCGACCGAGCGGCTCGCGCGCGCCGGCGCGGTCCTCGTCGGAAAGGCGAACCTGGACGAGTTCGCGATGGGATCGTCGACCGAGAACTCCGCGTTCGGGCCGAGCCGGAACCCGTGGGATCCCGAGCGCGTCCCGGGCGGCTCGTCCGGCGGCTCGGCGGCGGCGGTCGCGGCCGGCGAGTGCCTGGCCGCGCTCGGCACCGACACCGGCGGCTCGATCCGGCTGCCCGCGAGCTACTGCGGCGTCTGCGGCATGAAGCCGACGTACGGTCGCGTGTCGCGCTACGGCGTCATCGCGTACGCGTCGTCGCTCGACCAGGTCGGCCCGTTCGCGCGCACCGTCCGCGACGTCGCCGACGTGCTCGGCGTGATCGCGGGACACGACCCGCGCGACTCGACGTCCGTGCCGCGCCCGGTCCCCGACTACGCCGCCGCCCTGACCGGCGACGTGCGCGGGCTCCGCGTCGGGATCCCGCGCGAGTACTTCGTCGCCGGCATGGAGCCCGACGTCGAGCGGGCGGTGCGCGCGGCGACCGAGCAGCTGCGCGCGCTCGGCGCCGTCCCGGTCGAGGTCTCGCTCCCGCACACCCAGTACGCGGTCGCGACGTACTACCTGATCGCCCCGGCGGAGGCCTCGTCGAATCTGGCGCGCTACGACGGCGTCAAGTACGGGCTGCGCGAGGAAGCGCCGAGCGACAACCTCGGCGAGATGTACCGCCGCACCCGCGACGCGGGCTTCGGCGCGGAGGTGAAGCGTCGCATCCTCCTCGGCACCTACGCGCTCTCCGCCGGCTACTACGACGCGTACTACCTGAAGGCGCAGAAGGTGCGGACGCTCATCCGCCAGGACTTCCGCGCGGCGTTCGAGCGCTGCGACCTGATCGCGACCCCGACCGCCCCGACGACGGCGTTCCGCCTCGGCGAGAAGACGTCCGACCCGCTCCAGATGTACCTCTCCGACGTGCTCACGATCTCGGTGAACCTGGCCGGCCTCACGGCTCTGGTCGTGCCCTGCGGCTTCGACGCGGCCGGGATGCCGATCGGCCTCCAGCTGATCGCGCCGGCGTTCGGCGAGGACGTCGCGCTGCGGGCGGGCGACGCGTACCAGCGGGCGACGGAGTGGCACCTCCGCCGGCCGCCCGAGCCGGCGCCGGCGTAACCGGACGAGGATGCGATCCGCCAGCGAAGCGGCGAACGAGCGAGCGATGGAAGAGAAGCGCGACTACGGGAAGTGGGAGCCGGTCATCGGGCTCGAGGTGCACGCGCAGATGCTCACCGAGTCGAAGCTGTTCTGCGCGTGCTCCGCGAAGTTCGGCGCGTCGCCGAACGCGCACACCTGTCCGGTCTGCATGGGGATGCCGGGAGTCCTCCCGGTGCTGAACCGGCGAGCGCTCGAGTTCGCCGTCAAGAGCGCGCTCGCGACCGGCTGCGAGATCCCGCCCACCGCGCGCTGGGCGCGGAAGAACTACTTCTACCCCGACCTCCCGAAGGGGTACCAGATCAGCATGTACGAGGCGCCGCTCGCCGTGCACGGCGCGGTCGAGATCGAGACGCCGGCCGGCACGAAGCGCATCCGCTTGACGCGCATCCACATGGAGGAGGACGCCGGCAAGAACATCCACGACGCGCACGATCAGCACTCGCTCGTCGATCTGAATCGCGCCGGCGTCCCGCTGATGGAGATCGTGAGCGAGCCCGACATCGAATCGCCGGCGGACGCGGCGGCCTACCTGCGCTCCCTGCGCGCGATCCTGCAGTACATTCACGTGTGCGACGGCAACATGGAGGAAGGGAGCTTCCGCTGCGACGCCAACGTCTCGATCCGGCCGCGCGGGTCGACGGAGCTCGGGACGCGCACCGAGATCAAGAACATGAACTCGTTCCGGAACGTCGAGCGCGCGATCGAGAGCGAGATCCACCGCCAGATCGCGCTCGTCGAAAGCGGCGAGCGGGTCGTGCAGGAGACGCGGCTCTGGGACGCCGACCGCGCGCAGACGTTCTCCATGCGGTCGAAGGAGCACGCGCACGACTACCGCTACTTCCCCGAGCCCGACCTGCCGCCGCTGCACGTCGACCCGGCGTGGGTCGACGAGCTGCGCTCGAGCCTGCCCGAGCTTCCGGCTGCGCGCCGGCAGCGCTTCGTCGGCGAGTACGGCATCCCGCCCTACGACGCCGAGGTCCTGACAGCGCGCCGCGACCTCGCCGACTACTTCGAGAGCGCGGTGCGCGAGCACCGGAACCCGAAGGCGATCGCGAACTGGGTCATGGGCGACGTGCTCCGCCTCGTCCGCGAGCGCCGCCTCGACGACGCGCTCGTCATCCGCGACTGGCCGGTCCGGCCCGAATCGCTCGCCCGGCTCGTCGCCCTCGTCGACGACGCGACGATCAGCGGCAAGATCGCGAAGACGGTCTTCGAGGAGATGGTCGCGACCGGCGCGGCGCCCGCCGACATCGTGGAGAAGAAGGGCCTCGTCCAGGTGACGGACACGGGCGCGATCGGCCAGGCCGTCGAAGCCGTCCTCGCGCAGCATGCCGACAAGGTCGCCGAGTACCGCTCGGGCAAGGACAAGCTCTTCGGCTTCTTCGTCGGGCAGGTGATGAAGGCGACCGCCGGCAGGGCGAACCCTCAGGCGGTGAACGACCTGCTGCGCGCGAAGCTCGACCCGATGAATGTTCGCTCCTAGCGCCGCGCCCCCGCCTTGCCGGCGAGCAGGAAAGCGGCGATAACGGCGCGCCGCGGTCGAGCGCGCCTCGACCGCGCCAGGGAGGGCGATCGCATGTCGCATCCGCAGCGGAGGGCGAGTCGATGAGTCCCGAGCGGCCGCGGCGGACGTTCGTCGACACGCTCGGGCTCATCGCGGTCGGGCTCATGGTCGCGGGGCCGCTGCTCGCGTGGCTCCGGCTGGTGCCGGGCCTGGCGGGCTTCGGCCTCTACGCGCTCGGCGGGCTCCTCGCGATCGTGGCGACCATCGCGGCGATCGTGGCGGCCGTCCGCGGGCGCGGGTTCGGCGCCGGAAGGGTGATCGCGGTCGTGGGGGCGCTCGTGTTCGTGCTGACCGCATCGGCGGGTCGCGGCGCGCCGGCGATCAACGACTTCACGACCGACCTCGACGATCCGCCGGCTTATCGCCAGGCGGCGCTCGCGTCGGCCAACTCCGGACGCGACATGGGCTATCCGTCCGACTTCGCCACGCAGCAGCGGGCGTGCTGCGCCGATCTCCGTCCCGCCCGGCTGCCGGTGGCTCCCGACCAGGCGTTCGCGCGCGCGCGGCGAACCGCGGAGGCGATGCCGTCGTGGGAGATCGTCGCGGCCGATCCGACGACGGGCACCATCGAAGCGGTCGCGACGTCGAAGGTATTCGGCTTCCACGACGACGTCGTCATTCGGGTCCGTCCCGACGGTGGCGGCTCGCGCATCGACATGCGATCGAAGTCGCGCGACGGCCGTGGCGACCTCGGCGCGAACGCGAACCGCATCCGGGCGTACGTGACCGCCGTCGAAGCGCCCTCCTGAGCGAAGCGCCGCCCTGAGCGAACGGCAGCTCAGCCGAGCGCGCGCTCGATCGCGGCGAACAGATCCGCGAACCGATCGACCCCTTCCCCGCCGCCGACGGCGAACGGGCGGAGAGCGTCGGGAAGCCGCGTGCACGCGACGCGATGCGGGCGCGCCTCCGCGGCGGCGCGCAGCGCGCGGAATTCCTCGGGGCTCCGCACGCCGGCGAGCGCGTCGAGACCGGCACGCGCGGCGCGCGCCAGATCGCCGAGCTTGGCGCTCCACGGCTCGACCTCGCGCCACAGGTCCGCGTCGTCGAGCGAGAGCGCGAGCCGCGACGCGCAATCCGACAGCTCGTCCAGGTGCCGAGCGAGCTCCGCGAGACGCTCCGGATCCGCTGGCGCGCGGCCGAGCGCCGCATCGGCGAGGCGCGCGAGCTCGCCCGCTCCTTCCCCGGCCGCGAGCACGGGGTGGCCGCGGTGATGGTCGGCGAAGCGCGCGAACGCCTCGTGTGCGGTCGGGGCGATCTCCCTGACGGCGTCGGCGAACGCGCGCTCTGGGTCGTAGGCGCTCGGCGCGGCGAGGTAGCGCGCGATCGTCGCGAGCGCGATGCGCGACGCCGCCGGCTGGCCCATCAGGTTGACGACGATGCCGTCGAGCGCGTCCGCGAGCGCCGCGTCGCGACCGACGTACGGGCCGAGGAAGAGGTTCCACGGCAGCGCGTCGTTCACCGGATAGTTGTCCCATGCGATGACGGGCCGGCGCACGAGATCGCGGAAGCCGAGCGCGTCGTCGCGCGTGATGCGCGCGGAGAAGACGGCCGGACCCGTCCAGAGGATCGGGACGTCCGCGGGAACGCGCGCCGCGTAGGCGTCGAAGTAGGCGCGCGGCGGGCGACCGTAGATTGCGGCGAAGATTCCCCCGCCCGCGTCGAGCTCGGGCGCGGTTCCGGCGTAGTAGTTGCCGATGAACCAGAAGGCGGCCGCCGGCGCGATCTCGGCGACGCGGGCTCGCGTCCGCGCGACGAGCTCCGCCTGCAGCTCGGGATCGACGGCCGAGGAGTCGGCCGCGATGTCGTCGAAGAGGAGAGCGATCCCGCCCGCGCCGGCGTCGATGAGCTGTCGCAGCTTCGCGTCGAGCCTCTCGAACTCCCTGGCGTCCGACGCGTCGTACGTCAGACCCGGGGCGATCGCGTAGACGAGCCGCACGCCGCACTCGCCGGCGGTGCGCGCGAGGCTGGCGAATGCCGCGAGCTCGCCGGCGTCGTACGGGTCGCGCCAGCGCTCCCGGTGGAGCGGGTCGTTCTTCGGTGCGTAGACGTAGGCGTTCATCCCGCGCGCCGCGATGAAGCGCACGAGCCGCTCGCGCTCCTCCCACGAGAACGGCGTGCCGTAGAACCCTTCGATCGCGCCGCGAACCGCGAATGCGCCGCGCCCGCCTCCCGATGCGTCGGGCGCGGCTGCCGGGCGCGCCTTCTCGCCGGCGGCCGTCACGCGGACGCCGTCTTCACGTCCGTCGCAGGAATCCGTGCAAGAACCCGGGCGCTCGTCCGTCTTTGCGGGAGAAGGAGAGACCGATCGGTGGCGAGGGATCGCGCCGCGGTCCGCGGCACGAGAAATGCTGCCGAGGATTCGGAAAGGAGGTCTCCCATGGATTTGGAATTTGCTCCCGGTCGTCGGTGCCGGTCAACCCGACCGATCGCGCACCAGCGCGGCGTGCTGGGCCGCGCGACGGAAGGGACGATCCTCTCGGCGCGGGAGAATCTCGGACGCCAGCTCGTCACCGTCGGCTTCGACAGCGGCGAGAAGCTGGTGCTCTTCGCACACGAGATCGAGCCGCTCGACGCGGAGATCGCGCGCCGGCGTTCGTGACGCGCGCGTCGCGTCGCGAGGGCGCGTCGGCGAGTGCGCCGTGTCGACGCGCGACACGCTTCGCCTCGCGTCTCCCTGTCGCGCACGAGCGCGGCGGCGACTTCGACGCATCCTCGCGCGACGGCGACCGCGTCCGCACCCGCTCTGGGCGCGGGTTTTTTCACTTCTCGCTCGCTCTTCACCTTGACACTCCGGGATCGCTTTCGTAAGACAGCCCGCCCGGTTGGCGATCGTTGATTTCTTCTCCTGGAGGGGGGTGCGTATGACGAAGTCGGAACTCCTTGGAAAGCTGGCGGACGCGGGACAGATCTCGAAGAAGCAGGCCGATCAGGTTCTCCTGTCGCTCGTCGACATCGCGCAGAAGTCGATCAAGAAGGGCGATCCCGTGAAGATCCCCGGCCTCGGGATCCTGCGACTGCGCAAGATGAAGGCGCGCATGGGCCGGAACCCGCAGACCGGCGAGGCGATCAAGATCCCCGCGCGGAAGAAGGTGGGATTCACCGTCGCCAAGGTGTTCAAGGACTCGGTGCTCGGAGCGCCCAAGAAGTAGGCCGCGCTGCTTTCACCGCGAAAAGGCCGGGCCGCGCCGCGTGGGCGCGCCCGGCTTTTTTCGTCGTCCCGTCGGGTCGGACGGCAGCCGCTAGGAGGCCGTCACTTCCCGTGACACTTCTTGTACTTCTTCCCGCTGCCGCACGGGCACGGGTCGTTCCGGCCGGTCTTGTCGCCGTTCGCGGACGCCTTGTTCGCTGCCGGCGCCGCCTCGGTTACCGCGCCGTGGCTCAGCGTCATGGTCTGCGGGCGCTGGCGCTGCTGCTCGATGTGCTGAACGTCGTCCTCGCGCACGAGCTGCACGGTGAAGAGCTTCCGCACCGACTCCGTGTCGATGCGCGCGATCATCTCGCCGAAGAGCTCGAAGCCCTCCTTCTGGTAGGCCTGCAGCGGGTTCTGCTGCGCGTAGCCGCGCAGGCCGATGCCCTCCTTCAGGCGATCCATGTTGAGCAGGTGGTCCTTCCACTGCTGGTCGATGGTCTGCAGCAGGATGACCTTCTCGAGGTGCCGCATCACGGGCTCGCCGAAGGCGCGCTCGCGCTCCTCGTACGCCTGGGTCGCCATATCGGCGATGCGCTCGCGCAGGTGTTCCGGCGTCATGCCGGCGCGCTCGTCGTCGTCGAGCTCCAGCGGCAGCGCGAAGCGCTCCGCGACCGCGGTCGAGATCGACGACCAGTCCCACTCCGACGGCGCGCGCTCGCCGTCGACCGCCTCGCTCACGACCGAGTCGGCGACGTCCTCGATCATCTCGAGCACGTCCTCGCGCAGGTTCTCGCCGCCGAGCGCCTCGCGGCGCCGGTGGTAGATCACCTCGCGCTGCTTGTTCATGACGTCGTCGTACTCGAGGAGGTGCTTGCGGATGTCGAAGTTGTGGCCTTCGACCTTCGACTGCGCGTTCGCGACCGCGCGCGTGATCATGCGGTGCTCGATCGGGACGCCTTCCTCCATGCCGAGGCGCTCCATGAGGCCCTGGATGCGCTCGGCGCCGAAGATGCGCAGGAGGTCGTCCTCGAGCGAGAGGTAGAAGCGCGACGATCCCGGGTCACCTTGACGGCCCGAGCGGCCCCGGAGCTGGTTGTCGATCCGACGCGACTCGTGGCGCTCGGTGCCGACGATGTGGAGGCCGCCGGCCTCCACCACCTGCTCCCGCTCCGCGGCGCACGTCTCGCGGTACTTCTCGAGCGCCGCCTGGAAGTCGGGGTCGTCGGGATCGCGCGTGCCGACCTCGCTCGCGGCGAGGCTCTCGGGATTCCCGCCGAGGACGATGTCCGTTCCACGGCCGGCCATGTTCGTCGAGATCGTGACCGCCTCGAAGCGCCCCGCCTGCGCGATGATCTCGGCTTCGCGCTCGTGATGCTTCGCGTTCAGCACGTGATGGCGGATGCCGCGGCGCTTCAGCAGCCCGGACAGGTGCTCGGACTTCTCGATCGAGATCGTGCCGACGAGGACCGGCTGACCGCGCTCGTGACACTCCTCGATGTCCTCGATCACCGCCTCGAACTTCTCGCGCTCCGTCTTGTAGACGACGTCGGGATGGTCGTCGCGGACCATCGGCCGGTGCGTCGGGATCACCATCACGTCGAGGTTGTAGATCTTCTTGAACTCGATCGACTCGGTGTCCGCGGTGCCGGTCATGCCCGCGAGCTTCTTGTACATGCGGAAGTAGTTCTGGAACGTGATCGTCGCGAGCGTCTGGTTCTCGTTCTGGACCTTGAGGCCTTCCTTCGCCTCGACCGCCTGGTGGAGGCCGTCCGACCACCGGCGACCCGGCATCATGCGCCCGGTGAACTCGTCGACGATGATGACCTCGCCGTCGTTCACGACGTAATCGATGTCGCGCTTGAAGAGCGCGTGCGCGCGCAGCCCCTGGGTCACGTGGTGGAGCGTGTCGATCTGGCGCGGGTCGTAGAGGTTGTCGATGCCGAGGAGCTCCTCGGCGTGGGCAACGCCCTGCTCGGTCAGGATCACGGCGCGGGTCTTCTCGTCGACCGCGTAGTCGCCCTCCTCCTCCTCGCCCTTCTCCACCTTCCGCCCGCGCTGGAGGCGCGGGATGATCCCGTTGATGATCCGGTACTTGTCCGTCGACTCCTCGGCGGGCCCGGAGATGATGAGGGGCGTCCGGGCCTCGTCGATGAGGATCGAGTCGACCTCGTCGACGATCGCGTAGTTCAGGTCGCGCTGGACGTAGTCCTCGAGCGCGAACTTCATGTTGTCGCGCAGGTAGTCGAAGCCGAATTCGTTGTTCTGACCGTAGGTGATGTCGGCCTGGTAGGCCTGCTTCCGGGTCGCGTCGTCGATGCCGTGCACGACCACGCCGACCTCGAGACCGAGGAAGCGATAGACGCGGCCCATCCACTCGGCGTCGCGCCGGGCGAGGTAGTCGTTCACGGTGACGACGTGCACGCCGCGTCCGGTCAGCGCGTTGAGATACGCAGGCAGCGTCGCGACGAGGGTCTTGCCCTCGCCGGTCTTCATCTCCGCGATCTTGCCGTGGTGCAGCACCATGCCGCCGATGAGCTGCACGTCGAACGGACGCATCCCGACGACGCGCTTCGCCGCCTCGCGCGCGGTCGCGAACGCAGGCACGAGGAGGTCGTCGACCTCGGCGCCCTGATCGAGCCGCTCGCGGAACTCGGCGGTCCGCCCGCGGAGCTCCTCGTCGCTCAGCGCGGCGACCTCCTCCTCGAGCGCGTTGATCTCGTAGACGAGCGGCCAGAGCCGTTTCAGCTCACGGTCGTTCTTGGTGCCGATGACTTTCCTGACGATTCCGCCCAGCATGAGGACGAGCTCTTCTCGCGACGCAGCGCGCCGCGGCCGCCCACCGAACGGCGAGCGGGCGGCGCATTCCGCGAACGGGTGACCCTAACCGAAAGGCGCTCCGTCCTCAAAAGGCGGCGCGGCGGCGGCGGCGCGGCGCGGCGCCCGCCTCGCCCGGCAGGACCAGGCGAACGGCCGAGGCGACGCTCGCTCCGTAGAACTGCTCGCCGACCCGGACGAAACGCTGCACCGTGTCGGTCACGAAGAAGCTCGCGGATCCGCGGCCGCGCGCGCGCAGCCCGCGCGACTCGCGAAGGAGTCGCCGGACCTCGCGCGCGGTCTCCTCGGCCGAGTCCACGATCCGGACGCGCGGCCCCATGAAGTCCTCGATCGCCGGCCGCAGCAGGGGGTAGTGCGTGCAGCCGAGGATGAGGGTGTCGATGCCGCTTCGCTTGAGGCTCGCGAGGTACAGCGCGGCGGTGCGACGCGCGACGTCGTTGTCGACCCAGCCCTCCTCCGCGAGCGGCACGAACAGCGGGCACGCGCGGGTGAAGATCTCGACGTCGGGCTCGATCGCCCGGAGCTCGCGCTCGTAAGCTCCGCTCGCGATCGTGGTCTCGGTGCCGATCACGCCGATCCGCCCGCGCCGCGTCGCGCGCAGAGCCGCGCGCGCGCCCGGGGCGATCACCCCGAGCACCGGGACGGGATAGCGCTCGCGCAGGGCGTCGAGCGCGACGGCTGAGGTCGTGTTGCAGGCGACGACGATCAGCTTGACGCCGCGATCGGCGAGGAAGTCGCCGCACTCGGCCGCGAAGGCGGTGACGGTCTCGCGCGACTTCGGCCCGTAGGGGAGGCGCGCGGTGTCTCCGAGGTAGATGAGCTGCTCGCGCGGCAGGACCGCGGACAGCTGCTGCAGCACGGTGAGCCCGCCGATGCCCGAGTCGAAGACGCCGATCGGGCGCTCGGCCGGGACGGCCGGCGCGCGCCGGCGCTGCAGCTCACGCGCTGGGCCCGCCATCGCCGGGACACTAGCCGAGGGCGCCGGCGCGGGCCAATCGCGACCAGAGCTCGCGCTCGCCTTCTCCGGTGACCGCGGAGAACGCGATGACGTCCGCGCACTCGCGCCGCATGGCGGCGAGCGCGCGCACGCGCTCGCCCTGCTTCAGCTTGTCGATCTTGTTCGCCACGAGGACCGCCGGACGGCCAGCGGCCGCGAGGTACGCGAGCAGATCGGCGTCGTCGCGCTGGATGCCCCGGCGCGCGTCGACGATCACGACGACGGCGCGGAGCTCCCGGCGGCTCGCGAGATATCCCTCGACGAGGCCCTTCCACGAAGAGCGTACCGCTTGCGGAACGCGCGCGAACCCATAGCCGGGAAGATCGGCGAACGCGATCTCGTCGCGGCCCGCGAACACGTTGATCTGCTGCGTCCGGCCCGGGGTCCGGCTGGTGCGCGCCAGCCCCGCGGCGCGCGTCAGCCGGTTGATGAGCGACGACTTACCGACGTTCGATCGCCCCGCGAACGCCACCTCCGGGAGCCCGAGCGCGGGTGCCTGCCGTCCCGGCGTCGCGGCGCCCGCGAAGCGCCAGTCGGCGCCGCGCGGCGGCGCGGCCAAAAGTCACGCCGCCGCGCGCAGCGGCGACTCGAGCCACGAGACGATCTTGCCCTCGTCGGCGAGGGTCTTCTTGATCGCCTTCATGAGGTTCGCGAACTGCTCCTTGATCGCGCTGCGCTCGACGTCCTGCGGAACGGGGAGCGGAAGCTTGTTGCGCTGGGTCGCCGTGTACTGGACGAGCGTGCGCTTCCCGTCGGGCGAGGGCGTGAGCTTGTACTTGCCGTCGATGTCGATCGCCCCCTCGACCGTCTTGATGCCCACCGTGCTGCCGGGCTTGTCGTAGGTGAGGTCGACCGTGAAGACCTGGAGCTGGCCGAGCGTCGTGATGTGGAACTCGACCTGCTTCTTCTTGTCGTCTCCCGACACGACCGTCGCCTTCTTGATCTCGGGAACGCGCCCTTCCGCCTTCTCGGGCGTGAGGAACGTCGCGAACACCGCGTCGACCGGCGCGTCGATGCGCGACGACATCTCGACCTTCGTGACGTCGCCGTCCTTCTGGATGTTCTCCGAGGTGATCTCGGGGACCGGCCCCTCCCACTTCACCGCCTGCTGCTGCACGCCGCGGAACTTCACGTAGAAGTATCCCAACGCCAACAGGACGAGCACTACGACCGCGATCGCGATGTTGCGTGCACTCATCGTCGAAGCGTCCTTTCTCCCGGGTTCGGCCAGGCGGCAACGGCGGCGCGATGCGCGGAGGCGGCCCTCACTCGGGCCACTGACCACGCGACGGTCGGGTCTTCTCTCCCGACGGCGGGCCGCCGACGAATTCCACCGAGTCCTGCCCTGCGATCATGTCCGGCGTCAAGACGTACGAGCCGCCGAGCGTGGGCTGCCAGACGGCGTTCGCCGTCGACTCGTCCCCGAGCGTCACGAGAAACGTGAGGCCTCCCACGAGGCCACCGATGGTGGAGTACACCATCTTCAACGGGAAGTAGACGATCGTCCCGAGCCCCGCGATCAGGCCGAGCCCGTAGTTCTCGCCGAGACTCCGCGTTTCCGCACGCGCGGACGCCGGCGCCCCGAGCGCCGTCACCAGCGCGCCGATCACGATCGCGGCCGTCCACCGCCGCGCTCGCCGTTGCATCGCTCGCTGACCCACCTGCCACATCTCCACGACCTCCTCCTCCTTCGTCCGATCGGTACCGCGCCGGCGCGCCGCCTCGGCTCGCCGGCCTGCGCTACTCGGTACGCACGATCGAGCCGGCGGGCAACAACGCCACCAGACGATCGAATGCGCGCTGCACGTAGTCGACGTCCTTCGACTCCATCGTGAGCTTCACCAGGTATTCCGCGTCCCCGATCTTCGGATAGCTGCCGAGGAGAAGATCCGGAAACTCGGCGAGCGCCTGGTGGAGCGACGCCGCGATCATGCTCTCGCTGTGCCGCGTGTAGATCACGCGCAGGTAGTAGGGCTCCTCGACGAAGCGCTCTCGCAGGGCCTCGAACTTCTTGCGCAGGATCTCCGGGATCCCCGGAAGGATGTAGACGTTGGCGAGCTTGATCGTCGGGAAGCCGAGCGCGGGGTCGTGCAGCAGCTCCGCGCCCTCGGGCACCTCGGCCATCTTGAGGTGCGCCTCGTTCACGTTGTCCTTCAAGAACCGGCGCAGGCCCTCCTCGAGCTCGGGATGCCGGATGACGCGCATGTCGAAGCCGCGCGCGATGCCCTCCATCGTGACGTCGTCGTGCGTCGGACCGACGCCGCCCGACGTGAAGACGTGGTCGAACGCGCGCGAGAACTCGCGCACGGTGTCGGCGATGACGTCGAGCTCGTCGGGGATCGTCGTGATGCGGCGGAGCTCGACGCCGAGCTGCCGGAGCTCGTGCGCGAGCCAGGGCGAGTTCGTGTCCGCGACCTTGCCGGACAGGATCTCGTTCCCGATGACGACGATGCCGGCGGTGCGCGCGGCCATGGCTAGACCGAGATCGCGTCCTTGCGGAACTCGCTCGAGCCGATCTTCACGTTGACGACGGCCGGCTTCCCGGCGCGGAGCGCGCGGTCGAGAGCGGGGCGGAGGTCCGCCGGCTTCTCGACCCACTCGCCGTGGCAGCCCATCGCCTCGACCGCGAGGTCGTAGCGCGTGTAGTCGAGCCCGCACGCGATCGCGCGGTCGGGGCCGTAGAGCTGGACCTGGCCGCGCTTGATCTGCTGCCATGCCGCGTCGTTGCCGATGATGCCGACGACGTCGATCTTCTGGCGCGACATGGCCTCGAACTCGAAGCCGTGCAGGCCGAACGAGCCGTCGCCGTAGACGATGATCACGTTGCTCTTCGGACGCGCGAGCTTGGCCGCCATCGCGAACCCCGGGCCCGCGCCGAGCGTCCCGAGCGGGCCCGCGTCGAGCCAGTGGCCGGGCTTCCGGATGCGGAGCACGTTCGCGGCCGTGCCGACGAAGTCGCCGCCGTCGCCGATGACGATCGCGTCGTCGTCGAGGATCTTGTCGATCTCGGCGCACGCCCGGACCGGGTTGATCGGCTCGGCGTTCGACTCCATCTCGCCGGCGTGCGACGCGCGCTTCTCCTGGTCGATCCGGCGGATGTCGTCCGTCCAGGACTTGTAGAGATCTTTCTGGAAGCCCGACCGCTTCGCGACCGCGGTCATCTGCTCCATCACCATGCCGGTATCGCCGATGATGCCGACCTCGATCGCGCGGTTGCGGCCGATCTCCGAGCCGTCGAGGTCGACCTGGACGAGCTTCGCGTCGGCCGCGATGTGCGACGGGCGGCCGTAGCCCAGGCGGAAGTCGAGCGGCGTCCCGAAGATGAGGACGAGGTCGGCGCGCTTGAGGGCGTCCTTCCGGGCGAGCGTCATGCCGTAGGGATGACCGGGCGGAATCGAGCCGCGCGCCATGCCGTTCACGAAGGTCGGCATCCCGAACGTCTCGAGGAACGGCAGGTACGCCTCGCGACGGCGCGACCACCAGTACTGGCTGCCCACGAGGCAGACCGGCCGCTCGCACTTGCGCAGCAGCTCGACCGCGCGATCGATGTAGTCGGGATCGGCCGCGATGCCGGCCGAGGTGCGGTACTTCGTCGGGAAGACGCAGCGCTCCTCCTCGACCTGGTCGAAGAGGAAATCGAGCGGCATCTCGAGGAACACGGGGCCGGGCACGTTCGTCGTCGCGATGCGGAAAGCGGTCGACACGTACTCGCCGAGCCGGCGCGAATCGGGCACCGCGACCGCCCACTTCGTGATCGGCCGCATGAGCTCGACGTGGTTCATGTCCTGCAGGCCGCCCATGTCCTGGAATGCGCGCGGCGCCTGGCCACCGATGATGACCATGGGCGCCTTCGCGCGGTGCGCGGTCGCGACCCCCGTCACGGCGTCGGTCAGACCCGGGCCCGCGGTGACGATCGCGACCCCGGGCTGGCCGGTGACGCGGCCCCAGCCGTCGGCGGCGTGCGCGGCGGTCTGCTCGTGCCGGACGTCGATCACGCGGATGCCATGATCGATGCACCCGTCGTAGATCGACATGATGTGGCCGCCGCACAGCGTGAAGACGAACTGCACGCCTTCGTTGGCGAGCGCGCGCGCGACGATCTGACCACCGTGGAGCTGTGCCATCCGTTCCTTGTCCAGTCTCGGCCGCGGCCAGTCGTCCGGACCGTCCGGCGGAACCGCCCGCTCGCTTATATTCCCGGCCCGGGCGACGGGCAAGTTGACCCGGCCTCGTGCTAGACGGTGTCGACGGAGCTGCGATGACGCGAACCGAAGGGATCGTCGCGCGTCTGCGCGCGCGTCTCGATGCGCTGCACGTCGAGATCGAGGACGAGAGCGCGCTCCACCGCGGGCACGCGGGCGCGCGCGGCGGCGCGGGGCACTACCGCGTCCTGGTCGTGTCGCAGCGCTTCGCGGGCCTCGACCGCGTCGCGCGCCAGCGCGCGGTCTACGAGGCGCTCGGCGACATGATTCCCGGCGAGATCCACGCGCTGTCGTCGCGTACGCTCACGCCGGAGGAGTGGAAAGGGACGGCGAGCTGACGCAACCGAGCGGCGCGCGGCTCCATCGCGCGTCGCTCAGGCAGGCCGCACGCGCAGCAGGACACGATCGGGTGGGCGCAGCGTGATGTGCGGCCGCGGCGCGGGCATCTCGCGGCTCACCGGGTCGAGCCGCCACCGCTGCAGGATGGTCGCTACCACGATGTGCATCTCGAGCATCGCGAACCCGCCGCCGATGCACTGGCGCGGCCCCGCCCCGAACGGGAAGTACGCGAAGCGCGGCCGGTCCGCGGCGCGAGCGCGCGTGAAGCGCTCCGGATCCACGGCGTCCGGCGAGTCCCAGTACTCGGGCTTGCGATGGGTCACGTAGGGGCTGAGGTACACGGTCGCACCCGCCGGGATGGGGATCCCGGCCACCTCGACGTCCGCGCGGGCGACGCGATCGAACATGTACGCGGGCGGATAGAGCCGCAGGGTTTCCTCGATCACCATGCGGGTGTAGGGAAGCCGCGCGACCGCGTCGCGGTCGGGCAGGCCGCCCCGCAAGCCCGCACGGACCTCCTCCCGGACGCGCGCCGCGACGGCCGGCTCGTGCGCGAGCAGCGAGAGCGTCCAGACGAGCCCGTCCGCCGACGTCTCGTGGCCCGCGGCCATCATCGTGAGGATCTCGTCCCGGAGCAGGCGATCGGTCATCGACTCTCCCGTCTCGTCGTCGCGCGCTGCGATGAGGAGCGAAATGACGTCGTCACCGGCGGCGGGCGTTCGTCGCCGGCGCGCGATCAACGTGAGGACGGCGTCGTCGAGACGTCGCAGCGCGCGCCGGAAGCGGTCGTTCCGCGGCGTCGGCACCCAGCGCGGCAACTTCGCGATCGCGAAGATGTCCTCGTTGAGCTGGCGGTTCAGCTCGCCGAACGCCTCGAGCATCGCCGAGGTGGCGTTCGCCGGGTGGTCCTCGCCGAAAAGCACCTGCAGCACGATCGCGAGGGTCAGCTCGTTCATCGCGGCACACGCGTCGACCGGCTCGCCGCTCTCGGCATTCGACGCCCACGAGTCCGCGAGGTCGGCGGCGAGACGTGCGATGCGCCGGCTGAACCCGTCCATGTGCTGACCCTGGAAAGCCGGTTGCACGAGACGGCGCTGCCGACGGTGGAGCTCGCCGTCGCTGGTGATGAGCCCATCACCGAGGACGGCCGACATCGTGTCGGTGTAGTGCGGATTCTTCGGAAGGCTCGCGTGCGCTTCGTGCAGGATCGTCCGGATGCCCTCGTCCGACGTCACGAGGAAGCAGGGCCGTCGGCCGAGGCGGAACGACGCGACGTCGCCCTGAACGCTGGCGCGCTCGCGGATGAACTCGAGCGGGCGCGCCCGCATCGCGAGAAGGCTGCCGAGGACCGGTAGCTCGGACGAATCCGCCGCTACTGCAGCAGGTTGCGCGCGATGACCTTCAGCTCGAGGATCGGCTTCACGCCTTCGAAGATGGGCAGGACGAGCGCGTCCAGGACGTAGCGGCATACGGGGAATTCTTCGGCGAATCCCCAGCCTCCGTGTAGGAGCTGCGCCTCCTGGGTCGTCCGGACCGCCACGTCGCATGCGAAGAGCTTCGCCATGGCGGGCTCCAGAGCGCGCTTCTCGTCTTCATCGAACAGGCGCGCGGCGTGGTATGTGAGCTGGCGCGCCGCGGCGATTTCGACCGCCATCCGGCCGAGCTTGTAGCGCGTGAGGGGGTACGTCCCGATCGGCTGGCCGAACTGCGAGCGCTCGCTCGCATAGGCGGCCGCCGCCTCGATCGCCGCCTGCGCGACGCCGGTCGCGCGCCCGCCAGTCTGGAGGCGCCCGGCCGCGAAGCCGCTCATCTGGAGGTAGAAGCCCTGCCCTTCCTTCCCGACCAGGTTCTCCGCCGGAACGAAGTAGCGATCGATCTGCATCGTGTACGAGTGCATCCCGCGATAGCCCGGGGTCCGATCGGCCTTGCCCTCGATCGTGCCGCCGCCCGGCTGGCGCATCGTGAACTCGTGGCCCGGGAACGAATCCTTCGGGACGATGAAGAGCGAGAGGCCGCGCGCCCCGCGCGCCGGATCGGGATCGGTGCGGGTCAGCATGGCGATCGCGTTCGCGCGACCCGCGAAGGTGCACCACGCCTTGGCCCCGGAGATGAACCAGCCGGAAGCGCCGCCCTGCTCGCCGCGCTCGGCGCGGACCTTGACCGACGCGACGTCGGACCCGGTGTCGGGCTCCGTCACCGAGATCGCGACCATGATCTCGCCGGCCGCGATGCGCGGCAGCCAGGTCCGCTTCTGGTCCTCGCTGCCGCCCGCGAGGAGTGCCTTCGTGAGGATCTCGGGACGCGTGATCAGGCTTCCCGCGGCCGCGAGCGAGGCGGCGGAGAGCTCCTCCGTCGTCAAGATCATGGCGACGTTGCCCATGCCCTGGCCGCCGTACTCCTCGGGGACCGACAGACCGAAGAAGCCGAGCTCGGCCATCTTCTGGATGATCGTCTCCGGGACCAGCTCGTCGCCGAGGTGGATGCGCTGCGCGATCGGAGCGACCTCCTCGCGCGCGAATGCGCGCACGGCTTCGCGCGTCGCGCGGTCGACGTCGCTCGCGAGCCAGGCGTCGGGCGTCCCGCGCCGCCGCACGACGTCCGCACCGAGCGCCTCGATGCGCGCGTCGGCGAGACCGGCGCGCACGAACGCGCCGACGTCCGGCGCGCCGAGCGTCTCGTCGAGCACCGAGCCCGCGACGCCGAACAGGTCGGCGTGGTCGGCGAGCTGCGCGCGCGCGCGCGCCGCGACCATCGCGGTGAAGATCGCGGCCGATTCGGCGGCGAATGGGTCCTCGGCGGACGCCTCGCCGGCGTAGGCGATCAGCGCCTCGACCGCGGCGGTCTCGGTCGCGAGGTACGCGAGGCGCTCGCTGTGAGGCTGGTGGTCGTCGATCGCGCGCCCGCCGTCGGTGAGCTTGCGACCCGCGGCGAGCGCGGCGTCGACGGCGCGGCGCAGGCGATCGGCGACCTTGCGGGCGCCCGCGAGCGAGACGTCGGAATCGGCCATCCTGTTTCCCCCCGTCGGATCGGTAGCGTGAGAGATGCGAAAGCGAGGCGAGCGGCGCGCGCCGGGTCAGGCGGACGTCGCGTTCATGCGGAAGCGGAGCGGCGCGCGACGACCTCGGCCATGTCGGCGACGATCGCGAGGACGTCGTAGTCCTTGGGCGTGTAGACGCGCGACACGCCTGCGGCCCGAAGGGCGACGGCGTCCTCGTCCGGCACGATCCCTCCGACGACGACCGGGATGTCGTCCGCGCCGTTCTGCGCGAGGCCGCGCAGGATCTCGGGGACGAGCGTCCGGTGCGAGCCCGAGAGGATGCTGAGGCCGACCAGGTCCACGGACTCGTCGCACGCGGCCGCCACGATCTCGGCCGGCGTGAGCCGGATCCCGCCGTAGATGACTTCCATCCCCGCGTTCGAGCAGGCGAGCGCGATCTGCTCGGCGCCGTTGGAGTGGCCGTCGAGCCCGGGCTTCCCGATCAGCACCTTGACGGGGTGCCCGAGCGTCCCGGCCGCGGCGCGCACCCGCGCGCGCACGTCGTCGAGCCGGGGATCGCCGCCGTTCGTCGCCTGCGAGGCCGCGGTGATGCCGGTCGGCGCGCGGTACGCGCCGAACACCTCGCGCAGCGCGCCGGCCCACTCGCCGGTCGTGACGCCGGCGTGCGCGCACCGGATCGAAGCCGGCACGAGGTTTCCGGAGCCGCGCGCGACGTCGCGGAGTCCGCGCAGGGCCGCCTCCGCCTCGGCGGCGTTGCGACGCGCGCGGAACGCCTTCAACGCGGCGATCTGCTCGCGCTCCGCGGCCTCGTCCACCTTGAGGATGGAGGCGGCTCCGTCGGAGACGAGCGGCGACGGCTCGCCCTCGGTGAAGCGGTTCAGGCCGACGACGATCTGGCCGCCCGACTCGATGCGCCGGAGGCGCTCGAATTGCGAGCGCACGAGCCGCTGCTTGACCCAGCCCGAGTCGATCGCCGGAACGATCCCGCCCTGCTCGAGCACCTCGTCGAGCTCGGCGCGCGCCGCCGCGGCGATCTCGCCGACCTTGCGCTCGATCACGGGGCTGCCGTCGAAGACGTCCTCGTACTCGAGGATGTCGGTCTCGAAGGCGAGGATCTGCTGGATCCGAAGGCTCCACTGCTGGTCCCATGGCCGCGGGAGCCCGAGCGCCTCGTTCCACGCCGGAAGCTGCAGCGCGCGGCAGCGGGCGTTCTTCGAGAGCGTGACGCCGAGCGCCTCGAGCACGATGCGCGTCACGTTGTTCTCGGGCTGCGCCTCGGTGAGGCCGAGCGAGTTCACCTGCACGCCGTAGCGGAAGCGACGGAGCTTCGGATCGCGCACCCGGTAGCGCTCGCGCGTGATCTCGTCCCAGAGGCCCGCGAACGCGCGGATCTTGCAGATCTCCTCGATGAAGCGGATGCCCGCGTTCAAGAAGAAGCTGATGCGGCCGACGACGTCGGCGAGCTCGTCCTCGCTGACCGCGCCCGAGGCGCGCACCGTGTCGAGGATCGCGATCGCCGTCGCGAGGGCGTACGCGACCTCCTGGACGGGCGTCGCTCCGGCCTCCTGCAGGTGGTAGCTGCAGACGTTCGTCGGGTTCCACTTCGGGACGTTCTTGACCGTGTACGAGATCACGTCGGCCGTGATCCGCATGCTGGGAACCGGCGGGAAGATGTAGGTTCCGCGCGACAGGTACTCCTTCACGATGTCGTTCTGGGTCGTGCCCTGAAGCGCCCGCGCGTCGACGCCCTGCCGCTCGGCGACCGCAATGTAGAGCGCGAGCAGCCAGGCCGCGGTCCCGTTGATCGTCATGGAGGTGTTCATCTCGGCGAGCGGGATGCCGGCGAAGAGCGCCTCCATGTCGCCGAGATGGCAGATCGGAACGCCGACCTTGCCGACCTCGCCCGCCGCGAGCGGGTCGTCGCTGTCGTAGCCGGTCTGGGTGGGGAGATCGAAGGCGACGGAGAGCCCCGTCTGCCCCTTCGAGAGGTTCAGCCGATAGAGCTCGTTGCTGGCGCGGGCGCTCGTGTGGCCCGAGTACGTCCGCATCACCCACGGCTTGTCGCGCTGCACGCTGACCTCCTAGCAAGCGCGCCGCTGCAAGGGGAGACCGCCTGTGCCGCCGCGCGGTTGCACGGTTGACCCGCGCCCGAACGGCACCCTATAAGCCTTCCGCCCGAGGCACGACGTCTCCCGTCGCCGCGCGGCGGACGAGGCGTTTTCGCCGGATGTTCGTGTGCGAGGGCCGCGTGGGAAGCGGCGCCCGCAGCCCGCGCGCATCCCGCAGGGCGCCGAACCTCCATCCGAAGGAGCACCGCCGATGAGCACGCCGAACATCCACAAGCTGGGGATCCTGGGCGCAGGTCAGATGGGTCTCGGGATCGCGCAGGTCGCCGCGCGCGCCGGCCTCGCGACGACGCTCGTGAAGATGACGCCGGGCTCGGTCGACGGCGTTCGGAAGAAGATCGACGCCAGCTTCGCCAAGGAGGCGGAGAAGGGCCGCATGACGCCGGACGCGCATCGCGGAGCGATGGAAAAGCTCGCGACGTCCAGCGACATGACGGACCTCGCCGGCTGCGATCTCGTCGTCGAGTCGATCGTCGAGGATCTGCCGACCAAGATCGAGGCGTTCCGCCGGCTCGACGAGCTGTGCGGGCCGTCGACGATCTTCGCGACCAACACGTCGACGCTCGGGGTCACCGCGATGGCGATCGCGACGAAGCGCCCCGGCCGCTTCATCGGGCTCCACTTCTTCAATCCGGCGACGGCCATGAAGCTCGTCGAGGTCGCGTCCACGCTCGCGACCGAGCCCGGGGTGGTCGACGCGGCGAAGGAGCTCTGCGTCGCGCTCGGGAAGACGCCGGTCGTGGTGCCCGACACGACCGGGTTCGTGGTGAACCGCCTCCTCGTGCCCTACCTGCTCGACGCGATGCGCGTCTGGCAGGAGGGGACCGCGTCGATCGCCGACGTCGAGACGGCCATGATGAACGGCGCCGGCCACCCGATGGGTCCTTTCGCGCTGGCCGACTTCATCGGGCTCGACGTCGTCTTTCACATGGCGTCGAACCTGTACGACGAGTACCGCGAGCCCCGGTTCACCCCCCCGCCGGTCCTCCGGCGACTGGTCCTGGCGGGCCAGCTCGGGCGCAAATCGGGCCTCGGCTTCCTCGACTACTCGCAGCGCCCGGCGCAGCCGAATTCCGCGCTGTCCCGCCGCCCGGCATGACGGCGTGTCACATCCTTGACGGCTCGACGCGAGATGAGCGCGAATCGTGCCCGAAACTTCGACGAATCGGGTCCTCGAGCCTGGCACGCGGAGAGCTAGGAGCCAGCCGGCAGGGCTCGAGGGCGATGATGGCGCGTGATGGGTGGCAGACGATTCGGCCGGGGTTGGTGGAGGAGCTGCCGGACGGTCCGGGAGTGGTGGTGCTCGGAAGCCTCGTGCGGAACGTGCTCTTCGTCGCGAACGCGAGCGAGGGCATCCGCGCCGCGGTCCGGAGCGCGCTCTCCCGGCCGGAGCTGCGTGCTCAGGCGCGCTGCGTGAAGGTCGAGCCGAGCGACGAGCCGGCCCAGCGCCACGCGGAGATCCTCGCCGCGTATCGCGCGAGCCACGGCGGCGCGCTGCCGCCGGTCGCGACGCCGGACCTGGCCGACATGAGCGACGTGGGCCGCGCGCGCAGCCGGCGCGGCACCTGGCCGCAGCCGAACGGGGCGGTGGTCGCGCGGATCGACGGCGCGCGCGCGGAAGCGCCGCGGCCCGAGCCGACGCGCTCGGCCCCGGCCCGCTACTCGATCGCCGAGCCGACCTTCCTGCGCGTCCGCACCGTCGCCTGACCGGAGGGTCGCGTCTCGGCCGGTCGACTCCCCTGGGGACGACCGCGGGCGACCGCTATAGAGGTCGTCCGTGGAGAAGCTGCTCATCACCGGCATCTCCGGCGGCCAAGGGCGCCTCGTCACCCGGCTCGCCGCCGACGAGTACGACGTCTGCGGCGTCGACCGCGACGAGATGCTCGCCTTCAGCGACGGGACGCGCGTCCGCGTCTACGTCCTCGACCTCATGAAGAAGAAGTTCGAGGACGTGTTCCGGCACGAGCACCCGACCGCGGTCATCCACCTCGCGTTCGTCCGCCACTTCCGCCTCGACGTCGAGCAGCGCCACGAGGTGAACCTCCTCGGGACCAAGCGCGTGCTCGAGTACTGCGCGACGTACGGCGTGCGCCAGCTCACCGTCGTCTCCAGCGCCTACGCCTACGGCGCGCTGCCGGACAACCCGAGCTACGTCGACGAGGATCACCCGCTGAACGTGAGCCGGACCTATCCCGAGGTACGCGACCTGGCCGAGGTCGACACGCTCTGCTCGGCCTTCCTGTGGCAGCACCCCGAGGTCCGCACCGCGATCCTCCGCCCGGTGAACACGCTCGGCGATTCGGTGCACAGCGCGATCGGCCGCTACCTCCGCCTGCGCTGGGTGCCGATGCTCATGGGCTTCGACCCGATGCTGCAGTTCATCCACGAGGAGGACCTCGCGCGCGCGATCCTGCTCACGCTCGAGCGCAAGATGCGCGGCATCTTCAACGTCGCCGGTCCGGGAGCGGTGCCGCTGCACGTCGCGGTCGAGCAGACCGGCGGCACGCCCCTCACGCTGCCGGAGCAGATCGCCCGCCCGGTCGTCCGGCGGCTCTTCGACCTCGGGCTCTACCCCTTTCCTCCGGGCGCGATTGATTTCATCAAGTATCCATGCACCGTAAGCGACAGCCGCTTCGTCGCGGCGACGGGGTTCAAGCCGAAGTGGAGCCTGCACGACATCTTCGCGCAGCTGCGCGAGGAAAGAGAGCGAGCGGCCGCCTGAAGGTCGTCGGCCGGGAGCCGCTCGCGTCCGCGAGGCGGAGCGAGGGGCTCGTCGACGACGCCTTCGACCTGCTTCTCGGCGCGCTCGCGCTCGTCGCGCCCGGTCCCGTGCGCGACCTCGAGGACGAGATGGCCGCGAAGCTGGCGCGCATCCCGACCGAGCTGAACGAGTACGGCTACGACGCGTGGGGGTTCGGCCCGGACACGTCGCGCCGCGTCCTCACGCTGCTGGCGCTCTTCTACCGCTACTACTTCCGCGTCGAGATGCACGGGATCGAGAACTTCCCGTCGGGCCGCATGCTGCTCATCGCCAACCACTCCGGCCAGCTCCCGTTCGACGCCGCCATGCTCATGGTCGGCTCGATCCTCGAAGGCGAGCCGCCGCGCATGCTGCGCGGCATGGCGGAGTACTGGATGACGACGCTGCCGTACGTCAGCACGATCGGCGCGCGCATCGGCTCGGTCGTCGGGACGCCGAAGAACTGCATCGACCTCCTGCGCCGCGACGAGGCGGTGATCGCGTTTCCGGAAGGGGTTCGCGGGCTCAACAAGCCGTTCTCGAAGCGCTACCGCCTGCAGCGCTTCGGGCTCGGGTTCATGCGCCTCGCGCTTGCAAGCGACGCGCCGATCGTCCCGGCGGTCGTGGTCGGCGCGGAGGAGCAGCTTCCGGCGATCGCGAACCTCGAAGCCGTGGGACGCCTCGTCGGCGCGCCCGCCCTACCGATCCCGGCGCTGCTGCCGATCCTCGGTCCGCTCGCGCTCTTCCCCCTGCCCGTCAAGTACCACGTATGGGTCGGCGAACCGCTCCACTTCACCGGGAATCCGAACGACGAGGACGTCGTGATCGGGGCGCTGGTCGAGCGGGTCCGGTCCGAGATGCGGTCGATGATCGAGCGCGGCCTGCGGGAGCGCCGGAGCCCGTTCTTCTGAGCCGCGCGTCCGCGCGCGCCGCATCCCCGCCCGAGCATGGAGCGCCTCGCCTCGAAGGTCCGCACGGACCGCGCCGACTTCCGCGAGAACTCGGCGCACCATCGCCGCCTCGCGGGCGAGCTGCGGGCGCTCCTCGAAGCCGTCCGCCAGGGCGGATCGCCGGAGGCGCGCCGGCGCCACACCGAGCGCGGCAAGCTCCTCGTCCGCGATCGCATCGACGCGCTGCTCGACCCGGGGAGCCCGTTCCTCGAGATCTCCGCGCTCGCGGCGCACGACGTGTACGGAGGCGACGCGCCGAGTGCCGGGATCGTGACCGGGATCGGACGCGTGCACGGCCGCGAGACGATGATCGTCGCGAACGACGCGACCGTCAAAGGCGGAACGTACTACCCGCTCACCGTCAAGAAGCACCTGCGCGCGCAGGACATCGCCTTCGAGAATCGGCTGCCGTGCGTGTACCTCGTCGATTCGGGCGGCGCGTTCCTGCCGCTCCAGTCCGAGGTGTTTCCCGATCGCGACCACTTCGGGCGGATCTTCTTCAACCAGGCGCGCATGTCCGCTGCCGGCGTGCCGCAGGTCGCGGTCGTGATGGGATCGTGCACGGCGGGCGGCGCCTACGTGCCGGCGATGTCGGACGAGGCCGTCATCGTCGCCAACCAGGGGACGATCTTCCTCGGCGGGCCGCCCCTCGTGCGGGCGGCGACCGGCGAGGTCGTGACCGCCGAGGAGCTCGGCGGCGGCGACGTCCACACCCGGATCTCGGGCGTCGCGGATCACCTCGCGAACGACGACCAGCACGCGCTCGCGCTCACGCGCACGATCCTCGAGAGCCTCGAGCCGGCCCACGCCGAGGCGGCCGCGGCGCCGGCGGAGGCGCCGGCGTACGACCCGGAGGAGATCTACGGCATCCTCCCGCGCGATCCGCGGCAATCGTACGACGTACACGAGGTGATCGCCCGCTTGGTGGACGGCTCCCGCTTCGCCGAGTTCAAGCCGCGCTTCGGCACGACGCTCGTGACAGGCTTCGCGCGCCTCTTCGGTCACACGGTCGGGATCCTCGCGAACAACGGCGTGCTCTTCTCCGAGTCGGCGCTGAAGGCGACGCACTTCATCGAGCTCTGCACGATCCGCCGGATCCCGCTGCTCTTCCTGCAGAACATCACCGGCTTCATCGTCGGCAAGCAGTACGAGCACGGCGGGATCGCGAAGGACGGCGCGAAGATGGTGCACGCGGTCGCGACGGCGGCCGTCCCGAAGCTGACGGTCGTGATCGGGGCGTCGCACGGCGCCGGGAATTACGCGATGTGCGGACGCGCCTACTCGCCGCGCTTCCTCTTCCTGTGGCCGAACGCGCGCATCTCGGTGATGGGCGGCGAGCAGGCCGCCAGCACGCTGTGGACGGTCCGGCAGTCCGGTCGCGAGGCCGCGTCGCCGGAGGACGAGGACGCGTTCAAGGCGCCGATCCGCGACCGCTTCGAGCGCGAGAGCGCGGCGCTATTCTCGACGGCTCGCCTCTGGGACGACGGCATCCTCGACCCGCTCGACACGCGCGCCGCGCTCGGCCTCGCGCTCGACGCCGCGGCGAACGCGCCCGCCGCGGAGACACGGGTCGGCGTGCTGCGGATGTAGCCGCGTCGGAGACGTCGCCGGCGACGCCGCCGCGGTTCCCCCGACTCAGCTCGTGACCGGCGGCAGCGCCAGGCGGAAGAGCGCGCCGTTCGCATCCCGGTCCGCGACCTCGAGGCTCCCGCCCTGCGCGCGCGCGAGCGAATGGGCGACGAAGAGCCCGATGCCGACGCCGCCCGGGCGCGTCGTGAAGAACGGATCGAAGATCCGCTTCCGGTGCTCGCGCGGCACCCCGGGGCCCTCGTCCGCGACCTCGAGCACGACGCGCGCGCTTCCGGGCTCCCGCTCGACGCGCGACCGCAAGTGGACGGTCCCGCGGAACGGCGAGAACGCGATCGCGTTGTCGACCAGGATGATGAGCGCCTGCTTGATCGCCTCGCGGCCGCGCGTCAACGCCGGCACGTCGGAGTCCTGATCGCAGCGCAGGTGGAGCTCCTTCTCCGCCAGGCTCGGCTTCACGTAGCTCTCGACCTCGCGCACGAGCTCCCCGATCTTCCAGGGATCGCCCTCCTCGACCTCGGCGATCGTCACCGCGCGCATCATGCTGCCGATGAGGTCCCGGATGCGCTTCACCTCGGTCAGGACGAGCTCGTAGTAGCTCGTCCGGAACTCCTCGTCGGACGCGTAGCGCGACGGCAGCAGCTCGAGGAACGTGCGCACGGTGGTGAGCGGATTGTTCAGGTTGTGCGCGATGCCCGCCGCGAGCTTGTGCAGCGACGCGAGGTGCTCCGCCCGCTCGAGCCGGCGCTCGAGGTCGGCGCGCTCGTCGCGCAAGCGGACCCGCTCGAGGACGTCGCGCACGACGAACGGGAGGATGGAGACGTAGCCCTCCTCCTTCACGACGTAGTCCGCCGCGCCGAGCTTCATGGCCTGAACCGCCACCGAAGCCGCGGCGGTCGTCGTCACGAAGACGATCGGCTCGCGTCGCTGCGAGGCGCGGAACTCGCGCAGGATCTCGAGGCCGTCCCCGTCCTGCAACCGGAAGTCCAGGATGACCAGGTCGAAGCATTGGCCCTCGACGGCCCGCCGCGCGTCCTCGACGCCTTCGGCGACCGTCACCTCGGCTCCCGGGATCTCGACCTCGAGCTCGTCCCGGATGAGCTCCGCGTGGCGCGGATTGTCTTCGACGACGAGGATGCGGACGGGCGTCGGCTTCGGGGCGCTCATGCGTGCGCCTCCGCCGGTTCGACCGGGAAGCTGACCGCGAACGTCGAGCCGTGATGCGGGGTGCTCTCGACCGCGATCGTTCCGCCGTGCCGCTCGACGATCCGCTTCACGATCGCGAGCCCGACGCCGTGACCCGCTTGGTCCACGCCGTTCACCGTCTGGTTGGGAGACCGGTGGTAGAGCTGGAAGATGCGGTTGATGTGGCGCGGGTCGATTCCGATGCCGTTGTCGCGAACGTAGTACGTCACTCGCCCTTCCCGCCGCTCTCCCCACACCGCGATGCGAGGCGGGTGGCTGTCCCCGACGTACTTGCACGCGTTGTCGATCAAGTTGTCGAACACGTGTCGGATCTTCGCGGTTTCCCCGTAGAACGTCGGCAGCGTCCCGATGTCGATCTGCACCTGCTTCGTGTCGATCTCGCTGTGCAGCCGCGAGAAGACCTTCCGGACGATGCCGTCCACGTCGACCCACTCGCGCTGTTTCTCCTCGGGCTCCGCGTCGCGGAACAGGCTGAGGAGGTTCTCGAGCATCCGCGACATGTTGCGCGCGTCGTCGAGCAGGTGCTCGGCGTACTTCAGACCGCGCGGGCTCAGCCCGGCGCTCTCGCGCGTCACGAGCTTTCGGGCGGTCTCCGTGGCGGCGACGGAGACGTTCTTGAGGTCGTGGGTGACGATGTGCACGAGGTCTTCGATCTCCTCCTGGGCGCGCGCGAGCTCGGCGGTCCGCTCGGCGACGCGGTACTCGAGCGTCCGGTTCTGCTCCTCGATTCGGGCGCTGAAGCGCGTCAGGTTCGAATTCGCCGCCTTCAGCTGGTCCGACAGGGTGCCGCCGACCCACGCCAGCTCGAACACGAAGACGAACGGCGCGACGAACGAGAAGATCTGCGCCGCGGGTCCATAGCGATGATCCCAGATCTCCGATCGGCTCGCGACCAGACCGGACGCCTCCACCGCGACGAGCACGCCGAAGCAGACGAGGGACAGCACCGCGAGACGCATCGCGACCTTGCGCGACTCGGTCACCGCCGAAAACAGCACGAGGGACGAGTACGCGAGCCCGCAGTACGGCGCGTTGATTCCACCGATGAAGTGGATCATCACCGTCAGGAGCACGATGTCGATCGCCCAGTGCGCGATGAAGTCGCTCGTCGGGAAGCCGCGGCGAGCGCCGATCCACCAGTAGGGGACATTGGCGAGTGCGAGCGTGGCGAGGATGGTCGCGCCCGCCAGCATCGTCGAGCGGTTGCGCTCCCCGGACGCCGCAAACGCGACGAACACCGCGGCGAACACGAGAGCGAGAAACGAGCGCGTGAGCAGCCCTTGCACGAAGAGCCGCCGCCGCACGGCGGGGGACTGCGGGACCGTCGTTGCCGCGGCGGTGCTCATGCCGGGCGCGGAACGGCACGACGCATCACCGAGACGCCGATCTGGAATCGCGCCGCCTCGGCCGCGCGTCGCAGCGCCCCGTCCATCTGGGCCGCCGCATCGTCGCGCACGCGCGCCACATCGACACGCTCTCCGACCGTGACCGCGATCCGAGCGTCCCGACGTGGGAGGAGCATCACGGCCCGCAAGTGCAACGGCACGGAGCGGCTCGCCGCCACCGCGACCGGCACCGCGACGGCGCGGGCTCCCGACAGGAGCCTTCCGACCTCGTCGCGCACGACACCGTAGGGTCCATGTCCGTCGATCGCGATTCCGATCGGGGTGCTGGATCGCAGCATGCGATGGAGTTCGCGCAGCCGCTCCGTAGACCAGCCTCGGTGCACGCAGCGCGGACGCCCGCCGAGCCGGCGGAGCAGCTCGGCCGTCACCCGGCCACCGAAGCTGTCGTCGCAGACGTACTCGAGCTCGCGCAGGAGGGCGCCGAGCCGGCTATTCGACGTGCCCAGCAAGAACAAAGAGATGACGTCGCGCTGCCAGTAGTAGACCACGGGAGCGAAGGGCGTCTCCGCTCGAAACAACGCCTCGAGGGACGAGGCCGCCTGCTCGTCGCCGACGACCTGCAGGACTGCGGCGCGCCGACGGAAGGAGCTCGCGATCGCTGCGGCGATCCAGCGCACCAAGCGGCTGTCGGACCTCCTGCTATTGCTCTCGCTCATCCGAGCCGTCGTTGACGCGGTCCGCCTTCGATCCGATCGACCTCTCCACCAAGGTCGCGATGTCGTCGACTGTGTCGAGCTTATCGACTCGCTCGAGATCCAGGTCGACCGCGTACTCCTCCTCCAGCGCGAACAACAGGTTGGCGGCGGCGACCGAATCGACCTTTAGGTCGCGGCGCAAGGAGCTCGCCTTGCGGACCTCGGCCGGCGGTATGTCGAGCTCTATGGCGATCAGCCGGATGACGGTCTCGGTCGTACGCGGATCAGCCATGCGCCTCGTCTCCACATCGCTTCAGCACGAGCGCGGCGTTGCGCGAACCGAAGCCGAAGCTGGTGGAGAGGGCGGCGTCGATCGCGCCGGGGCGCGAGGCGTTCGGCACGTAGTCGAGGTCGCAATCCGGATCGCGGGCGCGCAGGTTCAGCGTCGGCGGCAAGAAGCGATGCTCCATGGCCGCGAGGGTGGCGGCCACCTCGACGGCCCCGCTCGCACCGAGCAGGTGGCCGAAGAGCGACTTCGACGAGCTCACCGGAATCGCCGGCGCATCGGCGCCGAACACGCGCCGGAATACCGCGGTCTCGAACGGATCGTTCTGTCGCGTCGCCGAGCCGTGGGCGTTCACGTAGTCGATCCGGGCCGGCGCGACGTTCGCCATCGCGAGGGCGAGGCGGATCGCGCGCTCCGCGTCGTCGCCGCCTTCGTCCTGGCTGAAGTGGGACTTCGCGTCGCAGGTCGCGCCGTAGCCGGCGACGACCGCGAGAACGCGGGCGCCGCGTGCGCGCGCGTGCTCCTCGCTCTCGACGACGAACACCGCGCTTCCCTCCCCGAGGACGAAGCCGTCGCGGTCGGCGGCGAAGGGCCGCGATGCGGTGGCGGGATCGTCGTTGAAGTGCGTCGGCATCATGTCGAGACGATCGAACGCCGCGAAGAGGAGCGGGCAGATCGGCGCTTCGGCGCCGCCCGCGATCACCACGTCCGCCATGCCGGCGAGGATCATCGCGCGCGCCATGCCGATGGCGTCCGCTCCGGAGGTGCACGCGCTCGACACGCTGAGCGCGGGCCCGTGGAGATCGAGCTGGATCGCGCACTCCGACGCGAGCACGCCGTAGTGCGCCTGCGCCGGAAAGCCGGGCGGGATGCGGCGCACGCCGCGCTCGATGAAGACTGCGAACTGCTCGAAGTTGTACGCGCTCGGACCGACGGACGTCCCGAGGACCACTCCGGTCCGGGTCGAATCGATCGACCTTCGGATGCCGGCGTGATCGAGCGCCAGCCGCGACGCCGCGACCGCGAACTGAACCACGCGCGGCGACGAGCGCGCTTCGCGCATCGGCATGAAGTCGAGCGGCTCGAAGCCCTTCACCTCGGCCGCGACGCGGCACCGGTACGGCGTCGCATCCATCGCAGTCAGAGGGCCGACGCCGGAAATGCCGTGCCGGAGAGCCTCCGAGAAGCTGTCGACGCCGATCCCGATGGGCGTGACACACCCGATACCGGTGATCACCGCGCCCGACATCGGTCCGTTCATCGCAAAGGTCCACCTCCAACTCAAGCGAAATCCAAGACTTGCCGGGTCCGCGGGGCGTCGCGGCCGGCAAATCGCCACGTCCCGCCGCACTGACGCGTCGCACCAGGCACGTGCCGGACCCGTCCCCGGGCGCGATATCCGAGCCTCGGACATTCTGATACGAGCGCCCCGCCGATGGCCGGTCCCTCTCGACTCGTCGTCACCGGATTCGAGGGGACCGCCTTGCGCTCGCCGATCCGGCGGCGGCTGGAGCGGCTCGACCCGGCCGGCGTCGTCCTCTTCCGGAGGAACGTCGAGTCGCCTGCGCAGGTCGCACGCCTGGTCGCCGACCTGCGGCGCGCGCTCGGCGCCCGCGCCGTGATCGCGGTCGATCAGGAAGGCGGTCGCGTCGCGCGCCTGCGCGCGCCGTTCACGGAGTGGCCGCCGATGCGGCGCATCGGCGCGACCGGCGACGCCGAGCTCGCGCGCCGGGTCGGCGCGCTCCTCGGGCGCGAGCTCCGCGCCGCCGGCTTCAACTGCGACTTCGCCCCGGTGCTCGACGTCGACAGCAATCCCGCGAACCCCGTGATCGGCGACCGGGCGTTCCACTCGGATCCGGCGGTCGTCGCGCGCCTCGCAATCGCGTTCGCCGGCGGGTTGCGGCGCGCCGGGATCGCGCCGTGCGGCAAGCACTTCCCCGGGCACGGCGACACGGCGCTCGACTCGCACCTCGCCCTTCCCGCGGTGACGCGCCCGCGCCGCGAGCTCGAGCGCGTCGAGCTGCGCCCTTTTCGCGCCGCAATCGCCGCCGGCTTTCCCATGCTGATGACGGCGCACGTCGTGTATCGGAGCTTGGACGCGAGCCGGCCGGCGACGCTCTCCCGTCGCATCCTGCGCGACCTGCTCCGCGGGCGGCTCGGCTTTCGCGGCGTCCTCGTGAGCGACGACCTCGCGATGCACGCGCTCGACGCGTCGGGCGCGGTGGGTGACGTCGCCGTCGCGGCCGTCGACGCTGGCTGCGACCTCCTCCTCGCGTGCCAGTCCCTCGACGACGGCGAGCGCGTCGCGGAAGCGCTCGCGGATGCAATCCGCGTCCGCCGGCTCGACCGCGCCTGCGTCGACGAGGCGCTCGCGCGCGTCACGGCGCTCCGCGCCCGGCTGACGCGCGGGCCGAAGCCGAGCGAGCCGCTCGCACCGCTCCTCGCGCGCCGCGCGGGGACGCGGCTCCTCGAGCGGCTCTGCCTCTCCGCGCCCGGGACGCGCGGCGCGGCGGGCGCTATTGGCGGCGGCGTCTCCGACCCGACGATGCCGCCACGCGCGCCGGCGACCGCACCGGCTCGCCGCGCACGACGCGCTGGAGCGACCGCCCGTATGGCGCCCGCGCGACGCCGTTCTCGGTGATGATGGCCGTCACCAGCGCGTGCGGGGTGACGTCGAAGGCCGGATTCCACACCTTGACGCCGGTCGGAACGATGGACCGGCCGTTGATGTGCGTCACCTCGGTCGGCGCGCGCTCCTCGATCGGGATCTGATCGCCGGTCTTGCACGCGAGATCGATCGAGCTGATGGGCGCAGCGACGTAGAACGGCACGCCGTGGTGCGCGGCCGCCACCGCGAGCGAGTACGTCCCGATTTTGTTGGCGACATCACCGTTGGCCGCGGTCCGGTCGGTGCCCACGACCACCGCGTCGATCTTGCCTTGACGCATCAGCGCCGCCGCCATGCCGTCGGTCACGACCGTGACCGGGATGCGCTCCCGCTTGAGCTCCCACGCCGTGAGGCGGGCACCCTGCAGCACGGGACGCGTCTCGTCGGCGTAGACGCTCACCTTCTTGCCCGCGTCGCGCGCCGCGCAGATGACGCCGAGCGCGGTCCCGATGCCGGCGGTCGCGAGGCCGCCGGCGTTGCAGTGCGTGAGCACGGTGCATTTCTTCGGCAGAAGCTCGGCGCCGTACTCGCCGAGCCGCCGGTTGGCCGCGAGGTCTTCCTCGTAGATGGACTGCGCCTCGCGCTCGAGCAGATTCACGATCGTCTCGAGCGGGCGGTGCGCGTTCTCGCGCGCGACCCGCCGCATGCGCTCGATCGCCCAGAAGAGGTTGACCGCCGTCGGTCGGGTGGCGGCGAACGCGCGGCAGAGCTTCTCGAACTCGCGCGCGAAGCGGTCGGCGGAGAGGGACCGCGCGCCGAGCGCGATCCCCATCGCGGCCGCGACGCCGATCGCCGGCGCACCGCGCACGACCATCTCTCGAATCGCCCGCATCACCTCGCCGGCGTCGCGATAGAGGCGATAGACCTCGCGATTCGGCAGCAGGCGCTGGTCGATCATGACCACGCGCCCCGACTTCCATTCGACGGTGTGAACCCTCATCGGCTGGAAACTCTAGCCACACGTCGCAGGTTGGACAAGCAATCTCCGCGTCGTCGCCGTGCGGCGCACCGCGCGCCGAGGGAGGGCGCTCGCCGTGCGCGTCGCTCGGGTGACGTCGCGAGCCGCGGCGCGCCGCGTGCGCGTTCGCGCACGACATCACGCGAGGCGGGCGAACTCTTGTACGACCTGCAGCGTCGAGTGGCGCGGCGCGAACGCGAGCTCGGCGCGAGCGCGCTCGCTGTCGACGAGCCAGAGGTGGCGCAGGTAATCGAGCGAGACGCCGAGGCCGACGCCGCGCGCCCGCCAGAGGAGGTCGGACACGAGCGGCGCGATCGGCCCCGGGACGCGGACAGGCGCGCGTCCCACCGCCCGGAAGAGCGCGGACAGCGGCAGGACCCCCGGACCGGCGAGGTTGAAGCAGCCCTTCCGCCGGCGGTCGACCGCCGCTTTCAGCGCGTCGACGAGGTCGTCGACGTGGAGCAGCTGGAGGACCGGGTCGAAGCCGAGCACCGCGATCGCGGGCGACTGGCGGAGCAGGCGAGCCGCGATCGTCGGCGCCCGCCCGAGCGTCCAGCACGGCCGGAGGACGCACACCCGGATCCGGCTCTCCGCCGCGAACTCCGCGAGCTGGCGCTCGACGTCGACCTTGTCGCGCACGAACCCGGGCTCGGCGCCGCCTTCGAGCGGCGCGCTCTCGGGGAGGTACGCGGGGTTCGACGCCTTGGCGCCGTAGACCATCGCGGTCGAAAGCGCGACGATCGCGCCGAGCGGGGTCGCTCGCGCCGCGCAGTCCGCGGCGGCGTTCAGGAGGTTCATCGTCCCGAACGTCTCGATCTCGTGCCACCGCCCCGCCGGGTTGCGCGGCGAGTCGCGCAGCGCGAGGTGAACGACGGTCTCCACGCCTTCGGTTCGCAGGACGTGCGCGAGGCGGTCGTCGGCGAGCGGCTCGGCGAGGTCGACGCGATGGAAGACGGCGCGCCGGATCGGAACGTCGGCCGGACGGGAGTCGATGAGGACGAGCTTCTCGTAGCGGTCGTCCTCCTCGAGCCGCCGGAGGAGACGGCCGGCGATCGCGCCGCGAATGCCGGTGACCGCGACGACCCCGCCGGCGCGCCGGCGACGCGCACCGCGCCGGCGCGTCGCGCCCGAGGTACCGAGGCGCGGATCGCCCGTGTCCGCGCTCGCGTCGTCCACCAGACCGCTGTTCCACGACGCTCCGCGAGCGTCAATGGCCGTCCCTTGACTTGCCGCCGAAGCAGCCGCTACGCACGCGGAGCGAGGCGAGCGTGGCGGACACCGACCAGTCGTTCACGACCGACATCGAAGCGCCGATCGACGCGTGCGAGAGCGTCCTGCTCGGGTTCGAGCGCTATCCCGAGTGGAGCAGCCCGATCTCGAGCGCTCGCGTGCTCGCGCGCGACGAGGCGGGGCGCGGCCGCGACGTCGAGTTCGAGCTCGACATGAAACTCCGCACGATCCGGTACGTGCTGCGCTACGCGCACGACCTTCCGGCGCGCTCGACGTGGGAGCTCGTCGAAGGCGACGTGACCTCCGTGACGGGCTCCTACGACTTCGAGGCGTTGGGCCCGCGCCGCACGCGCGCGACGTGTCGGCAGGCCGTGGACCTCGGCTTCTGGCTCCCCGGCTTCGTCCGCCGGACGTTCGAGCAGAAGGCGCTGCGCGACTCGGTGCTCGAGTTCAAGGCCGAAGCCGAGCGCCGCGCGCGCGCGGCCGGCTGACGCCGCGCGCGGCGACCGACGAGACGGCGCGGATCACGTCCGCGCCACCGCTCCACCCTCCGCGCCGCCTCGTCTTTCGATCCCGTGGCTCAGCTGCCCGCGCCGCGCTCCACGGCGCGCGCGCCGCCCGCCGCCTTCTGCGAGCCCGTTCCGGCCCCGCCTCCCGCGTGCGACGCGCCGGCGCCGTGTGCCGCGCCCGCCTTGTCGCCGCCGCCCGAGACGGTCAGCTTGCCGCGCAGGTCCTCGAGCAATCGATCGCCGATGCCCTTCACCTGGCGCAGGTCGTCGACCGAGCGAAACGGCGTCGCTTCGCGGTAGGCGACGATCGCCCGCGCCTTCGACGGGCCGATTCCCGGAAGCGACGCGAGCTCCTCGGCGGTCGCGGCGTTGAGGTCGACCTCGCCCGCGGCCGGCGCGGCGGCCGGCGCTCCGAGCGCGATCGCGGCGGCGAGCGCGGCGGCCGCGATCGCCCGCGCCGCGCGCAGCGCGACGCCGCAAGATCCGCGCGCCGCTCGGACCTGCGTGCTTCCCGCCGGCGCGCACCTCACCCAGCCATCGTTCCGTGTCGGCATACGTCCCCCTTGCGCAGCTCCCGGAGCTGCGCTTGTGATGCGGCGGCCTCCGCCGCCGGGCCATGCGCGTCGCGGGGAACGGCGCGCGGCGAGGCGAACGATCCGCTACCAACGTGGGGAGAGAGCGTCAAGCACGCGCCATGCGTCGTGCGACATAATCGCGGCTCGCGGAGGACGAAGCATGCCGAACGTTCGGGTCCAGGTCACGGACGTGCGATTTCGCGCCCGCGACGCGACGATCGCCGGCGTACTGGTCGCGCCGCAGGAGTCGACCGGCGGCTCGGTGGTGCTCCTCCCCGACGTGCGCGGCGTCGCGGACCTCTACGTCCGCATGGCCGGACGGATCGCCGAGCTCGGACTGCCGACGCTCGTCCTCGACGTCTACAGCCGCGAGGGCGCGCCGGAGCTACCCGACATGGAAGCGGTGTTTCGCTGCATCGCGGAGCTGCCCGACGACCGCGTGCTGGGCGACGTCGACGCCGCGGTGAGCTTCCTCGAGGAGCGCGAGCCGCGCGGCACGCGCTCGCGCGCCATCGCCGTCGTCGGCTTCTGCCTCGGCGGGCAGTACGCGCTGATGGCGGCGTGCCGGAACGCGCGCCTCGCGGCGTGCGTCAGCTTCTACGGGATGCTCCGCTACGACGCGCGGCCGCCGCACAAGCCGGCGAGCCCGCTCGACTTGGCACCCGGGCTCCGCTGCCCGCTCCTCGGTCTCTACGGCGCGGACGACGTGCTCATCCCCGCGCGTGACCGCGTCGCGCTCGAGGAGATCCTGGTGCGCGAGAAGAAGGAGTGGAGCCTCCACGTCTTCGGAGGCGCCGGCCACGCGTTCGCGAACGACACGCGTGCCGACTACCGCCCGGAGACGGCCGAGGTCGCTTGGGGCCTCGCGTCCGGCTTTCTCCGGCGGATGCTCGCGGCGTGAGCCCCGCGCGCGTCGGGCGAGAGGCGCCGCTGGCGCGACCGCGACGACCGGTCAGCGAACGTCGCCGCGATAGATGCCCATCACGGTGCCGAGGAACTTGACGGCGTCCGCCTTCGGGCGCTGGAACGAGTTGCGGCCGATGATCGATCCGAAGCCGCCGCCGTCGCGGATGCCGCGGATCTCCTCGAAGACGGCGTCGTCGCCCTTGGCCTCGCCGCCCGAGAAGATCACGATACGCCGGCCGTCGAACGAGCTCTGCACGACGTGGCGGACGCGCTCGGCGAGCGTCCCGATCGGGATGCGCTCCGACTCGTACACCTTCTTGGCGGCCGACTGCTCGATGTGCGCCGTCGGCGGCTTCACCTTGACGACGTGCGCGCCGAGCTGGCACGCGATCTGCGCGGCGTAGGCGACCACGTCGATGGCGGTCTCGCCCTCCTTCGAGATTCCGGAGCCGCGCGGATACGACCATACGACGACCGCGAGCCCCTTCCGCTTCGCCTCCTCGGTGAGCTCCCGGAGGTCCTGGTACATCTCGTTGCGCTCGGCCGACGCGGGATAGATGGTGTAGCCGATCGCCGCGCATCCCAGCCGAAGCGCCTCGTCGACGCTGCCGGTCACCGCGGGACAGGGATCGCTTCCGGAGTAGAGGCTGTCCGAGTTGTTGAGCTTCACGATGAGCGGGATCTCGCCCGCGAACTCCGCGGCGCCGGCCTCGAGGAATCCGAGCGGCGCTGCGTAGGCGTTGCATCCGGCGTCGAGCGCGAGGCTGAAGTGGTAGAGCGGGTCGTAGGCGGGTGCGTTCTTGGCGAAGCTGCGCGCGGGACCGTGCTCGAAGCCCTGGTCGACCGGAAGGATGACCATCTTTCCGGTGCCGCCGAGCCGGCCGTGGTTGAGCATGCGGGCGAGATTGCTCAGCACGCCCGGATTGCTGCCGGTGTAGAACCTCAAGATCTCGCGAACCCGCTCCGTCATCGAACGACTCCTTGCCGTCGGCCGGCTGCTTTGGTGACCATCGGCCGACACCGGAGTTTGCACAAATGGCCGGGCGCCAGGCAACCCGACACCGCCGGCACTCCTCCGTGATTCTCCGCCGCGCTCGCGCGCCGCGATCGGCGTCGACCGGCGCTGCGCCCGCCTTTCAGGCGGGCGCGCCCGGGATCGAGCCCGCCTCGCCGGTCGCGGGTGCGAGGTGCGCCGCCGCGTCCCCGACGTCGAAGCCGTAGGCGTACGCCAGCGCCACGACCGGATGGATCGCCGTCACGCCGGCGCCTTGGCGGATCTGCAGCGCAGCGAGCGCGCAGTCGGTGCACGCGGCGCTGCAGGCCTCGCCGACCGCGGGCTTCATGCCCTCGAAGCACTTCCGGCCCCAGCGCAGCGAGTCGTGGAAGTTCTCCTTCCACATGCTCCACGTGCCGTCGTGCCCGCTGCACTCCTGGACGAGATCGATGCCCTCGCTCACCCAGCGCAGCACGTCGCGACCGCGGTAGCCGATCTGCTGGGCGCGGATGTGGCACGGCACGTGGTACTTGACACGCCCGAGCCGCCGGACGAACTCCTTCCTCACGCCGCCCGCGCGCCCGAGCTTGAAGAGGTAGTCGCACAGATCGTGGGTCGCGGCGGCGACCGCCCGCCCTTCCGGCGTCGCGACGAGCTGCGGGACCTCCTCGCGCATCATGAGGCTGCAGCTCGGCGACGGAACGACGACCGCGTACCCGCGCGCGACCCACGGCTGGAGCAGCGCCACGTTCGCGCGCGCCTGCTCCGCGGCGCGCTCGAGCTCCCCGCCGTCGAGGCGCGGCATCCCGCAGCACGCCTGGCCCTCCGGCCATGCGACCTCGATCCCGTTGTGCTCGAGGACCTTCACTGCAGCGCGTCCCGTGCCCGGGTCGTTGTAGTCGACGAGGCAGGTCGAGAAGAGGACGACCCGCCTCGGCAGCTCGCCCGCCGTGGTCGCGGCGTCGGGGCTTCCATTGGTCGCCGCGACGGCCGTCGGTCGCGGCGTGCGGACGTGCTCGCGCCACCAGCGGGGAAACGTCTCGCGATGGACCGGCGGCAGGTCCTTGTCGCGGTGGACGCCGAGCAGCTTCTCCATCGCCCAGCGGCTCGCGCGATTCGTCATCCCGAAGCGCGCGAGCCGCGGCGTCAGCGACGCCAGGCGGCCGACGAGCACCGGGTTCCGGAGGATCCGCTTCGCGAGCGACGGAGGCTGGCGCCGCGCGCGCTGCGCGTTCCAGCGCAGGATGAGGCGCGGGAAGTCGACCGCATACTCGTGCGGCGGCGTGTACGGGCAGTTCGGGTAGCAGAGCTTGCACTGGAAGCAGAGGTCCGCGACCCGATCGATCTCGTCGCGGGAGAGGTCGCGCGCGTGCGCGGCCAGCTCGGGCAGCTCGTCGCCGAACGCCTCGGCCGCCTCGACGCCTTCCTCGTGCACGCGCGGTCCGCTCGCCTCCGCCTGCGCGCGGCGCCGCTCGGCCTCCGCGATGAGCTCCGGGTGCTCGGCCAGGTGACGGGCGCGGTTCGCCTCGGTGCGTCCGTCGATCGCCTCGAAGAGGCGCGGAAAGCTGCCGCAGAACTTGAAGCAGAGGCGGCAGCTGTCGCAGATGTTGAAGACCCGGTCGATCTCGCTGCGGAGATCCGCCGCGTCCCAGAACTTCGGATCGGCGATCCGGACTCCGATCGATTCCGCCATCTCTCGAGCTCGTGCTAGCGCGCCCTGCCGGCCTTCGCCGCGCGGGCCGCGCTCGCGTCGTGCTCCGACCAGGTCGCCGCGAAGGTGGCCGCCTGGCCGTGCGTCTCCGACACCGAGACCTCGAGTCGCGTCCACGGCCGCGCTCCGTCCGCGAGCAGCTCCTCGCGCACCCGCCCTGCGACGTAGCGCGCGAGCTCCTCGGCCGAGGAGTGGACGATCGGCAGCAGGACGACGTCGCTCCGCGGCAGGACGAACCGCGTTCCGTCCTCGTAGGTGACCTCGACGGAGTCGCCGGTCTCGACGATCGAGAGGCAGTCGCTCGCCGCCGGCAGGATCGTGTACTCGTCGAGCGCTTCGCAGACGCGCTTGGTCGCACGCTTCACGACGCCGAAGTCGACGACGTAGCCGTCGGCTCCGAGCTCTCCCTCGACGCGCACGGTCACCTGATAGTTGTGGCCGTGAAGCCGCTCGCGGAAGCCGCGGTAGGCGATGAAATGCGCCGCGTTGAACTTGAGGTACTCCTTGCCGACGAAGACGTCGAAGCGCTGCGGCCCGCCCATCGCCGGCCACGTACCGCGGCGCACGGCGGGGCGCAATTGAGATCGTCGGGCGACGACGACGCGCTGCGCCCGTCCGCCGTTCAGTCCTCGGCCACCTCGCGGAAGAGCCCGTCGCGCGTCACGAGGCGGCGTCGCGGACCGGGCCGCGCGGGATCCCCGCCCTCGTAGGCGACGTCGCCCGGGTAGAGGAACGCCGGGCCCGACTCCTCGCTGTAACAGCGCGGCAGGATCGTCATGACGTCCCGCGTGCGGGCGGCGGCGCGCGCGCTCGCGACGTCGCCGAGCTGCGACAGCTCCGAGAGCAGCATGAACGTCGGCGGCACGAGCTGCGCCTCGCCGCGGCGATAGCGCGCGAGCGCGTCGGCCGGCGTGAGCCATTCCCCCGCGCTCGTCTCGCGGCCGTCGTGCCGCGCCTCCTGCGACGGCGGCAGCGGTGCCAGGAAGAAGCGCGTGTCGAAGCGGGTCGGGATGCCCTCCGGGGTGATCCAGTGCGCGAAGAAGTCGAGCTCGCCGGGCGCGAGCTCGAGCGAAAGCTCCTCGCACAATGCGGCCAGGTCGGTCTCCGCGCCGTGGAGCGCGGCGCGCACGCGCGACAGGTCGTGGTCGCCGAGCCCTCCCGGGTCGATCCAGCGACCGTCGCGGCGCGCGAGAAGCACGCCGGCCTCCTCGAAGAGCTCGCGCAGGCCCGCGACATACTGGGCCATCGCCCGCTCGGGCGGCGCCAGCGCGAGCCGGCGCGCGGCCTCGGCCGGCGCGAGGTCGGCGCAGCGCGCGTGGATCGCGGCGGAGGCGTCCGCGGCGTCGACCTGACCGCCCGGGAAGACCAGCATGCCGGCGAAGGTCGAGCTCTTGCGATGGCGGACGACGGCGAACGTCTCGAGGCCCGACGGCCCGTCGCGCAGCAGGATGACGCTCGCCGCCTCGATCAAGCGCACCGCGTCTCCGGTCGGTGCCGCGGTCTCGCTCATCGGCTTTCCACGCGTTCGCGTGCGACGGGCGCTCACGGGCCCCCGAGGATCGCCGCGAGGGCGCGCTCGCGATCGGCGAGGTCGTCGAGGAGCGCGTCGCTGCCGCAGCCCGCGAGCTCGGCGCGATCGTACCCGCCGGTCGCGACCAGGACGCAGCGCATGCCGGCGGCGCGCGCGCACGCGACGTCGTGCGGCGTGTCGCCGACGACGACCGCCGCGCTTGCCGGGACGTCGGCACCGGTCGCGCGCGCGATGCGCGCGAGCGCGAGGGCCGGCAGGAGGCGGCGCGACGGCGCGTCGCTGCCGTAGGCGCCGATCGCGAGGGGTTCGGCGAGCCCGACGGCGTCGAGCTTGACGCGCGCCGACGTGCGGAGGTTCCCGGTGACGACGCCGAGACGGCAGTCCGCGCGCGCGGCCAGCGCCGCGACGAGCTCGCGCGCGCCCGGCTGCGCCGCGACCGCGACGTCGCCGCTCGCGATCGCGCTCCGGAGAGCGCGCGCCCACGCGACCTCGAAGCGGGCGACGAGACGCGGGCTGACCGGCGGTGCGCCGTCCGCCGCGCAGCCGAGCAGGCAGGCGAGGATCTCGGGATCCGTCATGCCGTCGGCGCGCACGTTCAGCGAGCGCACCGACGTGGCGAACACTTCCTCGGCGACGCGCTCGACGGCGGCCGTGATCCCGCGCGACGCGAGCAGCGTCCCGTCGAGTTCGAAGAGCACGGCGCGCGCACCGCCGCGGGCGCTCACGCGGCGGGTCGCTGTCTTTCGGCGACGGGCGCGCCGGTCGCGTGGCGCGACTCCGCCGTCAGCCGCGACTCGAATGCGCCGAGCACCGCGAGGAGCTCCGCCGTCGTGCGCGTGTGCGTCACCGCCTCGCGCAGCGCGGCGCTCCCCGGGAATCCCTTCGCGACGCGGCACGCCATGCCGCGCAAGCGAGCCGCGGTCACCTTCTCGGGATAGACCTCGTCGAGGAGCTCGCGGTAGCGGCGGAGCGCGCGCAGGCGATCGCGCACGGTCGGCGCAGCCACCTCGCGACCTTCGAGATCGGCGGCGAGCTGCGCGAAGATCCACGGGTTCTCCATCGCCCCGCGTCCGATCGCGAGGCCGTCGACGCCGCCGCGCTGCCAGCGCGCGCGCGCCGTCGCGACGCTCACGACGTCGCCGCTTCCGACGACCGGCACGCCGACCGCGCGCTTGACGTCGGCGATGCGCTCCCAGTCGGCCGCGCCGGCGTAGAGCTGGACGCGCGTCCGCCCGTGCACGGTGATCAGCGCGACGCCGGCGGCTTCCGCCATCTGCGCGATCTCGACGCCGTTGATCGAGTCGTCGTCCCAGCCGATCCGGATCTTGAGCGTGAGCGGGACCGACAGCTCGCGGCGGACGGCGCGCAGCATGCGCTCGAGGTGCGCCGGGCGACGCAGCAGCTCAGCGCCGCCGCCCCGCTTCACCACCTTCGGAACCGGGCACCCGCAGTTGACGTCGACGTGGTCGACGCCGGTCTCCTGCACGATCGCCGCCGCCTCGGCCATGCGGTCGATGTCAGCGCCGAAGATCTGGATCCCGATCGGATGCTCGCCCGGGTGGTAGCGCATCATCCGGTGGCTCTTGAGGTCGCGGCGCGTCAGGCCCTCGATCGAGATGAACTCGCTCACGACGAGGCCGACCGCGCCCGGGCTGCACTCGCGGACGAGGCGCCGGAACGCCATGTCGGTGACGCCCGACATGGGCGCCAGGACCAGTGCAGGCGACACGACGGTCGGGCCGATCGAGAACGAGCGCGACACCTTGGCGAGGGTAGCGATGGGCCGCGCGTGCGCGCAATCGCCGCCCGCGCGCCGGCCGCTCTCCGGAGCGGCCGGGCCCGCGGCGGCTGGTCGCGGGGGCGTGACCGTGGTTTCATCGCGCCTGCGCGCCATCGCCGGTGCGCGAAAGGGGAACGACCATGGCCGAGCTCGACGGCAAGATCGCATTCGTCACCGGCGCCGGATCCGGCCTCGGCCGCGAGATCGCGCTCGCGTTGGCGCGCGCGGGCGCGCAGGTCGGCATCAACGACCTGCGCCGGGAAGCCGCGGAGAGGACGCACGACGATCTCGCGGGCATCGGCGGCGCACTCGAGTGCGGGCCACAGGTGGGCGACGTCGCGGACCCGGCGGCGGTCGCGGCCTGGCTCGCCGCCGTCGCGCGCGCGACCGGGGATCGCCTCGACGTGATGGTGAACAACGCCGGCTACGCCGACAGCGATCCCGAGACGCAGGCCCGCCTGCAGAAGCAGCTGGCGGAGGTCCTCGAGAGCGGCCGCATCACGACGTCGCTCGACGCGGCAGCGCGCCTCTCCGACGAGCGCTGGTCGCGCATGATCGCGGTCCACCTGACCGGGACGTTCCACGGGACGCGCGAGGCGCTGCGGCTCATGTCGCCGCGCCGGAGCGGCCGCATCATCAACCTCGCGAGCATCGCCGGCCTGACCGGGATCGCCAGCGTACCGCACTACTCCGCCGCGAAGGCCGGCATCATCGGGCTCACCAAGGCGGTCGCCCGCGACGTCGCGCCGCTCGGCATCCTCGTGAACGCGATCGCGCCCGGCTACATCGACACCCCGATCCTCGACGTGCTGGGCGACCAGCGCGCCGCGCAGACCGCCCTGATCGCCGCGCAGACCCCGCTCGGACGACTCGGCGAAGCGCGCGAGATCGCCGCGACCGCGCTCTTCCTGGCGAGCCCCGGCTCGAGCTACTTCACCGGCCAGGTGCTGTCGCCCAACGGCGGCACCGTCATCTAGTTCAGGAGGGGATCTCTCCCCTCGCCCCTTCGGGCAAAGCCCGCCGGGGAGTCGTCGAACGAGGGAAACGCCTCCCTCGCCCCGTTCGGCGAAGCCGAGCGGGACCGCACTCCCTGCGGTCGCTTCGCCGGCCGCGCGCGGGTGCGTTGCGCGGACGGTGTCAATTCATGCTGGCTTGGACGTCGGAGTCGATGCCGGTGCCGAAGCGGTCGCCGAAGAGGATGCCGCGCGCGCGGTAGCCGGCCTCGGTGCGCTCGGTGATGAGGCCGAGACGCGCGAGGTTCGGGACGACGGTGTGCATGAAGATGTCGCTGTTGATCTTCGCCCAGTCGGGGAGGCCGAGGCCCATCTGCACGACGTTGTCCGGATCGAGGCCGTACTTCGGCGCGAGGAGTCGCAGCATGTCCAGCTGCTGGTTCGCGTTCAGCGTCTCCAGGATGTTGAACGCGAAGTCCTCCATCTCGATCATCTCGTCCGGCGTCGCGTCGCGGACGGTGCGGCGCATCGTCAGGATGCCGAACGCGGCGTGGCGCGCCTCGTCCTGCTTGACGCGTCGGATCATGTCGGAGAGGAGCGGGTTCGACGAGCCCTTCTGCAGCATGTCGAAGATGCCGACCGCCATGCCCTCGAAGAGCGTCTGCATGCCGAGCGTCTTCGTCTTCCAGGTCGGCGCCTCGAGCAGCTTGTCGAGGAGCACCTTCAGCGTCGCGCCGATCGGGTAGATCGTCCCGACCTTGCGCTGCAGGAACTTCGCCAGGACCTCGACGTGGCGCGCCTCGTCGGCGACCTGAGACGCCGCGTAGAACTTCGCGTCCATCGTCGGGCAGCAGTTCGTGAGCTGGCCGCACAGCTGGAGCGCCGCCTGCTCGCCGTGGAGCAGCTGCGACAGCGTGAACGCGAACTCGTCCATCGCCGCCTCGAGGCAGGTCTTCTCGTCGGCCCCCATGAACGTGAGGATCGTAGGGAGGACGAGCAGGTTCTCGCGCGGCAGGAACCACTCGTCGCGCGGCAGCGCGGCCGACCAGTCGAGGTCCTCCTCGGCGTTCCACTGGCCCTTCTTGCCGCGCTCGTAGAGCGCGCGCAGCTCCTCGACCTCGCTCGCGTAGTTCCACGTCCAGTGCAGATCGAGCGGCACGTCGACGTCGAGCTGCCCGCGCAGCTCCGCGATCTTGTCCTGGTCGACGTCGACGACCTCGAAGTCGCCCACGTTGCGCCGGTATTCCGCGAGGATCTTTTCCATCGATCTGCTCCCTCTGCCTTCCTTCAGACCGCCGTCGCTCGAAAGGTCTTCATCTCGTCCGCCGGGCGTCGCCCTTGCGTCGCCTCAGCGCGCGCGCTGCGCGACCACCCCGAAGCGCAGCAGGTCGCGCAGCTCCTTCTTCCGCCGCTTCACCTCGGCCGGGTCGAAGATGTCGCGACCGAGGATCTCGAGGCCGAAGTCGCCGGACGCGAACGGGAACACGACCTGTCCGACGAGCGTGAGCAGCAGGTGCTGGACGTTCACCGCGCGGAATTGCCCCGCGCTCATTCCCTCGCGCAGCAGCTGGCCCATCATGCCCATGCTGCTCTCGATCGCCCGGTGCGCTTCGATCTCCTCCGGCATCTCGCCGGCGAGGTCGTCGTCCTCGAACAGCGATCGCAGGAGGACGCGCGCGTAGTTCGGGTTGGCGGCGAGGAGGTCGATCAGGTCGTCGAGCAGGCGCTCGAGACGCTCGATCGGCGTCCCGCCCGCCGCGAGGCTCCGGACGAGGCGGGTCTCGATGCGTCCCAGGATCCGCGCCGCCACCGCCGCGTAGAGCTCGGGCTTGTTCTTGAAATGATGGAAGAGCGACGACTTCCCGAGCCCGACGACCTCGGCGAGCTCCCGCAAGCCCACGCCGGCGTAGCCGCGCTTCGCGAAGAGCGCCTCTGCGGCGTCGAGGATCTTGTCGCGCGAGCTGAGCTCGGCGTCGCTGTCGAGCACGGGGTTTGCCATGGCAAAAGCGACCGACCGATCGGTCGTCTCCAGTATTCCGATGGGTCGGGTCGAGTCAAGCCCACCGCCCTTCGACCGGCGCATGCCCGCCCGCCCCCACCGCCTCGCGACGGCTTCGCGGTTCGTGCTACGAGCGCGGAATCCGTTCATTCGATCGTTCGACCGAGCGCGCGTCCCGCGCGGCGCGCGGAGGGGCGGGAACACGATGAAGCTGAAGGACAACGTGACCATCATCACCGGCGGCGGCCAGGGAATCGGCGAGGCCTACGCGCGGCGCTTCGTCGCCGAGGGCGCGAAGGTCGCCGTGGCCGACATCAACCGCGAGAAGGGCGAGGCGGTCGCCGCCGACCTGAAGCGACAGGGCGGCGACGCGATGTTCGTCCACGTCGACGTGTCGAGCGAGGACAGCTCGAACGCGATGGCGAAGGCGGTCGTCGATCGCTGGGGACGGATCGACACGCTGATCGCCAATGCGGCGATCTACTACGACATCGACAACCAGAACCATTCGTTCGAGTACCTGAAGAAGATCTTCTCGGTGAACTACTTCGGCACGTGGCTCTCGTGCCGCGCGGTCTACCCCTACATGAAGCAGCAGGGGAAGGGGTCGATCATCACGCAGAGCTCGGGCGCGGCGTACGCGACGTTCTACGTGCCGCACGAGGAGATGCCGAGCTTCCACTACAGCGTGACAAAGGCGGCCATCAACGCGATGACCCACTTCCTCGCCGCGGCCGGCGGGCCGCACGGCATCCGCGTCAACGCGATCGCGCCGGGCCCGACGATGACCGAGGCGACGAAGAAGTCCGTTCAGCCCGAGATCATCGACATGATCGTCAACATGATGATGGCGATCAAACACCCGCTCGAGGCCGAGGACCTCTGCGGCACCGCGGTCTTCCTCGCATCCGACGACAGCAAGATGATCACCGGCCAGATCCTCTGCGTCGACGGCGGCATGTTCATGCGGGGGTAGGCGGACCGCAGGTCCGGTCGGCGCCCACGAAGCCGCTACCTGATCGCTCCACCGGCAGGATCGCGCGCGGAGCGAAGCGACCTGGGGACTGGGACCCTAGTCGGGCTTTGCCCGACTAGGGCGAGGGGAAGATCCCCTCGTTTCAATTGGCCCGCAGCACGAAGCTCGAGTCGCCGTGGCCGAACTCGACGGCTTGCTGGAAGATGTGCTTCACCTTCAAGCCGCCGATCTCATCGCCCTCCCGCACCTGCGTCACCTGGCTGCCGTCGACCCGCACGAAGGCGAAGCGGCGGCCCGGCGTCGCGGACCACGACACGATGTTGATCTTGACGTCGGGAGCGCCGGTCGGCGAGCGGCGCAGGGCGCGCGCGAGGACGTCGCCGTCGTCGCTCGCGGCGAGGGGCGGCCGTGCGGGCGCCGGCGCGAGGTCGCGCGCCGCCGCCGCGGCCGCCCCGGCCGCGGATTCGGCGCGAACGTCCGCGGCGCCGCCGAGAGGCGACTCGGCGCGCGCGAGCCGCTGATCGGCGCGCGCCTCGCGCGGCTCGGGCGCCGGCTTCTCGCGCTCCGCGGTGCCGATCCGCACCTCGTCGCTGTCCCGGAAGCTTCCGGCCGCGCGAGGCGCGGCGGGTGCGACTGCCGCGGGAGGCGGTGCCGCCGCCCGGTCGGCGAGCTGCACGCGCGAGGCTTCCGTCCCACGGAGCGGGCGCTGGATCGCGCGCAGCCGCGGCGCGGGCGCTGCGCCTTCTGCCGTCGGTCCGGCCGGTCCGAACGCCGGGACGCCCGCGTCCATGTACGACGGCGCGCGCCGCTCTCCGACCGGCGCCGCCGGCGCCGCGGCCTCCGCCGACGCGGTATCCGAAGCCGGCTCGGTCTCTCGCGCGCGGCCCGCGCGGATCGCGGCGCGCTGTGCGGCGAGCGCCGTCTCGGACGACGCGTCGCCGGCGCGGGCGCGCAGCGCGGCCGGAGGAACCTGCGGCGCCGCCTTTGCGGCCGCAGGCGGCGCCGCGGGCACGGACGGCGGCTGCGCCGCGGCACCCGAGCCTTCGGGGGCAGGCGGTGCGGCTCTACGCGCGTCCTCGACCGCACCGGGCGCCGTCGCGGGTGCTGGCGCGGGCGCCGTCTTCGCCGCGGGTGGCTCCTCGGCCTTCGTCTCCGGCGCCGCCGACGTCCCGCCGATGCCCGGTTCGGCTCCGGGCGACCGCGCTGCGGAAGGCTCCGCGTCGCGGCCCGGCGACGTCGCGTCCGCGACGGCGAGCCGACCGTCGTCCTCCGCCGTCGGCTCGGGTGCGCGGAGGCGCGCGCCGAACCACCATCCGCCGACGAAGCCCAGAACCACGACCGCGCCCACCGCGAAGAGGAGCCGCCGGCGCCGCCGTCGTCGCTCGGCATCGTCGAAGAGCCCGCCCGGGACCTTTCCCGGCTCCGGCTTGCGGCGCGCATCCTCCTGCGCCTTCCGCAGGACCTCCAGGATCGTGCTCAATTCCACCCCCCGCCCATGCCGATCCTCGCCTCCGCGGCGCGCGGCGAGCGCGCCGTTTCGCCACCGAGCCGCGGCACCCGGTCGGCGGCGACGCTCTGGTAGAGCGTGATCATCGTGAGCGGCCCGGCCTTGCCGTCGGCGAACAGCCGCTTCGCGCGCTGGAAGCGCAGCACCGCGGCCTCCGTGTCGGGCGAGAACACCGTCGAATCCGGACCGCTGTAGACGCCCACGCCGCGCAGCAGCTCGTGCAGTCGCTTCACTTTGGGGTTGACCGATCCGACGGCGAGCAGACCGCCGAGGCGGTCGAGGTCGCGCCAGAAGAGGTGCGCCTTTCCGAACCAGGCGTCGGCGAGCACGGCGGGAGACACGTCGACCGAGCTGCGGCCGATCGCGACGCGTGTCGTGTCGTCGTCGAGGTGCGAGACGGCGACGAAGCGCGACGCGGACCCGTCGTCGGGCGCGAGCTCCAGGATGGCGGGCAGGTCGAGAACGCGCAGGAGGTTCAGGTTTCCGGAAAACGACAGGTACTCGAGCCCACGCGACCTGCCGATCGTCTGGAGGTCGAGCGTCGGCCGCGCCGCCTCCTGCGGCGTGAGCGCCGCGACGCCCCACGCGTGCAGGAGCGCTTCCGTCGCTTCATAGGCGCTGTTGCCCGGCGTCGTCTGGCGGAGGGCGTCGAAGAGCATCGCGCGCTCGGCGTCGGCGGCGGGCTCCGCCGCTTCGACGACGGCGTCGCCGCCGGCGGCCGTATCGCCGGGCGTGTCGCTCTTCGCCGGCGCGCCCGGTGGCGCGCTGGTCGCGCCCGCGCCCGCCGCCGCCGCTGCCGGCGGAGCGCCGGCCGTAGCGGTGCCGCCGCTCGCGGCGACGACGGCGCCGTCGCCGGCGTGCGCGGCCGTCTCGGCCCGCGCGGCCGCCGGCGGCGCCGCGACCGGCGGCGGAGCCGCCGGCGCTCCGGAGTCCGGTGCGCTCGCGAGCGAGGCCGGCACCGGGGGCGCTGCCGGTGGGCTTTCCGCATCGGGCGCCGCCCCTGCCCCCGCAGCCGCCGCGGCGCCAACCGCGGGGGCGCCGGCGGGCGAGCGCGTCTCGCCGGTCGCCGACGATGTGCTGCCGCCCGCCGCGCGCGCGGCGTCCGCCGCGCTCGTCGAGCCGGCCGAAGAGGTCGCGGCGGCGCCCACCATGCGGCCGCCGGGCCCGCGCTGCCACAGAAGGACTCCGCCGATCGCGACCGCGACGGCGGCGGCCGCGGCGCCCGCCGACCACGCGGCCTGGCGCGTCGCTCCCGAGCGGCTGGGCGCGACGTGGCGCCGGAGCTCCGCGATCGCGCGCCGGACGACGAAGCGGTTCACCCGCGCGCGATCGCTCGCGTAGGCCACCAGGAGCGCGCGATGAGAGGCGACGTTGATGAGCCGCGGAATGCCGCGCGCGTAGGCGTGGATCGCCGCGATCCCGCCGGGCGTGAAGAGGCTGCGCGTCTGGCCCGCGGTTCGCACACGGTGCGCGATGTACTGGGCGGTTTCCCCGCGATCGAGGCGTCCGAGGTGCCAGCGAACGGTGATCCGCTGGTTCAGCTGCTCGAGGTCCGGGCGCGCGAGCAGGTCGCGCAGCTCCGGCTGACCGACCAGCACGATCTGCACGAGCTTCGCGCTTTCGGTCTCGAAGTTCGAGAGGAGCCGTAGCTGCTCCAGGATCGCCCCGTCGAGCGCCTGCGCCTCGTCGATCACCAGCACCACGCGCCGGCCGAGCGCCTTCTGGTCGACGAGCGCCTGGTTCAGCGCCGCCAGGAGCTCGCGCCGCGTGCCGGTCGTCTGCACGCCGAGCTCGTGGTTGATCTCCTGCAGGAGCTCGACGCCGGCGAGGACCGGGTTCAGAATGTACGCGTACTTCGTCGACTCGTCAGCCTCGCGCAGGAGCGCCCGCAGGAGCGTCGTCTTGCCGGCGCCGATCTCCCCCGTGATGCACACGAAGCCGGCACCCTCGCGGATGCCGTACACCAGGTGCCCGAGCGCCTCGCGGTGCTTCGACGAGAGGAACAGGTAGCGCGGATCGGGGGTGAGCTGGAACGGCAGCTCATCAAGTCCAAAGAAACGCTCGTACATCGCAGCGCCCGCTCCGGGCGCGGGATCGACGGCTCGCGCACTGCCGCCCCGCCGTCCCCGGCCCTAGTTTCCGCTGCCCCGGTCCGCTGCCCTGCGCAATGCGCGGGCGCCCGCAGGGCTCGCTCGCGCGCTGCATGGTCCCCACCCGCGCGTGCGGCGGCCGGAGGCTCCCCTACCTTAACGGAACGCGCCGGCCGGCTGTCAACCAGACGGGAATCGCGTTGCCCCGCGCCCCGACGCGTGCGAGAACTCGCGAGGCCCCGCGATGGCGAGCGAGTGGTGGCATCGACTTCCCGCGGCGCAGCGGCGAGAGTACGAGCGCAGCGCGGCGATCACCCGCGTCGCGCTGGCGCCCGCCACCGACCTCACGGCCGCCGTCGTCCAGGTCCAGCGCTCCCTCGAGGCCGACGACCGCGACGCGACCGAGCTCGCCGCCCGGCGGCTGGTCGCGCTCCTCTGCACGCGGCTCGGGGTCCCGCCGGTGTCGGTCCGGGTCTCCGGGATCCGGCCGCACGACGCGCGCGGGGAGCTGCACGGGCTCTACACCCCGAACGGCGGCGCGGGCCGCGATCGGATCACGGTGTGGATGCGAACGGCGCGGCGGCGCGACGTCGTCGCGATCAAGACGTTCCTCCGGACGCTCCTGCACGAGGTCTGCCACCACCTGGACTTCTTCGCCCTCGACCTCCCGCACTCGTTTCACACCCCCGGCTTCTACCAGCGCGAGTCCAGCCTCTATCGCATCCTGACGCGCGGCACCCCGCTCGCCGCGGGACGCGCCGGCGCTCCGCGGGTCGCGGAGCGACCAACCGCGCCGGACGGCGACCTCGCGCGCAAAGTCGAGCCGGATCGCGACCCGCGCGCCCCGGCCGACGAGATCGCACGCGCCGCCCGCGACATCGACCGCGCGGCGCGCGAGCTCGGTCTCGCCGGCCTCGGCGACGACGGCGACACCATGTCGGGCATCGAGCTGTTACGCGCGACCGCGGCGGCCATCGCCGCGCGCCAGCGCCGCCACGAGTAGCGCGTACACCGCGATCGTGAGCGGCGCCTCGAGGTCGCCGAGCGCGCCCGCGCCCCGCACGTGCAGCGCGCCCTCGCCCGCGACGACCACGAGCGCCGCGACCGCGATCCCCGCGAGCGCCTCGCCCGCGATCATGCCGGACGCGATCAGCGTCGGCGCGCGCGCATCGTCCGGCTCGTCGCGGCTCGCGTCCGCCCCGGTCGCGCCGGCGCCCGCGGTGGATCCTGCGCCCAGCCCCGCGCGCCGGGCGCGGTCCATCGCGGCCCGCACGAGGCCGCCGAGAAGAATGGGCGCGGTCGTCGTGATCGGCAGGTAGAGGCCGATCGCGAATGCGAGCGCGGGTACGCCCGCCAGCGCCGCGGCGAGCGCGAGGCCGGCGCCGACCGCCATGAGCGCCCAGGGAAGCTGCCCCTGCGCGACGCCCTCCACCAGCGTCGCCATGAGGCGCGACTGCGGCGCGGGCAGCAGCTCCGAGCCCAGGCCGTAGGCCTGGTGGAGGAGCAGCAGCACCCAGCCCGCGCGCACCGCGGCCGCGAACGTCCCGATGAGCTGCGCGATCTGGACGCGCGCCGGCGTCGCGCCCACGAGCGCCGCGGTCTTGAGGTCCTGCGCGAGGTCGCCGGCGAGCGCGCTCGAGATCGCGACCACGGCGCCGACCGTGATGCTCGCCGCCATCGCCTCGCGTCCGGTGTGGCCGAGGAGCTTGAGCACGAAGCTCGTCGCGAGGATCGCGGTGATGGTCATCCCGGAGACCGGCTGCGACGTCGTACCGACGAGGCCGACGATGCGGGCCGACACGATCGCGAAGAAGATGCTGAACGCGATCGCGAACAGGGCCTCGAGCGGTCCCAGCCCGAAGGAAGGGACGAGCCAGAGCGCGAGCCCGCACGCGGCGACGCCCGCGGGCGGGACCCACGCCGGCAAGTCGCGATCGTTGCGGTCGCGCGCGGCGGGCTCGGACGCGGGCCGCTCCGACGCGCGCCGGCGCGCGAGCGTGGCGCGCACGACCCGCCAGCCTTCGCCCGCGCCCTGCGCGATCGCGGGCAGGACGCTCGCGAGCGACACCGCACCGCCCATCGCGACGGCTCCGGCGCCGACGTAGCGCACGTGCGCACGCCAGATCGCGGCCGCGTCGAGCGCGGCCGTGCCCGCCGGGATGCCGAGCGCGTCGCCGAGCGACGTCCCGGCGATCGCGTCCGCGAGCGGGACGAGGACGCACCACGCGAGCACCCCGCCCGACGCCATGACCGCCGCGATCCGCGCTCCGACGAGGTACCCCGCGCCCAGGAAGAGCGGCGTGAGATCGAAGCCGATGGTCGCCTTGTGGAGCGACGCGAAGGTGAACGAGACGCGCTCGCGCCAGAGGCCGAGCACCTGCGAGCCCAGCGCGTAGAGCGCGCCGACCGCGACGCCGCGCACGACCGGCCGCGCGCTCGCCCCGCCGCGATCGCCCGCGACGAGCACCTCGGCGCACGCCGTGCCCTCGGGGAACGGGAGGCGCCCGTGCTCGGCGATCGTGAGGTCGCGGCGCATCGGCATCATGGCGACGATGCCGAGCCAGCCGGCGGTGATGCCGAGCAGGAAAACGGTGAAGCCGGTCGGCGAGAGCCCGAGGAAGAGGAGCGCGGGCACCGTGAACACGACGCCCGCGGCGAGCGAGTCGCCGGCCGATCCGATCGCGTGCACGACGTTGTTCTCGAGGATGGTGCCGCGCCGGAGGAGACCGCGCAGGACCGCCATCGAGATCACCGCCGACGGGATCGACGCGGAAACGGTGAGCCCCACGCGGAGGCCGACGTAGGCGTTCACCATCCCGAAGAGCACCGAAAGCGTGGCGCCGAGCAGCACGGCGCGCAGCGTCAGCTCGGGGATCTCGGCGTCCGCGGCGACGTACGGCACGAGGGGCTGCGCGGCGCCCTCGGCCGTCGCTTCCCCGGCGACGGCGCGTGCTCCGCCCGCGCGCGGGCCGGAAGGCGTCAAGCGTCCGTCACTCCTCCTCCAGGAGCGTCACGGGCTCGAGGAGCGCCGGGCCCACGGCGTCGAGGAAGCGCGAAGGGCGCGCCGGCACGACGCCGAGACCGCGGTCGTACATGGTCGCGGGGTACGTGAGGATCAGGTTCTCGCGCGCTCGCGTGCACGCGACGTAGAGAAGCCGCCGCTCCTCCTCGATCTCGTCCTCGTCCATCGAGTAGGTCGAGGGGAAGCGCCCGTCGGCCACCGAGATCACGAACACGCTGTGCCACTCGAGCCCCTTCGCCGAGTGGATCGTCGAGAGCGTCAGCACCTCGCCCTCGGGCGCGTCCACGGCCATGACGTCGCCCACGGAATCGCTCGGCGGCTCGAGCGCCATGTCGGCGAGGAAGCGCGTCAAGCTGCGATAGCGCTCGGCGAGGACGCCGAACTGCTCGAGGTCGCGCAGGCGCTTCGGCGCGTCGTCGTGGTGCACGCGCTCGAGCACCGGCCGATAGTGCGCGAGCACCGCCTGCACGAGCGCGGGCGGGCGCTCGCGCGCCGGGTCGAGGCGCGCGAGCAAGGCTCCGAGCTGGCGCACGCCCGCGAGCGCCTGGCCGCGGACGCCCGGAAGGCCAGCGAGCTCCGCGAGGCCGGCGAGCGATCCCTCCGGGCTCCCGAGCCAGTCGACGACCGCGGCCGCCGCGCGCGGCCCGACGCCCTCGAGCAGCAGCAGGATGCGATGCCAGGAGACCGCATCGCGCGGGTTGTCGACGACGCGAAGGTGCGCGAGGACGTCCTTCACGTGCGCCGTCTCGATGAAGCGGAAGCCGCCCCGCTTCACGAACGGGATGCCCGCGCGCGCGAGCTCGAGCTCGAGGTCGAACGAGTGGAACGACGACCGGAAAAGGACGGCGATCTCGGTGAGCGGAACGCCCTCCTCCGCGAGCTCGAGGATGCGCTGCGTGACGAAGAGACTCTGCAGCCGATCGTCGGGCGACGGCACGAGCTGCGGCCGCACACCGCCGCCCCGGCGCGTGTAGAGGGTCTTCGAGTAGCGCTCGCGCGCCTGCGCGATGATCGCGTTCGTGACGTCGAGGATCGGCTGCGTCGAACGATAGTTCTCCTCGAGCGCGATGAGACGCGTCCCCGGGAAGCGGTCGGGGAAGCTCATGATGTTCTTGAAGTCGGCGCCGCGGAACCCGTAGATCGACTGCGCGTCGTCGCCGACCGCCATCACGTTCGCGCGCTTGCCCGCGAGCAGCGCCGTGATGTCGGCCTGGAGATGGTTCGTGTCCTGGTACTCGTCGACCATCAGGTAGCGGTACGTCTGCTGCAGGCGCTCGGCGAACTCCGCGCGGTCGCGCAGGCGGTCGCGCAGCTCGAGCAGGAGGTCGTCGTAGTCGAGGAGCCCGCGCTCGCGCTTGTAGGCGACGTACAGCTCGTGGCAGCGGACGATGTCCTCGAGGTCGTCGAGCAGGTGGACGTACTCTCGCTCCACCACGTCGCCGATGCCGATGCCCTTGTTCACGGCGGTGCTGTAGATGTCCCCGAGGGTCTGCTTGCGCGGGAAGCGGCGATCGCGCCGGTCGAGGCCGAGGCGAACGCGCGCGAGCTGGATCGCGTCCTCGCTGTCGGAGCGGTCGAGGATCGTGAACGACTCGGGCCACCCGAAGGCCCGCGCCCAGCGCCGCAGCATGACGTTCGCGAACGAATGGAAGGTCCCGCCGACGACGTCGTCCGCGCCGCCGCCGAGGAGCGCGCTCGCGCGCCGGAGCATCTCCTGCGCGGCGCGGCGCGTGAACGTGAGAAGGACGATCGCGCGCGCAGGGACGCCGGTCTCGACGAGGCGCGCGACGCGATACGTCAGCGTCCGCGTCTTGCCGCTTCCGGCGCCGGCGACGACGAGCACCGGCCCGTCGAGCGTCGTGACCGCCTCGAGCTGGGCCGCGTTCAGCTCCGCCGCGTAGTCGATGCGAAACGAACGCGACTCCGCCGCCGCTCGCCGGATCGTGTACGTCGCCATCGCCGCCCGGAACCTACCACAGCGCTGGCTGTTCTACGCGGCAGGACCGAAGTGGAATGGAAACCGGCGGCGGCGCGTGGCATGGTTTCGGCATGGCGGACGAGCGCGATAGCGGCGGTGCCGGCCAGGCGATGACCGTTCAGGCGGACGGTTCGCTCGTGCCCGGCGTCTACTCCAACCTCACGATGATCGCGCACCGGCGGGAGGAGTTCGTGCTCGACTTCCTCTTCGTGCAGCCGCAGCGCGGACCGAGCGGCGAGGCGGTCGCGTCGCTGCGCGCGCGCGTCATCTCGTCGCCGGAGCACACCAAGCGCGTACTGCGCGCGCTCGAGGAGAACATTCGCCGCTACGAGGCGGCTTTCGGAGAGATCGAGGAGTCGACGGACCTGTCGTCGGTGCTCCAGTAGGCGCGCGCGCCGCGGCGGCGCGCGAGCGCGAACGGACGCGGAGAAAACGAGGAACGGAGAGGCATCATGAGACGCAGGGGGCGGATGGGGTCGAAGGCGGCGGTCGCCGCGGCGAAGCGTGCGGGCGCGGGCGCCGCGCTCGCGATCGCGATGACCGCCGGCGTCGCGACGGCTGCGGGAGCGCCGGCGGACGCGTGGGGGCAGGAAACGACGCTTCACGAGGAAGATCTTCCTCCGGCGGATCCCGGCGTCGCGGCGCCGCCGCACGAGGGGTGGGACGAGCGCCGCGAGACGCACACCGTCACCATTGAGGAGCACGAGGACAAGGGCGGCGCCGCCGGCGCCGTCGAGGGATCGATGGACAAGGCCGGAAACGAGACGCGCGGCGGCCTCGAGCGCGCCGGCGCGGCGACCGGCAAGGCCCTCGACAAGGTGATCACGAAGACCGGCGAGGGCGTCGGCTACGTCATCGACAAGACCGGCGACGGCTTGAAGAGCGCCGGCGAGGCGCTCTCCGGCGAAGGGCATTGAGCGGCCGCGCGAAAGGCGGGACGGAGCCGCGCCTCGCCGACACGAGGGCCGTCGAGGAGATGGTGCTGACCGGCGTCAAGTGCCCGCTCAACTGGGCGCGCGCCAAGGTGCGGCTCGAGGAGATGCCGCGCGGCGCGCGCATCTCGCTGCTCGTCGACGATCCGCGTGCGGTGCGCGACATCCCGCGCGCCGCCGAGGCGCACGGCTACTGCGTCGTCGAGGTCGCCGCCGAGGGCGACGCCTGGCGGATCGAGATTGAGCGCTGATCCGTCGAGCGCGGGAGCCGGCTCGGCGCGCGTCGCCGGCCGCCTCTTCACGACGCGCGAGATCGCGCGCCTGACCCGGCTCTCGCCCTGGCGCGTTCGGCGCTGCGTCTACGCCGGCATCCTGAAGCCGGCGCGCGGCAGCCGGCGGCGCTTCGAGTTCGCGATGCGGGACGTGATGCTGCTGCGCTCGGCTCGCGAGCTGCTGTCGGCCGGTCTCGGCCCGCGTCGTCTCGCCGGCGTCCTGCGGCGCCTCGAGGCGCAGCTGCCCGACGGGCGCGAGGTCGCAACCGTCAAGCTCAAGGTGCGGGACAACGACGTCGTCGCGAGCGACGGGCGCCGGACGTGGAGCGCCGCGTCCGGCCAGCTCCTCCTCGGCTTCGACGCTCGACCCTCCGCGGCCGTTCGTCGGCTCGCCGACCGCGCCCGCGACGGCGAGGACGACGACGCCGCCGCATACCGCGCGTTCGCGCGCGGCAACGCGCTCGAGCGGCGCGCGCCCGACGACGCGAAGGCCGCCTACCGCGAGGTCCTCCGCCTCGACCCGCAGGCGGTGCCCGCGCTCGTGAACCTCGGACGCCTCGAGCACGAGTCCGGCAACCTCGCGGAGGCCGAGCGGCTCTACCGCGAGGCCCTGTCGCTCGACCCGAGCGAGCGCAGCGCCGCGTTCAACCTCGCGGTCCTCGCGGAGGACGAGGGCGAGACCCGGGTCGCGATCCGGCGATACCAGCAGGCCGTCCGGATCGCTCCGGACCTCGCGGACGCGCACCACCGCCTGGCGCGGCTCTACGCCGCGGTCGGCGACCGGGCGGCAGCGCGCCGGCACACGCTCGCCTATCGCAGCCTTCTGCGCGGCAGCTAGCAGCCTGCTGCGCCTTCGGCGACGCCGCCGGGGGATTTGATGCGCCGACCGCTACGGCGGCGCTCCGCGCGCGACGCCGAACCCGGTACCGGATCGCGTGGCCCGGCGAACGGCGGCGGCGAGGCGGACGTGACGGCGAAGGCGCTCTCGTCCGTGCTCGCGGGCATCGTGGCGCGCCTGATCGAGGTCGAGGTCGACGTCGCGGGCGGGCTTCCCAACTTCGCGATCGTCGGGCTCCCCGGCGGAGCGGTGCGGGAGAGCAAGGACCGCGTGCGCGCCGCGCTTCGCAACTCGGGCTTCCCGCCGCCCGATCGGAAGATCACGGTGAACCTCGCGCCCGCACACCTCCGGAAAGAGGGCGCGGCCTTCGACCTGGCGATCGCCGTCGCTCTGCTCGCGGCCGACGAGAAGATCCCCGGGCAGAGCCTCGAGCGCACCCTCATCGCCGGCGAGCTCTCGCTCGACGGCAACCTGAAGCCGCTCCACGGCGCGCTGCCGGCGGCGCTCGCCGCGAAGCGCGCGGGCCTCCGCCGCGTCATCGTGCCGTCGCAGAACGTGCAGGAGGCGGGCCTCGTCGCGGGCATCGAGGCGATCGGGCTCGGCGCCCTGAAGGACGTCGTCGAGGTCCTGCGCGGGGCGGCGGCCGCCGAGCGCGTCCGCGTCGACCCGCGCGCTCTCCTCGCCAAGGCGCCCGGGCACGACGTCGACTTCTCCGACGTCCGCGGTCAGCTGGCGGCGAAGCGCGCGCTCGAGATCGCCGCCGCCGGCGGCCACAACGCGTTGCTCGTCGGCCCGCCCGGCTCGGGGAAGACCATGCTCGCGCGCCGCCTTCCGACGATCCTCCCCGAGCTGACGCTCGACGAGGCGCTCGAGACGACGTCGATCTACAGCGTGGCCGGGCTCCTCGGCGAGCGGCCGCTGGTCACCGAGCGGCCGTTTCGCGCGCCGCACCATACGGCGTCGGATGCCGCGCTCGTCGGCGGCGGACGGCTCGTCCGCCCGGGCGAGGTCTCGCTCGCGCACCACGGCGTGCTTTTCCTCGACGAGCTCCCGGAGTTCGGCGTCGGAGCGCTCGAGGCGCTGCGCCAGCCGCTCGAGGAGCGCCAGACCGTGGTCGCGCGCGTGAGCGGCTGCCACGCCTATCCCGCGTCGGCGATCGTCGTGTGCGCGATGAACCCGTGGCGCCGCGTTGCCTTTCCGCCACGGTCTTACCGACGAAAGGGAGGTGGAAGACCTCGATCTGGATGTCGTCGTCGCCGACGACGATTCGTTCGGTGATGTTCTCGACCAGTTCTCGCTTCTCGTCTCGGGTAAGATTGGACCAACGGGAAGCGAGGTCCTGGGAATCGGCTACTACCTCGTCGCGAGAGAGATGCTGGATGCGGAAGAAGTCGAGCTCGCCTTGGAGAGCTGGGATCTGGTCCTCGACTTGCTTGAGCCGCTCTTCCATCGGCCGGTACTCGCGGCCGAACCCGTCTTTCGAGATCTGGTCTGAGAGGTAGAGCTTCATCACGCGGTCCATCTCGCCCGAGAGCTTCCCCTGCTCGGTCTCGAGGACTCGGAGGAGATCCTCTTTCTTCCGCATCTCATCGTCGGCCTGGGTCAGGTACTCGGCGATGTCGTCGGGCGAGAAGACGAAGGCTTTCAACTGCTCCTGGAAGACGGCTTCGAGGTCGTCGGCCGGAATTTTGTTACGGCATTTCGGGCAGATGTACTTGGGCGAGTTGGAAGGCACGGCCATCTTCCCGCCGCAGTGGCAGAAGACGAGGCCGGCGAAGACATGGACGGAACGACGTGCGGGGCGCTTCCCGGTCTTCCGTCGCTCGTCGAGGATCGCGTTTGCCCGTTCCCAGATCTCCTCGGCGACGATCGCTTCCACCTCGGAGAAGACCCAGTCCTTCTCGGGCTTGAGCACCCAATGCTTCTTGTCGCCGGTGCTCCGCGTGTAGTTGGCGCGTCTGAGTCCCTTGGCGGTCGGGTCGCGGATGAGCCGGTCGACCGTCGTATCGCTCCACTTCGAGCCGTTCCGGGTCCGGTGTCCCGCCTCGTTCAAGAGGCGCGCGACAGCTTTCTTCCGCCGATGCTCGAGGAAGAGGTCGAAGAGGAGCTTCCGAATCGGGGCTTCTTCTGGATCGGGAACGAGCTCGCGGCCTTCCCAGCGGTAGCCGAAGGGAGCAGCTCCCCCGAGGGGTTTACCGAGCTTCGCCCTGATGGGAACGGAAGCTGCCACGCGCTCCGCGATCTCTTCGCGCTCCCACTGCGCCATGGCCGCGATCATCGTGTAGAACAGGCGTCCCGCCGGGCTCGAGGTGTCGATCGACTCCTGGAGCGAGATGAGGTCGGCTCCCTCGGCTCGGAAGATGTCCGCGAACTCGAGAAGTTCCTTGGTGTTGCGGGCAAGTCGCGCGAGCTTCGAGAAGATAAGGCCGGAGATCCGGCCGCCTCTCACGTCTCGGAGCATCCGGTCGGTTTCCGGCAGCCCCATGACCGATTTCCCGCTCACGGCTTCGAGGTGGTAGACCTCGCGGACGTCCCAGCCCTTCGCCTCGGCGTAGGCGCGGGCTCGTCGTTCGTGGTGCTCGGGGCTTTCGCCCCGGACCTGATCCTCGGTCGAGACCCGAATCCAGATCCCGACCGCCTTCGCCGTCTCCGGTTGTCGAGCAAGCGCGTCTTTCATGGCCCGCCCTCCACTGCTCTCAAAATCACACCTGAGAGGTCGGGAGCAATGAATCCTTGTCACGCCCACCATTGCCCAACGGCGTTTCGGAACCTCCCGGCGGAACGCGAAAGCCGAGCTATTCCATTGCCCAATGCCTGCCGTCCCTCGATCGGCTGAGAACGGGGTGAGCCATCGACAAACCTCGCGAGCATCTCGAGATTATCACCCGGCCGCCCCATGCAGGCCCCCAACGGCGACGAGGAGTCATTTTTCGTTCAAATGTACCGGAAGCCTTCCGTGGAGAGATGTAGAGAGCGACGGCATCTCCCGCCCGGGTGCCCTTCCAACGATCAATCTGCTTGACCGAGCGAATTCCTTATTGTACTCGTCCGCGGCAAAGGGAGGGCGATGGGCTTGAACACCGTCTCGGTGGGCAGCCTCACGGCCTCGCTGATCCATCCGCGCGAGGTCCTCAAGGCGGCGATCATCGGGAACGCTGCGTCGCTGATCCTTGCCCACAACAACTCCTCGGGAGATCCTGAGTCGTCTCCGGAGACCCGACCGCTCACCCAGCGCCTCAAAGAGGCCGGCGATATCCTCGGCATCCGAGTTCTCGACCACGTCCTGATCGCCGCTGGGTCTTATCGGTCGTTCGCCCATGACGGTGCGATCTCACAACCCACACGCTCAGTGCAGCCGACCCATAGGATCGGCCTGCTTTGCTCGAGATTATGACGCGGCTATGTTAAACTTTATAAGTATGAGACGCATCGCAATCCTCTGTGCAGTCGGCTGCATGTTCGTGGCACTGACCATCGTCATCGCGCCTCATCTTACGCCCCGCTACACGTCCTTACCGGTGAGGCCGCTCCAGGTACGTGACCACGTGTGGTCTATTCTCGAAGGTGACGCGGATGCCGCCGCTGCGAACCCTGCTGCGGTCTGCCAGTCTGGAAAGCTTCAATCTGCTGCCAAATTCGCGAAGGCAGTGCTTATATGCCACGCGGTCGCCGCTGAGTCCGGTGCCGCAGTCTCAACATCGTGCCGTGATAAGGCGGCGTCGAAATTCGCCGCGGCCTTCACGATGTTGGAAAGTAGAGGCGGATGTACTACATCTGCCGATAGCCAAACGGTTGAAACAGAGCTTCTAAACTTCGCTGATACTGTCGCCGCGTCGTTGTCGCCAGGCGCTGCACCATCGGCATGCGGTGGCGCCAAGTTGCGAGCGACGGCTTCAACGACGTCGAGTTCTCTTTCCGCGCAGGCGAAGAATCGGAAGAAGCTCAACGGCGCGCTCTTAGCCCGCGCTCTTTCTAAGGCGCACGACGGTTTGGCCCGCCAATTCGCTCGAGCCGAAGCAAAGGGTGGTTGCGCGACGACGGGTAATGCAGCCGCCTTGACTGAGACTATCGATGCGACGGTCACAAGACTGGCTGGCGAACTGTATCCATGGCCGGCGAAGTCCGTCTCGGATGTGACCGTGACCGTCCCACTACCGGCAGAGAATGTAGGCACTCCGACGGCTGCCTCGACCGCTGGTACCGGTCTTAGTGGCTACGAGATGGTTGTCGTACCGCTGCAAGACACCGTCGGATCGTCCACCGATGCCTTTCATTTGCTCGTCGAGGACAATAACTCAAATGCATCGCTGAGTGCGTGGTTTGCGGCAAACGTTGACCCGAACGGAACGTTGACTGCAGCAGGGACATACGAGTTCGTATCGTTCCCCGATGGACGCGAGGCGCTGCTGTCCGGCGCATCCATACCAGAAACCTATGAGGGTCCGCCTTTGCCGGCGGCGTTCCTGATGGCCGCGGATCGATCGAAGGTGGTCAGCGTGATGTTTACGACGGAAAACAACCTAGATGCGCTTGGGTACGCAGATCCAGACGCCGCGCGTCGCCTGTTGCGAGATTTGGTCGCGGGGCTCGTTCCGTGAGGCACTCGCGCACAGTGACGCCCCGTACGGTCGCTACGGGGTGCTTGTTCATTCTGACGTCTGTCGTCTACTTTGATCGCGCATCTGCAGACCCTGGTTGCGGAGCCCAAACGGCGCTTGCTTATCCAGCACAGGCACCTCAGGCACCAGCGTGCTCAAATGCGCCAAAACAAGGCAAGCTAGAGTGGTGCTGCGGTGACGGGAAGGACGGATTGCAGTATCAGTGTGTCGAGTTCGTGCGCCGCTTTTATAGAGTTGGACTAGGCATGGACACGACGCAGTGGCCGCGCCTGGGCGATAGGTCGTGTGCACCTCCGGACACATGTGCCATGGGGTGCGGCTGTGCTTGCCAATTCTATACGAATAACGACTTCTATACGAATCACCAGACGACACGGTTTGCAAACAACGGGACGACTCCTCCAGCTCCAAATGACATCATGGTATTCGGCCCAGGTGGGAGAAATCCCTGTGGGCATGTCGCTATCGTAGAAAGTGTAACGAATGCAGACGTCACCCTCGTAGAGCAGAACTATTCGCCATCTGGCAGGAAGGTGCTGACGTTCGACGCGACGCATCTACCGAACTACTATATTGCTCCCAGAGATGGCGTGTTTCCGGTGCTTGGTTGGTTGCGCCCGGTTCAGTCCGGGAACGCGGGATGCGCGGCAACCAGTATCAGTTACGGCAATACGATAAGCGGAGCGTTGGCGGACGGCGACTGTATTTGGGATCAGATACCGAATAGAGTGGCGGACTACTATTCCTTTACACGAGCCCCGAATGAACTGTTCGCTATTGACGTCACTAGCGATGGAGGATTTCAGCCGCGGATCTCATTGTACGATCCATCCAACGCGTATGTTGGCGATAGAGACTCTTGCGATGGCCAGCTCACCGGGACAGCTTGTTGGTACGATCCACCGATACCGAGTACTGGGACAAAGAAGTGGAAGATCGCGGTGACATCGCGCGTCGGCGACGCGCGAGGATCATATACGGTTCGACTGCGTAGGGGACCGGTGTGCTCCTACGACATCACGCCGCCTAGCCCCTTTGACTACGGACAGGTGCCGACCGCACGATTCCAAGACTTTACTATACGGACGCAGCCGGGCTGCGACGTCATGAGCGGCACCGCAACGGTGTCGTCGTCACCGACATCCACGTTTAGAATTGACGGCGGCACAAGCTTCGTGACGGTGTCTGGAACGTCGGGCGACGATTTCATCACGGTAACATTCACGCCCCCCACGCCCGGGACTTTCAACGGCACGCTTACGATTCCATACTCCGAGTATGCAGCACTGGGGCGCCCCCCGGCGACAATAGCGCTCACTGGCCACAAGTAGTATCGCGCCGCGTCCCGCTTGAGGCGCACGTAAGCGGTAGCCCCTCTCCTCTCGAGCGACCTCTCAAAGCCAACCGGGTGAGCCGGTCGGCTTCTTCGTTCATGGTTTCGAAAGCTCGGCAATCGCCATCGCAACCGCATCGAAGACGGCCTGTCGCTGGTCTTCGCTCATCCAGAGACGTCGTCGCGGCGGCCGATGCGGAGCGAGCTCCGGGAAACGAGCGACGATCACACCCGTGATCTCATGTTTGTTCTCGGCACCGTGACGTGCGAAGACGCCGCGAACCTTGGCGGCAGAGACTGGCTGGACACCGACTCGTACCTGGGTTGCGAGGTTCACGACCTGGCGGACAGTCTTTCCGATCCGGGGACCCCTCCGGGAACTCGGGTCGTCGACATCCTCGAGAACGAGAACCGACGGCCTGTAGAGCCGGACGAGTGCGCCGATCTTTTCAAGTGTGGCCCTCTCCTTGTTCTCACGGATGTCGCGCAGACCCCAGTCGACCAGTCGGTCCTGACCTTCAAGAACCACGAAGCCGAAGCCTCGGGTGTTGAGATCGATCGCGAGAACACGAACAAGCCTTCTCCTCACGGAAGCGGTTCGAGCCGGTAATCAAGATCGTCTGGTGGCCGCCGCGTGATGATCGTGAGCGTTGCGAGTTTGCGATCGAGCCGCGGATCTTCGCGTCTTCGTTGGAGCCGGATCTGGAGGAGGTGCGCGCGTCGTCGCGCAACCTTCTCAGCCTGCTCGAACGTACCCGCGAAGAGTTCCCGAGCGGGAGTGTTGAGGATGATCTCGTAGGTGAGAGCCGTCTCGAGGTTCGGTCGTCGGAAATACCGCTCGTATCGAGAGATCTTGGCGGCACTACGGCATCCCAACAAGAACGCCATCTCTCGCTGCGAGAGACCGGAACGCTTCCGATAGGCACGGAGATAGTTGGGGAGTTTTTCCTGCGCCATACACTTCCAGCATCATCCCGATCTCCCAATCGCTACAGGGTGGGAATGTTGCCGAATGGTACATTTTTTGTGGACAAGCTGTGCATTCTTCCGCCGGCCCACCTCCTCCCCGTCGCGGGTAGACGTTGGGGACTTGGGGGACATTGTCCGGCCATCGGAAGGTCGACGGCCCCGGAGAATCCACGCATTGTCTCTTCTCGGTCTTCTTGGTTAACCTGCCTCGGCAACGTCCCCAACGTCCCCCATGTCCACCCGATCTTCCGAGAGGTCGAGGCCGTATCGTTCGCGGAGGAGCGGGAGACGCGTGAGTTCTTCGGGCGGGATCACGAAGGTGCCGTGGCTCTTCTGTGCCCGAAGGCCGAGACGGCGACGGATCAGCATACCGATCCACTTCGAGGTGACCTTCCGGTCGTAGTCCTCGCCGTGGCGCTCGGTGAACACGCGCGTGACGTCGCCCACCGACACGCGCGGTGTGTCGGGTGAAGCTGACAGTTCGCAGATCACCTCGAGTACCTGGGCCTCGGTGTCCATCGCGCGATCGGCGACGATCTCGCGGTGATAGCGGCGAGCGACATCGTGGAGTTCGCGCTTCGTCTCCGGGTCGTCGATGACTGAGAGCAGCGGCACGAACACCTGGTTGAGCCGGGGCTCGACAGAGCGATCTACGAGGCTCTCGTCCGATGTCCGCTTCCCCCGATTCCGGAACCGGAACAGGAGGAGCTGGTTGCGGAGGTGCCCGGCTTCCTCCGCCGAGTCGACCGGCTGGTTGATCGGGATGTCGTTGCGGAGCCGCCGGCTGCCCATCTCCTCGGTGATGAAGCGACTCTCGAGCGCCCGATCGTCGAAGTGCCCCCGGGTGGCGACGATCTTGGGACCGAAGACCTGGTAGGCCCTGGGGTTGAACTCCCCCTTCTCCGACGCCTGCGTCCGGAGGACTGGAAAGCCGCGGGCGTTGCCGTTGTTGAGGATCTTGACGACCTCCGCCTTCTCGTCGGAGACGCGGAAGTCGCCCTCGTCGATGATGAGGGTTCCCCGGAAGGTGTCGAGAAGCCGGAAGAGCGGTGAGACCGTCGAGGCGCCCGACGCGAAGATCGGTTTGTAGCAGAGAGAGCCGACGGTCAGGAGGAATCGGGTCTTGCCGCTTCCAGGATCTCCTCGGACACGGAGGTATGGGAGTTCGTTGAAGCCGTCGTAAAGCCAGGAGAAAAGGACATAGTAGGCGGCTATGCGCTCGAAGAGCGGGCTCAGATCAACGTAGCGATGGATGAACGCCTGGATGCGGTCCACGAGCTCGCGCTCGGAGCCGTACTCTTCGGGCCCCGCGGGGAAGAGGATGATCCGGTTCTTGATGAGGTTATTGTAGGGCGAGTAGGGGACGAGCTTCCGGTTGGGACCGGCATCGACCTGGAGCTCGAGCGTCCACTTCTCGTCCTTCCAGACTGCGAAGGCGGTCTTCTTGCGCTTCGGGTCGTAGACCATCTCGACCGTCCGCCCGTCTTCCTCGACCGACGAGACGATCGGAATGCGGTGCTGAAGAGCGCCGGTGTCTGCGATGTGAGTGAATTGTTCCATGCTCGAAACGGTACGCGCCATCATCGTCGTCGCGAAGGATGGGGGATTTGCCACGGACAGCACATCTCCCCGCCTTCGGCCGACACCCATGAGCGCTACGCTTCACTCATGGACCGTGACATCGAGCTCGAAATCAAGGAGATGTTCCGCAAGCTCTACCCGAGTCTAAGCGTGGAAGAGCTCGAGCGCGCGCAGCTCAACTTCGACCGCTACATCGCGCTCGTGGTACGGATCGCCGACCACAAGGAGTCATTGATTGACGCGCGACCCAGCGAGTCGGTATCATAGAAAGTCAAAGGTCTCGTATCAGCCCAACTCGCCATCACCATCAAACGCGTCTTCGCCTACATCCGGGTCTCGACCCAACGACAGGGAACTCACGGCGTCTCGCTCCAGGAGCAGCGAGACGCGATCGTGCGATTCGCGGAACGATCAGACCTCAGGATCAGCCGGTGGTTCGAGGAGCGCGAGACCGCGGCGAAGAGAGGACGCGCTGTCTTCACGGAGATGATCCGGCTTTTGAAGCGCGGACGGGCCGACGGCCTCATCCTCCACAAGATCGATCGCGGTGCCCGGAACATGAAGGACTGGGCTGAGATCGGTGAGCTTTCAGAGGCTGGGATCGGCGTCTTCACGGCGAACGAGACCCTCGACCTCCAGACCCGAGGCGGACGGCTGACCGCGGACCTACAGGCGGTGATCGCGGCCGACTACATTCGGAACCTCCGCGACGAGGTAAAGAAAGGGTTCTACGGACGCCTCAAGCAGGGCGTTTATCCTCTTCCTGCTCCGCTCGGCTACCTCGATCGCGGCGCAGGGAAACCCAAGGCGATCGACCCTGTCGCCGGACCGCTCGTGCGACAAGCCTTCGAGCTGTACGCGACGGGCCGCTACTCGCTCGAGACGCTCGGCGCCGAGCTTCAGCAGCTTGGTTTTCGGAACCGGCGCGGCAAGACGGTCACGCTCGGCGGACTCGCCAAGATCCTGCACTGCCCCTTCTACGTCGGAATCATCCGGATCACCCGAACGGGTGAGACATTCCAGGGCGCCCACGAGCCGCTCGTCCCGAAGGCTCTATTCGAGCGGGTCGGACGGATTCTCGCCGGCAAGACGAACAGGCGACCCCTCCGGCACGACTTCCTTTTTCGACGACTCATCCGGTGCCGGCTCTGCGCCTTCTCTCTCATTGGCGAACGTCAGAAGGGCCGCGTCTACTACCGATGTCACACGAAGCGATGCCTCACGCGGGGAATCCGAGAGGACCACGTCGAGGATGTCGTTCGCGACAAGCTCGCCGAGGTCCGGCTCGCGCCGGCCGAGGTTGCCTATGCGCGAGCCAAGATCGAGTCGATCAAGGCCGAGTGGAGCCAGACCCGTGAGGCTCAGCTTCGCGATACGGATCTCCAGCTCGCCAAGGTGGGCGAGCGCCTCGAGAGGCTCACCGACGCCTTTCTCGACGGAGCTCTCGAGCGAGAGATCTTCGAGGATCGCAAACGTAAGCTCCTCGAAGAACGCATTGCCCTTTTCGACCGAAAGCGCGCCCTTGCCGACGACAACGAGGGACCAGCACAACGGCTCGCGAAGATCCTCGAACTCGCGGAAAGCGCCTACCAGACCTACGAATCAGCCTTTCCGGCGGAAAGGCGAGAACTCATCGAAACCGTCACCTCGAACCGAGAGGTGGCCGGCAAAACGCTCGACGTGGCACTGGATATCCCGTTTTCGCTCATTGCTGACCGCTGGAAATCCTCAAACGGTGGACCGCATCGAGGCATACCTCGAACTTGGGATAGACTCCTTGGACTCCTCGCCGGATGGTCTACCGAGCATCCTCTTCACTGACTTTTGCCGGCATTGGACACCGCTTGACCACCTCCCGATTGCTGATACTTCCCGATCCGCTCCGCTACCTCGCGAACTCTCTCGAGATCCCCGCGATTTCCTGCCAGGGCATATCGGTGCGCGTGAGCAGCGGTCTGCAAGTTCAACGCCAGGACCCGTTGCCGATCTCCGCTAAATAACGTCTTGCGCTTGATGCTCTTGCCGTTCTCTTTCGGATACGATCCCTCGATGAGAATATGCGGTGCCAGCGGGAAATAGTGTGTGCGCTCTAAGAACGAGTAACCGTAGAATCCGCGCGGTGGCGGTTGGGTTACAACGACCGGATTGTCGGAAGTAATGAACTTATCCGTCCTCGATACATGGATACACCACCGCTGAGCGTTGAAGAGGTTGGCAAAGTTCTGAATCGAATCTAGCATCATCAAGTGCTGGTGGTTGTTCGGATCCAACGCGTATGAGCCCTCGCGAAACACCCTCCCCAACTCTTCTCTCGTTTCGGGAGACAAGCGATTCCCGGTATCCCTCTCAAATCGATCGAATATCGGATTCGTATCTGGCCGATCGAATAAGAGCGCCATCGTCTGCTTCGCCATCTGCTCATGCGTACGGTTGATACTTTGTCGCATTGCTGGGCCGCGCATCCAAAACAAGCTCATAAGAAGGCTAACGAGCTTTTTGTCCTCAGGCCTGATACGATCGGTACCGCTAAATCTTTCAACAATACCTGGCAGTTCTGGTGCAATTGCATCCTCAAATTCCTGAAGGCCAGCCTCCACAACCTGACTTACTTCGTCAGCCTCACCTGTTTTGATCCCGTAAAAGAAGTGCTCCTGAGCAACTCCGCGTGGTCCGGCCGGCGACACGATCTTCACCTTCTCACAGTCGAGTCGTTCGAGCTCATTGGCAGCATTCACAAACTGTCGCAGATAAAACTGGGATACAAAGTGTTGACGCCTAGTTATCTGTCGCCCATCGTCCATTGACATTCAGTCTAGTCAATCCCCGCTAGAACCGCCACGGCAGCCGTTCCGTGGGCCGCTTTTACAGGTGGCAGTATACGGGAATGAATACATTAATCGAGGACAAGCTCCGAGCGCTGTTCCGTCACTTGTATCCACACCTCTCCGACGAGGAGCTCAAGCGTGCCCAGGTGAACTTTGACCGCTATCTCGAGCTGGTCGTGAGGATCGCCGAGCGAGAGCTCACGCAGGGAAAGTCGAAGCCGGCACTGGAAGATCCGGAGCAGTTGGAACTATTCTGAAAGTTCGATTCTCCTAGGGTCTTAGACCCAGGAGCCCACTCTCAGAATGCCAAAATGTGAGGCCCACCAATAGGATGGGTATGTTGCCGTTTGCGGCAAGTTTTGTGGACCGTGTCGGAGCATACCTCGAACTTGGGATGTACTTCTCGATGCCCTGGCGCACGTCGCTCCGAAGGCGGCCGACGGACTCCAGACCTTTACACCGGTTGAACCAAAGCCTCCACGCCGTTCCAAGCGACTCTAGCTTCGACGCGAATACGGCGCGCTGGCAGGATGGTCCCGTCACTGGACTGCCACCAGGAGAGATCTTCTTCTGCGACCCCGGGCGCAGCCGTCCCTGCAAACACATGCGAGATGATCGAGGCCGTCGGCACGCGCATGCGCGGATGGATAGAGAATCCTTCTCGGCGCGCGACATCGTTCGGCGTGATGCGGATCGCTCGGAGCGCTGGCGTCGGGACGCTACCGAACGAGAACGCTCCCTGCCCCTTCGTCTGTTCCTCACTCCTGCGGAGGGCGAGCTCCGCCCGCAGGAGGATGCAGGGCGACGGCCACGCGGCGCTGAACCCGTTCACGGAGGCTTCCCAACTCGCCTCCGGGCAGAGTTGTTGCCTGAGGTCCTCGACCTTCCGAAACGAGATCCATCCCGACGCCAACGGCCGGACGAAGGGCGGATAGAACCCGACGTGACCGGCAATGACGTCGATCAGAGACTCCTCGGCATCCTTCCGGTGTTCCGCGGCATGGGTACGCCGAAAACTCAGACGCAGTTGATCGGTCAGCACGAGAAGGTGACCAACCTCGTGCCACTTCGTGAAGAACTCTCGCGCGGTCTTCTCTCCTCGGCCGTCAATTACAGACACGAAGTTGCGCTCCCATGGTTCTCTCCGCGTGCGCCGAAAGGTTAGACCGAACACCTCGTCCGCTAGCTCGTGGTCGAGGTTGGCAAAGATGAGCTCGCCGCGTTCTAGGTACTTTTGCTTGACGCCATCGAGGTCGTCCTGACTGCGCACGACTTCGAATGTCGTACTTACAGACGCGGCTACCAAATCGAGCAACTCGGAGAGGGTGGTCGTTCCCGGAAACTCCTTCAGGAAGCTTGCGATCCGTTTCTTGCAGAACCGCAGAACTTCTCGGACAGGATCGGTGTCCGGCTTGAGGCCGAGATCCCGCGCGAGCGTTTGCACCTGAACCGAGCTGCTGAGTCGCGACGCCACGTCAGCCAAATACCTTCTTGATCGCTTTGTGAAGGTTCTTCCAGTCTTCGACGGTGAATGCCCGCGTCGTTCGCGTACTCCGCCGCGCGATCACTGACCGATGAGCCTCAAGGAGTTCGACCGTCTCGCCAAAGCTCAACCCCAGCTCCTCCGCCGCAGCGGAGAGCTCCGGAGGGATCACGATCGGCTTCGGTTCGCCTACCGCACCGCCCGTTTCTCCCCGGAGAAGATAGTCGACCGACGCGCCTAGGGCGTTGGCGATCCGAAGAAGCGCCTGGGAACTCACGTTTCGGTTGTTGTTCTCGATGTCGGAGAGGAACCCATTGCTGATGCCGGAGGCCCGGGCGAGTTCGTCCTGCGTCATCTCACGCTTCGCACGAACCTCCCTGATCCGATCCCCGGTTGTCGGCATCGCCCCTCCTCCCCCCTATCCGGACCCTAGGCGACTTCCGCTCGCAAAACAACCACTTCCATGGTTTGCATGAGCGAGCGGTATTCGCTATAGACGACGTGTCTTCACAATAGGCGGGCGTCGAGGTCTCCCGCCGCAACCGCGGAGCCGGCGCAAGGCACCGGCGTCCAGGAACCAGGAGATGACCATGAGCGAGCAGCGGGCACATGAGCACAAGCCCGAGACGATCTACTTCGTGAACGGCGAGCGCGAGTCGACGACCGAAGACGACCCGACCGTGAGGCGTATCCTCGCGGGGGCGGGCTTCTCCCCGGCGACGGACTACACGCTGAGAAGCGAGAACCCGCCGGAGGACTACGACAGCGAGTACGACCGGAAGGTCAAGATCCACCCGAACCAGCGATTTCAAGCCCAGCACACGGGGCCGACGCCGACCTCTTCACCCGCGCAGAGGCGATCATGACCGTTGACGAGTTCGAACAGCACGTCCAGCGTTCGGGGCTGGTCGTCGAGCGGCTCACGGTCGGCGGCCAGATCTACCTCCACCTGAATGGCGTTCGCATCGCGGGCGGCAGACACAGCGGCACCGAGTGTGAGGTGGCGATCCTGCGGACCACGGAGGTGCCATGGGCACCCGAGGCCGCCGTGCACGTGCGACCTCACCTCGTAACGATGGGCCAGATGAACAGCCAGACCAGTCCCGTCGGGAGCGACTGGCAGTATCTCAGTCGACGCTTCGACAAGCCGGGGACGCCGAAGAACTTCCTCGCCCATATTCTCAAGGTTCTCGCGGAAACCTAGATGTACGGCTACCAGGCGGTAGACTTCACCGGCGTCGAGTTTTCGGTGGCGCTCACACGGACGCTCGATGACCTACTCGCGGCCCACCTGAACAAGGGCCGCTTTCAGGAGGACTTGACGTTCGCGTATTGGCGCCCGAGTCCGGGTCGCTCGCGATACGCGGCTATTCTGAATCGCATCGCGCTCCCGGCTGAGGGCGACCGCATCTTGCAAGGCAACGTCGCGTTCATGCCCAAGTATATCCAGCGCGTCTTGGACGAATGTCCAAAGGATCACGGCGTTGCGCTCGCGCATAGCCACCCGGGACCCGGTTGGCAGGACATGAGCGACGACGATGTTGTCGCTGAACGTGAGCGCCTCGCTGGGCTCGTCGCGGGCGCCACTGGCCTTCCGCTCCTCGGCATGACATGGGGGACTGACTCGACATGGAGCGCCCGCTTTTGGCTCCGCGTTGGGCGGCATCAGTACGAGCGACGGTGGGCCACTACCGTTCGGTCCGTGGGCAGGCACCTGCGATTGAGTTTTCACCCTGATCTCAGGCCGGAGCCGGAGCCCCCCGAAAGTCAGGCCGCAACGATCTCCGTATGGGGACGACGCGCGCAGGCAGATCTCGTCCGCTCGCGGATCGGCATCATCGGACTCGGTAGTGTCGGATCGATTGTTGCTGAAGCGTTCAGTCGCACGGGCGCACAGGATCTCATGCTCATCGATCACGACGCTCTCGAGCTGAGGAACCTGGATAGAACTCTCGGCGCCTATCGTGACGATGCAGGCGCAAAGCTGGCGAAGGTGGCGATCTCGAAGCGCCTCGTCGACCGATCGCACACGAGCGAGACGTTTTCAGCTGACCCTGTCGCGGACTCGGTCGTCAACCGAGCAGCGCTGGCGCGCGCCATGGATTGTGACCTGCTCATCTGCTGCGTCGACCGACCGTGGCCGCGGCACATCCTCAACACCGTCGCCTACGCCCACCTGATCCCGGTGATCGACGGCGGGATCCTCGCCCGCGTCAATGACGCGGGAAAGCTCGTTCACGTCGACTGGCGCATCCATACCGTCGGACCAGGGCACGCCTGTCTCTACTGCATCGATGCCATTCGGCGAAGTGATGTCGCGCTGGATCGAGACGGCAAGCTCGACGACCCGGATTACATTCGCGGATTGACTCAAGCCGAACGAGAGCGCTACGGCCGCCGAAACGTGTTCGCGTTCAGCCTGAGCGTTGCCGCGCACGAGGTCCTGCAAGCCGTGGGACTGATCTCCGGGAGCGAGCGGGTAGGCGGTTGCGGCCCGCAGATGTACCACGCGTACCCAGGAAAGATGGAAGTGAGTAGTAAGCGCGCCTGCAACGAGGACTGCGACGTCACGCCGTTCACGGCGACGGCATGCAACGTTCTGGGCTGATCATCTTCCAGGCGGCTCAGACGCTACTTTGCTAGTGGTTCGAGCGGGAGGTGCGGCCCGATGAGCGAAACGGACGAAACCTCAGTTGACCTGGGTGTCACAGCCGGATTCTCGGCAACTGCCGACGTCCGCTACAGCTTCACCGCTCAGTTCCTGATAGGGGCCGCATTCTTCTCGAGATGCGCTGATGCGATAGAGCGCGAAGCGCCAGATTCAATCACCGAAGTAGTTCGGTCCAACCATCGGGCGTACGTGGTCGCCGCCATCACGCAGGCGGTCGCTGCTCTCGATGCCGAGATCTGGGAGGTCTGCGTCCATGGCCCCGGCCATCACCTCGGCTCCGGCGACACAGATATCGCCGCGCGCGACTTCCTTGCTCCCATGGCCGAGGTGATCGATGGCGAGGACACGTTGTCGCGCTACAAGTTGGTGCTGCACCTGCTACACAAGGAGACTCTTGATCGCGGCGCTCAGCCTTCGCAGGACGCCGCACTCCTCGTCAAACTTCGAAACGCCCTGGTTCATTACAAATCGAAGTGGGGAGTCCAGCTCGAGGACTCCAAGACGTTCGCGGCCATGATGCGACTCCAGCACCCGCGCCCTCCGTTCATACCAGCGAGCGGCGTCAACTTCTTTCCGCATCAATGTCTCAGCGCCGGCTGCGCAGCGTGGGCGGTGGATACCGCCGTCGCCTTTCTCGACTCTTTCTACCTTTACCTCGGTATCCCGAGCATACTCGAGCCGCACCGCGCAAGCCTCGCTACTCGCTCCTAAAGGGCTCGGCACCAGCAAGTCAGCGTGGAGCCTTCGAGCTTCTACCACGACGACATTGCATTCCCGGTCCCCGCGGCGACAGCATCGGCAGTGCCCCTTTGCCCATGCTGTTCTCCAGGCGGGCCAAGGGTGTGCTACACTCTGGCGCTCGGCGGTTTGTCTCACTGACTTGCCCGCGACCATCATTTGCTGCTTGGACTACTCGCGTGTCACCCGATGGGACCTTCGTGCTCGCCGCACGACGAACATTCACCCGGGCCGAGACGCGCCGTGCTTGGGAACGGCAAGGGCGGATCTGCACCCTCTGCGGTCGCCACATTCCCTTCGACCTGATGCACGGCGACCACATCCAGCCGCACTCGCAGGGCGGCAGTACTGGACTCGACAACTGCCAAGCTCTCTGCGGAAGCTGCAACCTCCGGAAAGGCAGTCGCCCTCAAGCTGTCATCGAACAGTTCTTCCGAACTGATGCGATCGCGCCCCGCAGCGCCGGCGTCCTCCGCAAGTGGCAACTGGCGGCCCTGGATGTCGTCATGCCGCTACTCCTCAACGAGCCCATCCTCGTCGAGGCGTGCCCGGGAGCCGGCAAGACCACCTTCGGGCTGGAGGTTGCATATCGCCTGATCGCATCTGGGAGCATCTCTCGGGTGATCATCGTCGTTCCCTCGCTTGGCATCGCCGATGGCTGGGCGGAGTCTGCCTCGGCGCGTGACCCGTTCTCCGCGACATTGCCGCTCCGCGGGCCCCGGAACTGGCGCCCGACGGAGCCCATCGGCGATCGCTGGGTCGGCGTCGTCTCTACGTACCAATCGCTGTTCGCCGCGACCGACATGTTCTTGGCCCACGCCACCGACCCTGGGCATCGCACCCTGCTCGTCTTCGACGAGGTCCACCACGCGGGCGTCAGGGGCGGATGGGGAAGAAGCGCCCAGGAAGCATTTGCCGGATCAGCGAAGGCGATTCTCTCGCTTACGGGAACGCCCTTCAGGACCGCGCGCGATCCGATCGTCTTCGTGCTTTCCGTTGGCGGCTCCGCGAAGCCGCATTTTCGCTACGACTATGGGCAGGCGATCGGGGACGCCGCATGCCGGCCCGTGCAGTTCGTTCACGCTCGCGGAACCACGACGTTCCGGCTTCCCGACGGCGCGACCCACACGGTGTCCTTCGATGACCAGCACCTGAACGCGCGGGGCTCCCGTTCGCGTCTCCGGACCGCTCTCGAATACGTCGCCGCAGGTTCCATCGCCCACACGATGCTCCGCGACGCCAACGACTACCTCCTTCATCTGCGCCGTTCGGGCGACGCCGACGCGGGAGGATTGGTTGTATGCGTTGACTGCGATCACGCCGATCGTGTTGCCGCCTTCCTGCGCGCCGAGATCCTGAAGCAGCGACCTACGGTCGCCTGCTCACGCCTCAACGATCCCGGAGATCCGGCGCCAGCCCAGGCGATCGGTAGCTTTCGCAAGTCGAGAGCGCCGTGGCTCGTCGCCGTCAACATGGTCTCCGAGGGCGTGGACATTCGGCGCTTGCGCTGCGTCGTCTACCTCACGAACCGACTCACCCTTCTTTCATTCCGTCAGATCGTCGGGCGCGTCGTTCGGAGCGATGCCAGCAACGGCGACGACCATGGTCGCGTGTACATCCCAGCCGACCCCACGCTCCTCGAGATGGCAACGACGATCACCGAGGAGGTATCGCTCCTTCCTCCGCCGATCGTGATCGTAACCGACAGCTCGCCGACTCGCCGCATCAACATCTCGGCGGGGAAGAGCCTTAGCGAGTTCGTCGCGCTTCGCTCCGAGGGCACCGATGGCTCCAGTTCGGACACGAGTGGTCATTGGGCACCGCAGAAGCTCGTAGCGGCGGCCCGACGGTACATCGCGCGCCGAGGACTCTCCGAGAAGACGGACCCCTACAGCCTGGCACTGGCCGCGCTCGACAACCCGAAGCTCAGAGCGGCGCTCGAAGACGACGTCCACGAGGAGTGAAGTGCGGGTTGTTCTGATCGGTGGTCCGTTTCGGGTCGGCCCGGATCTCGTCTTCGATTCAAGAACCGCGCTTGAGGAGGATGTGGGCGACTACCTCATCCGCTCTGCGGCGAGTTCGAGCCTGCAATGGTGGGAGGCGGCCACTACCTTCGCGCAGACGCTCCTTACCCAAGATCGACGAGGCGACGCATGGGTCATGGTCGCCGGCCCGCCACTTCTCCGTACCCGCACCGAAGACGGGAGAGTCGTGCGCCGGCGCCTCGCATCGGTCCTTCCGGGACAGGCGGTCGCACTCGAGACCGGCGATTTCCGGCGCACGCCGGTGGCTCCTTGGACGTACGTGCACACCACCCGCCACATCACATTCGTCCAGAGGCCGTGCCCAATCACCGCGTGGGCACGGTGTGCGCCTACAGCGATCATCATCAGCGGCCACGACGACCCCGGACCTCGGGGTACGCGACTCATCGAGCTGGCGCTCCTCTGGCCGCAAGCGGTGATGATCCTGCTTGACTCGCCCGACATCGAGGGCGAAGTGCCAGCGCTGCTTGCCTGGGCGAAGGCGGGTAGCCGTCCTCTCGGCAGAAGTTGGACCCTCACCTCCGAGAAGCGAGACGATCATCAAAGGCGGCTGACAGCGCGCATGAAGTTTGGCAAGGAACGGCCTGTGGTAATCGAGGCCGACTTCGGCGTCACCTCGGCATTCCTCGACGGCGAAGCGGTTCGGCCGGAGCGACTTGCCGCAGCCGCTGCCTTCCTTGCAATCCCGCTACGATCTGTTGATTGACATCTGGGACATCGTGAAGGATGCCGCGTTGTCGAGCCTCGTCTCGGAAAGCGAGAGCGACCTCGTCGTTGCCCGCGGCAAAGCGCCAACACGCGTTCCGTCAGAGTTTCTGAACAAGGTCCGCGAGATCGAGCTGATTCGCAAGCAAGTCGCTGACGAGCTTGCGGACTTTCCACTTGGACCATGGGCGAAGGCGAGCGACGCGAACTTCTCCTGGAAGCTCACCGATCCGGAGTATCCAGTGGAATGGGTGCTGCGACTCGATTCGACATCCTGCATCGTGTATCCGACCGCCCGTCCAGAAATCCGACTCCCGGCTGGCGTTACCGGAGGCCAAGGTTGGCATCACGGTATCGGATGGAGAGCCGGAATCGGCCCGGAAGGCAAGCCGGGGCTGCGCGCTGTACTTGACACATCACTGAACAAGCTGCGCCAGATTGTGAGCCGTCATTTCGCGACGAGCCCATAGGCGCCTATGTCGACTTTTCTTCCGAACGATCGCGAACGAAGAAAGGGCCAGACGCTCGATGGAACGTCTGGCCCGTGGATCAGGTGGAAGCCGGGAGAACCTTCTCGATCGAGAGATAGCGGCCGTCCGGGGTCCGACCCGCGACGACCCGACAAGGAACGTCGAGCTCGAGACCCTCCCCGATCGCCGTCTCCTCGAGCGGCTTGCCAGCCGCCGCGAGCAGGCCCGCGAGCTTCCGGGGTGGTCCGAAGACCCGGGCGGTCTCGCCGTTCACCCTGAAGACGACGAAGAGGCGTCTGCCCCACTCGGTGTCCATGCCGCCGACTGCGACCATGTGCGCCGGGGTCCCCACGGCGTTGCCGTTCGGTTTGGGAGCGGCGTCCGTCTTCTCCTTGCCGAGGAAGACCTCGGCCACTCGCTCCTCACCTGCGACGATCTCGCGGGCACGTCTCTCGAGATCGTCGGCATCGAGACCGTCGAGGGGTGAGGTGATCTCGACTGAGAGGGAGTCGATCCTGCCGTCCCGACTCACGCTGCGCTTGATCATCATCTGACCAATCGCGGTCTTCGACCGCGTCCGACCGTTCTGCTCCTCGCTCATCGCATCCTCCTTTGTCCAAAGAGCGTCTGCGTCAAGCCTAGAAGCAGAAAGTCTCACAGCGTAGTCGGGGTGGTTTGCCGTCGCCGGCAACTCTCCCCGCCTCGGCAGGACGGGCGGGCTCTCTCACCATGGGAGAGGATGCACTACGAACAGAACCACCTTGCGATATTCGCCCGAACGAACTTTCGCGGAGAGCGGAGGCGCTTTGGGATTCGGACTACCGATCGGCTCTTCCATATATATGCGATCGGCAAGACGGGCACCGGCAAGTCTACGCTCCTTGAAACCCTTATGCGGGATGACGTGCGAGCCGGCTCCGGCTTCGCGCTCGTCGATCCCCACGGAGATCTCGTCGAGCGCGTGGCGAGGGCCGTGCCCGATCACCGGCGGGACGACGTCGTCTTCTTCGACGTCGCCGAGCAGGCGCATAGACTCTCATTCAACCCGCTCGGCGGTGTTCCCGCGGGCAAGCGCTCTCTTGCCGCCTCCGCCATGCTCGAGGTCTTCCGGAAGCTCTGGGCGGACTCCTGGGGACCAAGGCTCGAGCACATCCTTCGGAATGCTCTTCTCGCGCTCCTCGACCAGGAGAGACCGACCCTCGCTGACATCCTCCGGCTTCTCTCTGACGACGACTTCCGTCGTGGTGTTGGACAACGAGTCGAGAATCCGATGATTAGGTCCTTCTGGCTCCGGGAGTATCCAGGCTACCCCGATCGATTTCGGGCCGAGGCAATCGCTCCGATCCAGAACAAGGTCGGAGCGTTTCTTTCGAACCCTCTTCTCTATGGGATCTTGAATGGTCGACGGGAGGGGCTCGACCTCCGACACGTGATGGATGAGGGCAAGATCCTGCTCGTCAACCTCGCCAAGGGAAAGATTGGCGAGGACACAGCGAACCTGCTCGGATCACTTCTCGTCTCATCGATCGGCAACGCGGCCTTCAGCCGCGCAGACACGACGGAGAGAGAACGTCGTCCCTTCTGGGTCTACCTCGACGAATTCCAGAACTTCACGACCTTGTCGCTCGCGAACATGCTCTCGGAGCTTCGGAAGTACCGGGTGGGACTCGTGCTCGCGCACCAGTACCTCTCGCAGCTCGCACCCGAGATCCGCGATGCGATCATCGGCAATGTCGGAACGATCATCTCGTTTCGGATCGGGCTTGCCGACGCCGAGATCATCGCGCGCGAGTTCTATCCAGAGATCTCGGAGGGCGATCTCGTCTACCTGCCCAACCACGAGATCTACCTGAAGCTCATGACGTTGGGCGTCCAGACCCATCCGTTCAGCGCGGAGACGCTTCCGCCTCCTTCCTAACCGGTCTCCATTCTCCTTGCGAGGTCAAGCGCCCTCTTCGCCTCGCGAGGGGAATGGACCCCTCACTGGCAGAAGAGAAGGAAGGCTTTGCCATGAAGGAGTTCGGAGAGGTCATTTTTTCGTACTCGAGGAAGCAGGCGATCGAGGATGGCGTGCTCGTTGATGTCTCGGACTGGGCGAGCCCGCGCGAGATGATGGGCGGCTTCACGATTCCGGTCGCGATGACAGCCGCAGTCTGGGCGCTCGTCGAGGCGCCGGAGAAAAGTCACGAGGACACGCGAGGCCGAGCGCACGACGTCCTCTGGATGGCGCAGCTTGCGGCGCGGAGGAACCTCGACACTGACCGCACGGCATTCACGGTGCTGATCAATGGCAAGGAGGCAGATCTCGTCCTTCACGTAGGACCGGGCGACGACGGCGAACCCGTCGCGACGATAATGCTCCCGGGAGAGGACTGAGCCATGTGGGAGCTCAGAGTCGTCAGAGAACGGAGAGCCGGATACGGTCTCTCCGGAGAGCCAATCACCAGCTCCAGCCAAGTCTTCCGAGCGTTCCGCGAACGGTTCGAGAAGCTCGACCGCGAGGAGTTCATTGTGATCCTCCTCGATGGGAAGGGGCGCATCCTCGGCTTCAACTCGGTTTCAACCGGATCGCTCACCGCCTCGCTCGTCCACCCCCGCGAAGTGTTCAAGACAGCGATCATCGTCGTAGAAGACGAGCTCTTTCCACGTGCCCTCTTCCGGCGTGCCATCCGCTCGAACAGCGCATCCGTCATCCTGGTTCACAACCACCCGTCGGGAGACCCTACGCCATCGCCCGAGGACATTGCGCTAACCAACCGGCTGCGATCGGCCGGCGATCTGGTCGGTATTCGCATTGTCGATCACGTCGTGATCGGCGATTCCCGCTACGTCTCGTTCGTTGACTCGGGACGGTTCTGATACCGCGAGCCAGCTTCAAAGGGAGCTGGCTTTTTTTCTGCCACCACGCTGCGCACGGCATTTGATCCTAGGCCAGTATGTGGATTGGCGTTGTACACATAACGCTCGCCTATCGGAGGGATAGCCGGGCGTCGCGGATCGACGTGTGCTGATCGCGTCCCGAACGGATCCGGCGGAGCGGCCGAATTGTTGCTCGTCGCCGTGATCTGTGATCTACAGTCCGCTGCGGTCGCGCTCGTGCGCGTATCATTCGGCGCGTCACCTGAACGCGGGAGGATTGACTAATCCCTCGGAGGTAACTTCATGAGAACGCGATATTTACCGGCTGGAAAGTCCCTGACCCTTCTGTTGGCAACTTCGGTAGCGATGGCGGTAGTGGGATCACGAGCCTACGCCCAGTCATGTCCGTTTGATCCGTCGTGTGCTGCACTCGTGAAATCACTCTATACCGCCGTTGGCATAGCTGATCCGATCACCAGGTTTTGGGCGCGGCATCCGGGTGTTTTCACGAACACCCAGGAAAACGTATTATCCAAGTCCGTAATCAATGCATTAGATCCGCAAGCTGAGCATGAATTTCTATGGGCGGGGAACCACGCTACGGAAGCGCTAGTTGGCGCAGTGAAAGTTCCTTCGACATCGACAGTGCAAGCAGCTACTGGCGTCTCTGCATACGTGACATCCGAGGCCCCCCGCAACAGCATGGGCGGGACGGATGCCGTGGGCGGGCTCTTCACGGCCCGCGCACTCGGTACGAATGCGAACGTGTTCGGCATAAATCCCGTTGTATCCGATACGCCGGGCTTTGCTGGTCAGGTTTTGCAGAATGAGTTTGACGTGAACGTTTGGGATCCGCGCACGGCAGTATTCGCGGTGGATACCTACCTTTGCTGCAACGGAACCCAACCCGGGACTGCGATCGCGTACTCTCTAGACACCATCGGCGGAGCACATTGGACGCATGGATTCTATTCTCAAGACGGCGCAGCAATGGTCGGTATTACGCTCGGAACACTGAACGATGGCAACGGCTATGACTCGCAGCCAATCGATCTGGTGGGCAGAGACGCGACTGGCGTCCTTGGCATCGCAAGAATATATGCGACGTCTACAGGTATCCCAGTGATTCGAACGGGTCGAAACGGCGCAGGATTCATAGTGCAGGACTATAACAACGGCCTTGGTAACAACCTGATCGAGACCTACCAGAGTCTTACGCGATTTTATCCTCTCGCTAACGGTACGGAGACGATGCGCATCGTCAACGGAGGGAACGTCGGAATTGGAACGAACGCTCCGACGGCAAAGCTTCACGTCGTAGGCAACTTCATAGCTACCGGAACGAAATCCGCGCTTGTTGAGACGGCCACGCATGGGTCACGTGAACTGTACGCAGTCGAGAGCACCGAAAACTGGTTTGAGGATTTTGGAAATGGTCGACTCGAAGATGGGAAGACGACCGTTCCAATCGATTCGACCTTCGGTGAAACGGTCAATACCGCCGAACCGTATCACGTATTCCTGACAGCGAATGGGCGCTGCTCGCTCTATGTTTCGGGTAAAGCGAAGGAAGAGTTCTCGGTCGAAGTGGCGTCGGGCGACCCATCCTGCGCGTTCGACTATCGCATCGTTGCGAAGCGACGGGGATACGAAGACCTGCGGCTTGCCGCGCATGACCGACCGGAGATCGTCGCGACTAAGTAATCCATGCGGAGGTTCTTCCGTCTGCGCGTAAGCTGACAACATCGAACAGTGAGAGAGAGCGCATTACTGAACCGCGACGTATCAAGCGATGGAGGCAAATCGGCGACGAACCAGCGTTTGTGCTCGTCGAACGTCGCGCGCACCTCCACTCTCAAAACAAAACTGCCGAACGAGTCTCGACAAAGCTGGTGCCGGCCAAACGAGTCGTCCGAGCCGCGAAATTGTCTTCACGGGCTTTTCTCAGACTCCTGGTCCACCCGTCGTACGCTTGCGGAACTGATCTCAGTCGAACCGAACCGATTCTTTCGGCCTCGAGCCTACCGCAATGAAGTAATTCTTGGTTTTGAGCTAGCGTGAACGATCGGCCAAGTTCCCCGCGACGCGACGAGCTACCGAATACCGGCGGCGAACCTTGGCAATTTTACGACGGCGCCCAGCTTTTAGCCGAGCCGATCAAGAGCCGTGCCCAGAAACGCCCGCATTGCCGCGATAGCCGGAGGCGGGGCTGCATCGCCGACAAGTCTCACAATCAAGATGATATCTCCGACAGTCGCAGGATTCTTGTGCGGCGACGCAACCAACAGGAGCTCGCCGCACTTATAAAACCACATCGCCGTAGTAACGACCTGCTCTGCCAATTGATCATCGAACACGTGGAAGTGATGTTCCGGGTCTGGACCTGCCGCCGCCTGCAATACTCCGCTTGCAAACTCGTTCTTGCTAACCTCCGGCCAATCAGCGGCCCAGCCTACACAGCCCGCAATTAGGTGCTCGCGCGCGCCAAACGACGTGCACTGTTCACCCGTCAAGTAGTCGAGGAGCAGATGCTCAATCGTTGGCAACGGCCGACGCGAGTCCCCCGGACAGAATTCGCGATGTGGTAGCGATAGTACGACTATTCCGCCTTTCTTTACGAAGTCAAACCACTGGATTAGTGTGCCGATCGGGTTCGCGGTGTGTTCCAAAACGTTGTGAGCGATAAGGAAATCTGCTCCGCCAGGAAATGCGTGACGGATCTCGTCCAGCTGACCAGCTGGTTGCGTCGGGGCGCCATGAAAATACTCCGACAGCGCCTCCGCGCCGCGCTTGTCAAAGTGCTCGCAACGCACACCGGCGGGCAACTGGGAGGGAAACGCACCGGCCCCGATCTCAATTCCGACTGTACCCGGCTTGAGAAATGGCGCCGCTAGTTCGAATCGGATCTCATCCCGCCGGGCGAATGGGTTGCTGTCGGCCGGCCCTACAGTGTCAGGCACCCGGCTCGTCTCGGCCTGTTTCCTGACGCCGCTCCACCTACGCGAAAGGTGAGATGCGGCCGCGCGCACGCTGCGCAACCGAGAAAACGCGGACTTGGCAATCATCAGACGGCTTTGTAGCGCCCGTTGCGCGCGAAGTCCACGTGCGAGAATCGTGGAAATCGCACTCGTTGGCCCGCGCGCCTCCCCCGAGCGGCGCCACCCCACGAGCTTTCCACGGAAACGATACGGTTGCGGCGGCGAAAGGGCCTCAAGCAAGAAAAGCATCTCCATCCGGCCGTCGCAAGCGCTCATGCGTACCCGAAACGGCAGACCGTGAACACGCGTCAACGAAGTCAAATGCGACAAAAACGATGCGTACGTCCACACATGGAAATGAGTGTCATAGCTGTCGGCGAGTATCTCCTTAGCCAAATCCATCGCCGATTCGGGAGTCAAGCTCGAGTGCATATTCAGACTGCACTCTGCGATATGCCACAGATCAGATAGTTTTTTAAGCCGCGTACCGTCGTTCACGGAATCCCACAGCAGATGCTCGAAAGACGTCAGTTCCCGACCCTTGTCGAACGTGAACCGAGCATCGGGTACGATACAGAGAGCTAGCCCGCCTGGCCTAAGGACTCGATGCCAAGCGTAGAACGCATGAATAGGGTTCGGTACATGCTCGATTACATGACTCGCGATCACGAAGTCCACCGATGCGGTTGCAATGCCATCAAGACCCATCGTGTCGCAGACAATATCGGGAGCTTTTATGCTCTCTTGAGGCACGTCGGGATTGTGCTCACAAAGCTTCGCATACGGGAACTTGTCCACATACGTGACGCACGCCGACGACGGGACCCAGACAGGATTCGCTAGCGGCCCAATCTCGATCCCGGTACCCGACAGACGCTTCGCGAACTCTCCCCTTAAGTTGACGTCACCGGACGACTGCATTCGCCTGTGCGCAACTAATCGTCTAAAGCGCATCCGATGCCACAACGGCCCGACAGACTCTGACCAAGCTGCCGCTCGCCGTACAGCGACTGTCCCTACCGAAATGAATTGGCGTTCCTCCCACGCTGCATCCAGGCACCAGCACTCTCGCCGATGTCCTCCTCGGCGGCGAGGTGATCCGTCGTAGCTCCACGGTTCGTGAAAGTCGAGTGAGACGAGCGGTTCGATGTACCGGAGGCCCGATGCCGTCCCACGACGACATCACTCTTGCCACGCGGCTCCGGGTCGCCGGCGATCTGGTCGGATCCGGATCATCGACCACGTCGTCATCGGTGACGGCCGCTACGTCTCGTTCGTCGACTCGGGAAGGTTCTGAATATCCGAGCCAGCTTCATCACGGAGCTGGCTCTTTCCTCGTACGCGCGATGTCGGCGATCATGGTGGATACTGCAACAAAAAGCGCGCTGTTTCCGCACGAAGCAGTTCCGCGTGCCCCGCATTGAAGAAGTGGCGTGACGGATGCTGGGGCGCTCGGACAACGAGCGTCGCCGCTCCGGCATTCGGCAGACGAACAACCACGGACCCGAGTTGCGTCGCGCGGCGATACGGCTCGGGGGAGACGATCGTCGTAAGAAACGGTACGAAGACGTCCCAGGTCCGCCGAACGAGCGTCACCACTACGCGAGGCCTCGATTCTTTCATGAGCTCGTAGACGACCATACAGCCGTCGCGAAGGTACGCGTCGGGGATCTTCGAGCTATCCGGATGGTGTCCCCAGTCAAGATTCATGATCGAGGTAAGCGCCTGGGCGTAGTCCAAACGACCGAACACGGCTTCGCTGAGCATGTTCCAGCGGCGGTTACGTCCCTTGTTCGTTTCGTACCTGACCACCCCCGCGGTCGGCCCGATGCACGCCGCTTCGTCTTGTGGTCGATGGGGGCCACCGAGCCAGATGTCATCGTCCGAGTCCTGACGGCCCGGACTTGGGCCGAGGAGCATCATCCAGCCGTTGGCCGCGCCGCGGCAGCCCCGCGGCCAGTCGGCGACATGGCGGTTCTGCTTCGACGAAGTGGAAGCAGCAAAGCGGACGGCCGGGTCAGCGCTAAACAGATCGCTCGCTGCCACAGTGATCACGCGCCGTCACCGCATCGGTTCGAGGAATCGCTAGCGTGCGGATCTGTGACGACCGTCGAGACATCACGATCCGAAGCGTCCCAAGAACGCGCCGCATGGCGCCCGGATATTCTGCGGCGAGGAGAAAGGAAAAGTCGAGGACGCCCTACCGCTCGCTCCCGGCGCCTCGAGAGCACGCGCCGCACGAGATCTTTCTGCGACTGGGCGCAAGACCGTCTGGTCCGGATGTTGGCAAGGTGCCGGCAGACAGTCTTGCGTCAAGCCGACATCAGCGGGGCTCTCCTTCAAGTCCGCATCGAGCGAGATCGCCCAAGGTGCCGTAGGAACTTAATGGCTTGGTCCACCTCGGCGAACGGCAGGCGGACTAGGAGATCCGGGAGCTGATCGCGCGGGGCGCGTTCGAGCTGATCTGCGAGATCGCGCAGCGACCGAACCATCTTCCCCCTTGCGCGTTCTGCCAAATCCATCGGGACGACGTTCGCGGGAGTCATGAGCCGCTTCCTACCGCCGGCTGGCGTCGACGTCTATGGCAGAGGAAGCGAATCGGTGAGCCATCCGGTTGTGCCTTGACTGGCCCGGGCCTCGAAGGATACGCTTCGAATCCTTGGCCTGATCCCAGAGGTTGCCGATGCCGGTCACGGTCCCTCCTGCAACTGTCGTCGCCCACTGGAATACCCTGATCGAAGGTCTCCAGACGTCCGCGCTCGAATTCTACTCGTCGGTTGAACAGCTCGTCGGACGACGAGAGGTGCCGGAGGCGAAAACCTCCCGCGTCGATTGGAGCGAGGGCGGTCTCCACTCCGCGAAACGGGAATATCTGCGCCTCACGCGCGGGCGGTTCAGCTTCGACGTCTGCGCGGCACCCTTCGGCACGGGTTTCTTCGTCTCCTGGTGGTTGGGAGAGCCCCGGCCGTCGCCGCTCCCTCCGACGATAGCGGCATTCGTCGCTTTCACCCTGGTCGTGAGCGTTCTCGCAAACCTCGTTGGAGGCGCAGCTGCCTTTTTCCTCACGCTGCTCTTGGTTCTCGTAGGGCTCTGGGTCGTAGGCGCGGTGCTGCCGGAGAGCGAGTGGGAGGTCTATATCGTCGTCATCCCGATCATCGGATGGCTCTTCGAGCGCTTCTTCCGACCCATGACCTACTACCGTATCGATACGGCTCTGATGTTTCAGGAAGCAGTCCACCAGGCCGTGCTCGAGGAGATTGACCGGCTCACCGAAGCGAAGGGCCTTCGCAAACTTACCGACCTCGAGCGAAAACCTATCCTCAAGGGGTTCTTCCGGCAGTAAGGACGACGTTGGAGCGCGTTGCTGTGAGAACGGTCGAAGAGCTTCTCACCGAACAGTTCTACGAGTGGGAGGTTCGAGGCCGCGGCTGGCAGGTGTGGCAAACACCTGTCGAGCTCGAACCGCCGTTCCGACCATTCGTCGCCCACTTCGTCACGGCAACCTCTCGATCCTCCATGGATGACGCGCGGAAGCCAACCGCCATCGGCAAATGGATCGCGCGCCTCCGGAAGCCCACCTCGTCAAGACCGACCGAAAGTCTCGATGACAAAGAGCCACTCCCTTGCGAAGACCTTGAGGAGCCCGAGATCGTCGAGCACGTGCTCACGCTTCCCCACGATCTCAAAGTCACCAAGGAACGAGCCGAGCGGTTTCTGCTTGCGCTCTCCGCGGCTGAGCATCCGCTCGCCTTCGAGCTCGTGGGACGTGGGGGCGAGGTGCGGGTCACACTCACCTCGCGGGTTTCAGACTCGGCTGAGGTGCGACGAGCCCTCGGCGCCTACTTTCCCGAGACAGGCGTAGTCGACCGCGCCGAGTCCCTTCGGGAGATCTGGACGGGCTCCGGCCTGGTAGTCGACTTCGGGCTCTCGCGGGAGTTCATGCTCCCGCTCGCGACGCCGAGCGACTTCGACGTCGATCCCCTGATCTCGGTGGTCGCGGCACTCGGCGATCTTCGCGACGACGAGGTCGGTGTCGTCCAGGTGCTCTTGCAAGCAACACGCAATCCGTGGGCGCCGAGTGTCCTTCGCGCTGCGTCCGACGGAGAGGGAGGGAGTTTCTTTGCGGATGCGCCAGAGATTCTCGCCGGAGCCAAGAAAAAAGTCTCGACCCCTTTCTTCGCGGTGGTCCTTCGCGTGGCCGCGCTTTGTTCAGACCCTGATCGCGCCTGGACGATCGTGCGGGCACTCGGCGGAAGCCTCGGGCAGCTCACGAATCCTTCGGGCAACGAGCTGATCCCGCTCTCGAACGACGACTACCCAGACGACATCCATGAAGAGGATCTACTCGCTCGACGGACGCGCCGGAGCGGGATGCTCCTCTCGTCGGACGAGCTCGCGTCGCTCGTCCATGTTCCTTCCATGTCCGTTCGTTCGGAAGCCCTCGCTCGCGAAGCCCGGACGACGAGAGCGGCTCACGGCGTCTGTCGGCGAGGAATCGTCCTGGGAGAAAACGCGCACCGCGGGAAGACAAGGACGGTCACGATCGATTCCGACCTCCGGATGCGCCACACCTACGTGGTCGGTGCATCGGGGACTGGGAAGTCGACCCTGCTTCTCCGGATGATCCTGCAGGACATCGAGAACGGCGACGGTGTGGGAGTACTCGATCCGCACGGAGATCTCATCGACGAGGTGCTCGCGCGCATCCCGGAGAATCGATTCACGGATGTCGCGATCCTCGATCCATCCGACGAAGCGTACCCGGTCGGGTTCAACGTCCTGCAGGCCCACTCAGAGGTCGAGAGGAATCTCCTCTCCTCGGATCTCGTCGCGATCTTCCGTAGGTTTGCCACATCGTGGGGTGACCAGATGACGTCCGTCTTGGGAAACGCGATCCTCGCGTTCCTCGAGAGTGACGGCGGCGGGTCGCTCCTCGATCTCCGGAAGTTTCTCGTCGATGCGGCGTACCGGAAGAAGGTCCTCGCCTCCGTCCGAGATGCCGAGATCGTCTACTACTTCGAGAAGGAGTATCCGCTTCTTAAGGGGAATCCCTCGGCATCGATCCTAACCAGGCTCGACGCATTCCTCCGCCCGAAGCTGATCCGCCTCATGGTAGGGCAGCGACACGGGACGCTCGATCTCCGGTCCCTCATGGACGACCGGAAGATCTTCCTCGCCAAGCTCTCACAGGGGATCATCGGACACGAAAACGCCCACCTCTTGGGTGCGCTCCTCGTGTCAAAAATTCATCAGGCTGCGCTCTCACGGCAGCAGATGGCGGAGGCGGATCGTCCCGACTTCCATCTCTACATCGACGAGTTCCAGAACTTCACGACGCCTTCCGTGGCATCGCTCCTCGCCGAGGCACGGAAGTACCATCTCGGGCTTGTCCTCGCTCACCAGGAGACGCGCCAGCTCCAAGACCAGGATGGCCGGCTCTTGAGCGCTGTGCTCACGAATCCCGCGACGCGCATCTGCTTCCGAGTCGGCGACCAGGACGCCCGGATACTCGCACGGGGGTTCTCGTCGTTCGATGCCGACGACCTTCAGTCGCTTGGGATCGGCGAGGCGATCTGTCGGCTCGAGCGCAGCGACCAGGACTTCAACCTGCGGACGTTCCCCGTCGAGCCTGTCGACGCCAACGAAGCACGATCACACTCCGCCGAGATCGTCCGTCGCTCGCGCGACGCTTACGCGCGACCTCGAGCAACGGTTGAACTCGAACTCGGGATGTCGAGGCCGGCCGTCGTCTCCGAACATCCCGCGCCGGCCGAAGAGCGGTCTGTCCCCATGGAAGCAACGTCGACGCCGCCACCCACCATGAAAATGCCGGCGCCACGCCCGCCAAGAGCAGCGAGGTCGCGCGATCGTCCTCCCTCGACGCTCGAGACGGCGACACCGATCTCCGGCCGCGGCGGGGCCGAGCACAAATACCTCCAGCACTTGATCAAGCAGCTCGCTGAAGACCGGGGTTGGCGGGCGACCATCGAGGAGGACGTCCTCGATGGCGTCGGTCGGGTCGACGTGGCGCTCTCGCGCGACGGCACACGGATCGCATGCGAGATCTCGGTCTCAACCAATCCGGAGCACGAGCTCGCGAACATCCAGAAGTGCCTTGCGGTAGGATTCGAGCGAGTCATTGCGATCGCACGCGAGAAGTCCGTGCTCCGCGACCTTGCGCGTCTTGCGGAATCGTCGCTAGCGCCCGAGAGCATTGCGCGCCTCGTCATCTGCTCGCCCGAGGAGTTTCTCGCTCATCTCGACGCCGAGGATGTTGGGGACAGTACGCCCGCGACCGTGCGTGGCTACAAGGTGCGCGTCAACTACCGGGCGTCGAGTCCTTACGAGTCCGGCCTACGTGCAGCGGCAATCTCAAAGATACTCGCGAGACGTACGAGTCGCATGCGACACGCTTGAGCACCTACGCACCCACTCCTTCGTCATTTCGCCACACCAAACCTTCCCCTCTCAATCACCACGCCCACCCACGAGCGGCCTTCATCCATCACGCGCTCAATGCTCCAGCCTTCCCTTTCGACGGTCGACCGAAGTGCTTCAAAGGACCAGCGATTCAGCCCGTCAAAGTCCTTTGGAAAGCGTCCTTCGACCGAGATATCAAATACGATTCGACCGCCTGTCAGCCTCATCGCAGCTTGCAGGAGTCGGCCCGGTTCCGGGACGCTACTCAGCACCCCACATAAGACGGCGCAGTCCCAGATTCGCTGGTCCCAGTCACCAGCCTGCATCACATCGCCAGTCATGAATCTATACCCAGGGTGACGAACAGATGCCTCCTCTACGAACTCGCGCACCAGGTCAACGCCGAGGTAATGACTGGGCTCCACGCAGTCAGCAAGCGCTCCTACGCCGCATCCCACATCCAGAAACGTGCCCCGCCGCCACTGCTCGGATCCTATCAGCCGCCGAAACATCCACAGCTTCTGTACGTACTGTTCGTCGTCTCTGTAGTGGAACACCCACGCTAGTGACCTCCTAGCCCGATACCGCGCTTTGTAATGCTCGGAAAGTTCCGTGTTGCTGCAAATCACTGTTCCGTCGAGCCGAACCACACTCGTTCACGATATCCGGTCGCCAACTACTCTTGTGAGCACGCCATCGACGCGCGCCGCGACCTCAGACACCGCACCATCGGCGCTGACCACGAACAGCGGGCACTCCGACATTGCCGCATAAAACGTCGACACCATCAGCTGAAGACTGGAGTGAAAGTCTAGATCTACTCCAGATCGAGCCTGTCGACCGCCGGTGCCAACCGGTGTTCGATCCAGGATTTCCTGCCCCGGAAGCACTAGCTGAACTATCGCATCATAGCGCAAAGCCTTGAAGTAGCTCGGGCCATCTGGAGTACTTCGGAAACCGAACTGGTCCTGCGAGACCGCATGTGAGTCGACTATCACCACCACTCGCCTTGCAGAACTCGCACACATGGCCACAAGCTGCCTCGTCGCATGCTCCAGTACGGCTTCCGTTACCAGTGATGTCGGCTCCCGGCGAAGCTGAGCCTCCTCCACCCTAGACCCGGCCAGCTCATTCAACGCTTGCCTGATAAGCTCTCCGAATGGAACCCATCGATAGCGCGCGTCGCACCTCTCTTCGAGCCAGCGCGCAACGCTCGACTTTCCAACTCCCGGCACGCCCGTCAACAGCACAGTACTCACATCCGCCATCCTCACTTCAAGACACGCGCAAACAGCCGACCCCACTGATGCTTGTGGTCGAATGGCATCTCTACGTGGGCCGGGTCTAATCGCAGACGGCCGGTGCAATGCGACAGCACGTGAAGATCTCTTCGCGCCCCTACCCAGGTACGCCACCACGCGGCCCCTGGGCAGTTAATCCGGCCCCGGTACTTTTCTTCGTAGGGCAGCATGTACTCAACAAGCACGTACCCGCCGGGCGCGGCATAATTGAGGACCGTCTCCATAAGCAGCTCGGGCGAACGCGCCGTATTGTAAGAGTACTGAAGCGAGCCACTGGTCAGAACGAGCTGGCCTCGTTCAGTTCGCCCCACGGCCTCAACAAAGTCTGCATTTATGATCCTTACTCGACTCGTCAGATTCTCAAGTCTCAGTCGGGCCTCAAGTCCCAGGATATCATACGACCCGTAGTCGTTCGCCTTGCGTCCCCCAAACAGATGTACCGGGTCGATGTCGATAGCGCATACACTGACGCCACGTCGAGCTGCCGGAAGGACGAACTTGCCGTCTGCGCAACCCAGGACGATAAGTCTCCAATCGGCGCCCAGTTCGCTCTCGAGCTGACCGAGAACCCTGTAGTACCAGCCGGGCGGTTTCCCCCACTGACTAGAAGTCACCGCGCCCAACGTTGATACCCATCCTGTTTCTTGGTACAAACAACATATGAGACAAAGAGACCTTTGGTCGCTTCCCGCTAAATCAGCGCTCGCTTCGCGGTCACGAATTGTGTCAACTCTAACTGCGATCCGTGAATGTTATCAGCAAGGTCTCCTCGGCGGCACAGTTCATGAATTGTATCCTCGTTCACTTTCTCCGTCGAGTCGCGAACGGTATCTCTACTTTACGCTCGCTCCCGCGCTGAATTACCAGCGCAGCTCGGAACAGCTGTGGCGTGCGGCCGAAGCAACCTTCTCGGACCCGGATACTCGATTCGTTTTTGATCCAAAGAACGTCCCTCTCGGTCTTGAGCAGTATCGCCGTGCACTGTCGCGCCACTCACTAGCCGTTCAGCCGGAACGACAGAGCCAGATCTGGTACACGATCTCGTGCGCCCTCGCAGAGCTGTATCGGTCAGATCCACGTGCACTGTTGGCGTCGGCAGAATGTGACGTCGTCGAGATCAAACGCATTCTGGCAGAACAACGACGCCGGTTTCCATACATTAGCGGTCCCAAGCTTCTTAACTATTGGCTTTACATGCTCGACTGCTTCACGGACGTTAAGCTGAGAAGGCGCGATGCCATTTCCGTGATTCCTGATACGCATGTTCGTCGCGCTACCGCCTATCTTGGACTACTCCCTGAGGGCGCGTGTGACTCTCCTGAGCGCGTGGCAGACGCGTGGTACGACCTTCTCGAAGGGACGGATATCGCTCCCTGCGATATCCATGGGCCTCTCTGGCGCTGGAGTCGCGCTGGCTTTCCCGAGCCATCGGCCTTACTTGCCCGTGGTGTCAGCCGATGATCACGTCGGAGGCTGCCGAGCGCGACTAGTCTCGGCTCTGCTTCCCACCAGGTTAATCGTGTATCGGGCTCGTGGCCGTGAATCGCTCGGAGGACCTTCGGTACGTTGCGAGCATGATCGTTCTCGTAGACCTTGCACGCTATGCCGAGGAACTTTCGTGCAACCCTCTGGGATATCTGATTACGTGCTGGTCCACGGTGAATCTCAAAGGAACCAAAGACGTCTTCAGGTTGAAACAAGATCGCCGCGCCCTTCTGAAGGTGACGCTGGTGCGACGCCGCGTAGAAGTCTGCAAGCCCGATTGCGAAGTAGTCGTGTCCGAATAACCGCAGGCTAAGACGCCCGTGGCCCGCTTCGACTTGATCCCTTATAGGGCGCCCTGACCAGCAGACAACCAGGCGCAATAAGGCTGAAGCCAATTGGCTCGGGTTACTTGGTCGCAGCTGCTTCTGGAGGATGGCCAGAACTATCTCCCGGGTTGGGCTCCCGTAACCCCTCGTTTTGTCGGCTCGCAGCGCCACCCCGGCGCTCCTGATGTCATGATCGGAGCGGAGACTAACCACTACGTATGTCCCCAGTCGTGCAAAGGGACAGGGCGTTCTCGCAATAATCTTGGCCGCCTGATCCAGAGCGCGCTGGTCGAGTCGACGGAGTGGTCTGATTGACGACACCTGAATCTATGTTTAGCAATGCAATCGGCCGTCGTACAAGAGTTGAGGTCCTGACGCGGCGCGTTGCGGCTTGAGGAAGACTGGGCCTTGGGACAACGGTGATCGGACGACTCACCGGCCCGATCGCAGTTGCGCGGCAAGCCTCGAACTTGGCGGTAGCTCTCGCGGTCGTGAACGCTACGAATCCGGGTTGAGAACTGAGGTAGGAGCGCACACGGTGAGGGCCCTCGACCCGCGCGTCATGGCGACGTAGAGGTTTCGCGCGTCCAAAGCGCCCGCGTCGAGAATCACCACCGCTTCCGCCTCCAGTCCTTTCAGCAGCAGCGTACTGCCGACGGCGCGTCTGGGCAGGTGCCTGCCCACCAGTCGATTCTGCTCACGCATCCGAATGGCGGCGTCGTGGAACGACAACCCCTTTGTTCCGTCACAGAGCTGAAGCGCCTTAATGCATGCCCGCAGGACCGCGGGCCGGTGCGCGCTGACACCCGCCTGTTTGCCGATCTCGACCAGCACATCGACCGCGACGCGGTGTGACGGCATGCGGGCAAATGACGATGCGACGGCCTCGGCATCCGTCGGCGGCTTGCGCGCAGTGCCGCGCATCAATGCTTGCACACGCCTCACCAGGTCGGCAGCGCCGACATTGCGCATGACGCTTTGAGCGAAGGTGACGAGGCGCTCGAGAGCGTCCGGTGCGGCGAGATCGAAGGCTCTGGCGAACGCCACCAGATCCCGCAGGTCAACCGCTTCGACGGTGATGGCTCCCGGCGTCTGGCTCGCAAATTGCCGCTGACCGTCAGGGTTCTTGCTGTCCCCAATGATCAGGACGCAGCCTTGACCGTCAGGCGGGTGCACGCGGGCGGCCCGCAGACGCCGTTGATGATCTTCAGTGCCGTCAAGTTCAATCCAGCTCACACCGGCTGGCGCTGTCCGCAGGTCAATCGGGTCCCCGCACAGCAGCTTGCCGCGCACATCGAGGAGCCAGCGACCCAGCGGCTCCGCACCTGCGTTGATCCATCGCCAGGGAGTGGCCAGTCCACCAGACAGAGGGAAGTGGGTGCAGACGTCTTCGTCCCACTTCGCCAGATCGTCCCCACCAAAGCCGAAAATCGCCTGCATCGGATCGCCGAGCACGCACGTCGGTAAGGTCTGCGCCGCGTGGGCCACGAGAGCGTGCTGCCGGACGGAGCAGTCCTGATATTCATCCACGATCAGCCGCGCGTAGCTCGCCGCGAGGATGTCGTTTACGTGACCATCCTGCAGCAGCTTGGCCGCCGCGTCTCGGATTTTTGGATAGTCGGTGCGGGGATTCGCCAGTTGCAGCAAGCCGTCGCTGTGCGCGCTTCGCACCGGAAACGTCGCGATGAGCCGCATAGCCCAGCCGTCGATCGTCGATAGACGGTAGGCTTTCGCGGGCACGCCTGCTTGGTCGAGCCGCGCGCGTAGCGCCACGACCCCGGCGTTGGTGTGGGTCAGAACGAGGATTGGCCTGCCGCTGCCGTGGCGGGTGAGAGCCTTGGCAATCAGGTGGGTCTTCCCGCAGCCCGCAGGCGCGGTCACGATGCCGCGATCGATCGCCAGCAGATCGATGTCACTGTCCGGCATCGTCGGCCCACGCAAAGATGCGCCCCACTAGCTCCCTGAAATCGCCGTCGGCGTTCGCGAGGTCTGGCACGACAATGTCGCGGGAAACATCCTCCATCCACGTGACCGACTTGAACCAGCCGGCCTTCTTCGTCCGTGCAGCCTTGCCAAGAACGGCCCGGCTCTCGAGCGTTATCCCGTCGGTGAGGATTTCGCTGCGGATGGCGTTCAAATCCGTTGCGTTCTGGGACGCCGACTTGATGTGGTTGTTGATCAGGTGTTCCCCGTGCAGCTCGACCGCCCGGTCAAGCAGCTTGCCGACCGCGTCGTCTGTCAGGCTCAAAAACAGCTCGTCTTCCAGCGCTCGCCCATCGCGCCACGCGACAACCATCCCCCCGTCCGCGATGAAAGCCGCCTCTGCCGCTGCCGTCGGCTTCCTGTCGTCGTCCCTGAGCACCGCTGTCCTGTACCCCAGCGCATGGAAGGCGGCCGCGCGTTTGAAGGGTCTATCGGCATCGCCGCCGCCGCAGTCCACGAGGGCTGCGCCTTGAGCAGTGATGGCCTCGTCACCGTTCGCTGTCCGATGCTGATCGAGGCCACGGACCAAACCGACCTCGCTGGCACCCTCGCAGACGATAACTTTCGGAGCAAGAAAGGCGTCAGGGTACAGCCGGATCGTACTCTGGATGCCATCTGCCGTGCCGACGGCACGGACTTCGTGCCGCTCGGCCGTGCCGCGCGTCACGAACAACTGATCTCCCGACAGCTCGCGCAGCGCGACCGGCGAATGGGTCGTCATGAAGACCTGCAGCGGTGGGGGCGCCTCCTTGGCACCGAGGGAGCCGAGGAGCCGGATGATGCGATGCGGCTCCAGTCCGTGCTCGAGCTCGTCGATCAGGATGATCGATGACTTCGCCGCCGCCTTCCGTTGGAGGCCAGCGATGAGCAGCCGTGTGGAGCCGATACCCAGTCCGCGCAGCGGCACACCGTCCTCATCATGCAGGGAGATCGTGCCTCCGCTGAACGACACGGAATGCGCATCGAGCATCGCCTTGATGTTCTCGCCGATGGGGATGCCAAGCTCCTTCGCCGTAGCCGCCACGGTGCCGAGCGTCTCCCCCAATTGAGCTTGTGCCTGGTCGCCGAACGCGGCCCGCGCATCGCGGGCGGCCTTGGCTAAAGCCGCCGCTGCATCTGCGCGTTCGTCCGAGACGCGGTTGAGCACGGAGCCGCGCCGCCAGCCTAGATGGTAGTCGGCCATCACGCCGATGCGCGTGGGGGCAAGCCGAATGCGGTCATTCCAGCTCAGATTTCGCGTCTGTCCCTGCGCTTCGGCCCGCTCCGACACCAGGGTCCAGGTCGGCTCGAGGTCGCTTGCGACGGTAAGCTTCACCGTCAGAACCGTCTCGGCAGCCTTCTCCGGTTCGTCCTCGATCGTGCGGGCCGCGGCGTCGAACCCGCGGAGGTACATGCCATAGGCGTCGAGGTTCTTCAGGTCATCGTCGAGTTCGCCGAGCGTGACCGCGATCGTGATCGGTGCCTCGACATCGAGCAGGTGGAAGTCGGCATCCGTAAACTGGATGCTCCGGCGCGCTCCGAGGCAGAAGTCGATCGCGTCGAGAATAGACGACTTGCCACTGTCTCCCGGGCCAATCAGGCAGTTGATGCCGGCGCTGGGATACCACCTCAGCTCCTTGATGCCTCGGAAGTGTTTGACCTCCACTGCCCGAACCCGCGCCATACCGTGCCCCCTGGCTCGCGAAGGCGGTCGTTTCTCCGCCCTCAAGCGGTCGCCCAACCCATTGATGACGGAACGCCTTTCCGCCGTAGCCCAGTAATCACACCCTGCGAGGAGGCAAGGAGGTGGTTCGGTTTCTCTCCCTGACCGCTCCGGGACGCTTGCCGTGGGTCCGGAGGAGCTTCTCAATGGCTCTGTGAGATCGGCGGGCCATCCGAGGAACCCCCTGTTCGAGTCTCGCTACGGTTCCCTCATCGAGACCGACCAGAGCAGCGACCCGCCGCCGGGAGAGACCCTGGGCCTCACGGGCTGCCCGAAGGCGCCCGCCGAACGTCCAGTCAGGGTCGTAGGGGCAGAATCCGAGGAAGGCGTGGATTCGGGGGATGAGGCGGACAGGCGGGTAGCTCCGGCCGAGCTCCCAATGTCCCACGGTCTCCGCGTTCACCCCGATCTCGCGGGCCACGTCGCGTTGCCGGAGGCCGAGGTCGAGGCGACGGCACTTCAGGTACTCGCCAAGGGCCCTTGGCTCCTCGGGGTAATCTTTTCGCTGCGGTTTCGGGCACTTGAGCGTGCGATGGCATCTTGGCAACGCGGGAATGGCGGCGCGGTTTCGCCAAGAGGCCTGCGTTCATTTGCTCCTCGCCGATCCGTCAGCCCGCTCGTCGCTATGTCATTGGGCGGCCGCGGATCAAACCCGACGTCAGCACGGTCGCTCCTTTCGTTCGAATGGAAGGCGTACGACGGAGGGGGTAACGGCTATCCCGCGTCGCATGAATCGCGCGATCTTGCCGCGGAGGTCCCCGGAGAGGCCGACTTCGGCTCCTTTAAATTCCCAGGCGCAAGAATCTTTCCTGCGGCACGGAACGGCGCCGCGCTACTTCTCCGACATTTCATAGACGTCCCGAGCTCCTCATCACCTGGTGAGATTATTGCTTCGGAAGGCGACGACCATCCTTCCTTCGCCGGTGCGCTCGTACGAGGGGGAGCTGATGAACCGCGACGCCCTATTAGACCCAACCGCCTTTCGCGCACCGCTCTATATCGCGTGGGAGATTACGCACCGGTGCAATGCGGAATGCGTGCACTGCTACTCTGCCTCAGGACCGGGCGCTTCCTGTGCAGGCGAGCTTACAACCGGCGAGGCGCTAGACGTTATCGACCAATTGGCTGACGCGGGTCTTCTGGTTCTCGCCTTCTCGGGCGGCGAGCCGATGCTCCGCAAAGACTGGCGTACACTAGTCGCGCGCGCCGTAGCGCGCGGGCTGAGTGTCAATGTCGGTACCAACGGATCGCTCCTAATGCCAAGGACCGCCGAACAGCTGCAGCAACTCGGCGTCAAGAGCGTCACGGTGAGCATCGACAGCCACCGGCCTGACGTGCACGACCGGTTCCGCGGCTATTCCGGCCTACATGCCCGCGCCGTCCGAGGCATCCAGCTGCTGGTCGCGCGGGGCATCCGTGTCGTCGTCGGGTTCACGCCAACGCGGCTCAATTGGCAGGATGGACCAGGAGTGGTGGAATTGGCGCGATCGCTAAAAGCTGCCGCGGTAAATCTCTCGGAGTATGTGCCCGCAGGGCGCGGGAGCATAGATCTCGCCCTCTCTCCAGCACAATTGCGGAAGACGCTCGTGGAGTGGATCGCGTTGCGCGCGCAGTACCGAGGCGCGATCGACCTAATCTGGCACGACTGCCGCGTTGGCATGCTCGTACCTGAAGATGAGCGTCGCGACTACGTCGGCTGTGGTGCCGGCCGTCTGGTGGCGCGAATCTGTCCAGATGGCACCGTGACGCCCTGTGTATTCCTCCCGACGGCGATCGGCTCATTTCGCAATAGCACGTTCCGCGAGATGTGGGCCGGGTCGCCGATCCTTAGGCAATTTCGCATTCGACAGGGCTTCATCACTGGAAACTGCGGAAGTTGCCAGCATCTTGCGACGTGCGGAGGATGCCGGGCCGTAGCATTCGCCTACAGCGCCGGGGATCCCCTCGGCGGCGACCCTCATTGCTGGGTGGAACCCATGTGCAGCGATACATTGCGGACTCTGCCGGAGGGCGAAGCGCTCCCCGTTTAGGAGATTACCAATGAAAGCCGCCGCCTTGGCCGATGACGCGTTTCCGCAACTCACGCCGTGGTGCGTCATACGCCCACAAGAAGATCGCTATCTCATCTATAATACGCGAAGCGACGAGTTACATCTTGTTCCGCACGCCGGTTTCTTGGTCTACTCGCTCTGCGACGGCGCCCACTCGGTCCGCGACATTGCGGCCCATCTCGCCAATCGAATGGACGGCGAGGTCTTCATGAACGTGCAGTCGCGCGTCCGCGAGTACCTGTCCGGCCTCATCGCCCGGGGCCTAGTGAACGTCGACAATGCTTAGAACCACCTCCCCTGGCTCCTTTCAACCAGAGTACCCGCTTCACATGGTGTGGCTGGCGACTGACGCGTGCAATGCTCGTTGCCTTCACTGTTCCTCGAACTCCAGCCGCCGCAATCCCCGCGAACTCTCAACAAGCGAGGTTGTTAGCCTCTTTGATCAGTTTGCTGGCTGTGGCGTCGTAGACGTAGCCATTTCCGGCGGTGAGCCGTTGCTCAGAAGGGATGTTTTTGAAGTCCTGGAACACGTGCGCAGCTTGGGCCTCGCATTCGGACTTGGCTCGAACGGAAGCACGCTTACTCAAGACAGTGCACGGCGCCTCGCACGCTTGGGGGTCAATCGATACCAAGTCAGTCTCGACGGTCTGCGAACTAGTCATGATGCTCTCCGTGTCTGGCCGGGGCTGTTTGACCGGGCAATTGCAACAATCGCGTTGGCGCGCACGGCTGGCCTACGGACACATGTCTGTTGCACCATCAATCGGTTGAACGCCGGCGAACTTTGCGAATTCACCGCTTTCGTTGCGGGACTTGACGTGCAACGCATCAATTTCTCCAGGTACGTTCCTACGGGACGCGGCACGGAATCGCTCGATCTGAGCAACGACGACTGGCAGGTCGTGATCAAGGAATGCATGCGACTCCGCCACCAATATGCGGGTCGTATGGAGATCACGACTCACCTCGCGCAACAGATCCTTGTCGACTGTGAGGTGGCACGGATGCCAGCCTTTGTGGGCTGCCAAGCCGGGATTGGGCAGGGCTGCGTGACGGCGGACGGAACAGTATGGCCATGCGTGCTGCTCCCCATACCACTCGGCAATATCCGCGAACGCGGATTCCAAGAAATTTGGAACGAGTCGGAGGTAATACACACGCTTCGCGCGCGAACGTCTCTAACGGGCGCATGCGCACACTGCGATGTCAAGGATCGCTGCGGTGGGTGTCGCGCTGTGGCCTACGCAAAAACTGGAGACTATCTCGCGACCGACCCTCGGTGCTGGCTCCCGGGCGCCTCACCGGAGAGACTGGCTTTGATGCCAGATGGAGGGCACAATGGCAAAGCGAACGACGAAAGCGGCGGATGAAAGAGTCGTCAAGACCTACTTCACCTTGATCCGCGATCTGCGCAACGGAAAGGAGGGATCCGTCGAGAAACTACTGGACATGTGGGACGTTGATGGGGTCTTCGAGTTTGCGGGCGCCCCACCAGTCACTGGCACATTCCAGGGGCGGACTGCCATTCAGGTGCTCTACCAAAATCGCTTCAAGGCGAGCGGCATGCCGCTGCGACTAGAGGGCGCAAAGGTGGGCGCGAAGTCGAGCAAGGATGTCGCATTGGGTGTGGTCGATACAGAAGTTCATCGGACGCGCGTACTGGATGGAAAGATTGTCGCCGGCTGGACGACGATCATTGGTACGGACGATCGCCGTGGGTTCGAAGTGTCGGGCAGCCACACTTTCACCTTCCGCGAGGGCAAGATTCGTAGTCTCAAGGTCGTCGTGTCTCCCCGGGCGGATCCGGCCGAAAAGACGAAGGCGGCCCAAGCCCTGGAACTGAGGCTCGATGATCTGCACGTCGACGACATCGGCCGCTTGGCATTGGCAGCGTGGCCGGTGGTCTGAAGGGGCGTTAGAACCGCAGATCTCCGTGGATCCGATCGATCCGAGCCGACGGTTACGCGACCCTCGAGCTCAGCAACGCCTAGCCCGGGAGGATTTGGTCGGTTTATCCCGAAAATAGCGCGGTTGTGCTCCGCCCCAGGGCCGATGTCGCCTGGCTGGTGGTGACGCATGGGCATCGACGGGCCGTCGGATGCCGGTCACCTCCCGGGCGGCGCTCCGTGGAAAGAATCGCGAAAATCTCCGCGACCCCCTTTGCAATGGAGGAAGCGCCAATTGAATGCTATGTAGCCGCCCACCGAAAGAGCAAGGTTCGGGCGGAACTGCCGCCGGCCGCCGCGCCAAACCGCGAACGCCGTGACGGTGGCTGGGTCGATGGCTGCTAGTTGGGCAGCGCACTCTTGCGTGAGCCCCCGGCCTCGCTGGCAGCCCGGAGGCGGCTCGCCAGGAGATCGTGCGGACAGTAGCCCAGGAACTCAATGAATCGCCGGGATGACAGTACCTCGGGCTCGCTCTCCGGGTCCCGCAGCCGCAAACGGTTACTTGCCGAGGGGTTCTCTACTGCCGGGAGCTTCTCAACCATCGACTCGGAGCGAGCCCTACACGGACTCGCGACCGTCCCAGATGAGCCTGTAGCGGCGGTTCTTCTCGTCAAGGATGTAGATGCGGTCGAAAAACGGTGTGCCTGGGGTCGGAATGGGAATACCCGCGGTGTCGAACCTGTTGAGGTCGACCAGGGATCCTTCGCTCATGCCGGTAGCCACGAGAAGAAGCCAGAGTTCGTTGCACTTCGCGCGGTAGGCGGGAATCTTTCGTGCCTTGGCGACGATGCGGGCCTGCGTGCCGCCCTGGAAGCAGTCCTGGACGTAACCCAGGGGTCCGCCCTCGATACGGAGGCCCGAACCCGGCTTCGTCGGCAAGACGTGCACGATGTCGGTGAACGTTACTAGCGGCGCTCTTCGCGGCGAGAACTGCTGCGCCGGTCCAGTTCGATACGTCCGCAGGGTCTCCTCGAGAAGGTCCGCGAGTTGCTGTGCCGCTGCAGGGATCTCTTTTTCGTTCGGGACTGAACCATCCTCCGGCGTGATAAGGTAGATGGTCGCATCCGGCACGATGCCGCGACGGGTGATTTCCGTCCCGACCTCGACCCGGAATTTCACCATCACCTTCTCGCGGTGCATGAGTTCGCTGCCAGCTTTCCGCTTTCCCCTGCTGGTCGCGGGCGGTGGTGAAAGGAACAGGTTGTCGAGATCGGCGTTCTTTCCGGTTTTGGTGACTTTCGGGCGGTCATCGAGGACGAACTCGGCCACTTCGATGCCAAGCGAACCCGTGGCAGTCGTGTGTACGAAATCCGGCTCTTCACCAGGGGCGGCTCCTTTCAGCTCGGGCCTCCCGATCAGGTCCGCGAAAAGGTGAACCTGGCGCCGCTCCTCCTGTTTCTTCCTCGAGAGGGTCATTCCTGGTTCTTGACCGTAACACAGCGCCGTCACGATACGGCGCAGTTCCACGACTATTGAAAGAAGTTGGTGACAAGGAGAGCGGAAGAAGCGCACCTTGGAAGGAGTACCCTCCAAATGCTACGAACGCTCGCAGGTCTGCGCGAAAAGCTGGGTCCGGTCGGAGAGAGGCCGCGTGTGGATCCTCACGAGGATTCCCCCCAGGGTGCCGGTCCTGCGTGGCGTGTTAGCGGTTGAGCCTCTTTCTTCGGCTTGGTCTTGTCTCCCTAAGACGGGTGGCGTGTCCAGGTCGGCTTCTGGCGCTTGCGGTAGCTCTCGCCGTCGATGACGAGGTCGTAGGCATCGTTCGCGAAGCGGTCGATCGCCGACTGCGCACGCAGGGGATCCGCGAGGGTGGCGAGCCATTCGTCCGGTCCGCGGTTCGAGGTGACGACGATGCAGCCCGAGCGGTGGCGCTCGTTGAGGATCTCATAGGTGTCGCGGCTCTCGGTCGGACCGAGGGCGTCGAGTCCGAAGTCGTCGAGGATGAGCAGGTCGACGGCGATCAGGCGACGGAGCGCCTGCTCGTAGGTGTGGTCGAGCCGCGCGTGGCGGAGGGACTTAGCATCTTGTCGGCGGCGACGCAGAGGACGCTCGCCGCTCTGCGGCAGGCGATCCAGCCGAGCGAGTGGGCGAGGAAAGTTCTTGCCGACGCCTGCGCCGGGCCGACGGCCGGCTGTAGGCGTATTGCGTCTTCGTGGGGATGACTGCTCGGTGGGCGCCATTCAGGGTCGCCCGAAGAGTGCCTGCCGAAGGCGTGAAACCGAACGTCTCGCAAGTCTGCGGACATCCGCCTCGGCGCGCGCAACGGTAGCTGGGTCAAGACCCGCCATTTTCGAAAGTCTGGCGCGCGAGAGCCCCTGAGCCTCCCGCGCAGCCCGGAGGCGCTCACCGAAGGTCCAGATCGGGTCGTAGAGGCAATACCCTAAGAAACGCTCGATCGCGGGGATGTAGCGCGTCTCAGGGGTAGCCCTACCCGTCTCCCAGCCGCACAGCGTCACGAAACGGACTCCGAGGTCGGCAGCGACGTCGCGTTGCCGGAGACCGAGGTCGAGGCGTCGGCGCTTGATGTGCTCGCCGAGGGCGTTCGGCTCCTCGGGGTAGTCTTTCCCGCGTGGTTTCAGGCACTTGAGCAGGCGATGGCATCTTGGCAACGCGGGGATGCCCGTGCGGCTACCTCGGCGACCCGACGCACGCATGCACGTGCCCACCCGGCATGGCGGCGCGCTACCGGCAGCGCATCTCCGGACCGCTCCTCGACCGCCTCGACCTGCACGTCGAGGTACCCGCCCTCCCCTACGTCGACCTCGCCGGCCCCGCGACCGGCGAGCCGTCCTCCGCGATCCGCGCCCGCGTCGACGCCGCGCGCGCGCGTCAAGCATCGCGCCTCACGCGCCCCGGCGTCCGCTGCAACGCCCACATGAACGGCCGCGAGATCGACCGGCACTGCCCGCTCGACGCGCGCGCCGAGCGCCTCCTCGAGGCCGCGGTCGAGAAGCTCGGCTTGTCGGCGCGCGCGTTCTCGCGGGTGCTGAAGGTCGCCCGCACGATCGCCGACGTCGCGGGGCGGGCGCGCATCGAGGCGTCCGACGTCGCGGAGGCGGTGCAGTACCGCGCGCTCGACCGGCGCGCGCCGTAACGGCCGCGCGCCAGACGACGGCGCGGCGCGAGGGTTGCTCGCGGCATCTCGGCCGCATATAGTGAACGGCATTCGCAAATCCTCTCGGCGAAGGGGGAACGAATGGATCTCGGTCTCGCAGGAGCGACCGCCGTCGTGCAGGGCGGAACGCAAGGCATGGGGCGGGCGGCCGCCGAATGCTTCGCCGCCGACGGAGCGAAGGTCGGCGTGCTGGCGCGGACGGAGGCCGACCTCGAGCGCACGGTCGCGCGCCTCCGCGAGCTCGGCGCGGCCGACGCGGTCGCGCTGCGAGCGGACGTCACCGACGCGGGGCAGGTCGACGCCGCCTTCGCCCGGGTGCGCGAGCGCTGGGGCGCGCTCAACATCCTCGTGAACGCGACCGGGCCGACCGGGCGGCTCGGCCGCTTCGAGGACCTCGCGGACGACGACTGGCTCGCGACCGTCGACCTCGGCGTGATGGGGATGGTGCGGTGCGTGCGCGCGGCGCTTCCTCTCCTCCGGGCCGCCGAGTGGGCGCGCGTCGTGAACGTGTCCGCGCACTCGACGAAGCGCCAGAGCGAGGGCCTCGTGTCGTACACCGCGGCGAAGGCGATGGTGACGAGCGTCACGAAGAACCTGTCGCTCGCGCTCGCGAAGGACGAGATCCTCGTGAACACGGTGTCGCCCGGCAGCTTCGTCACCGAGAAGCTGCGCGCGTGGGCGGAGGGCGCCGGCATCGACCCGAACGACCTCTACGCGGTGATGGCGGGAATCGAGCAGCACTTCGGACATCCCGCTCATCTTCCCCGGGCCGGCGATCCCGCCGAGATCGGGCCCGTCATCGCGTTCCTCGCCTCGCGCCGGAACAGCTACATGACCGGCGCCAACGTGAACGTCGACGGCGGCTCCGACTTCTGCTGACGGCGATCGGAGCGGACATGACCGCAAGCGCGACCGTCGCCTTCACCAAGCTGATCGTCCACGACCTCGAGGGGATGGCCGAGTTCTACCGCGCGGCGTACGGGCTCCATCCCGTGTCGCGCGTGCGCGACCGGATCGCCGGCGAGCGCATCGACGAGATCATGCTGTCGCCGGATCCCGAGGCGGCGTTCGGGACGATCGTCCTTCTCAAGTTCGTCGATCGTCCGGCGTCGCCGCGCGGCGAGCTGATCCTCGGCTTCACGACCGACGACCTGCCGGGGCTCCTCGACCGCGTGCGCTCCGCCGGAGGTCGCGTCCACGACGACGTCCGCGAGATCCCCGAGCACCACGTCCGCGTCGCGTTCGCGACGGACCCGGAAGGCCACCTCGCGGAGATCGTACAGGTGCTCGCATGACGACGCGGGAGGAACCGCCGATGACGCCGATCATCGACATCGACTCGCACTTCGAGCCCGGGGGCGACTGGCTCGAGCCCTACCCCGGGCTGGCGGCGCGGCTCCCGAAGCTCGATCCGGCGATCCTCGCCGTCGACGCGATCGTCGGAGACTTCCTGCGCGACGTGCCCGACGGCGAGCGGCCACCGGCGGCCGAGCTGCTTCCGCCCGGCCTGCTCACGCTCTTCGGCAACGAGAAGCTGGCCGAGGCCGATCGGCGGAAGGACTTCGAGGGCAAGAGCCAGTTCCAGGTCGCCAACGCGGAGGCCCGCGTCGCATGGCTCGACCGGCAGGGCATCGCGGTCCAGAACGTGATCTGCCTCTCGGGTTTCGCGTACAACCTGTTCCTCGACGACCCCGCGCTCCGGCGCGAGGTCCTCCACACCTGCGACACGTGGCTCGCCGAGACGTGTGCGGCCTCGGGCGGCCGGCTGCTGCCCGTCGCGACCCCGGACTTCACGGAGCTCGAGGTCGCGGTCGCCGAGCTCGAGCGCATGCGCAGGCTCGGGAGCCGCATCTTCCTCATCCCCGGCCATCCCGTCGGCGGGGTGTCGCCGGCTCATCCGAGCTGGGATCGCGTCTGGTCGGCGGCCGTGTCGCTCGGCATGGCGCCGATGCTCCACGTCGGCCTGCAGCACGCGCGCTTCGACCCGGGATGGGCGAACGTCGGCGGGGACGCGACGCTGCTCCGCATGATCGGGAGCTCGCACCGACACGTCGCGCCGATGACGCTGATCTACTCGCTCGTCTACGCCGGCGCGTTCGAACGCTTTCCGACGTTGACGCTTCTCCTCGCGGAGGTCGGCACGGGCTGGCTGCCCTTCGTCATGCGCGAGATCGACGACCGCGTCTCGCCGGTCGCGGAGCTCTTCATCGGGAAATCGAGCCTGCCGCTCAGGCCGAGCGAGTACCTCGCGCGCAACGTGCGCGCGACGCCGCTCTCGGGCGGGAACGACCAGCCGCTCGTGGACATCATGCGCGAGCTGCCGGAGGAGATGATCGTCTTCTCCTCCGACTTCCCGCACTTCGAGGGCTTCACCGACCCCATGGGGTACTACGCCGACGCGCTGAACGAAGTCTCCTCGGAGCACCGCGACCGCTTCTTGGGCGGCTCGATGGCCGACGTGTTCGCGCGCATGAAGGACCCCGTTGTCTAGAACCCGGACGCAGCAAGCCGCGGCCGCCGCGAAGGCCGAGCGCCGCGGTCCGGGGCGACCTCCGCGGCTCTCGCGAGAGGGAATCGTGCGAGCGGCGCTCGCTCTCCTGGAGCGCGATCCGCGCGCGCCGCTCACCGTCGCGCGGATTGCCGCGGAGGTCGACGCTGCGCCGGCCGCCCTCTACCGGCACTTCGTCCACGTCGACGAGCTGCTCGACGCGGTACTCGCAGCAGTCCTGGGCGCGGTCGCGCTCGACGTCCGGCCGCAGGCGTCGTGGCCCACCCAGGTGCGAGAGTGGATGACCGCCGTGCGCGACCACCTCCTGCGCCATCCTGCGGTGCTTCCGCTCATCGGCCGGCACGGTCGCACGTCGCCTGCGTGGCTCGACGCCGTGTCGACCTTGATCGCCATCCTGGAGCGGGCCGGTCTCACGGGCGCGGGGCTCGCGCGCGCGCACCTCTGGATCGCCGAGACGACCGTCGGCATCGCGATGCTCGAGGCGAGCCTGCCGCTGCCCGAGCAGATCGCGAACGCCCGCGCGTCGATCGCGCAGATGTCGCCCCACGGTCGCGAGCGCATCGCGGCTCTCGTGCCGCACCTCGCGCGGCTCGACGGTGACGCGCTCTTCGCCTTCGTCGCCGATCGCACCATCGACGCGCTCGCCGCGATGGTCGAAGCGCGCTGAACGCGGCGAACGAACGTGACGAAGCCGCGCGTGGCGTCACGCCGCGGAAGCTCGCCGATGCTCCGCGAGCGATCGACGCGACCGTCCCGCGGGGAGGGGGTGGACGGAAGCTCTCTGCGGATATATGCATGGAGGTGCATGAATGCTCGCATGTCCGCCGCGTCGACGTCCGGCCGACGGCGCGCCGCCCGGGAGATCGACGCGCTCGTCGGGTCGAAGCTCTTTCGAGCGCTCTCCGAGCCCGCGCGCCTCGCGATCCTGAAGGTCCTCACGGTTCACGGTCGAGCGGACATCGCGGCGATCGCCAGCGAGCTGCCGCAGGATCGCTCGGTCGTGTCGCGCCACCTCGCGTTCCTGCAAGAGGTGGGCGCCGTGCGCCGCGAGAAGGTGGGCCGGAACGTGTTCTTCGAGATCGACGGGCCCGCGATCGTTCGGCAGCTCGAGGAGGCGCTCGGCCGGTTTCGGGCGGTCGTACCGCTCTGCTGTCCGGGTGACGGAACGGCGAGCGCAGCGTCGTCGCATCCATCCGCGCCGCGTGACGGCGCCGATTGGAAGAAGGAGGTACACCGATGAACGCGACTCCGAAGCAGGATCCGGAATCGATCCGCGACATGGTGCGAGAGGGCTACGCGGGGATCGCCCGTGGCAGCGGCGGTTGCTGCGGCGCCGCGACCGCGAACCGCGACGCCATCGCGCGGAAGATCGGCTACTCCGAGGAGGACCTCGAGGCGGTCCCCGCCGGCGCGAACCTCGGGCTCGGATGCGGCAATCCGATCGACCTCGCCCGCGTCCGGCGCGGTGAGACGGTGCTCGATCTGGGCTCGGGCGCGGGCTTCGACGCGTTTCTCGCGGCGCGGATCGTCGGTCCCGAGGGGAGCGTCGTCGGAGTCGACATGACGCCCGAGATGGTCTCGCGGGCACAGCAGAACGCTCGCGCCGCGTCCGCCACGAACGTCGAGTTCCGGCTCGGCCACATCGAGGCGCTCCCGATCGACGACGAGAGCGTCGACGTGGTCATCTCGAACTGCGTCATCAACCTCTCGCCCGAGAAGGACCGGGTCTTTCGCGAGGCGTGGCGCGTGCTCCGCCCCGGCGGGCGGCTCGCGATCTCCGATCTCGTCCTCAAGGCCCCATTCCCGGTACCGCTCCGAAGCGTCGAGGCCTACGTCGGTTGCATCGCGGGCGCGATGCTGCGCGAGGACTACCTCGCCGCGATCCGCCGCGCGGGATTCGCGACGGTCGACGTCGTGGCCGAGGCGTCCTTCTCCGGCATCGTCGATCTGCAGAGCCCGGAGATTCACGCGGCGCTGGCCGCGGACGGGCTCACGACCGCCGACGCCGAGAAGCTCGTCGAGAACGTCGTGAGCCTGAAGGTGGTTGCGCGAAAGTAGGAAGCGACGCGCGGTGCCCGCCCGGGCGGGCACCGCGACGGGCCGCCCGAGCGCCGACCGGGCCGTCCTACGCGACCACGCCCGCGGCCCGCAGCGCGGAGATCCGCTCTCCCATGCCCAGCTCGCAGAGGATCTCGTCGGTATGCTCGCCCAGCGCCGGCGAGGCCGCGCCGAGCGCGGCCGGCGTCCCGCGGAAGCGCGTCGGGTGGCGCGGGAGGCGCGTCCGGCCCGCGACCGGGTGGTCGCGCAGCTCGAAGAGGCCGATCGCGACCGCGTGCGGGTCGCGCGTGATCTCGTCGGGAGTCAGGATCATCGCGAAGGGCACGCGCTCCGCCTCCAGGCGCGCGGTCGCCTCGGCCATCGTGAGATTCGCGGCGTGGGCGTAGCAGAGGTCGATGATCGGCTCGAGGACGTCGCGGTGCTTGATGCGCTCGCCGATCGTCGCGACGCGCGGGTCGTCCCAGCCGGCGACGTCGAGCGCGCGGCACATGCCGGCGAAGTCGGCGTCGGAGGTGGGCGTGACGATCCCCCAGCCGTCGGCGAAGCGGAACGGGCGGAAGCCGGCGACGAAGCTCGAGTGCTGCGAGCCGTCGGACTCGAGCAGCACCTCGTTGCCGGCCGCGTCGGCCCAGAGGAACGACACGACGGCGTCGGCCATCGCGAGTTCGAGGTGCTGCCCGCCTCGGCCGCGCTCGCGCGCGAAGAGCGCGGCGGTGATCGCCTGGCTCGCGAAGAGCGCGGTCACCTTGTCGGCGGCGGTCTGACGCAGGAAGACCGGCACGCCGTCGGCGGGATCGGCCTGGCTCGCGGCGAAGCCGCCGTAGGCCTGCATGACGGTGTCGTACGCGCTCCGGTCGCGGTACGGGCCCTCCGCCCCGAACCCGGAGAGCGAGCAGTAGACGACGTCCGGGTTGAGCGCGCGGACCTCTTCGTAGCCGAGGCCGAGCCGCTCCATCACGCCCGGGCGGAAGTTCTGGAGGACGACGTCCGCGGTTGCGGCCAGGCGGCGGACGACTTCGGCGCCGTCCCGCGTCGCCATGTCGACCGCGATCGAGCGCTTGCCGCGGTTGCACGACAGGTAGAGAGCGCTCATGCCGTTCACCGCGACCCCGATCCAGCGCGCGATGTCGCCGATCCCCGGCCGCTCGACCTTGACGACCTCCGCGCCCTGATCGGCGAGGAGCGCCGCCGCGTACGGACCGGTGAGCGCGATCGAGAGATCGAGCACCTGGATGCCGGCGAGCGGGCCGGGATGCGCGCTCACTCGACGAACTCCTCGTGCATGCGCGGCCTCCCCTCCGGCCCGCTGTAGGCGAGCCCGAACCCCGGGCGCACCGCGAACTCCGGGACGCGGACGCTCTCGCGAGCCGCGAGCCAGGCGTCGACGAGCGCGTCCTCGGCGGCGTAGTCGAACGGGTCCGTCAACACCTTCTCCTCGATCCCGCCGCGCGCGGGCGGGTTCGCCGCCAGCCAGCGCGCGGTCGCGCGGACGGCCTCGCGCGCGGGAACGACGTCGCGGTGGCCGAGCTGGTGATGCAGCCGGCCGAGGTCGAGCACGCGGTGCGTCGGCAGCGGCTGCGCGACCAGCGGCCGCGCCGGGACCGCGAGATCGTGCGGTAGCGAGACGACCTCGAGCTCCGCGCCCAGAGCGCCGGCGCACAGCTCGACGACCTGCCGGACGGTGAGCACCTCCTCGTCGCCGACGTTGAAGATCCTGCCCGCCGACAGCTCGGGATGCTCGATCGCACGGACCACGGCCGCGGCGGCGTTCTCGGTGTAACAATGGTGGTGAAGCGTGAGACCGTCGTCCGCGACGACGATGCGCCGTCGGCCGTCGAGGATGCGCCGCACGACGCACCACTCGCGCGGCGCCGGCTGATAGGGGCCGTACAGGTACGGGTAGCGGAAGTGCGCCGCGCCCGGATGCAGGGCGAAGACGGCCTGCTCGGTGCGCACGATGCGGTATCCCTTGTCGTCGATCGCCGGATCGCGGACGAGGTCCGCGTCCTCGGCGGTCGGCACGGGAAGCCCGGGCGGATCGTGCTGCCAGGCGGCCGTCCAGCCCCGGTAGGCGGGGACGCCGCCAACCGAGACGAGGTGCGCGCAGCGCCCGGCCGTCACCGCGGCGACCCGGCGGAGCCGGCCGTACATCGCCGCGATCGCGTCCCACGTCGTCCCGTGGAGCGCATCGATCAGCGAGCGCTCGTCGAATGGATCGGCGTGGAGGTGCGCGACCGCGGCAGGCGTCTCGGCGCGCTCGTGCGTCCCGCGGTGCAGGATCGTCACGGCATGGCCGCCGTCGACGAGGCGGCGCACGATCGGAACGCCGGTCGGCCCGGTCCCGCCGATGACGAGCACCTTCATTGCGCGATCCCCGATGGCGCCGCGACGAGCCGCCGCGGCAGACGGCTGTTTTCCCACGTTGCGCGCGGCATGTCGAAGATCCGCTTCGCACGCCGCGCCTTGAGCGCGCGTGCGGCCTCTGACAACCTCGCGCCGTGTCCGACGGCGTGCCGTACGAGGACGGCTACTTCGTCGTCCCCGACGATCCGAGCGAGCCGCCGCGGCTCCTCGGCACGCGCTGCCGCGCGTGCGGCGAGCCGTTCTACCCGCGGCGCGCGACGTGCGCGCGCTGCCTGTCGGACGACGTCGAGGATGTCCTCCTCGGCCCGCGCGGCACGCTGTACACGTGGACGTTCCTCCACGTGCCCGGCTTCGGCGAGCACCGCACCGCCCAGCAGGGGCACGCCGCCGGCCAGATCGATCTCGACGAGGGCCCGCGCGTGCAGTCGGTGCTCCTCGGCGGGCCGACCGACTTCCGCATCGGGATGAGGATGGAGATGGTCCTCGAGCCGGTCGGCGAGGACAAGGAAGGGCGCGCGATCCTCATGTACCGGTTCCGTCCGGCGGCGTGATGCGCGAGGTCGCGGTCGTCGGCGTCGGGATGCACGCCTTCGGCGCCTGGAAGGGCGTCCCGGTCGCGCGCCTCGTGCGCGAGGCCGGCCGCAAGGCTCTCGCCGACGCGGGCCTCTCCTTCCGCGACGTCGGGGAAGCCTACGTCGGCCACATGCAGCACCCGCCGATGAAGGCCGTCCTGTGGATGAAGGAGTTCGGTCTGACCGGCATCCCGATCACGCACGTCGAGGACGCGTCGGCGACCGGATCGGTCGCGTTCCGCGAGGCGGTGCGGGCGGTCGCCGGCGGCTTCTGCGACGTCGCGATGGCGATTGGCGTCGAGAAGTTCACCGAACTCACGGGCGCGCAGGTGCAGCGCGGCCAGCGCGACATCGAGGGGACGATCCTTCCGGTCGCCTTCTTCGCGATGTGGGCGCAGCGCCGCATGCACGACCGCGGCACCCGGCCCGAGCACCTCGCGCGCGTCGCGGCGAAGAGCTGGAACCACGGCGCTCTCAACCCGATGAGCCATCGCCGCCCGGATCACACCGTCACGCCGGAGGAGGTCCTCGCCTCGAAGGCGATCGCCGACCCGCTGACGGCGATGATGTGCTGCCCGGTGAGCGACGGCGCCGCGTGCGCGATCGTCGCCGCGCGCGAGGTCGCGGAGCGCCTCCAGCCGGACCGGCCGCTCGTCACGGTTCGCGCGTCGGTCCTTCGAAGCGAGACCTACACGAAGGGCCACACGTTCCTCGGGGCGGTCGTCGGCCCTGCGCAGATGACCGCCGACACAGCGCGCGCCGCGTACGAGCAGGCCGGCATCGGCCCCGAGGACCTGAGCCTGGTCCAGGTCCACGACGCCTTCGCGATCGAGGAGCTCGAGTACTACGAGCTCCTCGGCATCTGCCGGCCGGGCGAGGCGGAGGGCCTCGTCGAGTCGGGAGCGACCGCGCTCGGCGGCCGCATCCCGTTCTCGACCGACGGCGGCCTCCTCGCGCGCGGCCATCCGGGCGGACCGACCGGGCTCGCGCAGATCTGGGAGACCGTGCACCAGCTGCGCGGCACGGCGGGCGCCCGCCAGGTCCCGAACGCGCGCTTCGGGCTCTGCCACCTCGTCGGAGGCGGCAGCGTCTGCTGCATCCACGTCCTGGCCCGCGAGGACGCGCACCCCGCCTGAACGCAGGATCGGGCTGGGCGCGGCGCGTCCGAGCGACGTGGACTTTCCTGCGCCGTCGAACTAGTCCGGCCGTCGTGGGAACCAAGAGTGCGAAGAAGATCTCCGCCGAGGACGCCGCCGCGCTCGTCCGCTCGGGCGACTGGGTCGAGTGGGGCTTCGGCATGGGTCAACCCGACGCGTTCGACCGCGCGCTCGCGGCCCGCGCCCGCGAGCTCCGCGGCGTCAGGATCCGCGGCTGCCTCACGATGCGGCCGCGCGCCGTCGTCGAAGCCGATCCCGAGGGCGACAGCTTCCTCTGGTTCAGCTGGCACTTCACCGGCTACGACCGCCGCCAGCACGACGCCGGACGCTGCAACTACATCCCGATGAACTTCGGCGAGGCGCCCGACCTCTATCGCCGCTTCGTCGACCCGATCGACGTCGCCGTCCTCAAGACCGCGCCAGTGGACGCGCAGGGATTCTTCAACTTCGGCGGTGCCGTCACCTACGAGAAGGCCGCGACCGAGCGCGCGCGCGTCATGATCGTCGAGACCTGCGAGGCGATGCCGTACGTCCACGGCTCGGAGCACTGCATCCACGCGAGCGAGGTCGACTACGTGATCGACGGCGGCGCCGACGCGATCCCCGAGCTCCACAACCCGGCCGCGACCGACGTCGATCACGCGGTCGCGCGCCTCATCGCCGCCGAGATCGAGGACGGCGCCTGCCTCCAGATCGGCGTCGGCGGCATGCCGAACGCGGTTTGCACCCTGCTCGCCGAAGCCGGCGTCCGCGACCTGGGGATCCATACCGAGATGCTCGTCGACGGCATGATCGACCTCGTGGACGCCGGTCTCGTGACCGGCGCGCGCAAGAGGATCGACCGCGGCCAGATCGTCTACACGTTCGCCGCCGGCTCGAAGCGGCAGTACGACTTCATCCACCAGAACCCGCTGATGGCGTGCCGGCCCGTCGACTACACGAACCTGCCGCACCACATCATGCAGAACGACCGCGTGGTCTCGATCAACAACACGACCGAGATCGACCTCCAGGGCCAGGCCGCGTCCGAGTCGGCGGGCCATCGGCACCTGACCGGCACCGGCGGCCAGCTCCAGTTCGTGCGCGGAGCGTACGCGTCGCGCGGCGGGAAGTCGTTCATGTGCCTCTCGTCGACGCACGAGAAGGACGGCCGCCGGAAGAGCCGCATCGTGTCGTCCTTGACGCCGGGAAACATCGTGACGACCCCCCGCACCGACGTCATGTACGTCGTGACCGAGTACGGCATCGTGAACCTGAAGGGGAAATCGGTCGCGGAGCGGGCGCGCGCGCTCATCTCGATCGCGCACCCCGAGTTCCGCGAGGAGCTCGAGCGCGAGGCGCGCGAGTGCGACCTGATCCCGAAGGGCTTCGTGTGAGCTAGCGGCGCGGGAGCCGGCGCGGCGCAATCAGGCGGAGGCCGCCGGGACGCGGAGCGCAAGCCGGATGGTCGCGCCGCGACCGGCCGCGCTCCGGATCTCGAGGTCGCCTCCGAGCGCAGCGGCTCGCTCGCGCATGCCGTGCAGGCCGCTGCCCGCGGCCACCGCGTCCGGGTCGAAGCCGGCGCCGTCGTCCGCGACCTCGAGCGTCGTTTCGCCTTCCGACTGCACGAGCCGGATCGCGAGATGCGCCGGCGACGCGTGGCGGATCGCGTTCGCGCTCGCCTCCTGCGCGATGCGGTACACGTCGCGCATCGCCCAGTCGGGGACCGACGCCGCGCCCGACAGGTCGAGCGAGAGCTGGACGTTGTGCGCGAACGCGAGCAGGCGCGCGTGCCCGGCGATCGCCTGCTCGAGCGTGAGCTCGCCGAGGCCCGACGGGCGGAGGTCATCGACGACGCGCCGGATCGCCGCGATGACCTCCGCGATGCCCTCCACCGAGTCGCCGACGAGGCGCCGGCGCGCGCCGTCGTCGGCGGCCGCCTCGAGGCGGAGCCGGACGGCGCTCAGGTCCTGCAGGATACCGTCGTGCAGCTCGCGGGCGAGGCGCCGGCGCTCGGCGTCGCGCGCGGCGCCCGCCGCGCGCTGCCGCGCCGCCCGCGCCGCCTCGACGCGCCGGTTGATCGACTGGAGCGAAGCCGCCATCGCGTTCACCGACGCCGCGAGCGCGGTGAACTCCTCGCTCGCGTCGAGCTCGATCCGGTGCGCGAGGTCGCCGGTCGCGATGACGCCGGTCGCGGCCGCGATGCTGTCGATCGGACCGATGAGCCAGCGCCGCACGGCGAGCATCGAGAGCACCGCCTGCAGGACCGCGATCGCGAGCAGCGTGGCGAGCACCGTCGTGTCGAGGCTCCCGACCCAGCGCTGCCGTTGCTCGAGGCGGGCTCCGATCCCGGCGTAGATGTCGGCGAGCCGAGCGAGGCTCCCGCGCAGGCCGGCGCCGTCACCCGCGCTCGCCGCCGAGGCGGACTGCCGGGCGAGATCGCCCTCCTCCACCGTCTGGACGAGCCCGTCGAGCGCCGCGAGATCGGCGCCGGTCGGCGGAGCGGGGCTCGCGGTCAGGCGCTCGACGAGCGCCTGCTGCCGCTGGTTCAGCGTTCGCTCCGCGAGGAGCTGCGCCCAGCTGTTGTTCTGCCAGAACACGGCGACCGCGATCAGGAAGGACGTCTCGACCGCGGCGAGGAAGAGGAGCGACAGGCGGAGGCGGACCGACGTCGCCGGGCGGAGGCCGCGGTCGCGCCGCTGCACGGCGAGCGCCGCGGCCGTCAACAACGGAAACAACGCGAACGGGCCGACCAGCACGACGGGGGACACCGTGCGCTCGAGCGCCGGGTAGACGAGAAAGATCATCACCGGCAGGACGACGACCAGCACCACTCCCGCCAGCGCGCGCCGCAGGCTCGCCCGCATGTCGTCGCTCGTCGGAAGCGAAAGCTCGATCGCGAGGCGCGCCGCGTAGACGAAGATCGCGTTCGCGAGCAGCAGGTAGAGCACGTAGACGAGCGGCAGGAAGAGCGAGGGGTGGTCGCTCGTCGTCTCGAGCAGGACGGCGAGCCCGATCGCCGCCCCGTACACGGCCGCCAGCGCGACCGGCCGCCAGCGCGAGCGCGCGCCGAGCGGGTGCGGGAAGCTGGCCGCGAGGTGCAGCATGGACGCGAACACGAGGCACTGCGCGGTGAAGTAGACCGGCGTGAGCCCGTACGGGCCGTAGACGCCGCCCGCCGTGCCGAGCGTGAGCGCGGCGAACTGGCAGACGAGAAAGAAGGCCAGCACCGACGGCCGGACGTCGCGCGCGCGGACCGCCTGTCCCAGCGCGATCAGGCCGGCGATCGCGAAAAAGAGGCCGATCGACGCGTAGGTGCCGTAGAACGCGAGGAAGTCCGCGACCGAGAACCGCTGCACGGGCACGGCGGCGTCGAAGACGTCGCTTCCCTTGCGGAGGCGATAGGTGACCGGTGTACGCTCCGCGAGGCCCGCGATGTCGCGCTCGATCTCCTCCGCCCGATCGACCGGACGACCGCCGGCCGCGACGACCTGCGCGAAGAGCGCGCGCGGCGCGAGCTCGAGCGGCCAGTCGGCGCGCGCCACCGACAGCACCGTGCGATTGCGCGCGACCAGGAAGCCCGGGAACGGCTCGCCGATCCGGCGCGCGCCGCCGGCGACGCAGACCGCCGTCGCGATCGCGACCGCGGCCGCCAGCAGAGCCGGTGCGACGAGCAAGCGCGCGGCGCTCGTGCGCGGGCGCGGGCGGCCGTGAGGCGCGCGCTCCTCGCCGGAATTCTGGCGGCGGTCCTCGTGCTCGCGGCGGAGCGAGTTCACGGCGCGTTCGCCTGGCTCGCCTGTGCGCCGCTCGGCGCGGCGAGCGCCGCGAGCGCAGCGCGCTGCGGTCGCGGCCGGCGCTGGCTCGAAGGCCTCGTCGCGGGCTCCGCGTTCGCGCTCGCGGTCGCGCTCGTCGGCGAATCGCCGTGGCTCACCGCGGTCGGGCGGTCGTATTTTGGATTGTCGAACGCGAGGGCGACGGTCGCCGCGTCGGCGCTCGCCGCCGGATGCGCCGCCTGGGCCGGCCCCGTTCTCGGGGTCGCGCTCTGGCGAGCGGCGGCCCTCCCGGGTGCGCTCGCGGTCGTCGGTGCGGCCGCCATCTGGAGCGCCTGGGAGGGCCTGCTGGTCATCGCGCCGCCATCTTATCCGTGGGTGTCCCTCGCGGCCACGCAAACCGACACGCCGGCGGCCGCACAGGCCGCGAGCCTCGGCGGGGCCGCGCTCGTGTCGTACCTGGTCGCGCTTTCGGGCTTCGCGGTCGGCCGCGCGCTCGTTGCCCGCGGGCCTGCACGCGCGGCCGGTCTCGCGGCTGCGGCGGCAGTCGCGCTCGTCACGGTCGTCGCCGGAGCATGGCGCCTCGGCTCTGCGGGCGACCGAGGCGGGCCGCCCGCGTCCGTCGGAGCCCCGGTCGGCGGCGAGTGCCGGATCGCGGCGGTCGATGCGTCGATCGAGCCGGCGGCCGCCGACCTCGATTCCACGGCCGCGCGCTACGCCGACGCCAGCGAGCGCGCCAGGGCGCGCGCGCCGTCGCTGATCGTCTGGCCGGAGTCGGCGCTCGTCCGCGACCCGCGTCTCGACGGCGAGCTGCGCGGACGTCTCCAGGCCTGGTCACGCGCCTGGGGCGCGGCGCTCCTCGTCGGAGCGCCGCGCTTCGGCTGGTCGGCCGACTGGGTGCAGCAGCGCTTCAACGCGATGGTCCTGGTTTCCGGCGACGCGCCGCTCGCGGCGTACGACAAGCGCCGCCCCGTCCCGTTCGCGGAGTCTTGGCCGATCCCGTGGCTCGCGCGGCCGAGCTGGCTCGCGGTCGACGACGTCACCGCGGGCGAGCGGGCGGGGCTCGTGGAGGCGCGGAGCTGTCGGGTCGGCGTGCTGGTCTGCTTCGAGGCCGAGCGGCCCGAGCTCGCGCGAGAGCTCGCCGCCGGCGGCGCCGCGGCGCTCGTGGTCGCGACGAACGACGCACAGCTCCCGCCGGTCGCGGTCGCGCGCGAGGTCGCTCAGGCGCGGCTGCGCGCGCTCGAGACCGGGTTGCCGGTCCTGCGAGCGGCGAACCGCGGTGAAAGCGTCGCGATCGATCGCTTCGGCCGGATCGCGGCACGCGCCCACGACGGCATCACGGAGCTCACTCCCACCTCCGCAGAGCCGGCGCCGGCGGTCGCATGGCAAGGGATGGCGTGGGCCGCCATCGCAATCGCGGCCGCCGTCAGCTTTGCCGGTGCTGGGAGGCGTTAGGCGGCAGCGTCTCGCAGGCGTTGCCGAACGTGTCGAGCGGATCACCGGTCGCGGTCCACCGTCCGGGCACCGGCGAAGCCCCGCGCAGGCGCAGGACGACCGGCGCGGCGTCGGCGATCGCCGCGCGCAGCGGCGAGTGCGGGCTTCGCGCCCACGCTCGGCTGCCCCGCATGCGAAGGACGAGGTCGCTCGCGTCGTTCATGCGGCAAACGCAGGCGCCGAGCGTCCCCGCGAGGTGGAGGGGGCGGATCTTCTCCGGGAAGTAGAGCCCGTAGAAGTCGGTCCCGTTGATCACCATGTCCCCGATGTAGCCGTCCAGCCGGCGCACCCGCGACATCGGATCGCGGCCGCGCGTGATGGCACCGACGGTCTCGGCTCCGGCGACGAGGACGGGTGATTTCAAAACGAAATTGCCCTCGCAGCCGGGCATGCTCATGCCGGGATCGCCCAGGAAACGGATCGGGATCCACAGGTCGCCGCGCACCGAAAGCGCGGCCTTGACGGATTGCACGGGGTCTTCCCCGAGCAGCAGCGACGTGACGTCGTTCGCCGGCGGTAGAGCGATCAGGTCCTTGGATTCGATCCACGCGATCAGGTGGTCGCCCGCGCGTACCCGGACCTCGACCGGCCCGGCGACGTCGCGCCCGATCTCGGCGTCGGCGTCGGGAAAGGCGAAGCCCAGCACATCGTCGCTGACCGCCGTGGCGGTGCGGGACGGAAGCATGACGGCCGCGCCGAAGAGCGAGCGGACGGTGACGTCGATCGTGTTGCCGTCCGGATCGAGGCTGAAGCCGCCTGTCCTCGCCACTTCGGCGGCGTTCAACACGATTCTCAGCTCGTGTCCGGGGTGGATGAACGGGCTCTGGGTCGCGCCGATCGTGGACGGATTGAGCGGCACCGGCGGCGCCGGGCACTCGTGCCACTTGAACGCGTGCGCCGGCGCGCACCACGCGACCAGCGCGAGGGTGACCGCCGAGATTGCGCCGGGCCGGCGCCCGCGGCGACGGGAAGTCGCCGACCGACCTGCCGGGGCGGCGGTGACGAGACCTCGTCCTGGCGGTGCGGAGATTTTGAGCATGTCTCGAGTCTCGGCCATTCCGGCGAATGCACACTCTACACCGCGGGCCGCTACGGCGCGACCCCATTCCTGGCTGCGACGCCCCCGCCGTCAGGAGGCTTCTTCGCGCAGCAGGCCGGCTCGAATCGCGAACCGCACCAGGCCCGGCACGTCGTGGATGCCCAGGCGCTCCATGAGCTGGGCGCGATGCGTTTCGATCGTCTTCACGCTCACGTTGAGGGTGCGGGCCATCGCGCGCGAGGAAGAGCCTTCGGCGAGAAGCTGCAGGATCTCGCGCTGGCGCGGCGTGAGACGCGCGAGCTGTCCCCGCTCGGCCGTCGTCGAGCGCTCCGCAGGCGGGGCACCCGGTGGCGCCGGCTGCAGCGCGCGCCGGCGGTACTCCTCGATCACGTGCTGCGACACGCGCGGGGAGAGGAACGTGCCGCCCTTCAGGGCCGACCCGATCGCCATCTCGAGCTCGGAAACGGTCGAATCCTTGAGGAGATAGCCGGCGGCGCCGGCGTCGATCGCGGCGAGGACAGTCGCCGCGTCGGCGTGCACGGAAACGACGATCACCCGCGTGCGAGGCGACGCCGCGCCGACCCGCGACGTCGCTTCGAGGCCGTTGAAACCGGGCATGGTGACGTCCATCAGGACGACGTCGGGGGTCAGCTCGGCGATGATCCGCAGCGCCTCGCGACCATCCGACGCCTCACCCACGACCTGGACGTCCGGCAGCTTTTCGACGATCGCACGGAGGCCGGCGCGCACCAGCGCGTGGTCGTCGGCCAACACGATCCGGATGGGCATGTCGCCGACAAAGCTACTATGCCGGCTCGAGCGGCGCGATTGGCTCGACCTGCGGCGCTTCAGGCGCACCGGTCCGCACCGCTCGACGGCGGAGGCCGGGCCGATTTCGTTGGAACCGGCCCGGCCTCCGCGCAACTCAGGAGTCGGGCGCCGTCAGAGCCCGTTCAAGACGTTCAAGAGTGCGGCAGCGAGCTGTTGCAGCAGTTGCTGCAAGGTCGTCCCGGGGCTCACGCTCCCCAAGAGGTTACAGAGCAGGTTTCCGAGGAGGTTGCCCGCCCCCGGAACGGCGGTGACCGCAACGGTCACTGGCCCGTTCGAGCAGTTGTCGAGCTCTACGCGCAATCCGAGGAGGTTGAGGTCGAGCGGCCCCAGCACGAGATTCAGCACGCTGCACCCGTTCACGGCCTGGACCGATTGGACCGTCGCGGAGTTCAGCTGGTTCAACGCGCCGTTCAAGATGTCGCGCAGACCCGCCGTCAAGCGCGCGAGATCAGCCGCGGACAGATTTGCGAGCACCTGGCTGAGCGGCACCCCACGATCGAGAAGGCCGCCAACGCTGCACAGTAGGTTGCCGAGGAGATTTCCCGGGCCGCGCACCCCGGTCACGTCGAGACAGATGGGACTGGTCGCGACGTCGAGACCGAGAACATTCAGATCGATCGGTCCGAGGTGAAGGTTCAGGATCGGGCAGCCGCCGGTTCCGGCCTGCCTGGGGCTCGCGCCGAGCTGCAACGGCACCGCTTGGCCCTGCACCGTCGTCGCCACCAAGCCGCCATCGACCACGTCGATGCTTTGGATGATGTTGTTGAGCCCGAGCGGCTGGGCACGGGCGCTTCGCGCCGCGAGCAGCGGCACCGCCATCGCGACGAGCGCCGCGATCCATACTCGCCTCAGCCGATGACTCGTGCGTGAGCCTCGAACGACTTCCATGGAACTGCTTCCTTTCGGCGCGCTATGCGCGCGCGGTTTGGCCCCGCGCCCGCGAATCGCAATCGGCGGACCGGCACAGCGCGAGCGCATGGCTCGATGGCAGCGTTGAGGCGCGACTCGACGTCATCGGTCGCGGCTCGAGCGTCGGCCCGTTCTTTCACGTCCGTTCTACATGGTCTTGTCACGGCGCAACTTCGCCGCGATGTGCGCAAGTCTTCCAAACGGCCGATGGCGAAGCTCGGGCCATGCGTCGTCGGCCCAGACCGTGACGCCGGCGTCCGTCTCCTGCGGGTCCCGGCGACTACGCCTGACGACTTGACGGGAAGCTCGTGCGCAGCTTTCGCTGGCACGGCGGGCAAACCGCCTGTCCCGGATCGGACCGATGGGTCCGTGGACTCACGAGGATGCGCCACCCGAGTCCTTCGACGAGCCCGGGCCGTTCTGCGCTGACCGTCACCCCGCACCCAGCGCAGCGATAGATCCAGCGCTGTTCCACGCCCCAATGACCCGCGACAGCCGGCGCACTCGAAGGACGTAGATTCCCTTGTTCCTGACCGCCGCGTTTTCGGGGATCTTGCGGTTGGGGCTACTGGAAAATCGCGACATCCGCGCGTAGCCGTGCGGGTGTCGACGGGATTGCGTGCGCCCCGCATGTCGGATCGACAAATTGACGCTTATCCGGACTTTGCGAGCTCTCACCGTTCGAAGCCGGCGTCTCGCGTGTTCGTGCTTGGCGCCTCCACGGGAGGCATCGAGTGTCTCTGTGAGGTGCTACGCGGGTTGGACACGCCGAATGCGATCGTGGCCGTCGTCCACCGCGGGCGCGGAGACGGCCGTCGCGTCCATACCCTTCTCAGCTACTTCGCCACCCAGAAGATCGTCCATGCGTTCAACGAACAAGCCGTTCTGCCCGGTCGCATCTACCTGGCGTCGCCGTCTGAGGTGATGCGCCTGCATGCGACTCACATCGAAACCGCTCCCGTGACCGATGAGCGCGCCAACCGGCTCGACCCCCTCTTTGCGTCCGCGGCCGCAGGGTTCGGCCCGCGAGTGGTGGCTGTGTTGCTGAGCGGTGTCGGGGAAGACGGGATGAGGGGGCTGAGCGCGGTTCGGGCGGCTAGGGGTGTGGTGATCGTTCAGAGCCCGGCCGACGCCGCGGAGCCCGATGCGCCGTCCCGTGCGATCCGCCTCGGTTACGCCGACCGCACGGTGAAGCTCGCGGAAATCGGACCGCTTTTGCAGTCGCTCGCGTCCGGCTCGTCGGTCGCGCGGTAGCGCCCCGATTCCCCGCGCTGCTGAGGACCACCCGCGGCGCGGCAACCCGCACGCCTCGGGGTCTGCCGGGGGTTTGCTGAAGCGATTTCCGGGTTTCCCCGATTCCGCGCAGCGCCCGCCGAGAGCTAAGCGGCGAGCGCGGGTCGTGCGTCGGGACGCCGCCGCGAGTCTCTCCGGCCTCGCGACACGTGCCGACCCCAACGAGCCCATAAGGAGGACGCCCATGACGCGAACCACGAGAATCACCGTCGCGCTTGGGATCGCCGTTGCCGCTCTTTCCTACCTCACCTCGCAGGCGGTGGCCGATCCCAAGACCTGCGATCCAGCCGCCGTCGCGGCGGCGCAGGCCGCGATCGCCGACGCATGCCCGTGCGCGGGCACGACGGCGCCCGACGGGACGGTGACCCCCTGGAAGAACCACGGCGAGTACGTCCGCTGCGTCGCCCACGAGACGGCGAAGCAGGTCGCGACGTCGCACGGAACGGTGTCGCGCTACTGCCTGCGGACCTCGGTCCGCTGCGGCGCGCGCTCGACGTGCGGCAAGCCGGGATTCGTCGCGTGTCGGATCCACGACGCGTGCTTGAACGATGCGACGCCGGGCGACGGCGTCGCCAGCGGAACGTGCGAGAGCGACGCGACGATCGCGTGCGACACCAGCTCCGACTGCCCGGTGCTGCGCTGCGCGACGCGCTCGTCCGCGGACCTCTGCAGCGCTTCGGGCGGAGAGGCGAGCGAAGGCAGCTGTTGCGACTGACGTGAGCCTCGGCGGCGGCGCGTCCCGAGCGGACGCGCCGCCGCCGGACCACCGACGGCCATCTCGGCCGGGAGATGAGACCATGAAGCGATTCCAATTTCGAGTCGGCATCGCGCTCGGCGCTGCCATCCTGATCTCGGGGATCGCAGCGATGGGCTCGCCGCGGTCCGCTCACGCGAGCCCGGCATTCGACGCCGCGAAATCGTGCCGCAAGCAGCTCACGGTGCAGGGCCGCAACTACTACAAGAAGCGGCTCACCCACATCCTGAACTGCGTCGACAAGCTCCTGAAGTGCGAGATCCTCTTCGAAGTCGACAGCATCAACGTGAACAACTGCCGGGCCGCGGCGCGGGATTCCTGCAACGCCCGGCTCGGCTCGCAAGCCGACTCCGCGCTGAGCAAGGCCATCGCCCTCTTCGACACCAAGACGGCGACGGCGTGCCTCGCGCTCGACATCGGCCCGATGCTCTCGACCTCGGCCGGCGGCCTCTGGTTCGGCAACGACGGCAGCTGCGGGACGTCGGCCGACGTGCCGACGCTCGTCCAGTGCGTGCGGGACGAGGTCGAGGACCTCGTCGACGGCGTGGTCGCGCAGGTGAAGCCGCGCGCCGCGCTTCTGCTCGGTAACGCCGGGCTCGGCGACGAGTTCCCGAACATCCCGCTGCCCCCGGCCACCGACGTCGTGATCTCGGCGACCGCCGCCGGAAGCGGCGTCCTCGTCAACCCGGGCACGATCAACGTGCCGCAGGGCAACGTGCTCCGCATCACCGGCGATTCCACGACCCTGCCTTGCTCCACGGGCATGGGCAACGGCAACAACGGCAAGCTCACGATCACGGTCGGCTCGCAGGAGCAGCAGATCACCGAGCCGTACGGACCGAGCGAGGTCGCCCTCTTCGGCCCGTACACCGCGACCGCGACGATCCCCTACCTGATCGACCTCAAGGATCAGGGGTGCATGGACCAGACGTCCGGCGACGTCTCGGTGCCGTGAGCTGGGAGGGTGAAGCGATGAAATCCACGATGACGATTCGCAATCTCCTCTCCGGGCGCCGCAGCGCGCTGGTCGCGGCGACGGCGCTCGCGCTGGCGATCCCGGCGGGCGCTTCCGCGGCCACTTCGAGCTCCGCGCTGCTCGCGTGCCAGAAGTCGTTCGAGAGCCAGATCCGCAGCTTCACGAACTCGACGATCGCGCGCCTGTCGAACTGCACCGAGAAGGTCGTCGAGTGCAAGCTCGCGCAGGAGATCGACGCGGCGGATCCGACCGCCTGCCTCGCCTCCGCCGCGAACTCGTGCTCGACGCTTCCCACGAAGGTGGCGGATCAGCAGACCACGCGCGCGTCGAAGATCGTCGGCAAGTGCGGCCTCATTCCGCTCGCCGATCTCGAGGAGTTCGTCGCAGGACTCGGCTTCTTCAACGTGGTTTCGGCGTGCGGCGCTGGGACGGTCGCCCAGCTGGTCGACTGCGTCGTCGCCGACAGCCGCTGCGCGCTCGAGCGGTCCGTCTTCCGGCTCGACCCGCGTGCTCAAGATTCCCTGTCCGATCCGGCGATCAACATCGCCGGCTCATTCCCCTGCGTGGCGCCGTAGCCCCCGCCACGTGGGCGCTAGCCGGCGCGGCGGTCCGTTTCGGGCTGCCGCGCCGGCATAGTCGTCCAGTCTAACGAGGGGCTCGCGCCCCTCGCCCCGTTTGGCATAGCCAAACGGGGCCCCACCCCCGCGGTCGCTTCGCTCCGCGCTCGCTTCGCTCGCGATCCTGCCAGCGGCCGCGTCCAGCGGTGGCAGCGATGCTGCCTGCGCTCCCGCGCTCGCTTCGCTCCGCGCTCGCTTCGCTCGCGAATCCTGCCGGCGGTCGCGTCCAGCGCGTGGCAGCGATGCTGCCTGCGCTCCCGCGGTCGCTTCGCTCCGCGCTCGCTTCGCGGGCGATGGGCGCCGGGCGCTTGGCGGCGGCCGACGAGGACTTCGACGAGCCGGTCTCCTCGTTGCGCCCCGGTGACGCGCCGGCGCGTCAGCGCGTCGGGGCGGGATCGGGGGTGGGCTCGGGCGCGGCCGTGCGCGGCGTGCGGCGGCCGGGGGCGAGGAAGTTGCCCATGATGGACTGGTAGGCCTCGCACGGCGTCCAGCACTGCGGGCAGTCGTACGACCAGATCTCGCGCTGCGTCTGGACGGACAGATCGGACGACCAGAGGCGCCGGAGGTCGTAGTCGACCTCGCGCAGGCTTCCGAGGCGGCGGTCGTAGATCGTGCACGGGAAGACGTTGCCCCACGAGTCGACGAAGCACGACGCGGACAGGGCGTGGCAGCGCATCGGCGTGCGGCCGGTCATGAGGTAGCGCTCGACGTGCGCGAGGTAGGCGCGCTCCAGGTAGCCGACCGGGCCGCGCGGCGCGCCGCGGAGGCGAGCGACCTCGCGGACCGCGTCGAGGAGCGCGCGCGGCGGCACGTGGCGCTTCAGCTCGAGGTTCGTGTTGCCGAGGTAGTGCGGCGACTCGTGCACGATGTTCACGTGGAAGTCGCGGTGCGTGAGGCCGGGGATCTCGCGCGCCGCGGCGGCGAACGCCTGCGGGAAGTGGTCGACGTTCTTCCGCGACAGCGTCATCCCGAGGACGGCTTCGACGCCCGGGATCTCGCGCAGCCGGCGGAAGGTCTCGAGCTGCTTCCGCCACCCGCCCTCGATCCCGCGGATCTCGTCGTTCATCGCCTCGTCGCCGTCCGTCGAAACCGTGACGATCAGCTTCTCCGGCCGGCGCTCCATGATCGCGCGGGTGTTCGCGACGATCTTGTCCGTCAAGTATCCATTCGTCGGGAAGTGGAGCAGGAGCAGGTTCGGGCACGAGTCGATCACGGCGTGCGCGATCTCGACGAAGTCCTTCCGCAGGGTCACCTCGCCGCCCGTGAGGTCCACCCAGAGGAAGTCGCGCGACTTCTGGAAGAACTGCCGGATCTCGTCGAGCTTCAGCTCGTCGCGCGGCTTCATCTGCCAGATGTTGCAGGTCTCGCACCGGTAGTTGCACCAGTACGTGATGCAGAACGTCAGCTTGAAGGGGTGGTCGAGTCGGCGGAAGTTCGCCTCGAATGCCTTCCGCGCGAGCGCGACGTAGCTCCGGAGCTTCATCGCGCGCCTCTCGCGCTTCGCCGGACCGCGCTCACGTGATCGCCTCGAGGATCCGTAGCGCCGGGTTGGGCTTCGGCGCCACGAGCTGCCAGTTGCGGCAGTACCAGTCGTACGCCTCGCAGGTGATCGCGACGTTGTCGCCCGACGGCTCCCAGCCGAGACGCTCGCGCGCGCGCGAGATGTCGAGAACGAAGTTCACGTCGGCGAGGAGGTAGTGCTCGGGGACGATCGGCGAGATGCCGAAGACGTTCAGGACGCGCGCCGCGTTGCGCAGGACCACCGCCGGGACCGCGTGCACGCGCGACGCCGAGCCCGCGTGCCGGATGAGCGCGTCGACCTGTGCCCGAACGGTCGGGACGCCGGCCGGGTCGGAGCCGATGTTGGCGATGAGGCCGCACGTGCCCGGCGTGACCGCCGCGAGCACCGCGGCGCGCGCGACGTCCTCCGCGGCAACCATCTGCACGCGATTCCGCCCGTTTCCGAGCAGGAAGACCGGGCGGCCGCGCCGCACCCAGTCGAAGAGCAGCACGAACACGCCCGTCATGCCGTCGCCGAAGAGGCTCATCGGGCGCAGCACCGACACGTCGAGCCCTTCCTGCAGGGCGCGCGCGCACAGCTCCTCCGCCTCGAGCTTGGAGCGGCCGTAGGCGCCGATCGGTCGCTTCGGGTGCGAATCCTCGTCGACGAGGTCGGTCTGCGGGATGCCGTAGACGCCCGAGCTGGAGATGAAGACGACCTTCCGGACGCGGCGCGCGCGCGCGGCGTCCAGGACGTTGCGCACGCCGCCCAGGTTCATCTCGTAGATCTCGTCCTCGGAGAGCGATGCGAACTGCGGCTTCATGCGCTGGCCGGCGGCGAGGTGGAAGATCGATTCGACGCCGTCGGCGGCCCGCTCGAGGGCGGCGCGGTCGCGCATGTCGGCGGCGATCGCCTCGAAGCGGGCGGTCGCGCCGCCGGCCTCGGAGATGGCGCGCGCGAGCGCGTCCGGCGTCGGCACGACGTCGAAGAGCCGCAGGCGATCGCCGCGCCGCGCGAGCTGCGGCACGAGGCTCTGGCCGAGAACGCCGGAGGAGCCGGTGACGAGAACGTCCATCGCGATCGCGCCCTTCCCTCAGAATCCCGCCGCCCGCTCGCCGGGTGCTGCGCGCGCCGACGACCCGAAGCGCGCCTCCACGCCCGCGATCACTTCCGCGAGGGTGATCTCGCGCATGCAGACCGGGTCGACGCAGCGGCTCATCTTCAAGTTGTAGTTCGAGAGGCACGGGCTGCAATAGAGACCCTTGTAGAAGACCAGGTCGTTCGGCCCGCGCGGACCGTAGAGGCGCGGCTCGGTCGGGCCGAAGAACGCGACCACCGGCGTCTCGACGAGCCCGGCGAGGTGCATCACCGACGTGTCGTTCGACACGACCAGCTCGCACGCGTCGAGCAGCGCGAGCAGCTCGGACACGTCGAGCCGATCGCAGAGCGACAGCGCGCCCGATCGATGGCGCATGCCGGCGAGCGCGTCCTCGATCAGAGACGCCTCCTCGACCCCCTGGCCCGTGAACGCGACCCGCGCGCCCCAGCGCTCGATGAGCGCATCCGCGAGCGCGCCGAAGCGGCGGGCGTCCCAGCGCTTGAGAGCGATCTTGTTGTAGTTCGGCCCGGTCCCCATGTGCATCGCGACGAGCGGGCCGCCGTCCGCGATGCCGGCGTGGCGGAGGGCGCGCTCGCGATCCTCCGCCGATACGGCGACCCGCACGCGCGGCGCGGGAACGACCGCTCTCCCGAACGGCTGCGCGACCCGCATGAAGATGTCGGCCATGTGGTCGGTGTCCGCGTACGCGATGCGATGCGTGTAGAGCCAGCCGCGCGCCTGCCCCTCGGTGTTGAACCCGACGCGCACCCCCGCGCCGGTCAGGAACGCGAACACGCCCGACAGCTTCATGAACTGCTCGAAGTCGATCACGGCGTCGTAGCGGCCGGCGCGCAGGGCTCCCAGGAGGCGTCCGACCGACGAGAGGAAGCTCGCGTATCCGCCGACCTCGACCGTCAACGCGCGCCGGACGAGGCCGCTGCGCTGCAGCAGCTCCCGGTTCCCGGGCAGCGTGAGGAAGTCGATCTCGCAATCGCCGCCGTCGCGCATCGCCTGCAGCGTCGGCAGGATCATCGCGATGTTGCCGAGCCCGTAGAACTTGATCGCGAGCACGCGGCGCGGAGATCGCGGCACGGCCGCCGGTGCGGGCGGCGTGGTCGCGAGCAGCGGCGGCACGACCCGGCGTCCCCGGATCGCGCCGGCCACCCGGCCGGCGAGCCAGAGCCCGAAGCAGACGGCGAGCCCGATCCAGCGATCGACGTAGCGCGCGAAGTGGAGGTTCAACGGCGCACCGCCAGCACCTCGACGCGCGCCTCGAGACCCGTCATGCGCCCGAGCGCGATCAGCGCGACGAGGCCGAGCTTGACGGGCAGCGAGAAGCGATAGCGGCCGAGGTACGGGCTCTCGCAGCGCACGTCGACCACCTCGAATCCGACCTCGCGCACGAGGCGCGCGAGCGTCGCAGGCGTGAAGTAGGTGTAGTGGTTCGGGACGTAGATGCGGTCCGCGACCGGCGCGAGGCCCGGGATGCGGGCGAGCGCGTCGGCGGCCCAGAAGAGGGTCGACCGCCGGTTCGGAACCGCGACGAAGAGGGCGCCTCCCGGCCGGAGGAGGCCGGCCGCGTGCTCGAGGAAGCGGCGGGGCTCGCCCGAGTGCTCGAGCACGTCGGCCATCGCGAGCGCGTCGAACGGCCGATCCGTCGAGAACGCCTCGAAGTCGCCGACCCAGGCGTCGACGCCGAACTCCTCGCGGGCGCGCTCCGCCGCGCTCGGCGAGATCTCGACGCCGAGGGGCTCGAAGCCGGCCTGCTCGGCGAGGTGGAGGAAGAGGCCGGTGCCGATTCCGACGTCGAGCAGGCGGCCGCCTCCGGTCAGGTCGTGGAGGCGCCGAACGGTCGAGCGAAATCCGCGCACGACCGGGTCGTCGGGGTAGTTCCGGTAGTAGAGCGTGAACATCTCGGCGGTCTCGTGGCGGAGGCCCCCCTGAAACGCCTCGTACTCGCGCGCCGCGATCTCCTCGGCGTCGGGCTCGGGGTCGACGAAGACGAGCCCGCAGCGGCAGCGCCGGAGCGTGCTGCCGCGCCCGTGATGCGGGACGGCCCCGTCGGCGCCGCAGACCGGACACGGGCGCACGGGGATCGACGCACCGTCGGCGCCCGCGGCGGACGTCGCCGGCCGCCGGCGGCCCGGGTCGAGCTGCGCCGCGCCTGCGCTTCCGCTCACGCTCATCGCCATCGCGCCTCTACAACACGGCCTCGGCGCGCGCGAGAACGCGCTGCGCCGCATCGAGTCGCCGTCGCGCCAGTATGCCGCGCCGCGATCCGGGCCGGGAGGGGGGCCCGCATTGCCGCTCTGCCGGGGGCGGTGGTAAGCGCGGCCATGGCCGCGGTCCCGATCCACCCGGGCCTCTTCACGCTTCCGGACGACCCCCGCGGCCCGCGGCTCCTCGCCGGCCGTTGCCCGGCCTGCGGCGACCACCACTTTCCGGCCGGCGACACCTGCCCGTACTGCGGTCGCGACGGCTGCCAGATCGTCGCGATCGGCGCGACCGGGACGCTGTCGCTCTTCACCGTCGTGAACGCCCGCCCGCCGGGATATCGCGGGCCGGTGCCGTACGGCTTCGGGATCGTCGACCTGCCGGAGGGGATGCGGGTCGTCACGCGCCTCTCGGAGACGCGGCTCGAGCGGATGCGACCGGGCCAGCCGGTCGCGCTCGAGATCGCGCCGCTCTTCACGAACGACGACGGCGACGAGGTCCTGAGCTTCGCCTATGGACCCTCCGAAGACGACGCCGGGGCGGCAGGCGGCGAGCGCGCGCGATGACCGGACGGACCGTCTACGTCGCGGGCGTCGGGATCCATCCCTTCGGCCGCTTCCCGGAGCGCGACGTGACCGCGCTCGGGCAGGCCGCGGTGCGGGCGGCGCTCGCCGAGGCCGGCGAGCGCGCGAGCAGCTTCGAGGCGGCGTTCTGCGGCACCGTGTACACGGGCGTCGCCGCCGGCCACAAGGTGCTCTCCGGGCTCGGGCTCTCGGGCGTTCCGATCGTGAACGTCGAGGCGGGCTGCGCGAGCGGCGGCGCCGCTCTCGCGCTCGGCGCCGCGGCGATCGCGTCCGGGCAGCGCGATCGCGTCCTGGTGTTCGGCATGGAGAAGATGCCGCGCGGCATCATCCGGTCGAGCTTCTTCCCACCGTGGTGCGAGGAGGCGGGGCTCTCGCCGGCACCGGCCTACTTCGCGCTCCGCGCTCGCCGCCTGATGCAGGAGTCGGGCGTCACGCGCGAGCACCTGGCGCGCGTCTCCGTCAAGAACCACGCGCACGGCGTCCACAACCCGTACGCGATGTACCGGAAGCCGTTCGCGCTCGAGGAGGTCCTCGCCTCGCAGGTGGTGTGCGACCCTCTGACGCTCTACATGCTGTGCTCGCCGAACGAGGGCGCGGCCGCGGTCGTGCTGAGCGCCGCGCCGGGACCGATCGGCCCGCCCGTCCGCGTCCTCGCGGCGGTCCTGCGATCGCACCGCCCGGGCAGCGTGCTCGGCGAGCACACGCCGATGGCCGGCCGGCGCGGAAACGAGCCGGCGAGCCCGACCGAGATGGCGGCGCGCGACGCCTACGACGCCGCCGGCATCGGGCCCGCGGACCTGGACGTCGTCGAGCTCCAGGACACCGACTCCGGGCGCGAGATCCTGTCGATCGAGGAGCTCGGCCTCTGCGACCGCGGCGGCGGCGGGCGCTTCGTCGCCGACGGCGTCGGCGAGATGACCGGCCGCCTGCCGGTGAACCCGAGCGGAGGCCTCCTCTCCAAGGGAGAGCCGCTCGGCGCGTCGGCCCTCGGTCAGATCGTCGAGCTCACCTGGCAGCTCCGCGGCGCGGCGGAGAAGCGCCAGGTCGACGCCGCCCGCCTCGCCCTCGCCCACACCGTCGGCCGAGGCGCGAACGCCTCGGTCGTCATCCTCGCCCGCTGATCGCCCACGTAGCCGCCAGTCGGCGGTCACCGCCGGCACAGGCGCGCGCCTCGCGCGCGCGGAGCGAAGCAACCTGGGAGTGGGGGACCCGGCGCAGCTTTGCCGCGACGGGGGCGAGGGAAGATCCCTCGCCATCAAAAGACCCAGAGGTCGTTCATGAAGCGGATCGCGATCGCCGCGAGGAGCGCACCCGAGAGGGCGGCGAGCGGCACCGCCAGCCAGCGCCTTCGAAGGAGGACCGCGAGCATCCAGAAGAGCGGCCACACCGCGAGCGCGTAGCGCGGCGCGCTGATGTTCCATGTGACCGCGGTCGCGAGCCACGCGCCGCCGAGCGCGTAGACGGCGTAGGACGCGCGCAGCCGGAGAGCGGCGAAGCCCGCGGTCGCGGCCAGGATCAGGATCGTCGCCGCCGGCGCATCGACCAGCACCGCGCGCTCGACCGTCGCCGGGTCGTTCGCGATCGTGGACCACGCGTGCTCGAGCTCGGTCCAGGGCGTCGACGGCACGTGCTGCCAGTGTCGCGCCTGGTGGCGGAGGAACTCGAACGCGTGGCCGTAGACCGCGAGGTTCATCGCGAGGTAGGCCGCGATCCCGATCGGCGCGACGGCGGCGACGACCGCGAGCCGGCGCGCGAACCGCCGGTCGCGGCGCTCGCGCGTCACGAGCCAGGTCTCGAGCGCGAGCGCCGGCAGCAGCGCGACGCCGGTGATGCGCGCCGCGCCGGCGCACGCGGCTGCGATCGCGGCGACCCCGAAGCGGTCGTCGCGTGCGGCCAGCAGGCTCGCGAGCACGAGGGCGAGGAAGAGCGCCTCGGTGTAGCCCGCGACCAGGAAGAAGCTCGTCGGGTAGAGGTTCAGCCAGGCGACGGCGCGCCGCGCGGTACCCGGATCGGCGTCGCGTGCGACGATCTCGAAGAGGCATGCGCTCGCGACCAGCGTCGCGCCCGCGGAGACGAGGAGCGCCGCGACGACGAAGCTCCCGGTCGCGAGCGCGAGCACGCGGATCGCGAGCGGGTAGAGCGGCAGGAACGCGCTCATGAGCGGTCCGCCCTCCTCGTCGCGGCCGGGATAGCCGGCGTCGGCGATCCTCACGTAGTGCGTCGTGTCCCAGCGCCGCCAGAGGTCGACGCCCTGCTCCGTTCCCTGCGCGTCGACGCCGACGACGGTCGCGAGCGCGAGCACCGCGACGTGGACGGCGAGCGCGAGACGCACGGCTCCGGCGCGCGTGGGCGGGAAGAGGCGATCGAGCCAGCCGAGCGGCGCGTCCGGCGCCGTCGCGTCCGGCGCCGCTCCGGCCGGCACGCTACTGGTACATCTCGAGCAGCTCGATCACGCCGAGCGACCGCATGGCGTCGAAGACGGCGCTCTTGATGTCGCCCGACTTCTTCTGGGCGAGGACGTGGCGCGCGAGGTCGACCGCGGCCGCGTAGGGCACCGAGCGAATGAGCTGCTTGATGACCGGGATGAAGAACGCTTCCATGCTGAGCTCGTCCAGCCCGAGGCCGAGCAGCACGAGCGTGCACATCGGGTCGGCGGCCATCTCGCCGCACATCGAGATCGGCTTCCCGGCGGCGCGGGACGCTTCCACGCATTGCGAGATCGCCCCGAGCACCGCGGGGTGGAGCGGTTGGTAGAGCGGCGCCACCTTGCGATTGTTGCGGTCGACGGCGAGGAGGTACTGGATCAGGTCGTTCGTGCCGATCGACATGAAGTCGCAGGCGAGCGCGAGCTGGTGCGCGAGGTGCACCGCCGACGGGACCTCGATCATGATGCCGAGCGGCAGGTTCGAGGCGTGCGGAACGCCGTCGCGCTCGAGCTCGCGCTTGGCGTCGTCGATCATCTCCTTCACCTGCTCGAGCTCGTCGAGCGACGAGATCATCGGCAGCAGGAGCCGCGTCGGGCCGGAGAGCGCGGCCTGGAAGATCGCGCGCAGCTGGACGTTGAAGAACTGCGGCATCTCGAGCGACACGCGGATCGAGCGCCAGCCGAGGAACGGGTTCTGCTCCTGCGGCACGTGCAGGTACGCCGGGTACTTGTCGGCTCCGACGTCGAGCGTGCGCGCGGTGACCGGCCGTCCCTCCATGCCCGCGATGACCTTCCGGTAGATGTCGATCTGCTCGCGCTCGCTCGGGAACTCGCGGAACGAGATGAACGGGAACTCGGTGCGGTAGAGGCCGACGCCCTCCGCGCCGTGGCGCTTCGCGAGGACGACGTCGCCGAGCAGGCCGACGTTCGCGTACAGCGCGACGCGCCGCCCGTCGGTCGTGACGGCCGGGAGGTCGTGCAGGCTCTCGAGCTTCTCGTTGAAGGCGCGGTAGTCGCCCACCATGCGCTCGTACTCGCGCACCACCTCCGGGCCCGGCCGGCGGTAGACCACGCCGGCATTGCCGTCGACGATCACCTCGTCGCCCTCGACCACGTGCGAGAGGAGAGCGTCGACGCCGACGACGGTCGGGATCTCGAACGACTTCGCGAGGATCGTCGCGTGCGAGGTGACGCCGCCGGTCGCGAGCGCGATCCCGCGCAGGTTCTTGGGATCGATCTCCGCGAAGTCGGTGAGCATGATCTCGCGCCCGACGAGCACGCTCCCGTCCTCGGGCGAGCGCTCGCCGCCCGCGTCGATGCCGAGCAGGATGCGCACGAGGCGCTGGCCGATGTCCTTGATGTCGACGGCGCGCTCCTGGAGGTACGGGTCCTCGATGTTCTCGAACGCGGCGAGGTACTCCTCGACGACGCGCCGGACCGCGTACGCGGCGCACGTGCCCTCGTGGATGAGCCCATGCACGCGCTCGGTGATGGACGCGTCCCGCAGCATGAGGACGTGAGCGTCGAAGATCTTTCCCGTCGCCTCGGGGAGGATCTCGTTCATCTTGTCGCGCTGGCGCTCGAGGTCGCTCGCCGCGCGCTCGAGCGCGGCGTCGAAGCGCGCGGTCTCCGCGACCGGGTCGTCGCAGGCGCGATCCTCGATCTCCGAGAAGAGGATCTGCGGGTGCAGGATGTGCGCCCGCCCGATGCCGAACCCGGGCGACGCGGCGATGCCGCGGAGGCGCTCGCCGGGGTCGCGCGAGAGCGACGGGCCGGAGTCGCGCTCGACCGGCCGCTCGAACGATTGGAGCCGCCGGATCGTGTCGAGCATGCGCCGGCGGAAATCGGCCTGCTCCTGCTCCTTCATCTTGAGGCTGTCGAGGAGCCGCGCCTGGACGAGCACGCCCGCGAGCTGGCCGGCGATCGTCCGGAGGAGGCTGATCTCGTCGTCGGTGAACTGGCGGCGGCGGAGGCTCTGCACGACCAGCACGCCGAGCGGTGCCCGTCGCTCCAGGACCGGCACGCCGAGGAAGGAGTGGTAGCGCTCCTCGCGGGTCTCCGGGAAGAACTTGAAGCGCGGGTGGACGGGCGCGTCCGGCACGGCGACCGGCGCCATCGTCTCGATCACGAGGCCGGTGAGCCCCTCGTCGGTCCGCATCCGCACTCGGCCGACGGAGCCCCGGTCGAGGCCGGTCGTCGCCCACAGGGTGAGCGTCTGCGTGGTCGAATCGAGCAGGTAGACCGAGCACACCTCGGTCCGCATGCGCTCCGCCACGACCTCCACCACGGAGTCGAGCGTCTCCTGCAGGTTCTCCGACTCGCCGATGAGCGAGCTCACGTGCTCGAGCAGGCGGAGGCCATGGCTCGAGCGAATCGGGCCCTCTCGTCCCCGGCTCGGCGACAGCCGGGATCCTCCCGCGCGCGAACCCGCCGTCGACATGGGTCCGTCCTACCACGGCCGGCGGCGCGCGCACATCCACGTGAGCCGCGCCGGGTGCGTGTGGGCTGGCCGTGCCGGTGGGCCGCCGTGCCTGTGGGCCGCCGGAGCCGTTGGGCCGGGCGCTCGCTCCGGGTCTCGGTCGCGGGGAAGTCGTGCGCGCCGAATTGTCTCATGGATCAAAGTGGGCGCGGTTGATCGTCCCGCTCGCTCGACAGTCGCTCGCTTGCCCGGCCAAACGCCTGCGGCCGCGTCCGCGATGGCGTTCGCGGTGCTCGCCTGGCGCAGACTGCGCCGTCGGCCCGGGCACCGCACGGGGGTGAATGCGATGACCCCAACGGTTGGCCAAACGGCGTATGGCCCCGACCCGGCCCTTCAGGTACACAAGCGCCCGGGTGGCGAGGCGAGGAAGCGTGGCGACGCAGTCCAGGGTACGCAGGCCCTTCAAGCCCTTCCTCTACGGATTTCTGATCCTGCTGCTCGCCGCGGTCGGGAGCGCTGCGGCGCTGGTGTACCGCGAGTTCACGACCAGCCTCCCGCCGGTCGCGAAGCTGCTCGACTACCGGCCGCCGGTCGCGACCCGGGTGTTCGCGGTGGACGGCTCGCTGATCGGCGAGTTCTACGTCGAGAAGCGGTACCTGACGCCGATCTACCGCATCCCGAAGCCGGTCCAGCTCGCGTTCGTCGCGGCCGAGGACGCGAACTTCTTCGACCACACCGGCGTCGACCCGATCAGCATCTTCCGCGCCGCGCTCAACAACTACCGCGCCGGCGCGACCCGCCAGGGCGGCAGCACGATCACGCAGCAGGTCGTGAAGTCGCTCCTCCTCTCGCCCGAGCGCAGCTACGAGCGGAAGCTCAAGGAGCTCGTGCTCGCGATCCGCCTCGAGCAGCAGCTCACGAAGGACGAGATCCTCTACCTCTACCTGAACCAGATCTTCCTCGGGAACGGCGCGTACGGCGTGCAGGCGGCGGCGCTCGAGTACTTCGGCAAGGACGTCTCGGACCTCACGGTCGGCGAAGCGGCGATCCTCGCCGGCCTGCCGCAGGCCCCGAGCCGCTACTCCCCCGTCAAGCACTTCCGGCGCGCGAAGGCGCGTCAGCGCTACGTGCTCGAGCGGATGGTCGAGGAAGGCTTCATCACGCGCGACGAGGCGGAGCGCGCCGCCTCCGAGCCGATCCTGCTCGCCCCGCACCGGCCGGCGATCACCGGTCCGGCGCCGTTCTTCGTGCAGCACGTCCGGCGCATGCTCGAGGACCGCTACGGCGCGCGCGGTCCGTACGAGCTCGGCCTGAACGTCTACACCACGCTCGATCTCGAGATGCAGCGCGCCGCCGAGAAGGCGCTGCGCGAGGGCGTCGAGAAGCTCGACGAGCGCCAGGGCTTCCGCGGCCCGCTCCGGACGCTGTCGCTGCGCGAGCGGAAGGCCGTCGTGCGCGACGCGGCGACGGCGAGCACCGTCGCCGCCCCGCTGCCGGAGGTCGGCTCCGTGCTCGAGGTGGTCGTCGTGCCCGGCCGCGACGGCGCCGTCCGCCGGCGCGACGGCGCGCTCAACGTGCGCTGGGCCGGCGGCAACGCGGTCATGACGCGGGAAGGCCTCGAGTGGGCGACCAAGACCGGCTACGCCCCGCAGGTGGGCGACGTGCTCGAAGCGCGCGTCGCCGGCACGCCGTCGCACCCGGAGCTGGTGCTGTCGCGGGGGAACGGGACCGAGGGCGCGATGGTGGCGCTCGTCCCGACCACCGGCGACGTGCGCGCGATGGTCGGCGGGCTCGATTTCGGACAGAGCCAGTTCAACCGCGTGACACAGGCGTACCGGCAGCCGGGATCGTCGTTCAAGCCGCTCGTCTACGCCGCCGCGATGGACCGGGGCTTCACACCTGCCACGGTCATCGTCGACGCGCCGATCTCCTTCAACATGGGCGCGGGCGGCTGGTGGACGCCGCAGAACTTCGAGAAGCGGAACTTCGGGCCGACCACGCTGCGCGAGGCGCTGACGTTCTCGCGCAACGTCGTGACCGTGAAGCTCGTGCAGGCGATGGGCCTCAAATACCTGCTCGAGTATCTCCCGCGCTTCGGGTTCGATCGCCCGTTCCCGAAGAACCTCTCGATCGCGCTCGGCACCGCCGAGGTCACGCTCCTCGAGATGGCGCGCGCGTTCGCCGTCTTCCCGAACCTCGGGATCCGCGTCGAGCCGCGGTTCATCACGCGCATCACCGACACGCACGGCGACCTGCTGGAGGACTTCGCGGTCCAGAGCCAGCGCGTCATGCCGCCCGACACCGCCTACATCATGGTGAGCCTGATGGAGAGCGTCGTGGAGCGGGGGACGGGAAAGCGCGCTGCCGAAGGGCTCGGCCGCCCGGTCGCCGGCAAGACCGGCACCACCAACGACCTCCGCGACGCCTGGTTCATCGGCTATACCCCGGACCTCCTCGCCGGCGTGTGGGTCGGGTACGATCAGGACAAGACGCTCGGGGACAAGGAGACCGGCGGTCGCGTGTCTGCGCCCATCTGGCACGATTTCATGGCGACGGTTCTCGACGGCACGCCCGTCAACGACTTCGCGGTGCCACCCGAGGTCGTCCTGGTGAACATCGACCGGCGCTCCGGCCTGCGGGCCGCGCCCGGCGGCTCCGGCACGCTCCTCGAGGCGTTCAAGCGCGGCAGCGAGCCGACCGCGATCGCCGCCGCGCCCGCCGCTCAGCCCGCCGCTCAGCCCGCCGAGCACGCGACGGCCGACGAGCCCGGCGACCTCGACGCCGCCGCGCTCCGGCGCATCCGCGGAGACAGCGCGCCAGCGCGAGGCGCCGAGCCGGCCTCTCTCACCGACGCCGATCCGACGGCCGAAGGCTTCTGAGCCGTCGCGCATGCGGACCGCCGTCCTCATCGACCCGCGCTACCGCGACCACGACCCCGGCCCCGGCCACCCGGAGCGGCCCGACCGCCTCGCGGTGCTGGAAGAGATGATGCGCGCCTGGCGCGGCGCGCCGCTCGAACGCGTCGACGCTCGCCTCGCGAGCGACGACGAGATCCTGACGGCGCACGACCCGCGCCTCCTGGAGCTCGTCCGCTCGACGCAAGGCGCGGCGCACTCGCGCATCGACGCGGACACGCAGACCTCCGCGCGATCGTACGAGACCGCGCTCCTCGCGGCGGGCGGCGTGCTGGAGCTCGTCGACGCGGTCGCGACCGGCGCCTTCCGGAACGGCTTCGCGTTCGTGCGCCCGCCCGGGCATCACGCGACGCGCGAGCAGGCGATGGGCTTCTGCCTCTTCAACAACGTCGCGCTCGCGGCGCAGCACCTGAGGCGGGTGCACGGCCTCGAGCGGGTCGCGATCGTCGACTGGGACCTGCACCACGGCAACGGCACCGAGGCGATCTTCTACGACGATCCCGGCGTGCTCTACGTGTCGCTGCACCAGTACCCGTACTACCCGGGCACGGGAGCCGCCGGCGACGTCGGCCGCGGCGCGGGCGCGGGCGCGACGGTGAACGTGCCCTTCGCCGCCGGCGTCGGCGACGCCGGCTACGCCCTCGCCTTCCACGAGGTGATCGAGCCGGTGCTGCGGCAGTTCGCGCCCGAGTTCGTCCTCATCTCGGCCGGCTTCGATGCTCACCGCCGCGATCCCCTCGGCGGCATGAACGTGACGGAAGCCGGCTTCGCCGCGATGACGCGACGACTGCTGGCCGTCGCGGCGGACACGGCGAAGGGGCGCATCGCCGCGATCCTCGAGGGCGGCTATGACCTCGACGCCATCCGCAGCTCCGCCGAGTGCGTCCTCGGCGAGCTGTCGCGCGGCGAGCCGGTCCAGGACGAGGCGCCGCCCGCGAGCACGGCATTCGACAAGCTGAAGGCGATCCTCGAGCCGTACTGGCGCCTGTAGACGCCGCTCGGCCTCGCGCGGCGCGCACGCGTCCGCGTGCCGCACGCGAAGCAATTTGCCGGTGCGGGACCGTTGGGTTAGCGTTCGCGTCATGTTCGGGATCGGCATGCCGGAGATGGTCGTGATCCTGGTGGTCGCGCTCATCGTGCTGGGCCCGAAGCGACTCCCCGAGGTCGCGCGCGCTCTCGGCAAGGGACTCGCCGAGTTCCGCAAGGTCACCGGCGACGTCAACCGGGAGCTCGAGGCGGCGCGCAGCATGATCGAGGCGGAGGCGCGCGAGCACGAGGCGGCTCGCCGGCGCGCCGAGCGCGATGCCCGCCAGAAGCTCGCCGACGCGCAGCCGCCGCCGGACGTCGCGACGCCGGCCGCCGCGGCCGTCCCCGCCGCACCCGCGGCCACGTCGGCAGTCGGAGTCCCGGCGGCGGCACCTGGCCCCGCGCCCGCGGCACCCGCCGGCGACGCGCCTCGTCCCGCGGCCGGCGTCGCGGCGACCGCCGCGAGCGCTTCGCCGGTCGCGCACGCGGAGCCGGCTTCGACGCGGCCGGCCGAGCCCGCTCCCTCCGAGCCCAGCGCAACCGACCGCAAGGCCTGAGCGCCGGCTCGCGCGCGCACGACGGGGAGCGGCGGAGGATGGCCGATGTCGAGATGCCGCTCACCGCGCATCTCGAGGAGCTCCGCTGGCGGATCGTCAAGTCGCTGCTGGCGATCGCCGTGGGCTTCGGCGTCGCCTACTGGTACTCGGACGTCCTCTTCGAGATCCTGATCCGGCCGCTCAACGCGGCCGCCGGGGGGAACCCCGTCAAGCTCATCGGGACGGGCGTCGCGGAGGCGTTCTTCACGAAGCTCAAGGTCGCCGCGATCGCGGGCGTCTTCGCCGCCGCTCCCGTGATCCTCTACCAGGTGTGGCGCTTCGTCGCGCCCGGCCTGCACGCGCACGAGAAGTACTACGTCGTCCCGTTCGTCTTCTTCGGGACGCTCTTCTTCGCCGCCGGAGCGGTGTTCTGCTACGAGCTCGTGTTCCAGGTCGGGTACGCGTTCTTCATCGAGCAGTACGCGTCGATCGGCATCGAGCCGACGATCCGCATCAGCGAGTATCTCTCGTTCAGCGCGCGCCTCGCGCTCGCCTTCGGCGTGACTTTCGAGATGCCCGTCGTCGCCTTCTTCCTGGCGCGCGTGGGGGCGATCGACCACAAGACGCTGATCCGGCCGTGGCGGTACGCGCTCATCGTGATCGTCGTCGTGGCGGCGGTCCTGACGCCGGGGCCCGACGTCGCGTCGCAGATGCTGCTCGCGACCCCCCTCACGTTCCTCTACGTGGTGAGCATCGGGATCGCGTACCTGTTCCGGCGACGCGGCGAGGACTGACCCGGTCGCCCGCTCACTCGTCGTCGGGCTCGCGCACCCACTCGACGAGGAACCAATCCTCGCGGCACACCGCGGGCAGCGCCGCGCGCGCGACCGCCGGCGAGCCCTCCGCCTCGACGGCCGCCAGGATCTCGTCGGCGCACGCGACGTGGTCGGGGGTCGCGAGCACGGCGATCACCGCCGTCGCGGGATCGACGGTCTCGACCGTGCGGACGATCGCGACGCCCTCGTACGACTCGAAGAGGTACTTGAAGTAGGCGATGTCGCGCCGCCGGACGCGGAGTGCGCACGCCGACAGGCCGGCCGCGCCGAGGTCGGTCCAGCGCGCCGTCACGGCGCGGCGGCGGCTCCGCTCGGCTCGCGGTCGGCGCGGCCGCCGCGCAGCAGGCGCCGCAGCCAGTCGCCGCTTCCCCCGCCCTCGCTCGGCGGCGACGCGATCGCGCGCGCCATGGCGCGCGCGAGGAAATCCGACGTCGGCGCGCTCGAGAGGCGGGGATAGGTGCCGCGGACGGTCACCGGGATCCGCACCTGGCCGTTCGACGAGGCGAGGATCTGCACGACGCCCGCGTCGGAAACCAGCGCCTCGGCCGCGGCGGGCGTGAGGGCGAGCGTCCCGTCGAGATCCGTCTGTCCGTCGAAGGCGACCTGGCCGCGCGCGTCGAGCGCGTAGTGGTCGCTCTCGAGCGTCAGGTCGGAGATCGCGAGCGAGCGCGCGGCGATGGCCCCGCGGACGCGCAGCAGGGAGATCTCGCTCGTCGAAACGAGCAGCTCGGGCACGCGCTCCCGCGCGCGGCGCTCGACGGCCTCACGCAGCTTCGGGATGCCGCGCAGGTTGTCGAGCGTCGTTCCGGCGACGTTCAGGTCGGCGAGACGACCGTCGGTCAGGATGACGTCGACGTCGCCGACGAGGTTCGTGAGCGCGGACTCGACGTCCGCGATGCGCGTCGCGAGGCGAGCGCGACCGCGCAGGACGCCGCTCCCGTGCGCGGGCCCGCCGACCGCGAGCAGGATGGCGGAGAGGTCGAGGCCCTCCCACTCCGGCTCGAACGAGACCTGCCACGGCTCCGCGCCGCCGCCGGTCACGCGGCCGTGCGCCACCGCGAAGCCGCCGAGACCGTCGGCCCGCAGCGACCGGACCTCCACGCCGTCGTCCGTCAAGATGCACTCGAGCGCGAGCTTCTCGACGGGCGCGCCGCGCAGCGAGCCGCGCGTCGCGCCGATCTTGACGGTGAGGGGGCGCGCGACCGCGCCTCCGACCGCGATCTCGATCGCGCCGGCGCTCGCGTCGGCGCCGCGCACGTCGTCGAAGCGTGCCGAGCCGAGGACGCGATCGCTGTCGTCGGAGACGACGAGCCGGACGTCGCCGCCGCCGACGTCGACGTGCCGGCCGCGCGCGACGAAGCCGAGCGACCGGCCCGTCAAGTGAACCTCGGTCGCGAGGGGGCCGCTGCCGGGCGCGAGGCGTCCCGAGACCGCGATCGAGCCGCTCGGCTGAAGCGCCGCGAGCGCCGGAACCCATTCCGCGACCGTCTTCCCGTCGAGGCGCTCGACGGCGAAGCGGAGCGGAGGCTGGCCGGTCCTGCCGGGCGGGCCGTCGGCGTCCGCGCGCAGCTCGGAGCCCGCGAGCCGCAGCACGGCGCGCTCGACCGCGAGGTTCTCGCCGTCCGCGACGAGACCGATGTCGGCGGCGAGCGGCGATCCCGCCCGCTTGTCGATCCAGCCGCCCGCGGCGCGGACCGTGGCGTCGCGGGCGTCGACCGCGACCTCGATCGCGGCCGACCCCGGAGGCCATGCGGCGTTCATCGTCGCGCGCACGCGGACCGCCGCTTCGCCGCCGAACGCGAAGCCATACGGCACCTGGCCGCGCAGCACCGAGATGATCTCGGGGACCTGCGATGCGGCGAGGTTCTCCGCGTCGATCTCCAGGGTCGCGGTGCGCGGGCCGTCGGCGTCGCCGGGGATGCGGAGGCGACCCTGCACGTTCTCCTCGGGACCGCCGAGGGCCTGGCCGTTGAAGTCGACGAGCACGCCGCTGGACCCGTGGCGCAGGCGGAGGTTCGCCGCCTTCACCTCGAGCTCTCCGAGGCCCGGGATCGCGCGGTCGCGGTAGGTGATGCGCGCGTTCCGGACGCGAACCGTGTCGACGACGACGCGAGGCGCGATCCATTCCCCGCCGCGCGGCCGAGGCTCGATCGGCTCGGGCGGTGCTTGACGCGTCAGGTTCCAGCCGCCGTCGGCGCCGCGCACGATGCGGAGGACGGGGGCCTGCAGCCGCACCTCGTTCACGACCAGCCGCCCGCGCACGAGCGGCAAGAGCTCGAACTCGAAGCGCGCCTCGTCCGCGTAGCCGAGGTTGCCCGGGCCGTACGGCGAGGCGTCCGGCACGCGCACCTGGCGCGCCACCACGGCGGGCGGCCACCACGACACCTCGAGGCTGGCGGCCTCGATCGGCCAGCCGACGGCGCTCCCGACCGCCGCGAGCAGCTCCTGGCGGCGCGCGTCGAGCACGGCGGCGGCGCGCGCGGTGGCGAGCGCGACCAGCGCGGCCGCGACGGCGACGCCGGCGAGCACCGCCAGCACGAGCCTCCGCCGCGGTCTCAATCGATCTCCTGGAAGTTCGCGGCGTGCCAGCGACCTTCCTCCTCGCGCACCGTCACCAGCGCGCGGCGCTGCAGCTGGTCGCCGCCGTCGAGCCCGATCGTCAGCTCGAAGAGGAACCCGCGCCGGTCGCCGTCGTGCTCCGCGTCCTGGTCGAGGAAGCGGTAGTGCACGGTCGGCCGGCTTCCGGCCTCGGCGATCGGCTGGCCCGCGAGCAGGCGGATCTCGTCCTCGACCTTGGCGCGCGCGAGGCCCACCGCCTCGTCGCGCGCGCGCGGGAGATCGATCTCGACGTAGTAGGCGTCCACGAACCGCTCGGCCGCGCTGCGCGCGGGATCGCCGTGCGAGCACGCGAGCGCGCCCAGGCCAAGCGCCGCCGCGACGACGAGCGGGGACGGAGCGCCCCGCGCGCGCGTCCGCGCGCTGCCGCGCTCAGCGCTTGCGGAAGAGCGCGTCGAGCGCCGCTCGCGCCGTTCCCCCGGCCGCGCCCGCCCCCTCTGCGCCTCCGCCTCGGAGTTGGAAAAACTCACAGAAGTTCGCCCGCTCCTTGTCCACGACCCGCTCGGCGTTCGGCTCCCGGCAATCGTTGTAGGCGCCGAGCGTGTAGAAAGCACAATTCCGACACACCCGCACGTCCGAGCCGCAGGAAGCGCAGGTCCCCGAGCGCGCGACGAGGTCGCCGGCCGGGAGCTCCGCTCGGCAGCGATGGCACGTCGCCGGCCCTCCTGGCGTCGCCACGGGCGGCGGTGATATCACAGCTCGCGCCGGCGCGGCGACCGCGCGGCATGGCGATGCGCGCGGCGCCGACGGGCGCCCGGGAGCGGGTCGTGGCGGAGGAGAGCGGAGCGGCCGAAGACCCGGCGATCGCCGAGTACCTCGAGTCCATGCGGGTCGAGCGGCGGGCGTCGCCGCACACGCTGCGGGCCTACTCCGCCGAGCTCGAGCGCCTGCGGTCCGACGTCGCGCCGGACGGCGCGGCGCGCTGGGCGGACGTCGACGCCGACCGCCTGCGCCGTTTCCTCGCCCGCCGCGCCGAGGAGGTCGGGCGGCGGTCGCTCGCGCGCACCGTGGCAGTCGTGCGGAGCTTCTTCGCGTTCGCGAAGCGCCGCGGTCGGGTCGCGTCCAATCCGGCGGCCGCGATCGGCTCGCCGCGCTTCACGCGCGCCCTTCCCCGCTACGTGCCCGAGTCGGACGTCGATCGCCTGTTCCGCGCGTCGTCCGCCATCCCGGACGAGGCCGCGGCGCGCGACGTCGCGCTCCTGGAGGTCCTCTACGGGAGCGGCCTCCGCGCGAGCGAGGCGGTCGCGCTCGACTGGCGCGACGTTTCCCTGGACGACCGGCGCGCCCACGTGCGCGGCGGCAAGGGCGGGAAGGACCGCTTCGTCCCGCTCGGCGAGCCGGCGACCGAGGCGCTCCGGCGGCTCGCGGCGATCGCGCGTCCCGCCACGTCCCGCCGAGGCGCGGATCCCGTCTTCCGCAATCGCCGGGGCGGCCGGCTCGCGGTGAGGAGCGTCGGCCGCATCGTCGCCGACCGCCTGCGCGCCGCCGGCCTCACGCCGGTCAACCCGCACGCCCTCCGCCACAGCTGCGCCACCCACCTGCTCGACCACGGCGCCGACCTCCGAGCCATCCAGGAGCTCCTCGGCCACGCAAGCCTCGCCACCACCGAGCGCTACACCCACGTGAGCCTCGCCCGCCTCCGCGCCGCCTACACCAAGTTCCACCCGCGCGCGTAGCCTCCGCCGACGGTGGACCGCCGTCGCGTCTGTTTCGCCGTGACGTGAGGCGGCCAGAGGGCAGCGCGGCGTGAAAGGGTGCGGCGACGTCCACGCGAGCCTGATCGCAAACGCAGCCGAAGCCGTGTTTGCGGGCAAGCGAGCGACTGTCGAACGAGCGGGACAATCAATCGCCCCCACCTTGATCCATGAAACAAGTCGGGGCGCTCTTCCATCCCGCGAGCGAGACCCGGAGCGAGCGCCCGCACACACGGCTTCGGCGGCCCACCGGCACCCTCGCGGCGACGTCCGCAAACGAACCCACGCGCACCCGCCTCGACAAGCCCCCAACCGCGGCCTACAAAAACGCTCGTGGCTGCGTCAGCGGAGGCCACGCCCCACGCCACGACGATCCTCGCCGTCCGGCGCGCCGGGCGGACGTGCGTAGCGGGCGACGGCCAGGTGACGGTCGGCGCGACGGTCATGAAGCACGGCGCGCGGAAGGTGCGACGGCTCTACCGCGAGCAGGTCGTCGTCGGCTTCGCCGGCGCATCCGCGGACGCCTTCACGCTCTTCGAGCGCTTCGAGCAGAAGCTCGAGGAGTTCCGGGGGCAGCTCCGGCGCGCGGCCGTCGAGCTCGCGAAGGACTGGCGCACCGACCGCGCGCTCCGCCGGCTCGAGGCCATGCTGGTCGCGGCCGATACCGAGAGCCTCCTGGTCGTCTCCGGGACGGGCGACGTGATCGAGCCCGACGTCACCGCGACCGGCGACACCGCGATCGCGATCGGGTCCGGCGGGAACTACGCCCTCGCCGCGGCGCGAGCGCTCCTCGCGCACTCGAGCCTCGACGCGGTCGAGATCGCGCGCGCGGCGATGCGGATCGCGGCCGACATCTGCGTCTACACGAACGAGGCGATCGTGGTGGAAGAGATCGCCCCGGCGGGTGAAGCGCGATGAGCGCCCGCGAGGTGGCGCTCGGCGCCCCGTCCGACGGCGCAGCCGCAGCGCGCACGGGCGGGGATCGCGGCGGGCACACGATGACGCCGCGCGAGGTCGTCTCCGAGCTCGATCGCTACATCGTCGGTCAGCGCGCGGCGAAGCGCGCGGTCGCGATCGCGCTCCGGAACCGCTGGCGTCGCCAGCAGGTCGCGTCCGACATGCGCGACGAGATCATCCCGAAGAACATCCTCATGATCGGGCCGACCGGCGTCGGGAAGACCGAGATCTCGCGCCGCCTCGCGCGCCTCACGAGCGCGCCCTTCGTGAAGGTCGAGGCGTCGAAGTTCACCGAGGTCGGCTACGTCGGGCGCGACGTCGAGGCGATCATCCGCGACCTCGTCGAGATCGCGATCGGCATGGTGCGCCAGGAAGAGCGCGAGAAGGTCGCCGCGCGGGCGCGCGAGGCGGCGGAGGACCGCGTGCTCGACCTGCTCCTGCCGCGCACGCCGGCCGGCATCGCGCCCGATCCCGGCGGCGATGGCCAGACCGCGACGCGCGACAAGCTCCGCCGCATGCTGCGCGCGGGCGAGCTCGACGATCGCCCGGTCGAGGTCGAGGTGAGCGAGCAGATCTCGCCCACGATCGAGGTGATGACGCCGCAGGGCCTCGAAGAGGTGGGATTCAACCTGAAGGAGATGTTCGCGAACCTCTTGCCCAAGAAGACCAAGCAGCGCCGGATGACGGTCGCCGACGCTCTCCAGGCCTTGACGCAGGAAGAGGCGGCGCGGCTGGTCGACATGGAGAACGTGACGCGCGAGGCGATCGCGCGCGTCGAGACGTCGGGCATCGTCTTCATCGACGAGATCGACAAGATCGCCGGACGCTCGCACGTGACGGGGCCGGACGTCTCCCGCGAGGGCGTCCAGCGCGACCTCCTGCCGATCGTCGAAGGCTCGACCGTCAATACCAAGCACGGTCCCGTCCGCACGGATCACATCCTGTTCATCGCGTCGGGAGCGTTCCACGTGTCGAAGCCGTCGGACCTCATTCCGGAGTTCCAGGGGCGCTTCCCGATCCGCGTCGAGCTCGAGCCTCTGACCGGCGACGACTTCGTGCGCATCCTCACCGAGCCGCGGAACGCGCTCACGCGGCAGTACGCGGCGCTGCTCGCGACCGAGGGCGTCGACCTCGAGTTCACGCCCGACGCGATCGCCGAAGTCGCGCGCATCGCGGCGCTCGTGAACGAGCGCACGGAGAACATCGGCGCGCGCCGGCTGCACACGGTCCTCGAGCGGCTCCTCGACGCGGTGATGTTCGAGGCGTCCGACATGGCGGGGCAGCGGGTGGTCGTCGACGGCGAGCGCGTGCGCGGCGAGCTCGGGCCGATCCTCGCGAGCGAGGACCTGTCGCGCTTCATCCTGTGACGCCGCGCAGGGAGCTCAGAAGGCGACGATCCCTTCCAGGTACCCGTAGTTGCCCTGCTTGCCGGTGAAGTTCGCCTGGATGACCCCCTGACCGAAGGCGTGCGCGTAGAAGGCGTTCACGGTGAACCACGACGCCGGCCGGAGCGTCAGCATCCCGTGGACGAGGTAGGCGAGCTCGTAGCGTCCGGCCGCGGAGACGCCGCCGAACCCGAAGAAGTCGTTCTTCGTCGCGCCGCCGCCGAAATACGCGAGGTCCCGGCTCGAGCTCACCCGCAGCCAGTGGAAGTCGAGGCGCAGCGAGACCCGCGGATCGGGTTCGAGGATCGCCTGTGCGAAGACGTCCTGGTTGTTCATCATGTTGTAGAAGGGGAACTGCGCGTAGAGCCACGCCGTCGGCAGCATCTGGAAGAAGGTCTGGTGCTCGTCGTCGTTCGGATCGGGGTCGCCGGACGCGCTGTCGATCCCGACGCGCAGCCACGGCCTCGCCCAGGTCTCCGTGAATCGGTATCCCGCCTCGAAGCCGTACGCCCACGCGCCGTCGCTCTGGCCCTGGTAGTCGCCGAGCTGTCCGAAGCCGTACGCGACGGCGTCGATCGCGCCCGGACCGACGCCGTCGAACACGTGCGCCGCGTTGGCGCCGATCGTGTGCAGCGTCGCCGAGCGCCCGGTCGCCGCCTGGCGGACCGCGAGCGGGCGGTTGTCGACGTACGTGACGTCGCGGTAGTCGTGATAGTAGATCCACACGAGCTGCGCGAAGGTCGCGCCGAGCTCGGGTGAGTCGGGCAGCGAGATCGCCCCGCCCGCGAGGTCGATGTCGAGCTCGCGGTTCGCGTCGACCTCGTAGCCGCCGTAGGTCGGGCGGAACCCGAAGCCCGTGAAGGAGATCTTCGGCGACGTCCATCCGACGACCCCGCCGTCGAAGCTCCGGCCGACGTGGGTGTAGTCGAACGGGCCGATCAGTCGCTGCGAGAAGCGGTTCACCTGGAGCCAGCGCAGCGACGGATGCTTGACGGGCGCCTCCATCGCGTTGCTGTAGAGCTGGCGTCCACCCTTGATCGACAGGCCCTCGACGCCGAAGAGCTGCGACGTCGCCAGGTACCCGCTGCGGAGGAACGCACCGTTCTGCGTGCTGCTGTGCGTGTTCGCGAAGTAGATCGAGCCGACGCCGACCGCACCCGACGGCACGTCGCCGAGCGTCGAGTCCTGGAACTGGACGAAGAGCTCCCACGGAGCGCGGGTCACGCGCAGCCCGAGCTGGAGCTTGTTCCCGATGAAGTTGTAGCGGAAGCGCGGCGTCGGCCCGGGGTTCGCGGTCGCGAACCAGTCGACGAACTCCCCGCGCAGCCGCTCGTAGAGCTCAAAGCGGATCTTCGAATCCATCGGGCCGTCGATCTCGAGCCTGGGCGCGCCCGCCGAAGCGGGCGGCGGCACCGCCGCCGTCTGGGCGCGCGCGGTCGCCGCCGCGAGCGCCCAGACCACGAGCAGCGCACCGCTCGACAGAAGCACCCGGCGACGCGGCGTCGCGATGCCACCCCTCTGCAGCGAACCTGCTCGCTCCATGAGATCCTCCCCCCTCGAACCGCGGCGGCCGACGTCCCGCGCGGATGGACGCTCAGCTCGATGCGGACGTCGCCGCCGGCTTGGCCGCCTCCGCCGTCGCACCCCCGTCGCCGATCGCCGCCACCCGTGCGGCGAGCACGTCGACCGCGAGCGCGACGTGCGACTCGGGCGCGACCGCCAGCCGCTCCGCGAGCGCGAGCACGAGCGCACGCAGATGATCGGCGACGAACGCGGTGCGCGCCGCGATCACCGTCCGCGCCGCCACCTCGTCGTCCGACGCCCACGCGAGCGCCTCCTTCAGCAGAAGGAACCCGACGAAGCCGACCTCGACCGCCACGTGGTCCTTCGGGTCCTCGGCGCGCGGCGCATAGCCGAAGGCGTCGTAGGTGCGCGAGAGGTCGGCCATCATCCAGCCGGGATCGCCCATCCCGAGAACGCTCGCCTCGCGCGCCGGTGCCGGCCCGCCCGGGCCGAGGAGCGCATGGTACTCGCCCTCGCTCGCCGTCCGTGCCGCGGCGACGGCGGCGCGCAGCGGCGGATCGGCGACTTCCGCGGCGAGGCGCTCGATCTCAGCCTGCCACTCGAGCCGCGGCCGCTCGAGCAGGAGCCCGAGAAGCCGCCACTCCGCGGCGAGGCGAATGCCGTCGGCGACGCGCGCGCTTCCGCGCGCGTCCGCCGGCCGCCTGCCATCCGGCCGCGTCGAGCTCATGGCGCGACCTCGATGCGGAGCGGCACCCAGCCCGTGCGCATCTTCCGCGCGCCGACTTCACCGTTCTCGCCAGCCCAGACGGCGAACGCGATCTCGCGCGGTACTCCGCCGGACGAGCCGTCCGGCAGCGGCCGCACGAGGACGACCGACCAGCCCGACGCCGTCCGGTTCCCCCGTCCTTCGGACCGCGCGTGCTCGGCCGGACGGAGCGTCCCGGGCCCCTCTCCCAGGAGGTCCTGCACCGGCTGCACGCGCGGCCCGGCGAGGTCGTTGCCGACGGCACGCGCCGGCGCGTAGCGCTTCGCCATCGCGACCTGGTCGGGAGAGCCGGGAGCGAGCGAGGCGGCATCGAACGGATAGGCGTCGACGGCGGCGGCGGGATGGAGCGCCTGGATCGTGTCGGGGCGGCCGTCGACGATCGCCTGCCACGACGCGCGCCAGTACGTGATCTCGACCGGCCTTCCGGGCTCGCCCATCTGCGGCGCGGTGACGTCGGCGCCCGCGGCGACCGGGACCTGGACGGCGCAGGCGTCCGAGAACATCGCCGGACCCGGGACGTCGTTCGGGCCGGCATCCGACCACTCGAGCCGGAGCGCGAGCCTCTGGCCGTCGGTGATCGCGCGCACCTTCACCTCCGGGGTCGACGGCGCGAGCAGGCGCGGCTCGACCATGTCCTGCAGCAGGAGCGTCGCGCGGTACTCGGGAGCGTCCTGCCAGGCGGCGGCGGTCGGATCGGTCGTCACCGCCGAGCGGTGGACCGCGACGACCTCCGTCGGAGCCTCGCGGTTCGCCTCGCCCCGGCAGCCGACCAGCAGGACGAGCGCCAGCGACCATCTCGAGAGCCACATCGCTCGCTCCTCAGGGGGTGTTCGTCCGCGTGACGCCGCGCGCGGCGTCGAAGGCGCGGCGGACGAAGACCGGCTCGGTGATCGGCACGCGGACGATCTCGGAGCCGTCCTCCTCCAAGCCGATGACGACATCGCCGCTCCGCTTCCAGCGCGGCACGACGCGCTCGGTGCTCCCGAAGAGGCAGAGCAGGCCGGCCAGGTCGCGGTCGGCGGCGGCGCTGCGGTACGTGTCGAGCGCGGCGTCGATCGCCGGGCCGAACATCTGCAGCAGGAAGCGGCGCGGCACGTGGACGGGCGGCACGTAGTAGACGTTCGGCTCGAGCCCCCACTGCGGGTAGAGCGGGAGCGCGAGCTTCTTCACGTGCACGAGGTAGTCGATCGGGTTGTCCTCGCGCGCCTCGGCCGGCGTCGAGACCTGCCCCGCGAAGCGGATCTTCCCGATGCAGTTGACGAAGCACTGCGGCTGGATCCCCTGCTCGAACTTCGGGAAGCACGCGATGCACTTCTCCGACGTGCCGGTCATCGGGTTGTAGAAGACCTTCTTGTACGGGCACGCCTTGACGCACTCCTGATAGCCGCGGCAGCGCCCCTGATCGATCAGGACGATGCCGTCCTCGGGCCGCTTGTAGATCGACGCGCGCGGGCACGACGCGAGGCACGCGGGATACGTGCAGTGGTTGCAGATGCGCGCGAGGTAGAAGAACCACTTGTCGTGCGGGATCCGGAACTCGGCGCCCTGCTCGAGGTCGCCGCCGGCGCAGTCGTCCTCGCCGACGTTGGGATGGGCGTAGTCGATCTCCTCGGGACGCCAGCCGAGGACGCGCTCTCCCGCCTCCGCCGCCTCGAACAGCGTGCGCCCCTCGTACGCGCCGTTCGTCCACCGCTGCGGGCCGAGCTTCTCGAGGAGCTTCAGGTCCCACGCCATCGGGTAGAAGCCGTAGGGCTTCGTCTCGACGTTGTTCCAGAGCATGTACTCCTGGCCCTTGCCGGAGGTCCAGGTGGTCTTGCAGGCGATCGTGCAGGTCTGGCACGCGATGCACTTGTTCGTGTCGAAGACCGCCGCGAACTGCTTCCGGGGCCGCGACTCCGGGTACCAGTAGGACATGTCGCGGCCGATCTGCCAGTTGTGGACGCGGGCCATCAGCCGTTCCCTTTCTTCTCGTCGCTCGCCGCGAGCTCGCCCGCTAGGTAGCGCTTCATCGCGTCGCTCTCGTAGCCGGGACGCACGCCGAGCTTCGCCGGTCGCCACAGGCCGTGGCCGCCGATCCCGCCCGGCTCCGCTTTCGTGATCTTGACGATCGACTCGCGCGGCGCGCCGGTCGGGCAGTGGACGTCGGGCAGGAAGCCCTTGCCGACCTGCTGGCCGAACAGCTCCTTGCGCACCAGCGAGTCGGTCATCCACGTCGGCTTGAGCCAGCCTCGCGTGGCCGACTGGTGCGAGCCGGAGCGGAACATCGCCTGGTAGTTCGTGCGCGGGTTCTTCGCGAGGCCGTCGGGGCGGCTCTTCGCGCCCTCCACCGAGCCCGGCGTCGCGCCGTACATGTTGAACCACATCCGCGTCACGCCGCGCGGCGTGCCGGGGTAGTAGCGCGCACGGCAGAGGAGCCGCGAGAACTCGTAGTCCTTGGCGTTCTCCTTCCAGCCGCGGAACGGGCGGTCGGCCGGATCGGAGTCGATCCAGACGTAGTCGCCGTCCTCGACGCCGAGAGCGCGCGCGTCCTCGGGGTTGATGTCGACGTAGCCCTCGGCGACGAACGGCGCGCGCGTGTCGTGCCGGTACATGTCGCCGAACGGCCCGAACAGCATTGCGACGAAGTCCGTGTCGATCGGCATCGTGTGCGCGCCGTGACGGTACTTCGGGGTGTGGAACACGAAGCGGTAGCCGTCGTCGGCGAGCGGGTGCTTGGTCGCCCTCGTCTCTGCCCACGTCAGCACGACGTTGCGGCCCTGCCGGGTCTCGCAGTCGAGCTGTTCCGGCGAGACGCCGTAGTCGGCCGGCCCCTTGGGCCGGAGCGCCTCGTGCTTCGGCGCGACGATCACGTTGGGCTGATAGAACGTCGAGTCGATCGGCTCGCGGTGCACCGGGAGGTTCTCGCCCGCCTCGATGAACTCGTCCTCGTCGCGGTAGAACTCGAGCCGCCCCGTCTTCGTGTACCAGGGACGGCTCTCCTCGACCTGCTCCCAGCCCACCGCCTTGGGATAGGTGCGCGACAGGAGCAGCGCCGGGATGCCGCGCTTCGCCTTCTCGTGCAGGTCGTCGATGTCGTAGCCCGCCGCGCAGGCAGAGGCGTCGAGGATGCGCTGCAGGTACGCCTCGACGCGGTTCTCGCGTACGAACTTCCAGCAGTCGTCGAAGCGCGGATCCCCGGTGCGCTCGGCGAGCGCGTGGCCGACCTCCGCCAGCACCTCGATGTCGCCGCGCGTCTCGAAGAGGCGCGGCATCGGCGTCGCCGGGAACACGGTGATGAAGGGGTTCGTCACCGAGGCCGAGATGTCGGGCCGTTTCAGCTCGGCCCACGAGTCGACGGCGAACACGACGTCGGCCCACTCGCACGACGTCGACCACCACCACTCGTTCACGCAGATCATCTCGATCGTCGGCAGCACGTTGACGACCGTGTTGTAGTGCCACTTGACGTTGCCGAGGATCGAGTTCGCGTTCGCGAACCACATCGACTTGGTCGGCGTCGGGATGTGGCCCTTCCCGGTCAGCGTGCGGTTGCCGACCTTCAGGATGTGGTGCTCGTGGTTGTAGTAGTGCGCCGACTCGGCCTTCCAGTACTGCTTGACGCGGGCCGGCTTCTTCGGGTCGAGCTCGAGGTCGAACGGGTTCTCGTTGATGTACTGCGGCACGCCGTTGAAGAGGGCGACGCGGTAGTTGCCGGCGAACGAGCCGACGTTGCCGGCGATGCGACCCACGTTCCCGGTGAGCGCCGCGAGCAGGAAGATGTCGCGGTCCTTGTTGTCGTTGTTGAAGAACTGGTTCGGCCCCATGCCGATCGCGAAGAGCGTCGTGCCGGGATGGGCCGCGATGTCGCGCGCGAGGCGCTCGACCGCCGCGGCCGGGGCCCACGTCAGCTCCTCGACCGTCTTCGGGTCGAAGTGCGCGGCATACTCCTTCACGAGATCGAACACCGGCCGGCAGCGCACCTTGCTGCCGTCCTGCAGGGCGACCTCGACCGAGCCCTCGAGCAACGCGTCCTTGACCTCCGAGCGCGCGCCGACCGCGTCGCGGACGAGGCGCTGCGGCGCGTTCGCCGCCGCGTCCCACCAGACGTAGTCACCCCATTCCGCGCGCAGCGCGGCGGGCAGGATCTGGTCGCTCTGCTTGGCGGGCGGCGGCGCCTTCTCGCCGGGAGCGAGCACCGTGGTCTGGTTCGAGAGCGGCGCCGGGTCGCCGCCGAAGACGTCCTTCGCGCTCAGGTTCTTCAGCGTGTCCATCCGGACCAGCATCGGAAGATCGGTCCAGCGGCGGACGTAGTCGGCGTCGTAGAGCTTCTCGCGCAGGACGACGCTCGCGAGCCCGAGCGCCAGCGCGGGCGTCGTGCCGGGCCGCACGACGATCGCGTCGTCCGCCTTCGACGAGGTCGACGAGTACTCGCACGCGATGTTGACGATGCGCGTGCCCTTGAGCCGCGCCTCGGTCATCCAGTGCGCGTCGGGCATCTTGGTCGTCACCCAGTTCATGCCCCAGATGACGAGGGTGCGGCACAGCTCGACGGAGCTCAGGTCGAACTCGACCGTCTGCTGCCCCGTCACCATCGGGTGCCCGGGCGGGAGGTCGGTGTGCCACGAGTAGTTGTCGAAGCCGCGCGCGCCGAGCGCCTGCTCGGGCGCGACGCCGCGCAGCTTCGCGTCGAGCAGGGCCATCGAGTTCGCGAGCCGGTACATGCCGAACACGCGCGTCAAGCCGAGGAGCGGCATGCCGCCGCGGAACTTGAGGACCTGCGTGCCCACGCCCTGCGTCGCCGCGACCACCTCGTCCTGGTAGCCCTGGGCGCGGAGCCGCCTCTGGCCCTCCTCCCCGTTGTAGGTCTCGGCGATGTTCACGAGCGCGGCGGCGACGATCGCCGCTGCCTCCTCGTGCGTGACGCGGACCCACTCGTCGCGCGCGCGCTGGAACATCTCCTTGGGCGGACGGCCGTCCTCGCCGCGCGGGAAGCCCGCCTCGACCCAGCGCTTGAAGCCCTGGCGCACCATCGGGTGGCGCACGCGCCGGTCGCCGTAGAAGCGGCGGGTGAGCGCGAGGCCCTTCTGGCAGACGCGCGGGTCCCAGCGGTGCGACGCGCGGTTGCCGTCGAGGTCGGTCGCCTCGCCGTAGCGCATCGTCGGGCCGATGCGCGTCACCACGCCCGAGCGCACGTACGCGTTCAGGATGCAGTTGTGCGTGTCGTTCGGCGCGCACAGGAACGTGAAGCTCGAGTCCGTCTTCCAGAGATCGCGGTACGCGTTCTCCCAGTCGCGGCTCGGATAGCGGGCGAGCGGGTTCTCGACGGCGTCGAGGCCCCAGGCGCGCGTCGCCGACTGGACGAACGCGCCGAAGCCGAGCGCCGTGGCGGCCTCGAGGAACTCACGACGCGACACACCCTTCTTCTTCATCGCGGTTTCTCCCAGGAGCGCAGGTACGTGACGATCGAGACGATCTCGTCGTCGGAGAGCGTGCGGTGCGCCGGCGAAGCCGACGCGAAGGCCGCCATGGACGTGCCCCGGCGACCGCGGCGGATCGTCTCCACGAGGTACGTGTCGCTCGCCGCCGCCAGGAGGCGCGGGTTCGCGAGCGCCGGACCCTCCTTCCCCTCGCCGCGCTCGCCGTGGCAGGACGCGCACGCCTGGGCGTAGAGGCGCGCGCCGTCGCTCGGGTCGCCATCGGCCCACCGCAGCGGCTCCTCCTCCTCCGGCCCGACGACGCCGCCTCCGAGCGAGCGCACGTGGCCGATGACCGCGTCGATTTCGCCGGCGCGGAGCCCGCCCTCGCCCTCGCCCCACGCCGGCATGCGGCGCCCGGGGCGGCCGTGCGTGATCGTCTCGCGCAGGAAACGATCGGACGCGATCGCGAGGAAGTCGGGATTCCCGACGGCCGGGAAGGCGGGGGCGCCGGGGTAGCGCATCCCTTCACCGGACGGACCGTGGCAGGCGGCGCAGAACGTCCCCCAGAGCGTCGCGCCGTCGGACGAGAACTCGCGCTCCCCGAAGCGCTCGGCGCGGATGCGGTCCTTCGGCCAGTACGCCTCCGGCTGATCGCTCCGGCGGAGCGAGAGCATGTAGAACGTGAGCGCGTCGATCTGTCGCTCGTCCAGGCCGAGCGTCGGCATGCGCGATCCCGGGACGACCGAGGCGGGCGAGCGGAAATGCTCCGCCAGCCAGGCGGCGAGCGTGTGGTCCCCGGGGACGGGGCGGAAGTCGAGCTGGCCGGGATCCTTGTCGCCGACGCGCGTCAGGTCCGGCCCGTCGTCGCCGCCGACGCCTGCGACCTTGTGGCAGCCGCGGCAGCCGAGCTCGTGGAACTCGGCCTTCGCGGAGACGAGCTCCGGAGCGCCGACGCGCGATGCGAGCAGAGCGTCGATCGCCGCGCGGTCGGCCGGCGCGATCGCGCCGAACGACGTACGCCACGGGCCCGACGTCGCCGCGGCGTGCTTCGCGAGGTGGCGCTCGTACCAGGCCGCGTCGAAGCCGGTCGCGCCGACGCGCGAGAGGTCGGGCGCGGCGACGGCGGCGCTGCCGGGCCGCGGCGTTCCGCCGCGCCGGTCGAGCACGTGGCACGCCAGGCAGTCGTTCCGCTCGATCAGGGCGAGGCCGCGCTCGAGCTCCGCTCGGCGAGGCACCGCGACGTGCGTGTGGCAGCTTCCGCACCCCGCCCACGCCTGGCGGCGCGACAGCATCGGCTCCGGCCAGTGCGCGACGGCGCCGTGCGCGTCGGCGGTCTCGGTCGCCCGACCCTGGCCGCCGTGGCAGACGACGCAGCCGAAGTCGGCGGGATCGTGCGCGACGTCGCGATGCGGGCCGAAGAGCGGGTCGCCGGGGATGCCCTGTTCGCCCGGCGCCATGCCGACGTGGCAGGTGATGCAGCGATCGGTCGCACGCAGCGACGGGACGTAGACCTGTCGCAGCTGGACGTCGAAATTCGCCGCCTTCTCGGGAGCGAGGCGCGCGCGGTAGTCGCGCTGGATGCGGCGCCAGTCGCGATCGACCATCTCGCGCCACGCCGCGAGCAGCAGAACGGCGATCGTTCCGAGGCTCGCAGCGAGGAGCAGGAGCTTGTTCGAGCGCACGCCGAGCTCCTCAGTGAACCGGCCAGTCCGCGGGCGACCAGAAGAAGTGCCAGTTCGGGCCGCGGAAGTGGACGCCGACGATCGTGAGCACGACGAAGCCGCAGAGGAAGCAGGTGAAGAGCGCGAGCGCGCCGGCGCGCGTCGAGTCGTAGCGCCGGACGCACCAGACCGAGTACGCCGCGTAGATGGCCGCGATGAGCGTGCCCGGGTTGACGAGCGTCACGACGAGCTGCGGCACGTCGGGGAACCACTCGCGGATCCAGCCGAAGCGGATCGCGATCGCCTCGACCGCGACGACCGCCACGAGCCCGAAGGCGGTGGAGCGCGCGACGAGCGGCAGGCCGCCCGGGCCGCCGAACCACTCGCCCGTGCCGGCGTGCTCGCGGTCGAGGAACGGGATCAACGTCAGGCCGACGATGACGATCGTCGGGAGGCCCATCCCGCCCATGAACGCCGAGTAGGCGACGAGCTCCTGGAGGCCGAGGAAGTACCAGGGCGCCTTGGCCGGGTTCTCCGGCACGGCGGGGTTGGCGTGCTCCTTCAGCGGTGCGTCCGAGACGAGCGAGAGCGCGACGCAGACGAGGATCGTCAGCATGAAGACCGCGAGCTCGGCGTAGAAGAGGTGCGGCATCGCCGGGACGGTCTTCTCGGGCGCGCGCCCGACCGCGGGCGACGTCCCGCGGACGAGCGCTGCGAGGTGGTAGGTCTTCCGCGGGGCGTCCGTGAACGTCGGCTGGACGGGCATCGCGGGCTTGCCGAGGCGGCGATCGGCGTCGACCGGCCGCGCCAGCCCGCCGTCCTTCCGGATGCGCCAGAAGTGCACGCCGAGGAGCGCTCCCAGGAAGAGCGGCAGCACCATGACGTGCAGGAGGTAGAAGCGGATCAGCGCCTCCTCGCCGATCTCCTCCGACCCGAGCAGCAGGAAGCGCACGAAGCCGCCCGGATCGAAGCGCTGCGTCCAGCCGAGCGCGTCCGTCACCTCGCGCGGCGACTGCGCGATGTTCGCGCCGATCGTGATCGCCCAGTACGCGAGCTGGTCCCACGGCAGGAGGTAGCCCGTGAACGAGAGCCCGAGCGTCACGACGAGGAGCCCCATCCCGACGACCCAGTTGAACTCGCGCGGCTTGCGGTAGGACGCCGTGTAGAACACGCGCGCCATGTGCGCGAAGACCGCGAACACCATCACCTGCGCGGCCCAGCGGTGGACGTTGCGGATCAGCTTGCCGGTCGGGACGACGAAGTGGATGTCCTTGATCGACCAGTACGCCGCGTCCGGGTACGGCTTGTAGTAGAACATGAGCAGGATCCCGGTCACGAGCGTGACCAGGAACGCCGAGAGCGCCGCGATCCCGAGGCCGAGCGTCGTGCTCCAGCGGAGCGTCCACAGGTGGACGCGGACGGCGTGCAGGTGGAGGAACAGGTTCCCGAAGACGAACGACGAGCGCGCGCGGTCGGTCGTCGGCGAGCCCGTCCGCACGACCGCATCGCGCATCGTGCGCGGGACCGCGCGCAGGTTCGCGCCGAAGCGCTGCATCCCGCTCGCGCTCATACGGCCGCCTTCGTCCCGGCCGGGACGACCTTCCCCTCGTCGACGAGGACCTGTCCGCTCGCGAGCCGCGACACGGCGAGCCACGGGAGCGCCTTCGGCGCCGGCCCCTTCACGACCGCGCCGTCGAGCTTGAACTGCGAGCCGTGGCACGGACACGCGAACTGACCACCCTGCTGCTTCACGATGCATCCGAGGTGCGTGCAGACCGTGGAGAGCGCCCAGACGCCGGTCGCGTCGTGGAAGAGCGCGACCGAGCGGCCGGGCGGAACGAAGGGCTCGCCGGCCGCAAGCGTCTCGGGCAGCGCGACCCGGAACTTCCGCGACGGCACCGGCACGACCGCGGCACGCGGCAGCCGCAACGCACCGACCGCGGCGATCGCGAGGGCGACCACCGCGGACCACAGCGCGGCCAGGCCGAGGAAGTCGCGACGCGCGATCGGCGGCGGCTCGAGACGCGAGCCCGGCGCGGGGCCGCTCGGGGCGGCGGCCGAAGGATTCATGCGGAGCTCCAGGAGGTCGTGAAGCAGAGGCGCTCCATCGCGATCGCGTCGGTCGGGCAGCGCATCGCGCAGAGGGCGCAGCGGATGCAGCGGTCCTCGTCCTTCACGATCGCCGTGAGGTCGAGCTCGCCGGCTTCGTCGCACGGAGCCGCGTCGAGGCCGCTCGCGCGGATCGCCGCGTCGATCTCCGCGCTCGGCTCGACGTCTCCGATGCGGACGAGCTTGAGGCACGAGGTCGGGCAGACGTCGACGCAGCCGCCGCAGAGCACGCAGCGCGCGCCGTCGAAGACCGGCGTGACGCCGCAGTCGAGACAGCGCGACGCCTCGCGCCGCGCGGTCGCCTCGTCGAACCCGAGCTCGACCTGAAGCGTCGCGTCGGCGAGGCGCTCGCCGGCCTCGCGTGCGGGGATCGGCTGGCGCGGGACGGCCTCGTAGAGCGCTTCGCGGCGGTAGCGCTCGATGGGAAGGTGCACGTCGACCGAGCGCGACGCGAGCTCCTTGCCGGTGACGTAGGCGTACACGCTGCGCGCGGCGCGCTTGCCCGATGCGACGGCGTCGATCAGGAGGCGCGTCCCGTGCGCGAGGTCGCCGGCGACGAAGACGCCGGGCGCCGTGGTCGCGAGCGTCACGGCATCGACCTTCGGCCAGCCCGGACGGAGCTCCTCGACGTCGGCGCCGCCGTCGGCGAGGAACCCGAGGTCCGGCGCCTGCCCGGCCGCGATCAGGACCGTGTCGCACGCGATCGTGCGGCGATCGGCGTCGTCGAACACGGGCGCGAAGCGGCGCTGCTCGTCGTACACCCGAACGCAGCGCCGGAACGAGACGCCGGTGACGAGCCCGCTGCCGTCGCGCAGGATCTCGACCGGTCCGAAGCCGTTCAGGCGCGCGATGCCTTCCTCGTCGCCCTCGAGGATCTCGATCGTGTCGGCCGGCATCTCCTCCAGGGTCTCGAGCGACACCAGGTGGACGCGGCGGCCGCCGATCAGGCGAGCCGCGGTCCGGGCCGCGTCGTAGGCAGCCTGCCGGACGACGGTCCGCGCGACGTCGTAGGCGACGTTCCCGCCCCCGATGACGACGACCTCGTGGCCGAGGTCGAACGGCTCGCCGAGCGCGACCGCGCGCAGGAGGTCGACGCCGCCGAAGACGCGCGGTCCGCTCTCCCCCGGAAGGCCGAGCGCGCGCGGCCGCTTCGCGCCCACCGCCACGATCACGGCGGCGAAATCGCGCCGCAGCGCGCCGAACGAGACGTCTCGGCCGATCGCGACGCCCGTCCGGATCTCGGCGCCGAGCGCCTCGATGACGGCGACCTCGCCCCGGATGACGTCGCGCGGCAGCCGATAGGAGGGCACGCCGAGCGCGAGCATCCCGGCGGCGACGGGCTCGAGCTCGAAGACCACCGGGCGGAAGCCCATCAAGGCGAGGTCGTGCGCGGCGGAGAGGCCGGCCGGGCCCGCGCCCACGATCGCGATGCGCTCTCCGTTCGCGGGCTCGAAGTCGCGGCGAGCAGAGGCGCGCACGATCGCCGCCATCTCCTCGGGACCGGCCGCCACCTGCGGCACATCGCCGCGCAGCGCATCGACGACCGTCTCGGGCTCGCGCGCCTCCACGCCGAACCGCTCGCACGCGAAGCGCTTCAGGGCTCGGATCGCGATCGGAAGGTCGTTGCCGAGGAAGACGCCGTCGGCATCGAGGCGGGGGATGCGACCGCGGCGGCACGCGGCCTCGCACGGGGCACCGCAGATCCGCCCGCAGATCGACGCGAAGGGATTGGGTCCGCGCGCGATCAGGTAAGCGTCCTCGATGCGCCCCTCCGCGATCGCGCGCACGTATCCCCTGGCGTCGGTGTGCACCGGGCAGGCCGCCTGGCAGGCGATCAGGTTGCGATAGTGATCGTCTCCGGGGACACCGACCGAAAGCCGCCCGGCTCGATCGTCGGCAGACCCAGGCATCGTACCCGCGGCGGAGCAAGGACCGTTCCCCGTCGTTCCGGCGCGCGACGCCCGCAGGACCGATGCGGTGCGAGGAGGGAGGTCTCATGCGGGCACGGCGTTTCTCGCTGATCGGAACGAGCCCGTGCGGCCTTCTCAGCCCTGCGAGACGATCGCCCTCCGCATCGCCACGGAGCGGGGAGTGAGCGCTCGAGCCGTCAGCGTGGCAGAACGAGCCAGGCGGCGAGCCGCCGCTTGCTTCTCGAGCGCGCCACCGCGTCCCGACGACGTGGGAGAAGGGCTTGAGGGTCGCGTTCCGGTGATGGGGGGCGCGGAGCTTCTCGGCCGACTTGGCGAGGGCCCGCTCGACGAAGGTCGCGGGCTCGAGGGCCCGTTCCGCGAGCGCCTCGGCCGCGCCGTCCCGGCCGAGCTCCTGGTCGAACGGATGGCGCGGCTCCGCGACCCGGGCGTCGGCCCGCGGCATGGGCGGGCGCGGGCGCGCCGGTCAAGGCGGACGTCGTGGCGCGGCGCCTGCGCTTGACAGGCGTCGGCGGCCTGGCCTACGTGCGCCGGGCGCAATCAGAGACCAACGGAGACGGATTCCATGCTCGCGACCCAAGTGAGGCAGAAGGACAGCGTCTTCTATTTCGTCGCGCGTCCGGCGGACGATCTCCTCGAGCGCGTCCGCTTCATCAGCCGCTTCTACGCCGAGGGCGACAAGATCGCGGCCGAGGAAGTCGAGGAAGGCGACGACGTCGGGCAGTTCATCGCGCGCATCGAGCGCAGCGACGCGGCGTTCCAGCGAGCGCTTTCGCGCTCGAAGGTCGCCGCGATCCGAAATTTCTACGAAACGGCGGCGAGCCAGCCGCCCATTCCCGGCACGGTCCTCCTGTTCACCGCGGAGACGCTCTCGTTCGCGCCGGTGCGCGGCTTCGAGAACGTGGGCAACCTGCAGGACCCGCGCGGCAAGTACCTCATCATCGACGGCCAGCACCGCCTCGCCGCCCTGTACTTCTATCGCCGGACCCACCCCGAGGAGGCGCGTACGATCCACGTCCCGTGCGTCATCTTCGACGGCAAGAGCGAAGACTTCGCGACCGAGATGTTCGTCATCATCAACTCGACCCCGACGCGCATCAACAAGAGCCACCTCGTCGACCTCTACGAGCGCGTCTCGTGGGCGGCGCCGGATCGGAAGCTGGCGGCCCGGGTCGTGGAGCGGCTCTACTCGGGCGGCGACAGCCCGCTCCGCTACAAGATCAACCGGCTCGGCGGGCGCAGCAAGCAGGAGAAGTGGATCCTCCAGGCGGAGCTCTTCAACGAGCTGCATCGCTGGATCAAGGTCGACATGGAGCGCGGGCGCGTCTCCGGCGCCACCGCACGCGAAACCGAGCGCCTCTACGGCGAGGTGCGCGACTTCTTCAAGGCGGCCGAGCGCGTCTGGGGCGACACGTGGGGCCACTCCGGCTACATGGTGACGCGCCCGGTCACGCTGAAGGCGATGGTCCGCGTCACGGCCGACCTCGCCCGCGCCGACGCCGACCCGGCCGACGGTCGCGTGCGGCGGTGGGAGCAGCGCCTCGCGCCGTGGAGCGGGGTCGTGCGCGAGTTCCGCTCGGAGGGCTTCTACGAGCGCTTCCCGGCGAAGGGCCAGGTCGAGCGCGTGGCGCTGATCCACCGGGAGCTCGCGCGCCACGTCGGCCTCGAGTCCGGCCGTGGCCGGCGCTGAGCGCGTGGCTCGGACCGGGCATCCGGATCGACGTCCGCGCGTCGTGCTGACGGCGGTCGTGGTCCTCGCGGTCGCAAGCGCGGGCGCGTCGCCGCCGGCGCGCGCCGCCGACGCGGCCATCGTCCCCGCCGACGCGCCGCTCGCTCCCGTCGAGTGGCGCTGGACCGCGCGTGCGGTCGAGATGCCCGGCGTCCTCCGTCCCGAAGGCACCGCGACCGTGTCGTCGCCCGCAAAGGGCGTGCTCGCCGACGTGAAGGTCGCGACCGGCGATCGCGTGCGGGCGGGCGACGTCGTCGCGCACGTGCGACCGGCCGATGCGGCGCCGGCCGGCGGCGCGGGCGAAGGCGTCGCGGTCGCTGCGGCGCAGGACGGCTGGGTCGCCGGCGTCGCGCGACGCGCCGGCGAGCCGATCGCCGAGGGCGAGGAGATCCTGACCATCGCGCCCGCCGGCGCCCGCTACCTCCTCGAGATCGAGAAGGAGCCGATGCCGCACCTCGGCGTCACCGACGGGGTGAGCGTGCGCGTCCAGTCGTTCGCCGAGCCGCTCCCGGCCCACGTGGTCGAATCGCCCGACTCCGCGCGCCCCGGCCCGCAGCGCTTCGTCGCTGCGCTGCGAGAGAACCCCGATCTCCGCCCCGGGCTCTCCGCGGCGGTGCTGCTCACGGTGCGCGATCGCCGCGTCCTCGCGGTGCCCGCGAGCGCGATCCGCAGCGAGGCCGGCGAGACCAAAGCCGTCCGCGTCGATCGCGACGGTCGCGCCGGCACCGTATCGGTGCGGACGGGCGAGACGCTCATGAACGACTACGTCGAGATCGTCTCCGGTCTCGCGATCGGCGACCGGGTCGTCCTGCCGCCGGAGCCAGCGCCCGCGACGAAGCGCTAGGAGCCCGATCATCCGGCGTCGCGGTGGCGCGACACGCTCGTGGAGAGGGCGGGAAGCGCCGCCATCGGCGACGATGTTGCAGCGCACCCGCCCTTTGCGTATCGCGAGCGCGTGGCGGATCCCACGCTGATCCAGCGCGCCGAGATCCTCCTCGAGGCGCTTCCCTACATCCGGCGCTTCGCGGGGAAGACGATCGTCGTCAAGTACGGCGGCGCGGCGATGCTCGACGCCGACCTGAAGCAGGCGTTCGCGCACGACGTCGTGCTGCTCAAATTCGTCGGCATGAACCCGGTGGTCGTGCACGGCGGCGGCCCGCAGATCGACCGCATGCTGTCGGACCTCCAGATCGAGTCGAAGTTCCACCGCGGCCTGCGGGTGACGGACGAGCCGACGATGCGCGTCGTCGAGATGGTGCTCGCCGGGCAGATCAACGGCGAGATCGTCTCGATGATCCACCAGGCCGGCGGCCGGGCCGTCGGCTTCTCCGGGAAGGACGGCAACCTGATCGTCGCACGCCGCATCGCCGCCGAGGGCACCGACGGCGACCTCGGGCAGGTCGGCGAGGTCGTCGGCGTCAATCCCGAGCTCGTGCGCGCGCTCGAGGAGCGCGACTTCATCCCGGTCATCGCGCCGATCGGCACGAGCGCCGAAGGCGAGAGCCTGAACATCAACGCCGACACGGCCGCCGGAAAGATCGCCGAGGCGCTCGAGGCGGAGAAGCTGCTCCTCCTGACCGACGTCCCCGGGATCATGGACGCGAGCGGCGCGGTGATCCCGACGCTTCGCGCGAGCGAGGCGGAAGAGATGATCGCGCGAGGCGTGGTGACGGCGGGCATGATCCCGAAGGTCGAGTGCTGCCTCCAGGCGCTCGGCGGCGGCGTCCGGAAGGTGCACATCATCGACGGCCGCGTCCGGCACGCCGTCCTGCTCGAGGTCTTCACCGACCAGGGGGTCGGCACCGAGTTCTCGCGCCACGGCGGGTCGTCGCACGGCCGTCCGGCGCGACCCGCGCGGACGGCCGCCCGCGGCGCGGGCGCCCGGAGCGGGGCGTGAGCGCCCCGGAGGCGGCCGCGACCGCCGGCGCCGAGCAGAGAGCCGAGCCGCCCCGGACCACCGGCAGCGCCGCGATCGCCGCGCGCAACCGGCGCTACCTCGTCCCGGTCTACCCGCGCGGCGACCTCGCGATCGTCCGCGGCCGCGGCGCCGAGATCTGGGACGGCGACGGCCGCCGCATCCTCGACTGGTTCTCGAGCATCCTCTGCACGAACCTCGGTCACTGCCATCCGGCGGTCACGGCGGCGATCCAGCGCCAGGCCGAGACCATCGTCCACGTCTCGAACCTGCACCACTCGGAGCCGCAGTCGCGGCTCGCCGAGCTCCTCTGCCGCCACTCGTTCGGCGAGCGGGTCTTCCTCTGCAACAGCGGCGCCGAGGCGAACGAGGCCGCGATCAAGGCCGCGCGGCGCTTCGGCCACGCGCGCGGCGGACGGTTCGAGATCCTGACGACGCTCGGCTCGTTCCACGGCCGCACGATGGCGACGATCGCCGCGACCGGCCAGGAGAAGGTGCGCCGCGGCTTCGAGCCCGGGCTGCCGGGCTTCCGCTACGTGCCTTTTGGCGATGCGCGCGCCGCGGAAGAGGCGATCGGCCCGCACACGGTCGCGATCCTCGTCGAGCCGGTGCAGGGCGAGGGTGGGGTCGTCGTTCCGCCGCCGGGGTACCTGCGCGCGCTGCGCGAGCTGTGCGACCGAAACGACCTGCTCCTCCTCTTCGACGAGGTGCAGACCGGCTGCGGCCGAACGGGCACGCTCTTCGCGTACGAGCAGATGGACGCGGTCCCGGACGTGATGACGCTCGCGAAGTCGCTCGGGAACGGCGTGCCGGTCGGCGCGATGGTGTGCAACGAGCGCGCCGCGGAAGGGCTCGACCTCGGCGCGCACGGATCGACGTTCGGGGGCAATGCCCTCACCAACGCCGCCGCCGTCGCCACGCTCGAGGTCCTGACCGACGGGAAGACGCTGCCGCGCGCGCGGGCGGCCGCGGCGCGCCTCCGCGCCGGACTCGACGAGCTCGCGCGCCGGCACCCCGACCGGATCGTCGAGGTGCGCGGGCTCGGACTCCTCCTCGGCGTCGTGGTGCGCGACGCCGCCGTCGCGGGCGACGTCGCGTCGCGCGCGCTCGCCGCCGGGCTCCTCTTCAACGTGACCGCCGAGCGCGTGCTCCGGATCGCGCCGCCGCTCGTCGTCACGGACGCCCAGATCGACGAGGGCCTCGCGATCCTCGCGAAGGCGCTCGCGCCGTGAAGCGCGATCTCATCTCGCTCGCGGACCTGAGCCGCGACGAGCTGGAGGGCCTCTGCGCGGACGCCGCGCGCCTGAAGCAGGAGCTGCGCTCGGGACGCGGGGCGCGGCCGCTGGTCGGCAAGACGCTCGCGATGATCTTCGAGAAGCCGAGCCTTCGCACGCGCGTCACGTTCGAGACCGGCATCAAGCAGCTCGGCGGGGCGTCGATCTACCTCGCGCCCGAGGACATCCGCCTCGGCGCACGCGAGACGGTCGCCGACATCGCGCGCAACCTGTCGCGCTGGGTCGACATGATCGTCGCCCGCACGTTCTCGCATCGCTCGCTGGTCGAGCTCGGGCGGCACGCGACGATCCCGGTCATCAACGGGCTCACCGATCTGAGCCATCCCTGTCAGGTCCTCGCCGACATCCAGACGCTCCAGGAGCACAAGGGAGCGCTCGAGCCGCTCACGGTCGCGTTCGTCGGCGACGGCAACAACGTCGTGAACTCGTGGCTCGAGGCCGCCGGGATCCTGGGCTTCGGCTTCCGCGTCGCGTGCCCGCCGGGGTACGAGCCGAACGCCGAGATCGCGGCGGCGGCGCGGCGCGCGAACCCGCGCGTCGAGGTCGTGAACGACCCGACCGCCGGAGTGAACGGCGCGGACGCGGTGTACACCGACGTCTGGACGAGCATGGGCCAGGAAGCGGAGTCGCAGGTGCGGCGGGTCGCGTTCGCCGGCTACCAGGTCAACGCGGCGCTTCTCCGGAACGCGAAGCCCGACGCCATCGTCATGCACTGCCTGCCCGCGCACCGCGGCGAGGAGATCTCGGCCGACGTCCTCGACGGGCCGCGCTCGGTCGTGCTCGATCAGGCCGAGAACCGCCTGCACGCGCAGAAGGCGGTGATGGTGTGGCTGTCGGCGCAATCGTCGCCCGCGCGCTGATCGAGCGAGACGAGGTTCCCGTGTCCCGACCGAGCGTCAAGAAGATCGTCCTCGCGTATTCCGGCGGGCTCGATACGTCCGTCATCCTGGGATGGCTGCGCGAGGAGTACCGCGCCGACGTCGTCGCTTTCTGCGCCGACGTCGGCCAGGGCGAGGAGCTCGAGCCGGTCCGCGGCAAGGCGATCGCCGGCGGCGCGTGCGACGTCGTGATCGAGGACCTGCGCGAGGTCTTCGCGCGCGACTACGTCTTCCCGATGCTGCGCGCGAACGCGGTCTACGAGGGCGGCTACATGCTCGGCACCTCGATCGCCCGCCCGCTCATCGCCCGGCGTCAGGCCGAGGTGGCGATCGCGCACGGCGCCGACGCCGTCGCCCACGGCGCGACCGGCAAGGGCAACGACCAGGTCCGCTTCGAGCTCACGTTCGCGGCGCTCGCGCCGCAGCTCCGCGTGATCGCGCCGTGGCGCGACTGGGCGTTCCAGGGCCGGACCGACCTCATCGCCTACGCCGAGCAGCACGGCATCCCGATCCCGGTCACGCGCGAGAAGCCCTACTCGTCGGACCGGAACCTCCTGCACATGAGCTTCGAGGGCGGCATCCTCGAGGACCCGTGGAAGCCGCCCTACGACGACATGTTCGTCCTCACGACGTCGCCGGAGAAGGCGCCCGACGAGCCGCAGGTGGTGGAGATCGACTACGAGCGCGGCGATCCGGTCGCGGTCGACGGCGATCGGCTCGCGCCGGCGGCGCTGCTCGCGCGCTTGAACGAGATCGGCGGAAGGCACGGAATCGGCCGGTTCGACATCGTCGAGAACCGCTACGTCGGCATGAAGTCGCGCGGCGTCTACGAGACGCCGGGCGGCACGATCCTCCACGCCGCGCACCGCGCGGTCGAGTCGCTCACCCTCGACCGCGAGGTCCTGCACCTCCGCGATTCGCTCATCCCGCGCTACGCGGAGATGGTCTACTACGGCTACTGGTTCGCGCCCGAGCGCGAGATGCTGCAGGCGGCGATCGACGAGGCACAGCGCCCGGTGACCGGGACGGCGCGCGTCAAACTCTACAAGGGGAGCGCGACCGTCGTCGGCCGACGCGCCGAGCGCTCGCTCTTCGATCCTGGCGTCGCGAGCTTCGACGAGGCCGGCGGCTATCGACAGTCGGACGCGACCGGCTTCATCGCGCTGAACGGCCTTCGCCTCCGGACGCGGAAGCTCCGCCAGGGCTGAGCGGCCCGAGCCGCGGCGCCGCTGCGGCCGCGAGGTCGTCCATCAGCCGCACCCGTCCGCTCTCGACGACGTGGCCCAGGACGTCGCGGAAGTCCTCCGGCCGCACGGCGGCGTGGAAGTCGAGCCAGTCGTCCGAAGGGATGCCCGCGGCGACGCGCAGGCGGTCGATGCGCTGCGCGAGGTCTTCGGGGACCGGCATCCCGCGCCGCGCGAGCTCCCCCTCGTTCACGGGCGCGACGAAGAAGAGCGCGCGCACGCGCGCTTCGGCGAGGCCGCGGCGGAGCTCGCGGAGAAGCGAGACGTTCGTCGTCGCGGCGAAGTCGCGCGCGTACGCCTCGCCCACCCACGCGACGTCGGACGGCTCCGCGGCGGCACGGCGCCGCGCGATTCCGAGCGCGCGCTCGGCGGCCAGCGAGGCGGCGGCGGCCGCGTCCGCGGCGGCGAGCCGCGCTCCCGGTGGCGCGTAGAGGATCCCGAGCGCGTCCTCGAGGCGGAAGAGGAACGGGTCCGCGAGGCTCGCCTGCTCGACCGCGAGCGCGTCCAGGATGCGCGGCATCCGCGCCGCCGAGAGGTAGCGGGAGAGGCGCTCGCGCCACGCCTGCGGGACGATGCCGCGCGGCGGGTTCAGCCAGACGAGGTTCACCTCGATCGCGACCAGCTCGGGCTCGGCAGCAAGCGCCTCGTCGAGCAGGAACACGTCGTGGATCGGCCGCAGGAGCGCGCCGGTCACCGGCACGACCTCCGCGGGCGCGCCGCGCGCCGCGAGCGCCTCCTCCAGGCGGGGCGCGGCGCTCTGGATCACGGAGTCGCCGAAGAGGACGACGACCGGCCGCGCCGCCGGGCCCGCCGCGTCTGCGCCGCCCGCCGCGACCCGCGCCTGGCGGTCCTTCAGCGGCACGAGGAAGCGCTCTGCGTCTCGGCCGATCGGCAGGCGATCGACCAGCTCGTCCGACCACAGGCGAAGCGCGGCGATCGTGAGCGCGACCACCCCGAGCGCGGGAAGCGCGAGCGCGACGAGCGCGCGCCGCCGAATCGAGCGCGCGCGCCGGCGCGGCGGACGGGCGCGAGGCGCGCTCGCCGCCGGCAGCGCGTCCGGGCCGCCGGCGGGCGGAGGGCGGGTGGCATCGCGGAGCGCGCGCGACCGCATGCTCAGAACTCGAAGTAGATGAAGCGCGTCGACTGCGCGCTGCAGAGCCACACGGCGACGGCGGTCGCGCCGTAGGCGGCGCCGCGGAGAACCCGCGGCGCATGGCTCCACAGGCGGGCAAGGTCGATCCGGAGCGACAGCGTGTGCGTGAGAGCGCCGATCGCGATCACGAGGATCGCCGTGACCGGAAGCGGCTGCAGCTGCGGCCGCGACGCGAAGAGCGCTCGCGCCACGCCGGCGGCGACCTCGAGCGCTCCGGCGCGGAACAGGACGAGGCTGAGCGCGAAGACGTGGAAGGTCGCGAGCCGGCGGATCCACGCCGGGGTGATCGGCGGACGAGCCGCACCGCGCGGCTCTCCCGCGTCGGCCCACGCCGGGAACATCGGACGCGGTCCCTGCCGCCACGTGACGAGCCGGTGCAGCACCAGCCAGATCCCCTGCACGCCGCCCCACAGGACGAAGGTCCAGGCGGCGCCATGCCACAATCCGGCGAGGAGCATCGTCGCGAGCGTCGCGACGACCGCCGTGAACGCCGGCCGTCGCGTCCGGCGGAGGAGCGCGCGCGCGATCGGCAGGAACAGGTAGTCGCGTAGCCACGTCGAGAGGCTGATGTGCCAGCGCCGCCAGAGCTCGGCGGGATTGAGCGCGACGTAGGGGTGGCGGAAGTTCTCGGGAAGCCGGAAGCCGAGGAGCCCGGCGAGCCCCATCGCGACGTCGGTGTAGCCGGAGAAGTCGAAGTAGATCTGGAACGCGTACCCGTACACCGCGAGCCACGCGTCGAGGCGCGAGGCCCGATCCGGTGCGGCGTAGACCGCGTCCACGAAGCCTCCGAGCGAGTCCGCGAACACGACCTTCTTCACGAACCCGACGGCGAGGAGGAGGAGCGCGGCCTCGATCGCGCGGAACCGGAGGCGTCGCGGCGCCGAGAGCTGCGGGCCGAAGTACCCCCAGCGCGTAATCGGCCCCGCGATGAGCTGCGGGAAGAATGCGACGTAGAGCGCGAAATCCGCGAAGCACTCGCTCGGCTCGCGCACGCCCCGCCAGGTGTCGACCACGTAGCTGATCGAGTGGAACGTGTAGAACGAGATGCCGAGCGGCGCGGCGATCGCGAGCCACGAGGGTGTCGGCGGCAGCGCGGCGAGGTCGGCGGCGCTCGCGTAGAGGAAGCGCCCGTACTTGAAGAACGCGAGCACCCCGACGTTCAAGGCGAGGCTCGCGACCAGCAGCGCGCGCGCGCGCGCCGGGTGCGACGGCTCCCCCGGCGGCGGCGCATGCCGCGCCGACCAGATGCGGCGCGCCAGCTCGAAGTCGATCGCCGTCGTCGCGATCAGGAGGAGGAGGAAGCGCGGGCTCCAGGTCGCGTAGAAGAGCCAGCTCGCCCCGAGCAGGAGCAGCTTCCGCGCCTCCCATCTCCGGACAAGCGCGTGGAACGCGACGAGCGTGAAAACGAAGAAGACGACGAAGTGGACGCTCTGGAACAGCATCGCGCGGCTCGCCCGAGCATAGGTTCCACGTCGCGCGCGGCGCAACCGACGCGCGGCGCTTCGCGCGCCACGGGGCGCCGAGCGTCGTCGGCCGTGGTGGCGCGTGCCGACGCGTGGTAAGCGACGCCGATGCCGCGCCGGGCGACTCCCGTCAAACCAGATTCGAAGCGACGACGCGCCGCCCGCGGCGCGCGCAAGCCGTGGGGCGGGCGCTTCGCCGAGGCGACGGATCCGGCGGTCGAGGAGTTCACGAGCTCGCTCGCGGTCGACCTCGCGCTCGCGCCGCACGACATCCGCGGCTCGGTCGCGCACGTGCACGCGCTGAAGCGCGCGCGCCTCCTGTCGGAGCGCGAGGCCGGCGCGATCGAGCGCGGCCTGCGACGCGTGGCGCGCGAGCTCGCGACCGGAAGCTTCCGCGCGCGCGCCGTGGACGAGGACGTCCACATGGCGGTCGAGCGCCGGCTGACGGAGCTCGTCGGCCCGGTCGGCGGCAAGGTGCACACGGGACGCAGCCGGAACGACCAGGTCGCGACCGACCTCCGCCTCTGGCTGCGCGACGAAGCGGACCGGCTCTCCGGAGCGGTCGAAGCCCTGATCGCGGCGCTCGTCGGGCGCGCGCGCCGGGACCTCGCGGTGGTGCTCCCGGGCTACACGCACCTCCAGCGCGCCCAGCCCGTCCTGCTCGCGCACCACTGGCTCGCGTACGTCGAGATGCTCGAGCGCGACCGCGGCCGCCTCGCCGACGCGCGCCGCCGCGCGAACGTCCTGCCGCTCGGGGCGGGCGCGCTCGCCGGCGCGGGTTTCGCGCTCGACCGCGAGCGGGTCGCGTCCGAGCTCGGCTTCGACGGCGTCTCGCGGAACTCGCTCGACGCCGTCGCCGATCGCGACTTCGTCGCCGAGTTCCTCGCGGCCGCTGCGATCCTGGCCATGCACCTGTCGCGCCTCGGCGAGGAGATCGTGCTGTGGTCGTCGCAGGAGTTCGGCTTCGTCGAGCTCCCCGACGCGTTCGCGACCGGCAGCTCGATGATGCCGCAGAAGAAGAATCCCGATGTCGCGGAGCTCGTGCGCGGCAAGACCGGACGCGTCTACGGCGCGCTGGTCTCGATCCTGACGACGATGAAGGGGCTGCCGCTCGCGTACAATCGCGACCTGCAGGAGGACAAGCCGCCGCTCTTCGACGCTGCACGCGAGGTGCGCGCGTGCGTCGACGTGCTGGCTCGCATGCTGCCCCGCCTGCGCATCCGCGCGGACGCGATGGGCGAAGCGGCTGGAGGCTTCGCGCTCGCGACCGAGCTCGCCGATTACCTGGTCGAGCGGGGCGTGCCGTTTCGCGAGGCGCACGAGGTCGTCGGACGCGTGGTGCGGCACTGCGCGGACGCCGGGCGAGCGCTCGAGAGCCTGACGGCGGCCGAGCTCCGCGCGTTCTCGCCGCTCCTCGACGCCGGTGCGCGGCGCCGGCTGTCGCCGGAGGCCGCGATCGCGCGGCGGCGCTCGACCGGCGGCACCGCGCGCGCCCAGGTCGAGCGCCGCCTCGCCGAGCTCGCGGCGCCCGGGCGCTCCCCGCGCTCGCGCCGGCGCGCGCGCGCGACGAGGCGGCGTTGAGCGGCGAGCGCGGCGGTGCCGGCCGCGGGCTTGCGGCGTGTGCCGCGGCGAGCGCGGCGGCGGTCGCGGCCTTCGCCGGCATCGCCGCGCTCGCGCTCGCGATCGGCGGCTCCTCGGGCTGCGGCCGGAAGGCGCCGCCGCGACCGCCGCAGTACGTGATCCCCGAGTCGCCCGCGCCGGTGCAGGTCGCGGAGACCGCGGACGGTCTGAAGCTGACGTGGCACCGCCCGCGGCGCTACGCGGACGGCGCGCCGATCGAGGACCTCGGCGGCTTCGAGATCTTTCGCGCGTGCGGCGAAGGCGACTTCTGGACGCCGATCGCGAGCCTCGAGGTGACCGATCGCGAGCGCTTCCGGAAGGGCCGCACGTTCTCGTACGTCGATCCCGACGTGCCGGCCGATGCCGGCTGCCACTACCGCGTCGTCGCCGTGACCGTCGATGGCTATCGCAGCGCCCCGGCCGAGAGCTGGCTCGGGGCGCCCACGCCGCAGCCGACGCCAGCCGAGACGCCGTCGCCCGGGCCCGGGCGCCCGGCGCCGTTCGAGCCGGAGCCGGTGGAGGGCGCGGGCGAGGAACCGCCCGTGCCCGCGCCGTTCGTGTCCGCGACGCCCTTCCCGCTCGCGCCGCCGTGAGACGGCGGCGCCTCAGAGGGCGATCGGCTCCTCGCACTCCGCCGCCAGCACGTCGGCCAGCGTCTCGCGCCGCGACATCAGGGTCGCGCGCCCGTCGTCCCACCACACCTGCGGGACACGCCCGATCGAGTTGTAGTTCGAGCTCATCGACGCGCCGTACGCGCCCGCGTCGTGCAAGACGACGAAGTCCCCGGGCCGCGGCTCGGGCAGCTCGCGCGGCTCGATGAGCTCGTCGGCATGCCGCGTGAAGACGTCGCCCGACTCGCACAGGGGGCCGGCGACCGCGAACCGGCCCGGCCGCCCCGGCCGGTCCGAGACGACCGAGATGCGGTGGTACGAGCCGTACATCGCCGGGCGGACGAGGTCGCAGAAGCCGGCGTCGACCATGACGAAGCTCTGTCCCGGGCCGCGCTCGTTCGTGCGCGTGTGCTTGACGTCGCTCACGCGGGCCACGAGCGAGCCGGCGGGAGCGACGTAGGCGCGGCCGGGCTCGATCTCGACGCGGACCGTTCGGCCCGCCGCCTCGGCGATGCGCCGGCGCGACGCTCCCAGGACCGCTGCGAGCGGCGTGAAGTCCGGCGCCGGCGACGACTCGCGGTAGCCGTGCGGGATACCACCGCCGAGGCTCACTGCGACACAGTCGGGAAACGCCGGCAGCAGCTCCGCAAAGACCGACGCGAGGCGATCGAGGTTGCCGGCGAGCTCCTCCATGTCCGGGCCGCTCCCGACGTGTGCGTGGAGGAGCGCGACCGGGAAGCCGGCGGCGCCCGCCGCCGCGGCGACGGAGTGCACGTCGTCGATCCACACGCCGTGCTTCGAGCTCGGCCCTCCGGTGTCGCAGGCCTGCACGTGGCCGTGGCCGAAGCCTGGATTGACACGGAGGCCGATCGCCCCGCGATGGCCGGCCGCCGAGAGGTCCCGGATCTGCCCGGGAGAGCCGACGTTCGGAAGGACGCCCTCGGAGCGCACGATCGCGAGCGCGTTGTCGCGAAACACGTCGGTCGTGAGCAGCACGATCGGCGGGTCGGAGCCCATCGCGAACCCGGCGCGCTTGGCGCGCAGCACCTCGTTGCCCGACACCGCGTCGATCCAGATGCCGGCGCGGCGGATCTCGCGCAGCACGAGGTGCGCCGAGCACGCCTTCATCGCGTAGCGGGCCTGCAGCCCGGCGCCGAGCGCCAGCTCGCGGATGGCGGCGATGCGCGTGCGCAGCACGGCGGCGTCGTAGAGGTAGAACGGGGTGCCGACGGCCTCGGCGAGGCGCTGCAACGCGGCGTGGTCGCCGAGCGGGTGCGCGGGCATGCGGGTTCAGTGCCACCCGGCCGCGCCCGGTTCAAGGCGACCGCGCTCGACGCGCGTCGAAAGCGATTGCACGCGCGGCGCGCCTTCCGGGGCCGGCGGCGTGGCGCTGAGCGAGACGCGCATGGTACAGCCGCGGGATGCGGCTCCCGTTCACCAAGATGCACGGCATCGGGAACGACTACGTGTACGTGAACGCGTTCGAGACGCAGGTTCCCGACCCGCCGCGCATCGCTCGGCTGGTGTCGCCGCGCCGGACGGCGATCGGCTCGGACGGGCTCATCCTGATCGCCCCGTCGCGCGTCGCCGACGTCCGGATGGAGATGTACAACGCCGACGGAAGCCGCGGCGAGATGTGCGGCAACGGGATCCGCTGCGTCGCGAAGTACGCCTGGGACCACGGTCTCGCCCGGAAGAACCCGATGGCGATCGAGACCGACTGCGGGATCAAGACGGTCGTGCTGGAGGTCGTCGGCGGCCGCGCCGAGCACGCGACCGTCGACATGGGAGCTCCGACGCTCGCCCCGGACGCGATTCCGGTGGCGGCGCGCGAGCGGCTCGTCGACGCGCCGGTCGAGATCGCCGGCGAGCACCTGCGCGTCACCTGCGTCTCGATGGGAAACCCGCACTGCGTCCTCTTCGTGCCGTCGGTCGACGACGCGCCCGTCACCACGCTCGGCCCGCGCATCGAGCGCGACCCGCTCTTTCCGAAGCGCGCCAACGTCGAGTTCGTCGAGCTCCTCGGAGCCGCGCCGTGCGAGCGGCTTCGCATGCGGGTCTGGGAGCGCGGCTCGGGCGAGACGGCGGCGTGCGGCACGGGCGCGTGCGCGGTCGCGGTCGCGGCGGCGCTCACCGGGCGCGCCGGACGGCGCGTCGCGATCGATCTCGTCGGCGGCCGCCTCGAGCTCGAGTGGCGCGAGTCGGACGATCACGTCTACATGAGCGGCCCGGCCGCCGAGGTCTTCTCGGGAGAGATCGACGTATGAGCACGTCCGCCCGTCCTTTCACGGGGTCGATGGTCGCCCTGATCACGCCCTTTCGCTCCGGCAAGATCGACTACGGGGCGCTCGAGGCGCTGGTCGAGGCGCAGATCGCGGGGGGCCAGAGCGCGCTCGTGCCCTGCGGCTCGACCGGCGAGTCCGCGACCTTGACGCACGAGGAGCACACGGAGGTCGTGACGTTCGTCGTCAAGCAGGCGCGCGGCCGCGTCCCGGTCATCGCCGGCACGGGCTCGAACGCGACCGCCGAGGCCGTGCGGCTCACCTGCGAGGCGGAGCGCGCCGGCGCGCAGGGCGCGCTGCTGATCTCCCCGTACTACAACAAGCCGACGCAGGCCGGGATCGTCGAGCACTACCGCACCGTCGCGGCGGCGACGCGACTGCCGCTGATCGTGTACAACATCCCCGGCCGGACCGCGTCGACGATGGAGCCGGAGACGCTCGCGCGCCTCGCGGAGATCGAGAACATCGTCGCCGTCAAGGAGTCGACCGGATCGCTCGACCGGATCTCGGACACGATCGCCGCGTGCGGGGATCGCATGGCGGTGATCTCGGGCGACGATGCGCTGACCCTGCCGATCGTCGCGGTCGGCGGGTGCGGCGTCATTTCCGTCGTGGCGAATCTCGTCCCGAAGGACATGGCCGACTTCACGAGCGCAGCGCTCGAGGGCCGCGCCGAGGAGGCGCGGCGGCTCCACCATCGACTCCTGCCGCTCGTCCGCGCCTGCTTCCTCGAGACCAACCCGATCCCGATCAAGGCCGCAATGGCGCTTCTCGGACGCTGCCGGGACGAGCTCCGGCTGCCGCTCCTCCCGATGACGGATGCCGCGCGCGCGCGGCTCCGCCAGGCGATGGTCGCCTACGGCCTCCGGCCGGGCGAGCTCGCGTCGTGAGCGGCGCGCCGATCGGCGTCGCGGTCGCGGGAGCCGCCGGCCGGATGGGCCGGATGCTGCTCGCGCTCGCGCTCGATCACCCGGGCGCGAAGCTGGTCGGCGCGCTGGAAGCGCCCGGACATCGCGAGCTCGGGAGCGACGCTGGCACGCTCGTCGGGCGGCCGCCCGCCGGCGTCGTCTTGAGCGACCGGCTCGACGGGATCCCGCCCGGATCCGTCCTGATCGAGTTCTCGGCCCCCGAGCCGTCGCTCGCCCACCTGCGCGAGGCGGCGGAGCGGGGCCTCGCGGTCGTCCTCGGGACGACCGGCTTCGACGCCGAGCAGGAGCGCGAGCTCGCGACGCTTGCGGCCCGCGTGCCGTGCATGCAGGCGCCGAACATGAGCGTCGGCATCACGGTCCTGCTCGAGACCGCGCGGGATCTGGCGCGCCGCCTCGGCCCGTCTTTCGACATCGAGGTGACGGAGATCCACCACCGCCGCAAGAAGGACGCGCCGTCCGGGACCGCGCTCGCGCTCGCCGCCGCCGCCGCCGAGGGCCGCGGCGCGCTGCTCGCGGACTGGGCCACGTACGGGCGCCAGGGCCTCGTCGGAGAGCGACCGGACGCGGAGATCGGCGTGCTCGCCGTGCGCGGCGGCGACGCCGTCGGGGACCACACGGTGTACTTCCTCGGCACCGGCGAGCGCATCGAGCTCACGCACCGCTCGCAGAGCCGCGAGGCCTTCGCGGCCGGCGCGCTGCGCGCCGCGCTCTGGCTCGCCGGCCGGCCGCCCGGCCGCTACGCGATGCGGGACGTGCTCGCGTCCGACCGCTGAGCGACGCCCGCGGGAGCCGTCAGCGCCGCGGGCCCCTCCCCGGCCCGCCGCGACCGCCGCCCTCGGCCGGAGGCCGCGCTTCGTTGACGGTCAGAGCGCGGCCGTTCAGCTCCTGGCCGTTCCACATGTGGATCGCCTTCTGGCCGTCGGCCGCCGACGCCATCTCGACGAATCCAAAGCCCCGCGACTGTCCGGTCTCGCGATCGGTGATGACGCGCGCCGAGGTGACGGCGCCGGCCTCGGAGAACGCACGCTCGAGGTCCTCGCTGGAAACGTTGTACGGAAGGTTGCCGACGAAAAGCCTCACGTTCGTGCTCCTGCGCGCTGTCGGGGTGCCAGAGTCTGCCCCCATCTTCGATCCCCGTCGGCGTCCCTCGACGCCCGCCGCGCGCAGCGCACGCTCGGCTTTTTTGGAGGATGGTTTCGTGGCGCTTCTAGTCGCGTTCCGGCTCGGTGGCAAGCAGCGGGGCCGCCGACGTGCGCGGAGTTGTGGACCCGAACAAACTTCGATAAACGGGCGCCCGAAAACGGGCTGCGGGCGGGGCGCGAGAAGGCTGCCGCGCGAAGCGAGCGGCCGAAGCGAGCAGGTTGGGAGGAAGGGCCGCACGATGCCGCATCGGGCCTTCATTGGCGTCGGCTCGAATCTGGGCGACCGAAGGGCCAACATTGCCGAAGCGCTCGAGCGGGTCGCCGAGATCCCGAACTCGCGCGTCGTCCGGACGTCGTCGCTGTACGAGAGCGAGCCGCACGGGCCCGCCCGCAACTGGTTCGCGAACCTGGTCTTCGAGTTCGAGACCGAGCTCGCGCCCCAGGACCTCCTGAAGCGCCTGAACGCGATCGAGGAGAACATGGGGCGGAAGCGCGCGAAGGCGAAGACGCCCGCCAAGCCGGCGAAGGGCGCGAAGGCGGCGAAGCCGGCCCCGAAGGGAAAGAAGGACGTGTCGCGCGTCATCGACCTCGACATCCTCTTCTTCAACACCGAGGTGATCACGACCCGGACCCTCAAGGTGCCGCATCCCGAGATCGCGCGCCGGCGGTTCGTCCTGATGCCGCTCGCCGAGGTGGCGCCACAGCTCGTCCACCCGGAGCTCGGTCAGACCGTGTCGCGCATGCTCGCGACGACCGAGGACAAGAAGCGCGTCACCTTGATGCCGCCCCACTGACCACGCGGTGACCCTACGAGGTCTCGCGGGCCAGGTCGGCGCGCGTCTGGTCGGCGAGCGTCCGAAGCTCGACCACGCGCCGTGCGACCTCCGCGGCGGCGTCCGACCGCTCCAGGATGCGCGGGTCCGCGACGAGATCCGCGTAGGCCTCGACCGTCCGATCGAAGCTCGCGAGGGAGCGCCGGTCGGCGAACCGCCGCGCCGCGATCCGGGAGAAGTCGCGCGCGCGCTCGAGCGGGTACGTGAACTCGCCCCAGCGCTCCGCAGGGACGGTTTCGCGGTCGTCGGCGAGCGCCTGGAGCTTCGCCGCGAACTCGAGCAGCACCGTCAGGTGCGTCTCGACGAGCTTCGGATAGCGCCGCCAGTAGCAGCCGGACAGGAGCGTCGCCGCGGCCAGCCCGAGCGCGATCGCGATGGTCGGGACCCTCGCCTTGACCGTGCCGGTGCTGGTTCTTAGCATCACCGGAGCCCGCGGAATGTCATGTCGGCTCTCCCTCCGATCTACTTCGAACGACTCCTCGAGGACTCGCCCGACATCGTCGTCGCCGTCGACCGACGTGGCGAGGTGATCTTCTATAACGACGGTGCCCGCACGGCGCTCGGCTACACGCCGGACGAGGTGCGCGGACGACACGTCCAGGTCTTCTACCCGTCGCTCGACGAGGCGCGCGCGGTGATGCGCGCCATGCGCGATCCGATGATCGACGGGCCCGGCAAGGTCAAGAACTTCCAGACCGTGTTCGTCACGCGGAGCGGCGAGAAGATTGCGGTCGCGATCTCGGGCTCGCTGATCTACGACGAGCACGGCGCCGAGATCGGCTCGATCGGGTTCGCGAAGGACCTGCGGGAGATCCACCGCCAGGACCAGCTGGTGACGCTCGGCGAGATCGCGATCGGCGTCGCGCACGAGATCAACAACCCGCTCGCCGCGATCCTGAACAACGTCGCGCTCGTCGGGCACGACCTGCGCGCCGACGAGGCCGGCGACGGCTTCGACGTCCAGTGCGAGCGGCTGGACTCGATCGAGTCGAGCGTGGGCCAGATCCGGCGCATCGTGAACCGCTTGACCGACATGGCGGGCGCCGGCGAGTACGGGACGCGCGAGTACCTGCCGGGAACCCTGATGGCCGACCTCCGCATGCCGACGCCGGCGGAGGACCAGCCGGGAGAGGGATCGTTCCAGACCGAGAGCGCGTCCGTCGTCCCGACCGATCGCCCGCTCGCCGGGCTTCGGGTCCTCGTCGTCGACGACGACCTCGCCGTCTGCCACTCCGTCGCCGGGATCCTCGCCACCCAGGGCACCGACGTCACGACCGCGACGTCGGGCGCGGAGGCCCGTCGCATCCTGGAGGAGCGGACCTTCGATTTCGTCCTGAGCGACGTCGTGATGCCGGACGTCGACGGCTACGACGTGTACATGACGGTCCGCGAGCGGCACCCGAAGACGCCGGTCGTCCTGATGACCGCGTTCTTCTACGACCGCGACCACATCATCAAGCGCTCGAAGCTCGCCGGTCTCGACGGCGTGCTGTTCAAGAAGCCGATCGACCCGGCCCGCCTGGTGAGCCTGGTGCGCGAGCGCTGCGGGCGCTAGGACTCCGAGTCCTGGGACTCGGCCGCCGGCGGCATCGACCGCAAGCGGCCGACGAGACGAGCGATGGCGATCCGAATCAACCGCGTCTACACCCGCACCGGCGACCGCGGGATGACGCACCTCGTGGGCGGCGCCGCCGTCCGGAAGGATTCGCCGCGCGTCGAGGCGTACGGCACCGTCGACGAGCTGAACTCCGTGCTGGGCCTCGCCCGGACGTTCAACGAAGAGCTGCTCGCGGAGGCGGGCGCCGCGGGTCGCGAGCCGGTCGCCCGGACGGCCGCCGAGCTTGAGGACGTGCTGAAGCGGCTCCAGAACGAGCTCTTCGACCTCGGGAGCGAGCTCGCGACGCCGCCGGGCGGCGAGTACCCGGGGATGCACCGCGTGGGCGAGGCGCAGGTGACCGAGCTCGAGCATCTCATCGACCGGTGCCAGGAGGACCTCGAGCCGCTCAAGTCGTTCATCCTCCCGGGAGGCGGCAAGGTCGGGGCGTTCCTCCATCAGGCGCGGACGGTCTGCCGGCGCGCCGAGCGCGACGTGCTGCGCCTCGCGGCGGTCGAGGAGATCGGCGAGGACGCCGTCAAGTACCTGAACCGGCTGTCCGATCTGCTGTTCGTGCTGTCGCGCTGGATCGCGAAGCGCTCGGGCCAGCCGGAGTACCTCTGGGAGCGCGGGCTTCATCTCGGCCGGCCCGCGGAGGGCGCGACGGCGCCCGCTTCCGCACCCCGAAGCGGAAGCAAGGAGGGATAGGATGGCGGAAGGCTCGCGCCTCTATCTGCGCCAGATCGAAGTCGGACCGATGCAGAACTACGCCTACCTCGTCGGCGACCGCGAGAAGCGCGAGGCAGTCGTGATCGACGCCGCCTGGGACGTCGACGGCCTGATCGCGATGGCCGAGCGGGACGGCATGGCGATCAAGGCCGCGCTCGTCACGCACTTCCACCCGGACCACCTCGGCGGCTCGATGATGGGAATGCAGATCACGGGTGCCGCCGAGCTCGTCGGGCGACTCCCCGTCAAGATCCACCTGCACAAGAGCGAGGCGCCGTTCGCGCATCGTGTCGCCGGGCTGTCCTCCTCCGACCTCGTCCTGAACGAGGCCGGCGACGAGGTCGCGGTCGGCGACCTGAAGATCAAGCTGCTCCACACGCCGGGTCACACGCCGGGGTCGCAGTGCTTCCTGGTCGACGGCAACCTCGTGTCCGGCGACACCCTCTTCATCGGCTCGTGCGGCCGCGTCGACCTGCCGGGCAGCAGCCCGGAGGACCTCTGGCGGAGCCTGAACGAGACGCTGAAGGCGCTCCCGCCCGAGACCGTCCTCTACCCCGGCCACAACTACGCCGACCGCCCGACGTCGACGATCGGAGACGAGCAGCGGCGCAATCCGTACATGCGCTTCGATCGACTGGACGACTTCCTCCGATTGATGGGCTACTGAGCGCAGCGCGCCACGGCCCGAGGAGACGACCATGGCCCAACCCCAGATCTACGAGGTCGGCGAGCAGCCCCCGCTCGGGACCGTCCCAGCGGAGATGTACGCGCAGCTCATCCGGCCCGACCGCTTCGGCGAGCCGATGAAGGGCTTCCAGATCGAGCGCGTCGCGGTGCCGGAGATCAAGCCGGACGAGGTGCTCGTCTACGTGATGGCGGCCGGCATCAACTACAACAACGTCTGGGCGTCGCTCGGCACCCCCGTCGACGTCATCAAGGCGCGCCAGCGCGAAGGCGACGACACCGGGTTCCACATCGGCGGCAGCGACGCGTCCGGGATCGTCTACAAGGTCGGCTCCGACGTGAAGAACCTGAAGGTCGGGGACGAGGTCGTCGTCCACTGCGGGATGTGGGACCGGAACGACGCGCTCGTCCGCTCGGGCGAGGACCCGATGTTCAGCCCGACGTTCCGGATCTGGGGCTACGAGAGCAACTGGGGAAGCTTCGCGCAGTTCACGAAGGCCCAGGCTCACCAGTGCCTCCCGCGGCCGAAGCACCTGACGTGGGAGGCGTCCGCAGCCTACATGCTCGTCGGAGCGACCGCCTACCGCATGCTCATGGGCTGGCCGCCGCACACCGTGCGCGAGGGCGACGTGGTCCTCGTCTGGGGCGGCGCGGGCGGCCTCGGCTGCCAGGCGATCCAGATCGCGAAGGCGAAGGGCGCGACGCCGGTCGCCGTGATCTCCGGGCCGGAGAAGCACGACTTCTGCGTCAAGCTCGGCGCGAAGGGCACCATCAACCGGAAGAACTTCAAGCACTGGGGGATGATGCCGCACTGGAAGGACACCGCCGCCTACGGCGAGTGGGTGAAGGGCGCGCGCGCGTTCGGATCGGCGCTCTGGGACGTCGTCGGCGAGCGCAAGAGCCCGCGCATCGTCTTCGAGCATCCCGGCGAGGACACCGTGCCGACGTCGATCTTCGTCTGCGACACGGGCGGCATGGTCGTCATCTGCGCCGGCACGACCGGCTACAACGCGGTCGCCGACCTGCGCTACCTCTGGATGCGCCAGAAGCGCTTCCAGGGGTCGCACTTCGCGAACGACGAGCAGGCGACCGCGCTGAACGACATGGTGACGAAGGGCCTCGTCGATCCATGCCTCTCGGAGGTCGGCCGCTTCGAGGACATCCCGCGCGTCCACCAGGCGATGTACGAAAACCGCCACCCGCACGGGAACATGGCCTGCCTCGTCGGCGCCCCGCGCACGGGGCTCGGGAAGGCCTGACGGCGGGGACGGGCGCGGCGAGCGATCGCGAGCGCTGGCTCGCGATCGGTGATCCACAGGCGCCGGCGGAGCGGTTCTTCGGCGTCCTCGCTGCGCACGGCGCGATCGACGAGCGCCGTCGGCTCCGGCCCGGCGTCCACCTCGTCTCGCTCGGCGACCACTTCGACTACCCGCCCGGCCCGGGCGCGGATCAGCGGTCGGTCGGGCGCGAGGGCGTCGTGGTCCTCCGCTGGCTCTGCGAGCAGCCGGAAGAGCGCGTCACCCTCCTCCTCGGGAACCACGACGCCTGCCGGGTGGTCGAGCTGGTCGGCCTCGACGACGACCGCTTCGCGGAAGCGCGTGCGCTCGCGGGCGAGATCGCGCGCGCGGAGGCCGAAGACGAAAGCCCGCCGGGGGCAGCCGCGGCGCGGCGGCGCGGGCGCGCCGCCGGTCTCCGCGACGCCTTCGCCGGGCGGTTCCCCGACATCCCGACGCCCGAGCTCGCGCTGCGCGACTTCGCGTCGTATTCGACCGAGCAGCGCGACCTGGTGCGCGAGCTGCTCCTCGCGGGTCGGTTCCGGCTCGCGGTCGCCGCCCGGCTCGCGCGCTGGCCCGACGTGCCGGTGCTCGCGACGCACGGCGCGCTCACGCTGCGGGAGATCGCGCTCCTCGGCTTCGCGGAGGACGCGTCGCCGGCCGCGCTCGCGTCCGCGCTGAACGCCTTGCTCGCGCGCGCCGTCGAGAAGGTTCGGGACGCCTGGCGGAGCGGCGAGTCGGCCGCGCTCGACCTGGCGCCGCTCCACGTCGCCGGCGTCGCCGGCCGCGAGGGCGGCGGCCTCCTCTACCACCGGCCGGCGGATCCCGACGACGCATCCGCGGATGCGGCGTGGCGCTTCGACTCGCAGCGTCCGCGCCGCTTCGATCCGCGCTCGCTGCCGCGCGGTCTCGTGCAGGTGTGCGGCCATACGTCGCACGAGAAGTGCGTCGCCGAGCTCGCGCGCTGGGTCGTCGCCGACCGCCGCGACGAGCAGCCGCGCGTGCGTCTTCTATCGGTGCGCGGGGAAGACGTCCGCTACGCGCGCTGGGCCGGCGAGCGCCCGCCCGACGACGCGGCGAGCGCTTCCCTGTTCATGGTCGACGGCGCCATGCACCGGACGCCGCCGGAGGCGGTCCCGCTGCTCGACCTCCTTCGCCCGACGTCGTGAGCGCTCCGGACGCCGCTGCGGCTGCGCGCAGCGGCGCCGCCGCTTCACTGCGGTTGTGTGAACTTGATGACGACCGCGTCGCCACCGAGCGTCAGCATGAGGCCCGTCCGCTTCGCGTTCAGGTGGAGGATCACGCCGGCCTCGTTCTGGAGCCAGAGGTCGCCCCGGCTCTCGGTCCCGAGCGCGAAGCCGTAGCGCGCCTGGCCGTAGGTGCCGGGGAACTGCGACAGGTTCTGCATGTCGTATACCTCGCCCGTCGCCTCGACCGTCGAGAGGCCGATGCCGCCGACGCCGAGCGCGCCGACGTCGAACGGGTACTCCTGTCCCTGGTAGAAGAGCGTGCCGGCTCCGCCGGATGCGCTTCCCATGTACGCGGCCTGGACCTCGTGCATCTCGATCGATGCGACCGGCGTCTTGTTCTTGACCGCGTTCATTCCGAGCTGCACGCGGCTCCCGGCGCATCCCGCGATCATCGCGAGCACGGCCAGCGTGGCGAGCCGTCGGACGAGTCGGTCTTCAGCGAATGTCGTCATTGCCGTTCTCCTCTCGGAAAGGCCGGCTTCAGGGCCGGGCATGTCGTCCTCCCCTGGGCACCCCGGTGCTCGTCGGGGCTTGCGACAGCGCGACGATCGCGGTCGCGATGTCGTCGGCGAGGCGGCCGATCGCGCGGCTGTGCGCTGCCGCCAGCGCCTCGTATCCCGTCCCCTGCACCGGCTCGCGCGCGACCGTTCGCCCGGTGCGCGTGGCTCCTCCCTCCAGCCGCCGGACCACCCAGAGCGCGTCGAGCAGCGCGGCATCGCCCGGGATCGACTCGAAGCGCTGCACGTCGATCGTCACGCGATCGTCGGCGGCGAAGTTCGCGAGCGGGGCGGCGGCGACGTTCGGGGTCGCGAGCAGGACGGAGAGATCGACCGCGACGGCGCGCGCGATCGCGTCGCCGAGCGGCGTCGCCCAGCGGTTGAACTCGTCGACGTCGACGCGGTTGGGCGCGACCTGCACGACCATCTCGGGACGGTCGACGCCGGCCGGCACGGTGACCGGCCCCACGATGACGGCCAGGTCGTGCGCGGCCGCCGTCGCCGCGGCCGGCTGCGCCGTCGACTCGAGGGTGTAGAACCGCGCCGGCGCGGAGGCGCACGCGCCCAGCGCGCACCCCGCCGCGACGGCGGCCGCGGCGGCGGCATGGCGGATGAACGCTGGGCGCACGAGCGCGGTCATTGCGGGCCTCCGCTCTTTCCCCGGATGAGCGACTCGGGATGGCGCTCGAGATAGTCGGTCAGCACGCGCAGCGAGCGCGCGGCCCGGTTGACCTCCTGCAAGGTGGCGGCGAGGTCGCCGCCGAGCGCCGAGTCGGGCTGGACCAGGCGGTCGGCGCTCTGGAGCGTGGTGCGCGCGCTCGCCAGCGTGAGATCGAGCTCGGCGATGGTCTTCCGGACGTCGTTCCCGATCGCGGCGAGCGGCAGCTCGTCGACCTTCTTGATGATGCTGCGAATCCTGGCCTCGAGCGACTCGAGATTGCCCGGCGTGGTCGGAAGCCGGACCGGGTCTCGCGACCAGTCGACGGAGGCTGGCGGCGCGTCGGGATAGAAGTCGAACGAGACGTAGAGCGCGCCGGTGAGGAGGCTCGCGGTGCGGAGCTGTGCGCGCACGCCGCGCGCGACCAGAGCGTCGATCAGGCGCTCGCGCGCAGTGTCGAAGTCCACCCCCGCCGGCAGATCCTTGATCTTCACGCCCAACCGCCGCGCGTCGAGCTGGATGGTGACGGGCGCGGTGAACTCGAAGGTGGTCGCGTCGACCTGCGCGTCGACCGAAGCGACCTCGCCGATCGGGATCCCGCGGAACTCGACGGGCGCCCCAGCGGCGAGTCCGCGCACCGAGTCCGTGAAGAAAAGGACGAAGCGCTGGACGTCGACCGGCGGCACCTTGAACGCCTCCGCCCGGTCCTTGAAGAGCGGGAAGACGTGCTGGGCGTCCGTGGCAAGCGGTTCGGCCGTTCCGGCCGGCGTCTCGAACGCGATGCCGCCGATCAGGATCGAGAGAAGCGATTCGGTCTCGACGTTGAGGCCGCTCGCCGTCAGCGACACGTCGATTCCGCTCGCCTGCCAGAAGCGCGTGTCCGGGCCGACGTAGCGGTCGTAGGGAGCCTTCACGAAGACCTTGACGTCGATCCACGACCCGTCCGCGGCCATCTCGTAGGACGAGACCTCGCCGACTTGGATGCGCCGGAAGAAGATCGGCGTCCCGACGTCGAGCGAGCCCATGTCGGCGGCGCGGAGCGCGTAGAACCGCCCCGGCGTGTCGATCGTGACGACGGGCGGCGTCTCGAGCGCGACGAAGTCGCGCTTGCGGCCCGTGGCGTGGCCGATCTCCATGCCGACGTACGCGCCGGAGATCAGGGTGCCGAGACCCGAGATGCTCGCGCCCGAGATGCGGGGCCGCACGACCCAGAAGTGGGTGCCGTCCACGAGGAAGTCCTCGGTGCCCGGCTGCATGCGGGCGGTGGCGACGACGCGCCGGTGGTCGTCGGAGAGGCGGATCGCCTCCAGCGTCCCGACCTCGACGCCGTTGTACTTGATCTTCGTCTTTCCGGCCTCGAGGCCCTCGGCCGTGTGGAACGTGATGGCGATCTCGGGGCCCTGGCCGAGGATGCTGACGGCCGCCACCCACGCGCCCGCCGCCGCCGCCACGATCGGCACGATCCACACGAGCGACGGGCGCACCCGCCTGCGCGGGACGGCGCGCGCTTCCGGCAGGCCGGCGGGCCGCTCTTCCTCAGCCATGCGCGAGCTCCGGAACGGGCGCAGAATCGAAGATCAGGCGAGGATCGAACGACTCGACCGCGAGCATCGTGAGCACCACCACCGCGGCGAAGAAGACGAGGCCGGGTGCCGGCGCGACCGACATGAGGGGCGGCAGCTGCACGAGCGCCGCGGTGAACGTGTCGACGAAGACGTCGACCATCGACCAGCGGCCGATCAGCTCCACCATGCGGTAGAGGCGGATGCGCTGGCCGTAGCCCGTGACCGATCCGCGCTGGATCGTGACGAGCAGGTACGCCATCGCGAGGATCTTCGCGCTCGGGATCATGATGCTCGCGATCAGCACGATGATCGAGAGTGGCCATCCCGTCGGCGACCAGAGGAGCACGACGCCTTGCAGGATCGTGTCGGACTCGCGGCCCGCGACCGTGTTCGTCGTGAGAACCGGCAGGACGTTCGCGGGCACGTAGCAGATCGCGGCGGCGACGAGGAATGCCCAGGTGCGCTGCAGGCTCGCGGGCTTCCGGAAGCGGAGCTCCTCGCCGCACCGGGGACAGACCGCCTCCTCGTCTCCAGGCGCTGGGCGCGACAGCAGGCCGCAGCTCTCGCAGCTCTGGAGCCCGCGGCTCATCGCGCTGGGTGCCGCGGTCACGAGCCCGGGCGCTCCGATCGCCGACGGCGGGCTCACGGGCGCGCGCCCGCCGCCGCGTGGGGCTCCGCCGCCACGCGCTTGCGGTCCGAGACCCACTCGACGCGGTCCCAGACGTCGTGCGGATCGAAGCAGGACTGCATCGCCGGCAGGAGGAAGACGAGCGCGCCGAGCGCGAACAGCGCGACGCCCGGGATCACGGTCGCGAGCTCGGCGATCTTGATCAGCGCGACCAGCACGCCGATCATCATCACCTCGATCATGCTCCACACGCGCGTGGTCGGGTGATGCCGCAGGAGCGTTCCAACCCACGCCGCCGGGCGCGGCCGGTGGGCCCCGACGAGCATCGCCATCATGACGGCGATCTGCAGCGCGGGCGCGATGATCGCCGTGAAGAGGACGAGGACCGCGACCACGTTCTGCCCGTCGTCCCAGAGGCGCTCGACGCCCCCCAGGACGGTGGTCGAGGCGACGCGCCCGGCGACCGTCAGCCCCAGCATCGGCGACGTGTTCGCGATGACGTACGAGACGGCCGCCGCGAGCGTCAGGGCGAGCGTTCGCTCGAGCGGGTCGGCGCGTCGGCGCCGGAGCTCCCAGTCGCAGCGCGGGCAGCGCGCCGCTACGCCGACCGCGAGCTCGGGGAGCCGCTGCAGGAGGTCGCAATGCGGGCAGGCGACGATCGCGCGGTCGCCGAGCGGTCGCGCGTACGGGACCGGGCGGGAGCCGTCCCCGCCCGTCAGCATCCCGGCCCCAACGGAAAGCTCACCTCCACGTCTCCGACCCTCTTCTCGCCCCGCCAGGCCCCCGGAGGAACTTCATCGGCGCGCCGCCGCAATGTCTCGAGCGCGACCTTCCGAGGAGAGCGAGCGCGGCGGCCCTCCGGGCTCGAGGCCCCCCGCCCAGACGCGGCAACCGATACGATGATCGCCGCCCCATTGCACGCGCTGCCGCACGCGAGGCCCGCGCCCGCGCGACGCGCCGACGTCCGAGCGGCGGCTTTACCGCGGCAGGCCGGCACCCGGCGACCAGGTGCGTGCGCCGGCGGAGGCCGCCGGCGGCGGGCCGGAGCGGGCGCGCGGGCGGACGCGCGTCGCCGCGGCGCGGTCTCAGCTCGACGTGCCGAGGCCGAGCCGCACGTCGACGTCGCTGATGTCGGGCACCTCGCGCACGAGGAAGTCGCGCAGGCGGCGCTTGATGCGCTCCTCGATCTGGCGGACCCGCTCGCGGCTGACGCCGTACTTCTCGCCGATCTCCTGGAGGGTGAGCGGATCCTCGGCGATCATGCGGCGCTCGAAGATGAGCTTCTCCTTGTCGCGCAGCGTCTCCCCGAACTCGCGGATCTTCTGGCCCACGATGTCCCGCACCTCCGCCTCGCCGTAGCGCGCCTCCGGCTCGCTCCGGCGGTCGGGCAGGAAGTCGAGCATCGATGCGTCGCCCTCGGGGCCCATGGGCGCGTCGACGGAGACGTCGCGGCCGGAGAGCCGCTGCTCCATGTCGACGACCTCGGACGGCTTGACCGCGAGCCGGTCGGCGATGAGGGCCGGGTCGGGCCGGAAGCCCTCGCGCTCGAGGCGATCCTTCTCGCGCTGCAGGTTGAAGAAGAGCTTCCGCTGCGCCTGCGTCGTGCCGAGCTTCACGAGGCGCCAGTTGTTCATCACGTGGCGGATGATGTACGCGCGGATCCACCAGACCGCGTACGACGGGAAGCGGACGCCGCGGTACGGATCGAAGTTCTTGACGGCCTCGAGGAGGCCGAGGTTCCCTTCCTGGACGAGGTCCAGCAGGTTCTTGAACGCCTGCTGGTACTGGCGCGCGATCATCACCACGAGCCGCAGGTTCGACGTCGCGAGACGCGCGGCGGCCGCGCGGTCGCCTTCCTCGCGCCAGCGGATCGCGAGCCGGATCTCCTCCTCGGGGTCGAGCAGCGGGTAGCGGCGGATCTCGGCGAGGTAGCGCTGCAGGCTGTCCGCCGGAACGAGCGCTCCGGCCGATCGGTCCCCGGCCGCGCGCGGATCGACGAGCGCCCTGCCCTCGCCCTCCCGAGCGCGGTCTCCCGCCTCGGCGTCGTCGCCGGACGCGGCGGCGGCGTCGTCCGCGACCTCGCCGAGTTCGATCTCGTCGTCCAGCTCGTCGTCGGACGGCTCGCGCTCGGCGGCCTCGGCCTCCGTGTCGACCGGCGTCGCGCCATCCGCGCCGCGCGCCGGCTCGGCCTCGCGGGCCCGCCCGCGGGGTCGCGGCTCGCGGCGTTTGCGCGAGCCGGTCTTCACAGCCGGAGCCCTCGCCGCGGGTCGGCGGGATAGGCGCGGTCGATCTGCTCGAGCGCGTCGTCGAGACCGTCGGCCGACGCTGGAACCTGGATCATGAGCTTGACGTAGAAGTCGCCGCGGCCGCGACCGTGGAGGTGCGGCACGCCGCGCCCGCGCAGTCGCAGGCGGCTGCCGCTCTGCGACCCGGCCGGAACGCGCACCGAGACGTCGCCGTCGGGCGTCGGAACCGTGACCTTCGCCCCCTGCACGGCCTCGGACACCTTGATCGGCACCTCGAGCGTCAAGTCGTTCCCTTCGCGCGCGAGGAGCGGGTGCGGGCGCACCTCGACGACGATGTAGAGATCTCCCGCGGGCGCGCCGTCGGAGCCCGAACCGCCCTTGCCCGCGACGCGCACGCGCGAGCCGTTGTCGACGCCGGGCGGGATCTTGACGTTCAGCCGTGCCGTCTCCTCGACGACGCCGGCGCCGCCGCAGCGCCGGCAAGTCGTCCGATTCGGACCCTCCCCCGTCCCGTGGCACACGGGGCAGACGTCGGGTCGCCGGACCGAGATCGCGCGCGACGTCCCGCGCACGGCCTCGAGAAGCTCGATCGTGACCGGCACCTCGACGTCCGCACCTCGCTCGGGCGCGGCGGCACGCGAGAACATGCCGCCGAAGAGATCCTCGAAGCCGCCGAAGCCGGAGAACCCCTCCGCGCCGCCGCGCTCCATCCGCACGCGCGTGCCGCGCCCGCCGCGTCCCGCGCTGCGCGCCGCCTCCTGCCACTGGCGGAACTGGCGCGCGCGCTCGGGATCGAAGCCCGCCTGCAGCGCGTCGTCGCCGAACTCGTCGTAGAGCGGCCGGAGCTTCTCGTCCGACAGCACCTCGTGAGCCCGCGAGATCTCCTTGAAGCGCTCCTCCGCCGACTTGTTCCCGGGATTGACGTCGGGGTGGTACTTGCGCGCGAGCTTCCGGTACGCGCGCTTGATCTCCTCGGCGCTCGCGCTGCGCGACACGCCGAGCGCAGCATAGAGGTCGCTCGACTGCGAGCGGCCGGCGTTCTGCGCGTTGTCTCGCGTCGCCATCCTATTTCCGGGCGCGGGAGGTGCCGCGCCGGACGGGCGGGCCTACTCCTTGTATGCCGGCAGCACCTTGGCGTCGGCGACCTCGCGCAACGCGGTCACGACTTCCTTGTTGTGCGACTCGACGAGCGGCCGCGCCCCCTTCAGGAGCTGCTTCGCCCGCCGAGCGGCGAGCAGCACGAGCTCGAAGCGGCTCGGAACCTGTTCCAGACAATCCTCGACCGTGACGCGGGCCATCGACTCTCCTTGGGCGGGCCGGGGCGCCGGCGCATGCCGGCTGCTCCCTTGCCGAGCATAGCGGACGGGCCGTACAACACAACGGACGCCGGCCGACCTGGAGCCGGCCGCCGCTCCGCTCCCGTCAGTCCAAAGCGTGGGGGTCGGCGCGCGCGGCGAGGTCGTTCAGGCGGTCGCGGCTCTCGGTCGCGACGTCGAGGGCCCGCCGCACGATCGCCGCATCCGGAGGATGCTCGTCGTCCCAGCGCACCCAGAGCTGCGAGAGGCTCCGAAGGAGCGCGCGATAGTCCTCGACGTCGAAGATCAGGCGCTCCCACGAGTTCCGACCGGCGCGGAGCTCGCCCTGCGCCGCCGTGCTGGGCTGGCGGCCGAGCGCGATCATGCGATCGCCGATCGCGCGCACGCTCTGTCGCTCGGCGTCGGCGACCTGCCGCAGGCGGTCGGCGACCTGCGAATACGGAGCGACCTCCGCGTGCGCCTCGAGCTGCCGCACGATGCGCCGGAGCTCGTCGTGCGCCTTCTCGAGCTCGTCCGCGATGCGCTCGTTCTCGGTCCGGAACCAGGGCACCGGGGCGGGTTACTGGCGGGCGCCCGGCATGTCAAGGTTGCGGCGCGAGGTGGACGAAGAGCTCGACGTTGCCCTTCTTGGCGCCCCGGAGCGGAGACTCGCAGCTGCCGCGAAGGGCGAGCCCGAGCGCGCCGGCCGACGCGACGACCGCCTCGAGCGCGGCGCGGCGGAGCTCGGGATCGCGCACGACGCCGCCCTTCCCGACGTTGCCGCGCCCGACCTCGAACTGCGGCTTCACGAGCGCCACGACGTCGCCCGGCGGGACGAGCTGAGCGACGGTCGCGGGCAGGAGGAGGCGAAGCGAGATGAAGGATGCGTCGATCACCGCCAGCGACGGCGCCGGGTCGAGGGAACGCGGAGGGAGCAGCCGGGCGTTGGTGCGCTCGTGCACGATCACGCGCTGGTCGGTGCGCAGCTTCCACGCGAGCTGCCCGTAGCCGACGTCGATCGCGTGCACGCGCGCAGCGCCACGCGCGAGGAGGCAATCGGTGAAGCCGCCGGTCGACGCGCCGACGTCGGCGCAAACGCGCCCGGCGGGATCGACGCCGAGCGCGGTGAGCGCGTGTGCGAGCTTGACGCCGCCGCGCGACACGAACTCGTGATCCGGTCCGGCGACCCGGATCGAGGACTCCGCCCGTACCGGGTCGCTCGCCTTGGCGGCGCGCCGCTCGTCGACGAACACGAGGCCCGCGAGGATCATGCGCCGGGCGCGCTCGCGGCTCGGCGCGAGGCCGCGCGCGACCAGCGCGACGTCAAGCCGCTCGCCCGACGACACGACCGACGAGCGCACGCAGCGGCGCGGCGCGGTCGCCCAGGCGCTCCACCGCGCGCTGGGCGCGTGCGGCGGCGCCGCGCGCGGCGCGGCGCGCGCCCGCGAGGCCGAGCAGCGCCGGATAGGTCGCCTTGCCGCGGGCGGCGTCGCCGCCCTGACGCTTCCCCGTGACGGCGGTCGTCCCGACCTCGTCGAGGATGTCGTCGGCGATCTGGAAGGCGAGGCCGAGCGCTTCGCCGTAGCGCGTCAGGCGGGCGAGGTCGCCCGCGCTCGCACCGCCCGCGATCGCGCCGACGCGAACCGACGCGCGGATCAGGGCGCCCGTCTTCCGGCGATGGATCGCCGCGATCGTGGCGAGCCCGACGTTGCGGCGGCCCTCGTTCGCGAGGTCGACGACCTGCCCGGCGACCATCCCGCCCGCTCCGGCGGCGCTCGCGATCTCGGCGACGACGGCGAGCCCGCGCTCGGGATCGCGCTTCAGCGCCGGCGCGGCCGCGAGCACGTCGAACGCCTCGGTGAGGAGCGCGTCGCCGGCCAGGATCGCGAGCGCCTCGCCGAACCGGACGTGCACGGTCGGCCGGCCGCGGCGGAGCTCGTCGTCGTCCATCGCGGGGAGGTCGTCGTGGACGAGCGAATAGGCGTGGATCATCTCGACCGCGCACGCCGGCGCGACCGCGCGCGCGCGCCCGGCGCGGCCGGCGATCGCTTCGGCCGCGGCGAGGGCGAGCACCGGACGGATGCGCTTTCCGGGGCCGAGGAGCGCGTAGCCCATCGCCTGGCGGAGCCGCGGCGGCCAGCCGCGGCCGTTCCGGACAATGGCGCGGAGCGCGGACTCCGCCTCGCGCCGGCGCGCCGCGACCCAGCGCTCGATCTCGGCGTCGGTCACTTCGCGAGCGGGCCCGCTTCGCGCGCGCGGAGCGCGCCGTCGGCCGCCTGCGTCAGGATCTCCACGCGGCGCTCGACCTCCGAAAGGCGCGTCTGGAGCACGCGCAGGACGGCGACGCCCTGCTCGAAGGCCTGGAGCGAGTCCTCGAGCGGGAGGTTGCCCTGCTCGAGCCGCGCGACGATCGCCTCGAGCTCCTTCATGCCGGCCTCGAAGCTCAGGCCGTCGAGATCGCTCCGCTCGCTCACTCGTCCTCCGGTCGCCGCACGGCGGCCCGCGGCGCGCGCTCGCGCGCGGCGGTCGTCGCGTCGTCCTCGAGCGCGACCTCTAGCACGGCCGCGCGCGCCGTGCCGCGCGCGAAGCGCACGTCGAGCGGCTCGCCGACCGCGAGGACCGCGGCGTCGCGCACGATCGACCCGTCGGCGCGGCGAGCGAGCGCGAACCCGCGCGCCAGGACGGCGAGCGGCGACAGGGCGTCGAGTCGACCCGCGACGTGCCGCAGCTCCGCGCTCGCGCGCTCGGCACGCTTCTCGTGGGCGACGACCAGCCGGCGCGCGAGGCGATCCAGATCCGCGCGACGCGCCGGCGCGTCGGGCGCGCCGTGCCGGAGCGCGGCGGCGAGCCCCACGAGTCGTCCGCGCGCGTTCGGAATGCGCGTCCGGAGCGCGTGCGACGCGCGCGCGACGAGGGCCTCGATGCGAAGCCGGCGCTGCTCGAGCTGGCCCCGCGGGCTCCCGAGCCGCGCCTCGAGCGTCTCGACGCGCGAGCTCGCGTACGCGACGCGGCGCTGCAGGCCGTCCCGCAGCCGGCGCTCGAGCTCGGCGAGCTTCTCCGCGAGCGCGCGCCGCTCGGGCATGACGCGCTGGGCGGCCGCCGTCGGCGTCGCGACCCGGAGGTCGGCGACCCGGTCGGCGAGGGTCCAGTCCGACTGGTGCCCCACCGCCGATACGACCGGAACCCGCGCGCGCGCGATCGCACGCACGACTCGCTCGTCGTTGAACGCCCACAGGTCCTCGGCCGATCCGCCGCCGCGCGCCACCACGATCACGTCGACGCCGCCGAAGCGATCGAGGTCGGCGATCGCGGCTGCGACGTCGGCGCCCGCGCCGTCGCCCTGGACGCGGCACGGCCGGATCAGGACGCGGCGCTCGGCGAAGCGCTGGCGGAGAACCGTCAGGAGATCGTGGATCACGGCGCCGCCGAGCGCGGTCGCGATCCCGACGGTCGCGGGAAGGAGGGGCAGCGGGCGCTTCCGCGCTTCCGCGAAGAGGCCCTCGGCCTCGAGCTTCCGCGTGAGCTCCTCGAGCGCCTTCTGGAGCGCCCCGACCCCGTGCGGCTCGATGCGCTCGACGATGAGCCGGAGGCGACCCTGGGCGGCGTAGAAGTCCACCTTCCGGACGAGGACGAGCGCGTGCAGGCCGTCGCTCGGCGTGAAGCGGAGCGCCGCGAGGTCGTTGCTCCAGATCATCGCCTCGACCTGCGCTTCGCCGTCCTTCAGGCAGAAGAACCCGAAGCCGCGCGCGTGCCGCTTGAAGCCGGAGATCTCGCCCTCGACCCACAGGCGCGGCGGGAAGCTCGCGTGAAGAGCGTGCTGGATGCGCGCGACGAGCTGCGTGACGGTGAGCGCCCGGCGCTCGGGGCGCTCGCGCGCCGGCTCGCGCGCCGCGGGGTCGCCGCCAACCCGAGCGGCGGGATCCCGGGCGACGCGCTCGTGAGCGGGGCGCCCATGCGCCGCGCCGTCGCCCGCGACGGGCGCCGGAGCGCGTGCGGCGACGCCGCCCGCGGGGACCTGCGCGGGCGCCGCTTCCGGGAGGCGCGGCGGGAACAGAAGCGCTTGTTGCTTCGCGCGCGCCGGCGGTTCCGTCGGGTCAGCCCTTCTTCGCGACCAGCGTCTTGAAGACCTGCCAGCTCTTGAGCAGCTCGAGCGCGCGATCGAGCTGCGGGTCCTTGCCCGGCTCGCCGAGCACGGTGCCCGCCGCCTGGTCCGCCTCGTCGCCCGGCTCGCCCTCGGAGGGCGGCGCCGCCGGCTCCTTCGACTGCGGCTCCTGCTTGATGCTCTGGGGCTTCGGCTTTTCCGGCTTCTCCTTTTCGGGAGCCTCGCCGGCGCCGCCGCTCGGGTTGTCGAGGTGCTTCGGCAGGTTCTCCTCGCGCAGGAGGAGCGCCTCGTTCTTCTTGCTCTCGCTGCCGCGCACGAGCTGGACGTTGTTCTCCATCACGATGTCGGGCGTGATGCCGGTCGCCTGGATGGAGCGGCCGTTCGGCGTGTAGTAGCGCGCCGTCGTCAGGCGCAGCGCGGACTGGTCGTCGAGCGGGAGGATGGTCTGGACCGAGCCCTTGCCGAACGTCTGCATTCCGAGCACGAGCGCGCGCTTGTGGTCCTGCAGCGCCCCGGCGACGATCTCCGCCGCGCTCGCGGTGCCGCCGTTCACGAGCACGATCATCGGGAAGTCGCTGTGGCTACCCGGCTTGTGCGCGAAGTACTTCTGCTTCTGGTTCTCGAGCCGGCCGTCGGTGTAGACGATCATCCCCGACTCGAGGAACGCGTCGGCGACCTGGACGGCCTGCGAGAGGAGGCCGCCGGGATCGTTGCGGAGGTCGAGGACCAGGCCGCGCAAATTCGCGTCGTTGCCGCCGGAGATCTGGCTGATCGCCTCCTCGAGCGTCTGGCCGGTCCGCTCCTGGAACTGCGTCACGCGGACGTAGCCGTACCCGTCCCCGAGGTTCTTCCACTTGACGCTCTGGATGTGGATGTTCTCGCGCGTCAGCGTGAAGTCGAGGAATTGCGGGACGTTTTCGCGCTTGACGGTGATCGTCACCTTGGAGCCGCGCGGCCCGCGCATCTTCTTGACGGCGTCGACGAGGGACATGTCCTTCGTGAGCTCGCCGTCGATCTTGATGATCTGGTCGCCCGGCTGGATCCCGGCCTTCGCGGCGGGCGTGTCCTCGATCGGGGAGACGACGGTCAGCACGCCGCTCCGGTTGGTGATCTCGATGCCGAGCCCGCCGAAGCTGCCCTTGGTGTCGACCTGAAGCTCCTTGTACAGCTCGGGCGTCAAGTACGCGCTGTGGGGATCGAGCGAGCCGAGCATGCCGTTGACGGCGCCCTCGAGGAGCTGCTTGGTCGTGACGTCGTCGACGTAGTTCTTCTGGACGATCGAGAGGATGTTCGTGAAGGTCTCGAGATCGTCGTAGGTCTCCTTTGGAACCGCGGCGACGCGCTCGACCGCGCGGCCGCCCGAAAACAGGACGGCCATGCAGAGCGCGAACGCGAGCATGGTCAGGGTGGCGCGACGACGTCCGGCGCCCGACGGATACCTCATCAGAACGTTCTCCCAGCGGGCCGCGAACGGCGCAACCTCGCCGCGGCAGGATAGCGCATCGCCCGGCCCTTCGCTCGCGCGATCCCGCGAAAATCAACTGCTTTCCGTGCCACCCGCCGATCCACCCGCGGACCGCAGCCAGCGCAGCGGGTCGACGGACCGCCCGCGCTCGCGCACCGCGAAGTAGAGAAGGCCCGCTTCCGCGGACGCGCGCGCGATCGGCTCGCCGGGCGCGACCTGCATGCCGCGCGCGACGAGCAGCTCCCCGACCCGCGCGTACACGCTGTACGTCCGCCGCCCGTGGCTCAGGACGACGACCCGCCCGCTGCCGGCAAGCTCCCCAGCATACGCCACGCGACCCGCCGCCGTGGCCCGGACGAGCTCCCCGGGGCGCGTCCGGAGGGCGACGCCGTTCCGGAATCCCCGCCCGAAGCGCCGGCCGGCGGTCTCGCCGAACCCGACCTCCAGGCCGCCCGCGACCGGCCGGAGCCTCGGGACGATCGGCGGTCCGGGCGCCCGCTCGGCCCGGCGGTGGTCCCGGAGCTCGCCGCGCAGGGTGACGAGCGCGTCGCGCGAGGCGCGCCAGCGGTCGACCTGCTGGGCCTCGACGGCGACCTCGGCGGCGGCGAGCCGAACCGCGGTCGGATCGCCGGCGGCGACGGCGCGCACCGCCCGGTGCTCGCTCACGAGGAGCGCCGCCTCGGCCTGATGGAGCGCGCGCCGGCTCACCGCGAGCTCGCGCCCGATCCGGTGCAGGCTCGCGGGGTCGTTCGCCCAGTCCGCGGACGCGACGGCAGGGTGGCGCGCTACCAGGAGGAAGACCGCGGACGCCGCCGCCGCGGCGGCCGGGGCCGCCATGCCGGACGCCGCAGGCACCGGACGCGCCAGTCGACCCACCGCCCGCCGCGCGACGGCTGCGGCGACGGCGCTCGCGGCGCCAAGGGCGGCCAGCGTCGCGAGCGCGCCGACCCAGCGATCCCCCGCCCAGACGGCAGTCGCGCCGGGTGTCGCCAGATCGATCTCCAGCGCCCGCGCGATCGTGGCGGCCGCCGCGATCGCGGTCGCGACGCCGAGACACGATGCGATCGCGAGGGACGCCGCGAACGGCATCCAGAGCGAGCCGAAATCCGCGCCGAGGAAGATGCGGACCGCGATCTCCTCGCGCGCCTCGCGCACGGCGACCGCGGCCGTCCGCGCCACCCCGATCAGGAGCGCGGCGGCGGCGGTCAGCGCGAGCAGTGCCCCGGCGACCGTCCAGCGGCGCGCGCGCTCGGGCGTGAGCGCGGCTCGCTCGCGGGCGTTCACGTCGATGACGTCGACCACGCCGTCGACCGCGCGCATCGCGGCGACGGTGGAGGGCAGTTCGCCCGCGATCCCCGAGAGTCGCGCCGCCACCTCGATCACGCGCAGGCGGTCCGGAGCACCGGCGCCGCCCGAGCGCTCGAGCAGCTCGGCGAGCGATCGATCGCCGACGACGCGGAGCCCGGGACCCGCCGCGAGCGCCTGCGCGGCTCCGTCCGCGAGCGCCGACCGCACGACGACGTAGTAGAGCGCTTCGTCCGGCACCCGCGCGCGCTCGGCCGAGCCGCGCGCGAGCGCGGCCATCCCGGCCGCGGCCATCGCTCCGGCGAGAAAGGCCACGAGGACGAGCAGGCTCGCGCCGCCCGCGAGGCGTCGCGCCCACGCCGCGCCGAGGAAGCGCTGCATCACGACGCGCGGAGCTGGCGAGGCGCCTCGAGCGCGCGCTCGGCGACCCGCCCGTCCTCGAGGTCGAAGATGCGGGGCGCACAGACGCCGGGCACGCGATCGGCGCGGCTCAGGAGGATCACGGTCTTGCCATGCGCGTGCTGCTCCGTGAGGAGCTCGCCCACGAGGCGCGCGTCGGCGTCGTCGAGGCCGTCGGCCGGCTCGTCGGCGATCACCAGCGAGGCGTCGGACCGGACGAGAGCGCGCGCGATCGCGACCCACTGCCGCTCGCCGCGCGAAAGCGCGCCGGCGGGGCGGGCGGCGATCGGCCGGAGGCCGAGGCGCTCGAGCGCGAGGCCGGCGCGGCGGCGCGCGTCGGCGGGCCGCACCCCGGCGACCTCGAGCGCGAGCGCCACGTTGTCGAGCGCGCTGCGATCTCCGACGAGCTCCGGGTCCTGCGGGATCGCCGCGATGCGGCGGCGATGCCCGGCGAGCACGTCGGGCGGGCTGCCGCCGAGGACGAGCCCGTCGACCGTGACCCAGCCGCGTCGCGGCGTAGCGAGGCCGAGCAGGAGGCGCGCGAGCGTCGTCTTCCCCGCGCCCGCCATCCCGGTCACGAGGGCGAGGTCGCCCCGCTCGATCGTGAGGTGGACGTCGACCAGCACGTCGACGCCCGCAAAAGAGCGCGCGACGTGGAAAAAGCGCACCATGCGGCCCCCCCGTCCCCGCGAACCGTGTCGCGCAGATCGCGACGGACTGCAAGGGCCGGCGCGGGTTTCGGGCCGTGATTCAGCTCTTGCCGGGAGGCTTGGCGGCGATGCGGGACCGCTCGGCGAGCGAGCGCAGGTACGCGACGATCTCCCAGCGCTCGGTCTCCGACAGCGAATGCTGGAACGACGGCATCGCGGACCCGCGCTTTCCGACGCTCATGCGCCAGAAGAGATAGGCGTCGCTGTGCGCGGGCACGATGTCGGGGCCCGCGAGGTTCGCCGGCGGCGGCGTCAGGCCCGCGGAGGCCGGGCCGCGGCCGTCCGCCGCCTCACCGTGACAGGGTGCGCAGTTGTCGAGGAAGAGCGCGCGCCCGCGCGTCCCGGCGGCGGCATCCGCCGCCAGCGGATTCGCGCGCCCGGCGAACTCCGCAGGCAGGTCCTCGGCGAGCGCGACCGCACTCGCGCCGCAGCGTACGACGAGCGCCGCGACGAGCGCGCCGCGCGCGAGCGCGTCACGCGGCATGGCGCGCGGTGCCCGGCACGTCGCCCGCGCCCCGCAGGCGCGACACGACCAGCCCCGCCAGGACGGCGACGACGAGCACGCCTTGCGCCGCGAGCACCTGCGCGTCCGGAACGACGCCGAGCCAGTCGCGGAGCCACGCCACCTCGGGGAACCACGCGACCGGCGCCGGCGTCAGCCATCCCGCCTCCTGCAGCTCGCGGATCCCGACGCCCGCGAAATTGATCGCGAGCAGGTAGAGGAGCGCGCCCGTGATCGTGAAGAACTGCCGGACCGGGACGTGCAGGCCGAACCACGTGATCCCCGCCCACAGGAGCGCGAGCAGGACGAGCCCGAGCACGAGGCCGCCGGCGACGCTCGCCGTGCCGCCCGCGATGGAGGCGCCCTCGAGCGCGAGCGCCTGGTAGAAGAGGACGGTCTCGAAGCCCTCGCGGAACACGACCAGGAAGGCGAGCGCGAAGAGGCTCCCGCGCCGGTCCTCGGCCGCCGCGCGCGCGACCGCGTCGCGGATGAACTTCTGCCAGCGGCGGCCCTCGACGCGCGAGATCAGCCAGTACGACGTCAGGAAGAGGACGACGACGGCGACGAGACACGTGATCGCCTCGATGAGCTCGCCGTGCGCGCCGAAGCCGCCGAAGGCGGCCGCGCCCGCGGCGAGCGCGAGGCTCGCGACGACGGCGACGCCCGCCCCGAGCGCGAGCGGCCTCAGCCCCTCGGGCCGCCCGCCCGACCGGAGCGCGGCCGCGACCGCCGACAGGATGAGGATGGCCTCGAAGCCCTCGCGCAGGATGATCACGAGCGCGTTCGCGAAGAGCGCGCCCGCTCCGCCGGCGGCGCGCGGCGCCGCGCCGGCGAGCTGACCCACGAGGCTCTCGTGGAGCGACGCGATCTCGGAGCGCGGCGCGCCCGCCCGCATCGCCGACACGAGCTTGAGCCACGTCGACTCGAGGGTCTTGTAGGCCGACGGGTCGCGGCTCGCGAGCGTCTTGTCGAGTCCCGACGACTCGAACCGGAGGAACGCGTCGCCGGCGAGCTCGCGCGCGCGCGTCGGGTCGCTCGCGTAGAGGTCGCGCGCCTGATCGAGGGTCGCTCGCAGGCTCGCCACGTCGTCGCGGCCTTCGGTGGCAGCAGTCGCGGTGGCGCGGCCGACGGCGAGCGCGAAGACCGCGGCGAGGACGGCCAACCCGAGGAGGATCCTACGTCGTGTCGTCATGGTCTCTCCGCTTCCCTCCCGGTGCGCGCTCGCGGCGGCGGCTCGTCTTCCCTCTCATCCGGCGGCCGGCGCGCCCGGCCGATCGGCGGCCGCCGGCGCATCGACGTGCCAGTCGAAGGCGGTGCGCGCCGGCGCGAGGAAGTCGGGCGCGTCGGCGGACGCCAGCGCGGGCGGCTGCACGTCGATCGAGACGGCGTAGTCGCCCGGCGGGACGCGCAGCGTCTCGCCGTAGTGCTGGAACGCCGACAGGAGCGAGTGCATCGGGACGACGATCGGCTTCCCGCCGCCCTTCGGCGCGATCTCGAGCGTGACCGTCGCGCTCGGGACGAGGAGCCCCGACGCGCGGTCCTGCAGCACGACCTCGAGGTGATGCGTGTCCTCCGGCCGGACCGCCTTGAGCTCCGGCCCGGACGCCCACAGCCAGATCGGCTCCGGCGGCTCGGTGATGAAGCCGAGGCGATAGCCGCCGGCGTCGACCACCTTCCGCGCCTCCGCGAAGCCCTGCAGGACGTCGTCGCCGATCGCGTAGTCGCCGTCGATGGGGGTCGGGGGATCGCGCGGGAAGACCGGCCGGCCACGTGTCGCCGAGAACTCGAACGAGGCGTCGGCGGGCTTCGCGACGCGCGCCAGCATGTCGCCGTGGCGCGCATGGTGCGGCGGCTCGACGTGCACGCGGAGCGTGCCCTTCTCGCCGCCCGGATCGACGTTCGCGCCGTAGTGCGGGAAGTCGCCCCAGACGGCGGCGAGCTCGCCGCGCGAGACGACCGTGCCGTCGGGCGCGAGCCATTCGGCGCTCACGACCGCGTCGGGGAGGAAGCGCTTCGTCCGCTGCTCGCGGAGCACGACCGCGAGGTACGCGGTCGCGTGCGGGTCGCGCGCTTCCTCGGCGACGGTGCCGTCGGCGGCGCGGCGGAAGAGGCGGCGCGGCGGCTCCGCGAAGACGCCGATCCGGTAGTCGCCGGCGAGCTTCTCGCTTTCGATCGCGCGATCCGCCTGGCCGGTCGCGGCGCGGATGCCCGCGGTCGCCGCGGCGTCCGCGGGCGCGATCGCCGTCACCGCCTGCGCCGCGGCGCGCGCGAGCGCGACCACCTCGGGCGCCGCGCGCCTCTTGCCGACCGCGTCCGACAGCGCGTCGATGGCGGTCTGCGCGCGCGCGACGTCGGCCGCCGGCGCTTTGACTTGCGGCGCGACCCGCTGGTATTTGAGCCGCGCCTGATCGGCGAACAACTCTGCCTCGGCGAGTTCCGTGTCGTCCTTGATCGCACCCTTGTCGTCCACCGCGAGCGCGTACTCCTGCCCGACGAGCTTGACGGTCGCCGCGGTCGCTGCGAGCTCGTCGGCGGTCGACGCCGTGAGGGCCGCGGTCGCGGCGGGGGCCGCACCCGCGCTCGCGGCGCCGTCCGCGCTGGCGGCCGGCGGCGACGGAGCGGTCGGACTGTCCTCGCGCGTGCACGCAGCGGCCGCGAGCGCGGCCGTCAGGAGCGCGAGAAGGACGGGAATCCGCATCGACTTACCGATGAAAACGAATTTCAATTTCAGCGTGACACAGGCGGGCGGCATCGTCAACCGGCGGGCACTTCCCCCGGCGGGCGGCCGCTCCTAGCATAGGGAGCCGACAAACCGGTCAGGGGGGAGGGGCCATGCGGGTGGAGCGCCAGCTTTCGTTGATCCTCGAAAACCGGCCGGGCGTCCTGGCCGAGGTGTGCGCGGACCTCGCGCGCGCCAAAGTGAACGTCGAAGCCGTCACGGTCGCGAACCTCGTCGACCACTCGGTCGTCCGGCTGGTCGTGAGCGACCCCGGCCGCGCCATCCACCTCCTCGGGGCCGGCGGGGTCCTCGTGTTCGAGAACGAGGTCGTCGCCGTCACCGCGGAGAACCGACCGGGCGCGCTCGCCGAGATCGCCCGCCGGCTCGGGAAGGCGAAGGTCAACATCGACTACATGTACGCGAGCACGCCGAACCGCGGGACGGCGACGATCTACCTGCGCGTCAGCAGCATCAAGAAGGCGAAGCAGGCCCTCGCCAGATTCCGGTAGTTGCCGCCCTACGCCCCTCCCCCGTCGGGGCCGCGGACCCAGCGGCCGGTGTCGACGAGCGTCTTCAGGTCGCGCTCGATCGCGGGGTCGCGCCAGTCGCGCGGGCCGATGAAGCGCGCGACCTGCCGGCCCTCGCGGTCGATGATGAAGGTCTCCGGGTAGCCGGTGATCGCGAAGCGCCGGCCGACCTCGCCGGTCGAGTCCACGAGCACCGGGAACGTGAGCTTCATCTCGTCGACGAACTTCTTCACGACCGGCGCGCCCTCGTCGTCCTCGCTCACCGCCAGCATGACGAAGCCGTCGCCGGCGAGCTTCTGCGCGAGCTGCTGCATCGCCGGCATCTCCTGCCGGCACGGCGGGCACCAGGTCGTCCAGAGGTTCAGGAAGACGACCTTGCCGCGGAACGCGGAGAGGCGGACCGCCTGCCCGGACAGGTCCTGCGCCACGAAGTCGGGCGCGGTCTTTCCGCCGGCGCATCCCGCGCCGACCACGGACGCGAGCAGCACGACCGCGCCGAGCGCGGCGGAGAGCCGCCGCTGACGGCGTCCCGCCCACGCGAGCCCCACGAGGCCTGCGGCGACGGTCGCCACGCCGAACCACTGCGCCTCCGTGAAGCCGAGCCAGACCCGCGGCTCGATGCGCACGAACTCGATCGCGAAGCGCGCGATCCCGGAGAAGATCAGGTACGCGAAGAGCACCGTCCCGGGCGCCAGGCGATCCGCCTGCTTCGAGAGCCGCAGCAGGACGAGGAAGATCGCGCTGTAGAGGAGGCTCTCGTACACGGGCGCGGGGTGGACGAGCACGCCGGGCGCTTGATCCCAGCCGAAGATGGCGCGCGGGTACGCCATCGCCCACGGTGCGGTCGAGACGGCGCCCCAGTCGCCGTCGCCCGCGAGCTGACAGCCGATGCGTCCGATCGCCTGCCCGAGCGCGAGCCCGGGAGCGATCGCGTCGACGACGACGAGCCACGGCAGGCCGCGCAGGAGAATGTAGGCCGACACCGCGACGAAGCCGCCGACGAGCCCGCCGTACCAGACGAAGCCCGCGCCGGTCACGAGCCGCTCGAGCGGCGCCGCGACGAAATCTCGCCAGTCGTTCACGAGCGCGAGCACGCGTGACCCGGCGATGCCACCGATCGCCGCCCACAGCACGATCGGCGTCACGTGTCCGCGATCGAGCCCGCGGCGCTCGAGGCCGTTCTCGACCACCATGCCGGCCGCCAGGAACGCGAGAGCCAGCATCGCGCCGAAGCTGTAGAGCCGGATCGGGCCCAGCTGGACGAGGACCGGGATCATCGCGCACGCCCGACATATCGGATCGGCTCCGGACGCGCCACGGACCCGGGCGCGTTGGCCCATCCGCGCGCGCGCGCTAGGACGACGATGTGAAGGGCTTCTGGGCGATCGAGAGCCACACCATCCGATTCGGGAAGGATGGCCGGTGGTACGCGGACGATGCGCCGATCGAGAACCGCCGCATCGCGGACCTGTTCTCGCGCCACGTCGTGCGGCGCGACGACGGCGCGTGGTGGCTCGTCGTCGGCGACGAGCGCGCGCCGATCGTGGTCGACGACACGCCGTTCGTCGTCGCGCGCGTCGACCCGCTACCGCACGGTGGCTTCAACATCACCCTCAACGACGGGACGCGCGAGCCGCTCGACGCCGGAACGCTCAGGCTCGGCGACGAAGACGTGCTCTACTGCGACGTCAAGCAAGGAAGCCTCGCCGCCCGGTTCCTCCGCTCGGCCCAGGCCGACCTGCTCGCGCACGCGGAGGAAGACGCAGGACGCTTCTTCCTGCCCGCGGAGGGCGGCGTCCGGCACGAGATCGCGCGCGCGCGCGTGGCCGCGCGCTGACCGGAGCGCGCCTCTCCGGTGGACGTCGTCCTCGTCGAACCCGAGATCCCGCAGAACACCGGCTCGATTGCGCGCCTGTGCGCGGCGACCGAGAGCCCACTCCACCTGGTCGGGCGGCTCGGGTTCTCGCTCGAGGACCGCTACCTGAAGCGCGCCGGCCTCGACTACTGGCCGCACGTACGCCTCTCGGTCCATGCCGATTGGGACGCCTTCGTGGCCGCTCGCCGGCCCGAGCGGGTGATCGCGTTCAGCGCGCACGGCGAGAAGTCGTACACGCGCATCGCGTTTCGCGCCGACGACGCGCTCGTGTTCGGGGGCGAGGCGCGCGGGCTTCCGGACGACCTCCGGCGGCGGCTCGCACCGCTCTGGCGGATCCCGATGTCGGGCCGCGCCGTGCGGAGCCTGAACCTCGCGAACGCGGTCTCGGTCGTCGTCTACGAGGGGCTGCGACAGCTCGGCCGCGCGTGAAGCGACCGGGGTCTCAGGCGAGCCGGCGGTAGCGCGCGAGCAGGTCGTCGATCCCGGGCGCGCGCGGCTTGCTGGCGCAGCCTCCGGCCGCGCAGCCCGTACCGCAGCCGGCGGCGAGCGGATCGGTGACGGCATAGCCGAGGCCGGCGAGATCGCCTTCGTCGCGCAGGTGAACGACGCGCAGCGCGCCGCCGCAGTGCACGCACGCGTACGCGGGTGAGGGGTCGTGGCCGTCGCCGAGCGCGTCGTGGCCGTCGGCGAGGTATGCGAGCACCTCGCGCTCGCACGTCGGGCACGGGCCGACCGGGACGCCGCCCGTCCCGGACAGGAGCTCCTGCCGCGCCGGGCGCCTCACGTGGCCGTCACCGGGGCCGGCGGGTCGCCCGCGTCGGACCGGAGACCGAGGTCCGCCACCTCGGCCTGCATGCGCTGCCAGTGGGTCGCCGGCCAGTACGTCCGCCGGCAGCGCGGGCAACGGTGGAACTCGCGCTGGGTCGCGCGCACGTATTGCGGGACGCTCGCCGGGACGTCGGCCGGTGCGACCGCCACGACGGGCTCGTTGCACTCGGCGCAGCGCGGCGGCCGATCGGGCGACGGCGCGAGCGGGTGCACGCGGTCGAGCTCGCGGAGCTGGTCGCGAAAGCGGTCCTCCAGCAAGCACACGATCGGCGCGCGCGAGCGCGCTCGCGCGAGGCGGCGGTCGCGTGTCAGGACGACGCGGCCCTCGCGCGCGGCGAGCGTCGCGAGCTGCGCGCCGGGCAGGTCGGCGCGGTAGATCGCGTCGAAGCCGAGGAGCCGGAGCCAGCGCGCGAGGCGCCCGAGCATGCGGTCGACGGCGAAGCGCGGCGGGTCCATGGCCGCCGGGTACGATAGCGCCTCGGCGCGGCGCGCGAAACGTCGCCCGCGATCGGGTCGCGAGGGGTCTTGCGCCCGGGATCAGGCGGTCGCCGCGCCGGGCGCGGCTCCGACCCACTTCCGGATCTCGTCGATGTCGCGTCCGAGCAGCGTCCGGCAGTCGAAGCGATAGACGTTGCGCTGCGTCCGGCCGCGGCGAAACGCCCGCAGGGTGCGGACGGGCGCGACCAGGAGCCCGATCAGGAACGCGAGGATGCGGTTGTTCCACATGAGGAGGTACGGGCCGCAGCCGCCGCTCCCGAGCTCCCACGCAGCGACCTCGAGCTCGCCGATCCAGCTCGTGTCGTAGCCGGCCACGAGGTGGTGGACGTCGTGCAGGATGACGACCTTCTTGTAGCCGTAGAGCGGCTTGATCGGGATCCGGTGGCTGCCGATCGCCGTGTAGGCCCACTTCTCCCGGAGCCACTCGTCGACGCTCTCGTCGCGCGGCTTGATCCCGCGGCGTTCGAAGAACTCGCCCATCGCCTCGCGGACCGTCATGGCGGCTGCGGCGGCCGCCCGCTCGCACAAAGCCGCGGTCGCCGCACGGCCGGAATAGCGCGCGCGCCGGGCCGGTCCAAGGCCCGCTAGGCGGCCTGGCGGTCGGCGGCGCCGTGCGCGTCGCGGGCGATCTTGTGCGGCAGGATGGTGGATCGGCGGCGGCCGGTGACCGAGGTCCACGCCATCCGGAGCGTCACCTTGATGCCCTCGACCCCGAGGTACGGGAACGTGAGCGGGATGAGCACGAGATAGAGCAGCAGCGCGAGGCGCTTCATCCGCCGCTCGATGATCCAGCGGATGGCGGGCTTCAGGCGCTCGGGGCTCCGCGCGTACACCGGCGTGATCTTCGCGAGCGTCTCGGCGAGCTCCTTGTGCGGGTGCCTCAGGATCGACTCGTGGTGGTATCCCGAGATCCCCTCGCGGACCTTCCGCTGTCCCTCCTCGTCGAGGACGCCCATCGCGACCGATGCCTCGTACATCTTCGTCTTCGGGAACGGGTAGAAGATGTACGCGGAGCTCTGCGTCGGCCGGATGCGGTCGACCATCGCGAGCGTCTTCATCATCTGCTCGGGCGTCTCGCCCGGGTTGCCGTAGATGCACGAGACCTGGAGGCCGATGCCCGCCTGCTTGACGAGGGCGGCGGAGCGGTAGATGAGCTCGTCGCTCATCGGCCGCTCCATGAGCGAGCGGCGGAGATCCGGATCCCCGGAGTCGACGCCCATGAAGATCGTGTGGCAGTTCGCCGCCTTCATGGCCTGGACGAGCTTCGGCTTGATCGTCGTCGGGTAACCGAAGCAGTACCAGGGGAGGTTCACGCGGCGGCGGTACTCCTCGCAGAACTCTTCCACCCAGCGCGGGTTGGTGGTGAAGTTGTCGTCGTGCACCGATACGTACTTGACGTCGTAGCGAGCGAGGTTCTGCTCGAGCTCCTGCATGACGTTCGCGATCGAGCGCTTGCGCAGGAAATCGCCCTGCCCTTTGAAGATCTCGCGCTGGTAGTGGATGTTGCAGAACGTGCACTTGAAGGGGCAGCCGCGACCCGTGAAGACCTCGAGGTTGTCCTTGAAGCAGCCGTACTCGAACCAGAGCTGCTTCTCGGGGAACGGGAGCTTGTCGAGGTCGTTCTCGAGCGGACCCATCGGGTTGCGATGGATGACGCCGTCCTTCTTCACCCACAGCGTCGGGACGTCGCTGTAGTCCTCGCCGCTCTCCATCCGGCGGACGAGCTCGAGGAGCGCCAGCTCGCCCTCGCCGATGCACGCGACGTCGACGTTCGCGTCCTGCAGGATGAACTCGGGGAGCGCCTGCGCGTGGTGGCCTCCGACCACGATCGGGACGCCGAGCGCTCGCTTCAGCTGCTCCGCCATCTTCCGCGCGAACGGGTACAGGTTCGTGAGACACCCCATCGCGACCAGGTCGGGCTTGAATGCGATCGCGCGCTCGAGCAGCGCCTCGTGGCGGTTCATCCACGCCAGGTGCGGCATCTTGACGAAGAGGTTGTCGTCGAGGCCCGGGTCGAAGATCAGGTCGATCTCATGGCCGTGCGTCTTGAGCATCGACATCAAGTATCCGACCCCCAGATTCTCGATGCCGCGGTAGTAGAAGAGGACGCGCATACCCTGCCCCGGCTTTGACGGTCGGTGGGGCCGGTGTCAACCGCGTGACATCCCCTAGGCGCCGCGCGGCGCTCACGCCCTACCGCGCCGCGCGGCGCTCACGTCTCGTCCCGCGACGTCGAGGCTCACGACCCAGTCCGCGAGCGCGGCCTGGCCGGCGGGTGATCCCGGCATCGCGCCCGATCGGAGCACGCCGCGCGCGAGCGCCACGAGCGCGACCAGCGCGTCGGCGGAGATCGCCGCCGCTTCGTCCTCCCCGATCGATGGCCGACGTCGAGCGGCGAGGGTCGGGTCCATGGTCGCGGGTCGGCGTCGGGCGTCTCCCGGCTGCCGCGGGGGCGCGGTCTGCCAACGTGGAACGCGCAAGGCGCATGCCATTGCAGCCGTCGTCGAGCCCTGGGCCACATTCGGCTTCCACGGCGGTGGAGCGGGATTCCGTACCGAAGCTGCTCGAATTCCAGAATCCCTTCCGCCGCGGTACCGCCGGCGGGACGACGTCGCCGGCACACTTGGTGCATTCCGGATGCGTGCCGATCGGTGATAGTGAGGCGCGATCACCGGCCTCGGAGGGGGGCGACGCATGGCCCTGACGGAACAGCCCGCGCTCGGCTCGAGCGCGGACGGACAATCGCGACCCGCGCCGACCGCGCGGCCGGCGCCGCCGGTCGCCGCCGGCCGCGCCGACCCGGAGCCGGTCGCGGCCGACTCCGAGCGCGTCGCTCGCCTCGAGCGCGAGCGCGATCTCTACCTCGCCCTCCTCCGCCTCGGTCAGTGCGAGGACGTCGAGCGGTTCGTCGAGGACGCGCTCGCGCTCGTCACGCAGGCCGTCGGCGCGCACCAGGGGTATCTGGAGCTCCGCGACGGCGAGGACGGGTGCCGCTGGTGGACCGCGCACCGCTTCACCGCGGACGACGTCGCGAGCGTCCGCCGGACCATCTCGACCGGGATCATCGCGCTCGCGCTCGAGTCCGGCGAGACGGTCGTCACGCGATCCGCGTCGCGCGACGAGCGCTTCGAGCGGCGCAGCAGCGTGCGCGACGCGCGCATCGAAGCCGTCCTCTGTGCGCCCATCGGGTGCAATCCGGCGATCGGCGTCCTCTACCTGCAGCGCCGGATCGAGCCGGAGCCCTTCTCGGAGGACGATCGCCGCAAGGTCGAGGTGTGCGCCCGCCACCTCGCGCCGTACGCGGAGCGTCTGATCGCGCGCTCGCTCGCGAGCGCGCACCAGGACCGCACGCAGCCGTTCCGCGATCGCCTGCGCGTGGAGGGCGTCATCGGGCGGAGCGCTGCGCTCGCGAACGTCCTGCGCGAAGTCGCGCTGGTGGCCCCGCTCGACGTCGACGTCCTCCTCACCGGACCTTCCGGCACGGGGAAGAGCCAGATCGCGCGCATCATCCACGACAACAGCGCGCGCGCCGGTCGTCCCTTCGTCGAGCTGAACTGCGCCGCCATCCCCGAGAGCCTGATCGAGAGCGAGCTCTTCGGCGCGTTCCCGGGCGCTCATTCGACGGCTTCCCGGCGCATGGACGGCAAGCTCGCCGGCGCGCAGGGCGGCACGCTTCTCCTCGACGAGATCGGGGAGCTGTCGCTGTCGGCGCAGGCGAAGCTGCTCCAGCTCCAGCAGTCGCACGTCTACTACCCCCTCGGGTCGACGCGCCCGGTGCAGGCGGACCTCCGCATCGTGGCCGCGACGAACGTGGACCTCGAGTCCGCCGTGCGCGAGGGCCGCTTCCGCGAGGACCTCTACTACCGGCTCGCGTTGCTGCCGATCCGGCTCCCGACGCTCGCGGAGCGGCGCGAGGACATCGCCGAGCTCGCGAGCCACTTCTGCGCTGTGGCCTGCACGCGACATCGCCTCCCGACGCTCACGCTGTCGCCGCAGCTCGTGTCCGCGCTCGCCGCCGCCGAATGGCCCGGAAACGTGCGACAGCTGCTGCACGCCGTCGAGGCCGCCGCCATCCGCGCCGCGGCGGCCGGCGTGCTGCAGGTCGAGACCGCGCACGTCTTTTCGCCGACCGACGCAGTGGCGCGCGACGCGCGCCCGTGGGGCGACGGGAACGGTCCCGCGTCGCTCGCCGGGCTCACGTTCCAGGAGGCGACGCGCCGCTTCCAGGCGCAGCTCCTGCGGGCGACCCTCGAGGCGACGAACTGGCACGTCGGCGAGACCGCGCGCCGGCTCGAGGTCGCGCGCTCGCACGTCTACGCGCTCATCCGCGGGTTCGAGCTCGAGCGCCCGCGTTAGGGTATCTCAACGAGGGAGACGCTTCCCTCGCCCCGTTCGGCAAAGCCGAAGGCCCCACTCCCTGCGGGAGGCGCGGGGTCGGGGTCCGGTCGTCAAGCGCCGGGCGCGTCCTTGCCGGGATCGCTCGCGGAGCCGTCTTCGGCCGGCGCGGGCCGGCCGGCGAGCAGCGCGAGCGCGCGCCACGGGTGTTCGCGGTCGGCTTCGGAGCGCGTGCGGACGAGCGCGATCGCGGAGCGGAGGTCGTCGCTCCGCGCGGCCGCGTCCTCGAACCACGCGAGCCGGTCCTCGTAGGCGGCGAGCGCGAGGATGACGGCGTTGTTGATGCGCTTGGGATCCCCGAGCTGCGCGAAGATCGCATCGCGCTGCTCGAGCGCGACCCCGAGCGGACGGCGCTCGCGCGCGACGGCCGCGTACAGCGCGCGCAGCTCGGCGATCGCGCGCATCAGGTGATCGGAGGATTTCAGCTCGGCCGCCCAGGTCGCCCGCGCCTCCTCCGTCTCGGCCGCGTCTTCGCCCTCGGTCGCGGTGAAGAATGCGATCGCGCCGCGATTGCCCACGAAGTTCGCGAAGGACTCGTTGAAGGCCGTCTCGCCCGCGAGGTACGTCGTGCGGTGGAGCAGCTCGTGAATGACGAGCTCGACCAGTCGCGCGCGATCGGCGACGAGCCAGCTCGAGAGGACGGGATCGTCGAACCAGCCGAGCGTGCTGAACGCGAGCGACGGGCGGACGTACGTGTCGTAGCCCGCCTCCTCGAGGCGGCGCGCTTCCGCCTTCGCGTCGTCCTCCGAGAAGTAGCCCTTGTAGGTGACGCTGCCGATGATCGGGAACCACCACGTGTAGGGCCGGAGGCGGAGCCGCTCGCACGCCGACACGACCTGGAGAAGCGCGCCTTCGGAGACGTTCGAGTAGGTCGCGTACGCGCCGTCCACGTCGAGGCCGAGCTGGTCGCGCGCGAAGGCGCGCGCCGCGACCAGCGTCTCGAGCTTCTTCCGCGTGTCGGGATCGACATCGGGCCGCGCGAGCACGTCGGCGATCGGCTCGCGCCGCCACAGGATGCGCGCCTCCTCGTACGCCGAGCGGGCGACGTACGCGGGCGAGCAGCCGCCGCAGCCGACGAGCGACGCGAGGCCGAGGACTGCGAGCGCGAGCGAGATGCGCGAGGCACGAAGCATGCCGGGGGGAATCGAGCGCCGGGCGCCCGTCAAGCCGTCGGCTCGCCGGTGCCCGCGGCCGGCCGCCCCTCGCGCGGACCGGCGTACTGCAGCGCGTAGAGCCGCGCGTAGATCCGCCCGAGGGCGAGGAGCTCGGCGTGCGTGCCGACCTCGCGGACCTCCCCCTTGTGCAGGACCACGATGCGATCGGCACGCTCGATCGTGGAGAGGCGGTGCGCGATCACGATCGCCGTCCGGCCGGCGAGGAGCCGCTCGAGCGCCTCCTGGATGAGGCGCTCGCTCTCCGCGTCGACGCTCGAGGTCGCCTCGTCGAGCACGAGGATGCCCGGGTCGTAGGCGAGAGCGCGCGCGATCGCGAGCAGCTGGCGCTGTCCCGAGGAGAGGTTGCTGCCGCGCTCGCGGATCGGCTCGTCGAATCCGCGCGGCAGGGAAGCGACCAGCTCCGACAGGTTCGCGGCGGCCACGACCTGCTCGAGCCGCTCGCGCGGCACGTCGGCGTTGCCGAGCGCGACGTTGCTTCCGACCGTCCCGGTGAAGAGGAACGCATCCTGCAGCACGACCCCGACCTCGCGCCGCAGCGCCGTCACGTCCCAGTCCCGCACGTCGATCCCCGAGACCCGGACCGCGCCGCGCGCCACGTCGAACGAGCGGTTCAGGAGCTTCGTGAGCGTCGTCTTGCCCGAGCCGGTCGCGCCGACGATCGCGATCGTCTCGCCGGGCCGCACGGCGAGCGAGACGTCGCGCAGCACCCACTCCTCGCGCTTGTACGCGAACCAGACCTCGTCGAAGTGGACGGAGCCGCGCTCGGGCGAGCCCCGTGCGGGCACCTGCGGGAGCGCGCGCGGCGCCGGCTCGGCCGGCGTGTCGAGGAGCTGGAAGATCCGCTCGCCGGCCGTCATCGCGGACTGCAGCACCGCGTACTTCGAGGAGAAGTCGCGGATCGGGATGAAGAACTTCTGGATGTACTCGATGAATGCGACCAGCGTTCCGAACGCGATGGCGCCGGCCATGATCCGCCCGGACGCGTACCAGACCACCGCCGCCATCGAGATCGAGCTCACCATCTCGACGATCGAGAAGAGCGCGGCCTCGTAGACGTTCGAGAGGTGGTACGCGTCGCGGTGCGCGCGGTTCAGCTCCTCGAACTCGGCGTAGGTCGCGCGCTCGTGCGCGAAGACCTGGATCACCGACATCCCGGAGATCGCCTCCTGGAGGAAGCTGTTGATGCGGGCGATGCGCTCCCGGATCAGGCGGTAGGTGACGCGCGCGCGCCGGCGGAAGAAGTCGATCGCGATCAGGAGGATCGGGACGACGGAGAGCGTGACGAGCGCGAGCCGCCAGTCGATCCACAGCATGACGGCGACGATGCCGACGAGCGTCAGCGCGTCCATGAAGATCGTCATCGAGCCGGTCGCGAACATCTCGTTCAGCACATCGACGTCGGTCGTCAGGCGGGTGACGAGCCGCCCGACCGGGTTCCGGTCGAAGAACGACTGCGGCAGCCGCTCGAGGTGCTCGAAGAGCGCGAGGCGGAGGTCGGCGAGGCTGTTCTGCGCGACGACCATCGTCAAGTAGTACTGCCAGTACAGCGCCAGGAACTCGCCGATCACCGCGAGGCAGAAGAACCCGGCGATCCGCGCGAGCCCGGCGACGTCGCCCTTGTCGACGTAGCGGTCGATCGCGAGCTTCAGGAGATACGGCTGCACCAGCATCAGCGCCGACGTGAGCGGAAGGATCGCCGACGACAGCCAGAAGGTCGCGCGATAGGGGCGGATGAACGCCCACAGCCGGCGGATGATCTCGGCGTCGTAGGCGCGCTCGAGCTCGGCCTCGGCGTGGATGCCGCCGCTCTCCGCCGCCTGCGCGCGCGTGTCTGGAGCGCTCCGGGTCAGATCGCCTCCAGCTCCTCGCTGATCTGCTGGCGCTGGAAGAGCTCGGCGTAGAGCCCGCCGGCGCGCAGGAGCGAGTCGTGGTCGCCGCGCTCGACGATCCGCCCGCCGTCCAGGACCAGGATGAGATCGGCGTCCTGCACCGTCGACAGCCGATGCGCGACGATCAGGCACGTGCGCCCGCGCCGCCGCTCCTCGAGCGCCTCGAGGATCTGCTTCTCGGTCTGCGTGTCGACGCTCGAGAGCGCGTCGTCGAGGATCAGGATCGGGGCGTCGTCGACGAGGAGCGCGCGCGCGAGCGTCACGCGCTGCTTCTGCCCGCCCGAGAGCGTGATGCCGCGCTCGCCGACCATCGTGCCGTAGCGGCGCGGGAAGTCGTCGATGTCCGCGGCGACCGCCGCCCACTCGGCGGCGCGCCGCACCGGCTCGCTCGCCGCGCCGTCGCCGGCGCCGACGATCGCCCCGTTGCCGGCCGCCTCGGGGCGCGCGAACGCGATGTTGGCGCGGAGCGACGTCGAGAAGAGGAACGGGTCCTGCGGCACGAACGCGATGGCGCGGCGGAGCATCTCGAGCGGGATGTCGCGCACGTCGCGGCCGTCGATCCGGACGACGCCCTCGGTCGGGTCGAAGAGCCGGGGCAGGAGGCGGAGGAGCGACGTCTTGCCCGAGCCGGCGCGCCCGACGATCGCAACCGTCGCGCCCGCCGGGATCCGGACGTCGACGTCGCGCAGCACCGGCCGCGTCGGCGCGGAGGGATACGCGAACGACACGCCGGCGAGCTCGATCTCGCCGCGCCCGACGGCGGCGAGCGCCGGCTCGCCGTCGACGCGCGCCGGATCCGCGATCTCGGCCTCCGCGGCGAAGATCTCGTCGAGGCGGCGGAGCGCGGCGCGCCCGCGCTGCACGATCGACAGCATCCAGCCGAGCGCCATCGTGGGCCACGCGAGCAGGTGGAGGTAGCCGATGAACGCGACCAGGTCGCCGATCGTGAGCTTCCCGGTCGCGACGCGCGCACCGCCGTACCAGAGCACGACCAGAATCCCGAGCGCGCTCACCGAGCGGAAGACCGGAGCCAGCATCCCGCGCACGCGACCGAGCTCCAGGCTGGCGCGCCGGAAGCGCGCGTTCATCTCGGAGAACTCGCGGACCTCAATGTCCTCGCGCGCGTACGCCTTCACGACCTGGATGCCGCTCACGTTCTCCTGGATGCGGGAGCTCATGTCGGCGAGCCCCTCCTGCACCCGCAGCGTCCCCTCCATCAGCCGCCGGCTGTAGCGCTTCACGACCAGCAGCATGATCGGGTACGGCAGCAGCGCCGCGACCGTCAGCCACGGATCGATCGAGGCCATGATCGTGACCGCGTAGAGGTAGTAGACGGGCGTGTTCAGCAGGTTCAGGATCCCGGGCCCGAGCATCATGCGGACGGCGCCGATGTCGTTCACGAGGCGCGACATGAGGTCGCCGGTCGGGCGCGTGAGGTAGAACTGCGCCGGCAGGTGCTCGAGGTGCGCGAAGAGGTCGTTCCGGAGATCGTACTCGATGTCGCGGCCGACGTTGAAGATCAGGAAGCGCGAGAACGTCCGGACCACGGCCTGTACGAGCGCGATCGCGATCACGAGGCCGGCGTAGAAGCCGGCGCTCCGGAGGCCGCCGCCGGCGCGCGCCGGGTCGATCGAGTCGACGGCGTGCTTCAGCAGGCTGGGGATCGCCATCGCGAGCGACGCCGTCGCGACGATGCAGAGGCATCCGGCGATGGCGCGGGCGCGGTAGCGAACGAGGTAGGTCCAGAGGCGGCGCATGCGGGCGTATCGATCGTCGTAGCGCACGCGCCCGGCCAGACCAACGTCGGTGCGCCGGCGCGCGATCGCGGCGCGACTCGCGCGTCCGTCAGCGGAGCGGTCGGCCCGTGATCTCCTCGTAGATCTGGAGCGTCTCGGAAGCCGCGACGCTCCAGCGGTGCTGCGCCGCTCGCCGAAGGCCGCGCGCGCGCAGCTCGGCCGCGAGAGCGGGGTCGCGAAGGACGTCGCGGATCGCGTCGGCGAGCGCGTCGGTGCGATCGACCGGGACGAGACGCGCCGCATCCGAAGCGATCTCCGCGATCGCGGGCGCCGCGGTCGCGACCACGGGCACGCCGCTCGCGAACGCCTCGACGACCGGGAAGCCGAAGCCCTCGTGCCGCGTCGCGAGCACGACGGCGAGCGCGCCGCGGTAGACGGCCGGCATGTCGCGATCGTCGAGCACGCCCGGGAGCGCGATCCGGTCGCGCGCGCGCGCCGACGCGATCGCCGACAGCACCGGGGGCGCGCCCGTGCCGGTCGCGACCGGGCCCGCCAGGACGAGATGGAGGCCGGCGTCGTCGCGCGCGACGGCGTCGAACGCGGCGACGAGCTCGGGCAGCCGCTTCCGCGCGTCGGCGCCGCCCGGATGGAGCAGGTAGCGCTCCGGCAGGCGGAGCCGCGAGCGGACGGCGGCGTCGGACTCCACCGGTGCCGGGTCGAAGCCCGCGCGCGCCGCGTACGGGATGACGGCGATCTTCGCCGCCGGGACGCCGAGCGTCTCCGCCAGCTCGTGCGCCGTCACGCGCGACGGTACCACGAGCCGCGCGGCGCGCCGGATCGCGAGACGCTCGAGAGCGCGCGCCACGCGAAAGCGGAACGGCGGGCGCGCTCCCGGCTCGCGCGGCAGGCGGTGCAGGAAGACGTCGTGCACGGTCACGAGCGACGGCACGCCGACCCACGCCGGCGCATCCGTCTGCGCCGCGAAGTGCACCGCCGCCGGCTCGCGCGCCGAGATCCACGCGGCCAGCACGGCGTGCTGGCGCAGCTGGGTCGCGAGCCGGCCGGACCCGGGAAGCCCGGACGGCGCCGCGAGCAGGCGCGACGCGGGCACGCTCGCGATCAGCTCGGAGCCGCGCTCGACGAGCAGGCGAACGCGTCCCTCCGCGGCCTCGCCGTCGAGCGCGAGCGCCAGGCACGCGACGTACGTCCCGATCCCGCGGCCGGCGTGCTCCTTGAAGCCGCGCTGGAGACCGCGCGCGTCGAACCACACCGAGCGCTCGTCCGGCCAGGCCGGCGGCGCCGGGGCGGCGGTCTCTTGCGGCTCGGCCACGCGGGTTGGCGCTCCGTCGTCGGTGCCCGCGGCGCGCCGCTTCGGTCGTCGAGCGCGCCGGCTGTGCTGTCCTATCGCCTCTTCTGCTTCACCGCCAATTCGCCTTCGCCTGTGGGAGCGCGGTGGCTGTGGTAGGAATTCGTGGATGGCCGATGCCGCCGAGGCGCTGCGCGGAAGGCCGCGCGACCGCAACGCGGAAGCGGACGCGAGCCTCCTCGCCCCCTGCCGCGTCTGCGGCGGCGCCGATCGGCGCCTCCTCTTCCGGAAGGGCGGCCGCGACTTCCAGCGCTGCACCGGCTGCGGCTTCGTCTGGCTCGAGCCGCTGCCGACCGTCGACGAGCTCGAGCGCCACTACGCGTGGACCTACACCGAAGGCCCGTACACCGTGTTCGCCGCCGCCGACGACATCCGCGCGCTGATCGCGCGCGAGCGTCTCGCCGCACTCGCGGGCGCGATGCCGGGCGGACCGTGGCTCGACGTCGGCGCGTCCACCGGCGCTTTCGTGGCGGCCGCGCGCGCCGCCGGCCACGACGCGCGCGGCATCGAGCTCTCGGAGGCGGCGAGCGCGGCGGCGCGCGCGGCCGGGCTCCCGGTCGAGCGCGCGCGGCTCGAGGAGTGGGATCCGCCGGCGCCGCTCGCCGCCGTGACCGCGTTCGACACGATCGAGCACCTGCTCGACCCTGCAGCCCTTCCGGAGCGCGCGCGCCGCTGGCTCATTCCGGGCGGCACGCTCGTGCTCACGCTGCCCGACGTCGCGAGCGGGGCCGCGCGCTTCCTCGGAAAGCGCTGGTACTTCTACGCGCCGAACGACCACTTCCACTACTTCGATCGCCGCACGATCGCCCGCTTCCTCGCGCGCCACGGCTTCCGCGTGGAGCGGGTCGCGCGCGCGACGAAGCCGCTCACGCTCGCGTACGTGTCGCGCCAGATCGAGGTCTTCTATCCGCCGCTCGCGGCCGTGGGACACGCTCTGCGCCGACTGCCCGAGTCGTGGCTGTCGCGCACGCTGCGCGTTCCGGTCGGCGAGATGCTCGTGATCGCGCGGCGCGATGGCTGAGACGCGGCTCTCGGCGCTCGTGCGGAACTTCCTGCGCACGCTGACGCTCCGGCAGATGGCGACCGTGTGGGCCGAGGACTTCGTCGGTATGCTCGTGCGCCCGATCCCCGGCTTCCTCGGCTTCTCGCTGCGCTGGCTCCTCTACCGCCTGCTCTTCGCGCGGCTCGGCGGCTTCTCGTTCATCTACAAGGGCGTCTACTTCGAGCACTGCTACGGCATCGACGCCGGGAAGAACCTCCACGTGAGCGCCGGAGCGGTCCTCTACGGTCGCGGCGGGCTCACGATCGGCGATCACGTCATGATCGGCCACTACGCGACGATCTACAGCTCGCAGCACCGCTGGGACGGCGACCCTTCCCTGCCGATGATCCACCAGGGGCACAAGCCGGATGCGGTCTGGATCGGCGACGACGTCTGGATCGGCGCGCACGCGGTCGTGCTCCCCGGCGTCCGCATCGCGACCGGGACCGTCGTCGCGGCCGGCTCGGTGGTCACGCGCGACACGACGCCCTACGCCATCGTCGCCGGCGCACCCGCCCGAGAGATCGGCCAGCGCCCGCGCCCGCCCGTCGCCGCCGCTTCGTGACGCGGGCGCGCGCCCGGCACCGCCGTCGCGGCTCCGGCCAGCCCGAATTGGCGACTCCGAGGTCGATGTGCGACCCTCGCCGCGGCGCGCCATGCGAGTCCTCGTCATCACGCCCACCTACAACGAGCGCGACAACCTGGAGAGCCTGTGCGCGGCGGTCCTGGCGCAGCCGGTCGCGGCCGACTACCTCGTCGTCGACGACGGCTCGCCCGACGGAACCGGCGCGGTCGGCGACGACCTCGCGCGCCGCGAGCCGCGCTTCCGGATCCTGCACCGGCCCGCGAAGCTCGGCCTCGGGAGCGCCTACCGCGACGCGTTCCAGCGCGCGCTCGACGAGGGCTACGACGCCGTCGTCTCGATGGACGGCGACTGGTCGCACGACCCGGCGTACCTGCCCGCGCTCGTCGGCGCGGCCGCGCATGCCGACCTCGTGATCGGATCGCGCTACCTGCACGGAATCAGCGTCGTGAACTGGGACCTGAAGCGGCTCATCCTGTCGCAGCTCGCGAACTCCTACGCCCGCGTGATCACCCGCATGCCCTTTCGCGATTGCACGAGCGGCTTCCAGTGCTTGACGCGGCGAGCGCTGGCGGCGATCCCGCTCTCCCAGATCCGGACGAGCGGCTACTCCTTCCTGATCGAGCTCAAGTTCCGGGTCGTGAGCGCGGGGCTGGCGGGCGTCGAGGTTCCGATCGTGTTCACGGACCGGCGGTTCGGGATCTCGAAGATCTCGAAGGCCGAGGTCTTCTGGTCGATGTTCACGCCGTGGCGCCTCCGGCTCGGCGTGGGCTAGGAGTCCGTCCGAGCAAGGGCATGGGTGCGAGAAGCGTGAGGCGCCGCGAGCGCAAGGCGCCGAGACCGAAGGCGTCTCCACTGCGATACGTCGAGGGCTCGGCAACGCAGCGATCGCGGATGCATCGCGCTTCGCAACCCCATGGCCTTACTCGGACAGGCTCCTAGTAGAGGCCCGAGAGGCGGCGTTGTGCAGCCTCCGAGCGCGGCGTGATCTCCTGGACGTTCGCGTGCGCGGCCGTCCTGCTCGCGCTCGCCGCCGCCTTCCTACCGGAGCGCGTGCGCACGCCGGCGATCCTCCTGCTTTCGCTCGCCGGCGTCGCGGCGGTGTGGGACGTGCCGATCGCGGCGCTCGTGGCGATCGCGCTCGCGGTGTGGGGCGCGGGCGTCGCGCTTCCGCGCCTTCCCGAGCGCGTGCGCTCGGCGGCTCTCCTCGCCTCGGTCGCGGCGATCGTCGCCGCGCTGGTCTGGCTGCGCTCGGGCCATCCCGCGCGCGCGTCGCTCGTGCCGACGAGCGCGCTCGTCGGCGTTTCCTACTTCAGCTTGAAGTTCATCCAGCACCTCGTCGACGCGGCCGCCGGCCGGACGCCCGCGATCGGCCCGGTCCCGTTCCTCGCGACGATCTTCTTTCTGCCGACCTACTCGGCAGGTCCCATCGAGCGGACGGCGGAATTCCCGAGGAAGCTCGCGGACGGCGCCATGCCGTGGGGCGAGCGCGTCCTCGGCGTCGAGCGGATCCTCCTCGGCCTCGCGAAGAAGCTGCTCGTCGGGGACCCGCTCCTCGCGTACGCGGAGCCGGTCTTCCGCGAGCCGTGGCTCGCGGACCGCGGGACGCTCTGGCTCGCGATGTACGCGTTCGCGCTCGCCGTCTACCTCGACTTCGCGGGCTACTCCGACATCGCGATCGGCACGAGCCGGCTCGCCGGCATCCGCGTGCGCGAGAACTTCGACTCGCCGTACCTGCAGCCGAACCTGACGATGCTCTGGCAGCGCTGGCACATGAGCCTCACGAGCTGGCTGCGCGACTTCGTCTTCGTGCCCGTCGCCCGCCGCGCGCTGCGCGCGACCCGGCGACCGCTCGCGAGCCAGGCGGCGGCGCAGACGGCGACGATGGTCCTGTGCGGGCTCTGGCACGGCGTCGCGTGGAACTTCGCCGCGTGGGGGCTCTACCACGCGGTGCTGCTCACCGGCCTCGGCGTGTGGCGCGGGCGCCGCGCGGGCCGCGTCGCACCTGCCGCGCCGGTGACGGCGGCGGCCCCCCCGGCCGGCGGCCGCGGGGTCGTGCGGCTTCGCGACGCCGCGTCGATCGCGGCGACGTTCCACTCCTTCGCGCTCGGCCTCGTGCTCTTCGGCTGCCCGCTCGGCATCGCGCTCCGCTACCTCGCGCGCATGTTCTTCGCCGACGGGCTTCTTCCGCGCTGATCTCGCTCCGCCACGGCGCGCAGCCCGAGCCCTGCGCCGCTTGCCGTCGGAGCAGTCGACGGGCTGCGCAGACGAAGAGGTGAAAGCCAGCCATCACGGCGTCGCGTGCGTGGAATGCGGCTTGCTCCGGCGCCGAATCGCTCGCCGATCGAGCCCACCGAGCCGCCACGAGACGAAAGGAGATCCCAGAGATGCACCCCGTCACCGCGACCCTCCTCGCGGGCGTCCTCTCCACCACGCTCGGCTGCGCTTCCTGGAAGCGCTTCGCGTACGAAGGCTGGGGACGCGACCGCTGGCAGCAGCCCGACCGCGTCCTCGAGGCGATCGGCGTCCACGACGGCGAGCGTGTCGCCGACGTCGGTGCCGGCGGCGGGTACTTCACCTTCCGGCTGGCGAAGGCGGTGGGATCGACCGGCGTCGTCTACGCCGTCGACGTCGACCCGGACATGATCGACTACCTGCGCACGCGCGCGCGCGACGACGGGTTCCGGAACGTCGAGGTCGTCGCCGCGCCGACCGATGCTCCCGGCCTGCCGCCGCAGAGCATCGACCTGCTCTTCATGAGCAACACCTATCACCACATCGAGGACCCGGTCGCGTACTTCCGGAACGCCCGGCGCTGCCTGCGCGACGGCGGGCGGGTCGCGATCCTGGATCTGAACGACAGCGGCTGGTTCGCATGGCTCTTCGGCCACAACACGTCGGCCGAGAAGCTCCGCGCCGACATGGCGCAGGCCGGCTACCGCGTCGCCGCGGAGCACTCGTTCGTGCCGGAGCAGACGTTCATCGTGTTCGTCCCGGTCGCGTGACCACGGGGCGAAGCTCCTCAGAAGCCCTGGTAGATGAATCCCCGGCCGGAGTGCGCGAGCAGCAGGATCGCCGCGACCAGCCCCGCGTACGCGAGCCCGAGCGCGACCGCCTTGAGCGCCGTCATCGCCAGAGCCCGAGCTGCGGGCGGTCGCGCGTGCCGCCGGCGAGGTGCTTCTCGACGCTGCTGACGGCGATCAGACGGCCGTCGCTCGCGCGCGCCACGCGGTGATGCAGCAGCAGGCGGCGACCCGGCAGCTCGAACGCCTCCAGCTCGACCTCGAGGCGATCGCTCGGGCGCGCGTTGCCGTAGTAGCCGATGCGGCGGCGCACGGTGACGCGCCGGTCGAGCTCCTCGGGCGACAGGAGCCCGCCCTCCGCGAGCAGGGCGCGCTCGCCGAAGTCCATGAACGCGACGAAGTTCGCGAAGTAGAGCAGTCCCACGCCGTTCACGTCGCGATCCGGGTTGATCTCGTAGCGAGCGCGCCGCGCGCCGTCCCACAGCGCTCGCGCCTCGGGCGGCGTCGCGAAGAAGCGGCCCTCCTGACGCGCCCGCTTGATGATGCGGTACGAGTCGGGCTCCTCGGCGAGCTGCGGCACGCGCTCGACGTCGGCGTTCTCGGGCCACGCGATCTTGAGGTCGTCGGCTCCGCTCCCGAGCGCGACCAGCACGTTCGAGAGCCGCACGCGCGGCGCCGGCGGCAGCGCGTCGGGCAGCGGATCGGGAAGCGAGCCGAACGGATAGATGAGGACGTCGCCGTCCATCATGCTGCGCCCGAAGCGGCCGAGGAGGCTCACGAACTCGACGACGTCGTCGGGCCCGAATGCCGCGAGGCCCTGCTCGGGGAAGTCGGCGATCTCGATGAAGTAGAAGCTCGCGTAGACGGGCCGGCCTTCCGCGTCGCGCTGGCGAGCCGCCGCCATACCCGCGACGCGCGCGAGGTGGTACCAGCGGAGGTCGCCGACGTGGGCCAGCAGCGCGACCTCGCTCAGCGCGTGCATGCGGGTGTGCGGCATCCCGAGGAGCAGCGAGGAGCGCAGGCGCAGCATGCGACGACTGCGACGCTAGTGGCGCCGGTCGCCGGAAGCAACCGGCGGCGCGCTCGCGTGCCCGTCTGCGCCGCCCTCGCCTCGACACCACCGGGGCCCTCTGGTACCCGCGCGCCGATGAGCGAAGACCGCGCCGCCGTCCTCGAGCGCTACATCCGCTCGAACCTGCTGGTCGATCCGTCGCGGCCGCTCGCGCCCGACACGCCGCTCATCAGCGAGGGTCTGGTCGACTCGATGGGGCTGGTCATGCTCGCCGCCTTCGTCGAGGAGCGCTTCGGCGTCCGCATCGACGACGCCGACATGCGCGCCGGCTCCCTCGAGACGATCCGCGACATCCTGGCCTTCGTCGACTCGCGCTGAAGCCCGGCGCCGATCGCCGCTCAGCGCGCCGGTGCGGCGGCCGGCGCGCCCGCGCCGTCGCCGCCGAGGTAGCCGAGCGCGCGCAGCCGTTCGGCGACCTCTTCGGGGAGCGCGGCGTCGCCCGAGCCCGGCGCGCTGCCGCCCGTCTTCGCGGGCGCGGGGAGAAGCGCCGTGAGCTCGCCGACGCGCTCGGACCGCACGGGCGCGAGGTCGTTCTGCTCGCCCGGGTCGACGTCGAGCGCGTAGAGGCGACCGGGCACGTCGGCGAACGACTGCAGCTTCTCGGGCCACAGGAAGAGAGCGCGCGCGTCGCCGAAGAGCCCGCTCGAGCGCGGGCACGCCGCGCGCGTCGCTTGCATCGCAGGTCCGCCCATCGTTCCCTCGGCGTCGGTATGCTCGGCCACGATCGGACGCGCGGCCGCCGCCGGGTCGTCGCGCAGCGGAAGCGGCCGGCCCGCCAGGCCGGGCGGCACGGCAAGGCCGGCCCATGCGAGCACGCTCGGGAAGACGTCCGCGAGCGCGACCGGCGTGGCGACCACGGCCGGCGGCGCGCCCGGCACGCCGCTCACGACGAGCGGCACGTGCAGCAGCTCGTCCCAGAGGCCGAGCTGGTGGTCGAAGAGGCCGTGCTCGCCCAGCATCTCGCCGTGATCGGAGGTGACGATCGCGATCTCGGACGCCGTGCCGCGCGCGGCGCGCAGGAGATCGAGGACGCGCGCCAGGCGCGCGTCGGCGCGCGTCACGCCGAGGAGGTACTGCGCCCGCAGGATCGCGCGCTCGCGCTCGGAGGGCGGCGTCTCGCAGAAGTGGAAGCGCGCCGTCGATCGGACGACCGTCCGGACCTCCCCGGCCGTCGCGTCGGGCGGGAGGAAGCGGTGCCCGACGCTCACGTCGAACGGCGGGTGCGCGTCCATCAGGTTCAGGAACAGGAAGAACGGGCGGTCAGGCGATCGCTCGCGCAGCCACGCCGCGATCGCGTTCTCGGCGTCGCTCGTCCGCTGTCGCGGCTCGGCGTAGCGATCGAAGCCCTGCGTCATCCCCATGCGGCCCGTGACCCAGGGGTTCTCGGAGAGCCCGAACGTCTCGTATCCGGCCTCGCGCAGCACCTCTGCGAGCAGGACGAGGTCGTCGCGCGCCTTCATCGCGCGCCAGTCGACGCCGTGCTGGCTCGGGAGCAGGCCGGTGAAGAGCGTCGCGTGCGAGGGGAGCGTCCAGTGCGCCTGCGCGTAGGCATGCGTGAACCGGATGCCACTGGCCGCGAACGCGTCGAGGGCGGGCGTCGTGCCTTCGACGGCGCCGTTCGCCGACATCGCGTCCCAGCGCACGGTGTCGAGCACGACCAGGACGAACGACGGCCGGCGCGGAGCGGCGACCTCGTCGCGCGCGAGCGCGCGTGCGACGACGACGAGCAGCAGGACGAGAAGGGCGGCGCGGCACGCGGCCGCGAGCGGAGGGCGACGATCGCGCACCTCGACGATGGATCGCCGCGGGCGCCCGCGATGTCAACCGGGTTCCGCGCGGGCAGGCTCGGTTCGCCATGACGGCGACCTCAGGAGCGTCGCTCCCGTCGCCCGCGCAGCGAGGTTTCACGCCGCGCCCCGGCCGCTTCGTCGGGCTCGCCTCCGGCGGCGTCATCGCGGCGATCTTCCTCGCCCGCGGCGGCCTCTGGAACCACGTCGGCGGCCGCGACACGCACGCGATGTTCGTCACGCGCTACGAGGCCGCGGGCCGGGCACTGCGCGAGCTGCGCCTCCCGCTCTGGAACCCGTACGAGTTCTTCGGCGTGCCGCTCCTCGGGTCCGGGCAGGGCGCGATGCTCTACCCCCCGATCGCCGTGCTCTTCGCGCTCTTCCCGCCGCGCTGGGCGCTGCAGGCGCTGTACGCGCTCCACCTCGTGATCTACGCCGTCGCGACCACCCGCTACGCGCTCGATCACGGCGTCTCCGCGATCGCGGCACCGCTCGCGCCGATCCTCGGCGTCGCCGGGCTCTTCTACGGGATCGGCTACAACGGCTTCGACCACCCGTCGTTCGTCTGCGTGCTCGCCTGGGTGCCGGTCATGCTGCTCTGCCTCGAGCGCGCGATCGAGGGACCGTGGCCGCGCTGGACCGGTCTCCTCGCGCTTGCGGCCGCCGCGCAGTGGCTGTCCGGCTATCCGGAGTTCGTGCTCGACTTCGCCGTGCTCCTCGCCCTCGCGGCGCTCCTTCATCCAGGAGGGCGAGTGCCGCGGCGGATCGCGATCGTCGCCCTCGGCCTCGCCCTCGGCGCCGCGCTCGCGGCGCCGCAGATTCTCGCCATCCGCGACACGGTCGCAGAGAGCATCCGCCCGGAGCACCTCCACAACTACGCCGCGACCCGCGAAAACGTGATGCGCGTGCGGAGCCTCGCCGACCTCGAGCGCGGACCTCTCAAGTCCGCGTTCGCCGCCGCCCTTCCGCTCGCCGCGCTGGCCGCGCTCCGCCTCGATCGCGCGCGCCTCTACTGGGCGGTCGCGCTCCTCTGGTGCGCGTTCCCGCTGAACCCGCCCTTTGCGCTCCTCTACGAGCTGCCCGGGTTCGCGGACTCGCGCGCGCCGGCGGCGTGGGGCTTCATGGGCGGGACGTTCCTGGGGCTCTTGGTCGCCGCCGGCGTTTCCGAGGCGCTCGCGCTCGAGAGACGCTGGCTCCGCATCGCGGCCTCGGCGCTCGCGCTCGGCGTCGCCGCACACGGCCTCTCGGTCGTCGCCCGCGTGCCGACGCTGCTGCGCGTGAGAGCGCCCGACTACCCCGCGCTCGCCGTGCGCGCCGATCTCGTCCGGCGCGCGGCGGCGCGCTTCGATCCCGAACCGCGCATCGTCGATGCGGAGCAGACGGACGGCGGCGGCCTCCTCCGCCACGAGCTGCGATCGCCGACCGGCTACGAGCCCGCGCTCCCGCCGCGGCGTGCGGTGCACCTGCTCAAAGACATCGAGCTGCACGAGAGCCCCGGATGGGGGCGATGGGACGGGATCGCGCGCCGTCCCGCGCTCGCGGCCCTCGCGGGCATCGGGCTCGTCGCCGTGCGACCCGAGGGCGTGGCCGCGCTCGAGGCGGCGGGCTTCCGGCCGGTCGACGGCGACGCGCGGCTTCCCGGCGGCGACGTGCTGGTCCATCGCGAGCCGTTGCCGCGCGCGCGCATCGTGCACCGCGCGGTCGTCGTCGGCGACGACCTCGCGAGCCTGCGGCGAATCCTGAGCGCGCCCGGCGACGCGCGCGACACCGCCGTCCTCGAGGCGCCCGCCGACGTCGCGGGCCTGTCGCCGCCGCCGCCCGGCGCAGCGGAGCGGGTCGCGATCGCGGTCGACGAGCCCGAGCGCGTCGCGCTCGACGCGGATCTCGCGAGCCCGGGCCTCGTCGTCCTGGCGGACGCCTTTGCACCCGGGTGGCAAGCCTTCGTCGACGGCGAGCGCGTGGACGTGATGCCGGCGGACCACGTCTTCCGCGCCGTCCGCGTCCCGCCCGGGCGCCATCGCATCGACTTCCACTATCGCCCGGGCTGGCTCGTGCCCGGCTTCGCCGCGTTCGCGCTCGCGGGAGCGGCGGTCGCGCTGCTCGTGTGGCGCGGCGGGCGAAGGTCCCCTCCGCGATGATCGCGGACGAGATCGAGACCGGCGGTCGCGGCGCTGGATCCGCGAGCGCGCCGCGCCGCTCGCCGGCGGCGTGGATGGCCGCCGGTCTCGCGTGCCTGGCGGCGTACGGCGCGGCGTGCGCGTGGCTCACCTGGCCGCTCGCGGCGCGCATCGCGACGCACCTCCCCGACTCGACGCCCGCGTGCCGCTTCGACACGCTCTTCACCGTCTGGCTGCTCGCGTACGAGAGCCATCGCCTCGCGACCGCGCCGCTCGCTCTCGCGCAGGCGACCATCTACGCGCCGACGGCGAACGCGCTCTTCTACGGCCCGACCTGCGCGGCGGCGCTCCCCTGGTTCGCGCCGACGTACTGGGCGACCGGCAACCCGACGCTCGCGCTGAACGTCCTCTTCCTCGCGGGCGCGGCGCTCACCGCGACGGCGCTCCACCTCGTCGTGCGGCACTGGACCGGCTCGCACGCGGCCGGCGCGGTCGCGGGCACGGTGCTGCTGACCGACCGCTGGCTCCTCTGGGAGTTTCCGCCGACCGCGCCGATCTACGCGCTCCTCTTCGGCTTTCCCGTCCTCTTCCTCCTGCTGGCGCGCCCGACCGCGAGCTGGCGGCGCACGCTGCTCGCGATCCCGGTCGTCATCGGGCAGGCGCTGGTCCACTTCGGCTACGTCGCGCCCTCGGTGCTCGGGCCGCTCGCGGCGCTCGCCGCGGTGCGGATCGCGCGTCCGCGCACGCGCCGCGCCGGCCTGCAGGTCGCGCTGGTGGTCGGCCTCGGCGCGGCGGCGCTCGCGCCCGAGCTGCTCGCCTATCGCGTGGTTCAGCGCGCGAACCCGGACCTCGCGGAGCAGACGGTGTGGCGCGGCCTGGCACAGCCCCCGACGCGCCTTCCGGGAGGCCTCCTCGACCACCAGATGCCGACTGCGGTGGTGCCGGCGGCGCTCGTCCTGATCGCGATCGGCGGCGCGCTCGCGGCGCTCCGCCGTGACGCGCCCGGCGACGGCGGAGCGCCGTCGCACGCGTGGCGGCAGGCGTGGTTCTGGGCGATCGCGGGAATCGCGCTGTCGCTCACGCCGACGGTGGTCGTCCTCGGGCGCGAGATCGCGACGCCGAAGGCGTGGGCGATCGCGTGGCTCCCTTTCCTCGCGCGCCTCCGTGTCCCGGCGCGCCTCAGCCTGGGCGCTTACGTCGCTCTCGGCGCGCTCGCCGGGCTCGCGTTCCACGAGGTCGCGCGCCGCGCGCGCGCCGCGCTGGTGGCACGGGGCGCGCGCGCGGCCGGAGCCGCGGCCGCCGCGCCGTGGCTGCTCGCGGCCGCGTTCGCGGCGATCGCCTACGCCGAGTACGCGCGCGGCTACGGAGGTCCGCCCGTCCTCCGGACGCCGCTGCCGCGCGCATACCCGCTGCAGGAGGCGATCGACGGGCGCTCGCCGCTCCTCGCATTCGTCCGCGCGCAGCCGGGTCCGCTCCTCGAGCTGCCGGTCGGCCCGACGGGGCTCCTTCCGCACTGGCACACACGCGCGATGGTGCGCTCGATCTTCCACTGGCGGCCGCTCGTGAACGGCTACGACAGCTACTGGCCGGCCGACTTCCCCGAGCGCATGCGCCTCGCTCTCGCGCTGCCCGCGCCCGACGCGGTCGCCGCGCTCCGGAGCGCGACCGGCGTGACGCAGGTGCTCGTCCACCTGGCGGAGGTCTCGGCCGACGAGCGCGCCGCGTGGGAGGCGGCCGCCGGCGAAAGCGCCCGCACGGATCTCCGACTCGTCGGCCGCGACGGCGACGACCTGCTCTTCGCGACGTCGGGCGCGGCGGAAGCACCCGCACCACCCGCAACCGCGCCGCCTTCGCGTTGACGCTACGCGCGCTCGAACACGACGACGAAGTGCGCTGCGAAGCGACGCAGGCGGCTGCGCTCGAGCCGCGCCTCGATGCGGGCGAGCCGCGCGACGAGGGCCGGTGGAGCGAAGTCCGGCACGAACGTGAAGTACGCGACGGCGATCGGCCGGAGGCCGGCGATCGCAGGCAGGTGCTCGGCCCGCAGGTAGCGCTCGGTGCCCTGATCCCCGCAGCGGCCAGCATCGCGACTGGCGGGACCCGACGCTCCGGCCCGTGCGCGAGGAAGCCGTACACGGTCGCGGCGATCCCGACCGCGAGCGCCGCCGCGAAGAAGAGCAGCGTGATCCGCGCCACGCGCGAGAGCCGGAGCGCGGAGGCGGCCGCGCGGCTCGAAGGGGATCTCAAGGAAGACTCGCGAAGGGAAGCCCCGTTGCGAGGCGAGCGCGGATCGTGTCACACGCCCCCGGTGATGTCCAAGGCCGACGTGCGATGAGGTCGGTCCTCCGCGCCGCCGGCGCGTTCTGCGCGTACCTCGTCGCGGTCGCGTGGCTCACGTGGCCGCTCGCCGCGCGCATCGCGAGCGACCTTCCGGACGCGCACGGCGCCTGTCGCTTCGACCTCCCCGCGATCGCGTGGATCCTCGCCAGCGAGAGCCGGAACCTCGTCGCGCGGCCGACGCACCTCTTCGCCGGCACCGCGTTCCATCCCGAGCCCTCGCCGATCGCGTACGGCCCGCTCGCGCTCGGAGCGCTGCCGCTCTTCGCGCCGCCCTTCCTCGCGACCGGAAATCCCGCGCTCGCTGCGAACGCCCTCTTCCTCGTCGGCGTCGCGCTCACCGCGGCGAGCTTCCACCTCGTCGCGCGCGCGTGGACCGGCTCGCACCTCGCCGGGCTCACGGCTGCGTGGGCCTTCCTCACCGACCGGTGGGTGCTGTGGGAGTTCGTGCCGACCGCGCCGTTCTACGGCGTGCTGGTCTGGCTGCCCTGGATCGTCTACTTGGCGGCCGCGCCGCGCCCGCGCGCGCGCTGGATCGTCGGGCTCGCGGTCCTGGTCGCCCTGCAGGGTCTGAGCGATCAAGTGTACGTCGCGCCCGCCGTGCTCGCGCCGCTCGCGGTGCTCGCCGCCGTCCGCCTCGCGCGCGCCCCCACGCGGCAATCCGGCGCGGCGCTCGCGGCCGCGCTCGCCATCGCCATCGCGCTGCTCGCGCCGTTCTACGCGCCCTACCTCCGGCTTCGCACGGAGAACCCCGAGCTCGCGCAGCAGACCGTGTGGCGCGGGGGCGAGGCGGCGGTCCCGCTCGCGCGCGCGCTCTGGGGCTACCAGTCGCCGGCGTCGCTCGCGCCGATCGCGCTCGTCGTCGCGGCGGTCGGCGGCTTCCTGCGCCTCGCGCGCGGCCGCGCGGCGGCGACGCCGGCGAGCGCGTGGGCCGCGTGCTGCGCCTTCGCGCTCGTGGGCGCGGTCGCCGCGCTGCCACGCGCGGTCGCGATCGCAGGGCTCACGCTGGAGCCGCCCTGGTACGCGTGGCTGCCGACGCTCCGCCACCTGCGGGGGACCGAGCGCCTCGCGATCGCCGCGCTCGGCGGCCTCGCGCTCGCGGCGGGCCTCGGGTTCGCGGAGATCGCGCGCGCGGTCGCTCGCCTCGCGGACACGGCGAAGGCAGCACCCGCGCGTCCGGGCGCCTCTCGGGGACCCGCCCGCGGCGCGATCGCGCGCGCCGTGCTCGCGGCGGCGATCGCGCTGCTCGCCCATCGCGAGTACCAGCGCGGCTTCGGACGTCCCGCCTTCGAGCGCCGTCCGCTGCCCGATGCCTACCCGACGCAGCCTGCGCTCCGCGCCGACGACCCGATCGTGGAGGCGCTGCGCGCGGGATCCGGCCCGCTGCTCGAGCTGCCGCTCGGTCCCTTCGACGTGCTTCCGCCCTTTCATGCGCGCGCGATGTACCGCTCGATCTTCCACGGGCGCCCCCTCCTGAACGGCTACAACAGCTACTTCCCCGCCGGCTTCCGCGAGCGCATGGCCCTCGCGAGCCGGCTCCCCGACGCGGAAGCCCTGGCGGAGCTCCGGCGGACGACGGGCCTGTCGCAGGTCCTCGTGCAGACGGCCGAGATCGCGGATCCGGAGCGGCGCGCGGCGTGGCTCGAGCTCGCGCGCGGGCCGCGCGCGGACCTGGCGCTCGTCGCGCGCGACGGCGACACGCTGCTGTTCGCGTTGCGCCCGCCGGCGTCCTGACCGCGTCCCGGCTAGGAGCGCGGCGGCTCGAGCCGGAACGGCTGCACGGTCGCCTCGCGCTCGACGAGGCGTGCCGGTGCGCGGTCGGTCGTCCGTTCGAGCCACCGGAAGCGCCACCGGAGCGCGGGCTCGGCGTGCGCGCTCCATCCGGGAGGCAGCGTTGGAAGAAGCGCCGCCGGTTCGACGCTCTCGCCCGGCTCGGCGACCGCGCCGGACAGCGCCCAGACGTCCCGGCCGGCGCGGTGCTCGAGGAGCCACGCGAGGCCTTCGACGAAGCGCGGCATGTCGCGGGCGACGAAGGGCTCCCGCCCGTGCTCGAGCCAGAGCGACGGAGCGACGTGCAGCCAGTCGAGCGGCTGCGCGACGACCACCGTCGCCTGCGGCGGCAGCGCTCCCGCGATCGCCCGGACGAAGTCGCCGCCGCCCGCCTGGATCGGCCGCCCGGCGATCGGCGCGAGGCGCGCCGCGCCGATCGCGACCGCGAGAGCGACGAGCGCGCCGCCGAGGAGCGCGCGGCCGCGCGACCTCGGCCGATCGCGGCGGGCGATCGCCCAGCCGGCCGCGACCGCGGCGAGCGGCAGCACGACGGTCACGAGCCGGCGCGCGGCCCACACCTGCTCCGCGGTGACGCGCGGGCTCACGACCTGGTCGAGCGCCTCGATGAACAGCGCGACGCCGAGCCCGCTCGGCGGCGCCCACGGCAGCGACCCGAGCAACGCGGCCGCCCACGCCGGCCACGGCACGTACCACGCGAGCCACTCGACGGCGGGAAGCTCGTCGGGGATGCGGCCGCGGAGGATCGCCGCGAAGAGCGCGATCCCGGCGACGCCGGCGGCGACGCGCGTCGGGAGCCCGCGGCGCCGGCGGTGGAGGATCCATGTGAGCGCGATCGCGGTCGCCGAGAGTGCGACGAGCGAGGCGAGGACGCGCGCCGGCGTGGCGCCGAGCGCGACCCACGCGATCGCGACGGCGTCGACCAGGACGCGGCTGATCCGCTTCCCGTAATCCGTCGGCACGATCGCGAGGTGTGCGGTCGCGTGCGCGACGGCGAGCGCGAAGACGAGCGCGGCGCCGCGCGGCAGGACGCGGCGCCCGCTCGCGAGGAGCCCGCGCGCGATCAGGAGCGCGGGCACGAAGATCGTGAGCTGCTCGAGGCGCGCGAAGGCTGCGACGCCGAGGCTCGCGCCGCACACGAGGCCGGCGACGAGGCTTCCGCCGTCGCCCTCGTCGCGCGCGGACGCGGACGCGATCGCGGCCGCCGCGAACCCCGCCCAGACGAGAGCCTGGGCCATGATCTCCGGCATGAGGAAGCGCGCGAACCAGTGCTCGGGCAGCCAGGACGCGAGCAGCGCGACCGTCGCGACCGCGCTCGCCGCGCTGCCGGAAGCGAGGGCCGCGAGGCCGACCGCCCACCACGCGGTCGCCGCGAAGAGCCCAGGGAGGAGCGCGATGCCCGCCTCGCCCGCGACGCGATCCGCGATCGCGATCCAGACCGCGAGCAGGTGCGCGAAGCTCGGGTAGACGACCGATTCGCCGCGTCCCGGCACGACGAGCCCGCCCGGAAGCCGCGACTCGGAGACCCGCGTGAGCCCGACGGCGCCCATCTCGAAGAGGTTCACGCGCGCCTCGGCCGGGATCTCGGCGAGCACCGGGTCCGGGATCGCGAGCGTTCCGGCGCGCGCGAGCCACCGCCCGCTCGCGCGGTGGATGCTCGCGTCCTGGCTCAAGAGGGTCGTGTCGACCGCCGGCAGGACGGTCGCGGTCGCGGCGATCGCGACCGCGGCGACCGCGGCGCCGCCCGCGAGGCGGGGCGCCGGCGCGCGCGCGAGCGCGATCGCCGCCGCGCCCGCGACGACGGCTCCCGCACCGAGCGCGCCGGCCGCGGAGAAGCACGCCGCTTCCGCGAGCGCGATCCCGGCCCACGACGCGGCCGCGAGGAAGGCGGCCCACACGAGGAAGACGCGCGGCATGCGGCGTCAAGCGGCGTCGTCGCGAAGGCAAGCGCGTACGCTCGTCACGCAGGCCCCACTCTTCGGACTGCAACGGCGAACGCGTTGCCGCGGTCGGGGACGAGGAAGCGCATGCGGCCGAGCGGCGAGCGCGCGAGCGCCCGGCTCGCCGCGCCGGCGGGCCCCGAGCCGAGCGCGCGCCCGAGCTGGTGCGCGAAGTTCCGGACCGAGACGGCCCGGCCGAGCTGCGCGGACGCGACCGGCTCGCCGAAGCCCGCGCGCGCGAGCAGCGCCACGAGGCTTCGCCGGCTGAAGAACGTCACGTGCTGCGGCGGGTCGTAGAAGTACCAGCGCGGACCCGACACGCGCGCGAGGAGCGCGTCGCGGTCGCCGGTCTCGACGACGAGGAGACCGCCCGGCCGAAGCAGCTCGTGCACGCGGCGGAGCGCCGCGCGCGGGTCGTCGAGGTGCTCGATCACGTCGAGCATGGTCGCGACGTCGAAGCTCCCGGCCGGGAGGTCGACCGCCTCGATCGTCGCGGTGCGAACGTCGACGTCGAGCTCCGCGCGCGCGAAGCGCGCGCACCCGGCGACCGGCTCGACGCCGACGCCCTCGAAGCCGTGGCATCGCGCCGCCGCCAGCAGGAAGCCGTAGGCTGCGCCGACGTCGAGGAGCCGGCGGCCGGAAGCGAGCGGCGCGAACCACCGCACCCGCCGCTCGAAGTTCGCGAGCACGAGCTCGCGGTCCTCGAGATAGGACCCGTAGCCGCCGCCCTCGGCGTCGCCCGCAAAGTAGCCCTCGTCATAGCGCATCGCGGGCGCTCGACCGCGCGGGACGAAGCGGGTCGCGCAGCGCTCGCACTCGGCGATCGCGAACCCGCGCTTCCGAAAGACCTCCGGGCCGCTTCCGTCGCACGCGGGGCACGGGAAGACCTCGGCTCGAGCGCTCGGGCGCATGGGCTGCGGGAGGCTACGGGAGGCCGCGCCGAAACGCGAGCCTTGTCGCTCCGCCGGGCGTCGGACAAAGAGGCGATGCATGTCTCCGATCGGCCAGCGCCCGGCGCGCGCGCCGCGCGCGATCGCATCCGCGCTCGCTGCGGTCGCGGTCGCCGCCGTAGCGGCGACGGCAACGCCCGTCGCCGCGTCGGAGCCGGTGCGCGCGCCGCTCACGATCGTCGCGATCGGCGACAGCATCACCGCCGGGACGACGCGCTCCGGTCGCCCGGGCGGCGGCCCGAACGACGCGCGCCGCGACCCGCTCGGCGGCTACCCGGGACGCCTCGCGCGCGAGCTGGGCGCCGCCGCGGTCGTCAAGAATCGCGGCGCGGGCGGCGCGACGACCCGATTTTGGCTCGACGCCCCGTCCTCCGAGCCGGCCCACGTCCGCGCGTTCGCCACGGCGCTCTGGCCGGACTTCCGCCCGCGCGACGAGCCCGCGCGCGGCGAGAACCTCCTCGCGTGGGTCCTCGCGAGCGAGCGGCCCGACGTCGTGCTGCTCCTCATCGGCGTCAACGACCTCGCCGAGCGCCGCTCGCCCGCGCCCGACCCGGACGCGATCGCCGACCGCATCGCCCGCCTCGTGGACGAGGCGCGCGCCAGCGGGGCTCGCGTGCTGGTCGCGACGCTGCTTCCCAATCGCCGCGATCCCGCGGCCGCGATCGCCGAGGTGAACCGCCGGCTCTGCGACCGCGAGCCCGACTGCGTGCGCCTCGGCGAGCGCTTCGCGGCGGCGGGCGGCGATGCGCTCCTCGGCGACGAGGTGCATCCCGGCGAAGAAGGGCACGCGGTCGTGGCGCGCGTGTTCGCCGACGAGCTGCGCGCCCGCGCGATCGTCGAAATCCCGCCCGAGCGCGCGGCTCCGGCGACGCCTCAGGGCGGCGGAGCGGACGCCGCGCCCGGCTCGCCCGCGCCGCGCCCCGCCGCGCCCTCGAGCGCGGCGTCCGGCGGCGCCACGCCCGACTGACGCGCGGACCGCGGGGCGACCGCGACCCGCATCCGAAACGGTCGATTCGCAGGCGCCGTGAAGCGCGCGCCGTCCCATTGCTTGACGAGGACCTCGAGCTCGTACTCGCCGGGCGCGGGCGGCACCTTGAGGAGGACGCTTTCGCTCGCGCGCTCGCCCGGCGCGAGATCGCGCGGCAGGGTGAACGACTGGCCGGGCGGCGGCTCGCCGCCGGCGACCGGCCGCCAGATCGCTGCGACGAAGACCCCGAGCCGGACGCCGACGAACGCCGGCACCGGCCACGGCGCGGTGCCGGCGTTCACGACCTCGACGTCCATCGGCACGATCGACCCGGCGCGGAGCGCGGAGGGCAGGCCCGACACGGCGACCTCGGCCGCCGCGCCCTCCGGGAGCGGCGCGAGCGGCGTTCCGAGCGGGCTCGCGCGCCGCGGGTCCGGGTGGGCGATCGCGCGGTACCAGCCCTCGCGACCGGGCGGGAGGTCGACGCGCGCGAGCGTCCAGCCGTCGCGCTCCAGGACGGGCGCGACGCCCGGCAGCGCGAGCAGCCGGCGCCGCACGGCGATCCGGTCCCAGTACCCTTCCGGCCGGAGGAGGAGCCACCGGAGGTGGGTCGCGTCGACGAGCTCCTGCAGGGCATCGCCGCTCGGCAGCCGGAGAATCATCTCGTCGATCATCCGGCGGTGGGCCGGCGCATATCCCGTCCGTCCCGTCACGAGCGGCTGCCCGTGCAGCGTCACGCCGACCATCGCGTCCGGATCGGTGAGCGCGCGCGGGACGTCGCTGCGCGCTCCCTCGCCGGCGGCGTCGCGTACGGGAAGCTCGAGCAGGGGACCGGAGCCGCCCGCGGACGCGGCGCGCGCGACCGCCTCGTAGAGCGGGCGATCGAACGCGAGCGCGGGAATCGGATCGACCCCGTTCTCGACGAGGCGCCGTCCGTGGAAGAGCGCGAGCGCGGCGGCGAGCGCGAGGCCGGCGCGCCCGAGCGCGACCGAGCGCGATCCGAGCCACTCGAGCAGCGCGGTCGCGAGCATCGCCGTTCCGAGCCCCGCCACCGCGACGAAGCGCCAGGGCGCGCGCAGGAAGCGGAGCGGCGAGTGGTCGATCGCTGCGCGCACCGGCTCGGGCGGCAGCATGAGCACGCCGCCGACGAGCACGAGCAGCGCTCCCCAGCGCGCCAGCCGGCGCGCCGTCGGCGAGCCGCGAGTGAGCGCGATCGCGAGCCCGGCGGCCGCGAGCGCGAGCGCCGGCGCGCCGAAGAGGATGGGAGCGAGGACCGCGAACCACTTGACGGTGTCGGCCACCGTGCCCGGCTGTCGGATGCCGAGCGTGCCGAGCAGCGCCGCGTCGTGCGCCTCCGGCCGCACGAAGTACGGGATCGAGACGACCGCGACCGCCGCGAGCGCAACCGCCGACGCCGCGATCGCGCGCTGCGCGAAGAGGCCGCGACCGGGCGCGGGATCGAGCAGCGCGAGCGCGGCCCAGACGGCGCCCACGACCGCGAGCATGGCGGCCATGTGATACGAGCTGAGCGCCCCGATCGTGAGGCAGACGGCGAGCACCGCCGCGCGCGCGCGGCTCGGCCGGCGGCGGAGCCGCGTGATCGCCCACGCGAGGAGCGGCAGGAAGACGTTCAGGTACTGCAGGATCTGCAGGCTCGCCGGCACGCGCAGCGGCCCGAGCGCGAAGAGGAGACCGCCGACCCACGCCGGGCCCGCGGCCGCGCCGAGCTCGAGGAGAAGGGCCTGTGCGGCGACCGCCGCGGCCGGGTACGAGACGAGCGCGGCCGCGTTCGCGGCGAGCACCGCGTTGCCGGTCGCCCAGAACACGGGACCGGCGACGAGCTGGCTCGCGAGGAAATGCTCCGAGCCCGCGAGCTGGAGGGGCGCCGGGTGGTGGATCGGGGCGTCGTAGAGCCGGAGCGGCTCGTGCGCGACCGCGTGCGCGACCCAGCCGACGACGAAGGCGATGAAGCGCGCGTCGTCCGCGTACACGAACGGCGTTCCCCGCGACCGCGGCAGCGAGTCGTTCGCGACCCGGAGCCACGGCCACGCGAGGACGGCGAAGACCGCCGCGTACGCGACCGCGGAGGCGAGGAGCAGCGCGGCTCGCGGTCGGGGCAGCCGCCGCACGCGACCGCTCGGCGCGGCGGCGCCGTCGGCCGCCGCCGACGCAGTGGCTGCGCGCACGCCGCCGGCCGCCTCGGCGCGCCGCTCGCCGGCGGCGGACGCGCGCGCCGACGTTCCGGTCAGCGATCCGGTTTCGGAGCTCGTCGCGTGTCTCCGTAGATCGCCGCGGCGCGCGCGCCGACCTTCGGCGGAGACCTACCCGACGACCGCCGGCCGCGCCACCGTGTGGAATTCGCGCAGGCCCCACAGTAGAAGCCCGGCGCGTGGCTGCACCCAGGCTCGGTGTCATCGCCGCGGGCGGGCGCGGGACGCGGATCCACCCGCGCAGCGCGCGCATGCCGAAGGTGCTGCTCGAGGTGGGCGGCCGCCCGCTCCTCCACCGCCAGATCGAGCTCCTCCGGGACGCGTTCGGGATCCGCGACGTCCTGATCGTGACCGGGCACCTCGAGCAGCAGGTGCGAGCGTCGTGCGGGACCGGCCGGCGCTTCGGCGTCGAGCTGCGCTACGTGTTCAACGGCGAGAGCGACCGGGGCCTCGGAACGGCGCTGCTGGCGGTCGAGCCGCTCGCCCGCGAGCGCTTCGTCTTCCTGCTCGGCGACGAGCTCTACCTGGAGACGAACCACGCCGCCCTCGCGGACGCGCCGGCGGCCCTCGCCGTGTGCGCGGTCCTCGAGACGGACGACCCCGATGTCATTCGCAAGAACTACGGCGTCGTGCTCGACGGCGATCGCATCGCCGCGCTCGTCGAGAAGCCGCTCGAGCCGCCGAGCCGACTCGCGGGCCTCGGGACGTGGATCTTCGAGCCGCGCGTCTTCGAGCACGCGCGCGCGACCCGGGTGTCGCCGCGCACCGGGAAGCTCGAGCTGATCGACGTCCTCGATCGAGCCGTGCGCGCGGGCGAGATCGTCGTGCCGTTCGCGCTCTCCGGCCGCTACCTGAACGTCAATACGATCCCCGACCTGAACCACGCGAACTTCCTCTGCCGGTCGCTCCACTTCGAGCGCCACCGGAAGAGCGTCGTGATCCCGGCGTACAACGAGGCCGCGTCGATCGGCCACGTCGTGCGCGACTTCCAGCCGCTCGTCGACGAGGTCGTCGTGATGGACAACTGCTCGCCCGACGGCACGGCGGAGATCGCGCGGTCGCTCGGCGCCGTCGTGCACTCGCGGCCTCTCCGCGGCTACGGCGACGCGCTGAAGCAGGGCATCGAGGCGGCCTCGGGCGACATCCTCGTTCTCGTCGAGGCCGATGCGACGTTCCAGGCGCGTGACCTCGGCAAGCTCCTCGAGTACCTGAAGGACGCCGACATGGTCATCGGCACCCGCACCACGCGGCAGCTCATCGAGCAGGGCGCGAACATGGACGGGCTCCTGCGCTGGGGAAACGTCGCCGTCGGGAAGCTCATCGAGGCGCTCTGGTGGAGCCTCGAGCCGCGCTTCACCGACGTCGGCTGCACCTACCGCGCGATCTGGCGCGACGCGTGGCTCAAGATCCGCGACTACCTGACGCGCGACGACGCCGCGTTCTCGCCCGAGATGATGATCGAGATCCTGCGTGTCGAGGGCCGCGTGATCGAGGTGCCCGTGAGCTATCACCGGCGCCGCGGCGGAGCGTCGAAGCACTCCTCGAGCCGCTGGCACAGCGTCCGGACCGGCATGCGGATGCTGCGCGTGATCGCGGAGAAGCGGCTGAACCTCAGCTGAGCGCCGATGGCGACGGCGGCGACGGCGCCGGCGGCAGCGCCGCGCGCCCGCCGGCCATCTCGGCGAAGCGCCCCTCGGAGTCGAGAGCGGCTCGGCGCGATCGGCGGGCGACGCGAGGAATTGAAGCGCGTCGAGGTGCTCGTCGCAGAAGCGCCCGATGCCGCGGGCCGCCGCGCGTGCCACCGGGTCGCGCGGCAGCAGCGGCGGGTCGGGGAACGCTTCGCCGACGAGCTCGCAGATCACCTCCGAGCCGGCGATGGCCCGAACGCCGACGAGGACCGTCGGGACCTCGCCGCGTGCGTTCAGGCAGAGGAACTCCGCGCGGTCGGCTTTGCTCTCGACCGGGCGGACCTCGAACGGCGCGCCCTTCTCGCGGAGCGCGATCGGACCTTCCGCGCGTGCGGGCTGAGCGGGTAGTCGCAGAGAACGAGCGGCTCGGACATCGCGACCGCCGTCCCGCGAGCTGGCGCGAGCGAAGCGAGCCCGCGGGGAGTGGGGCCCCGGCGGGCTTTGCTCGACGGGGCGAGGGGAGCGATCCCCTCGTGCGACAACTTGGGGCCCCGGCGGGCTTTGCCCGACGCGGCGAGGGAAGCGTTTCCCTCGTTAGGACGACTCCCCGGCGGGCTTTGCCCGACGGGGCGAGGGAAGCGTTTCCCTCGTTTCTACAATCGCGAGCTGTGACACGCCGACGATCGGCGCCCGGAACGGGAGACGCGCGAGCGCGCGCGCGAGCCAGGCGGGCGTCGCATTCGGAAAGACGAGCCCGCAGCGCTCGTGACGCGCCGGCGACAGACCGGCACGCGAGAGGAGCTCGCGCACGTGCGCCGGAGAGAACCGCAGGCTCTGGCGCTCCGTCGCGCGCGCGAGCGCGAGCACGACGTGCCCCGGGTTCACCCGGTTCGGCTCGAAGATCAGGAGGCGCCGGCGCGCGACGCGCGCCATCTCGCGCAACGCCGCCACCGGGTCGGCGAGGTGATGGAGCAGCTCCCAGCACGCGACCGCATCGAACGACCCGCTCGCGAACGGGAGGCGGGCCGCCGCGCAGCGCACCCGATCGCGGACCGGATTCGAGCGCAGCATCCCGGCGGCGAAGTCGCACGCGACGACGCGTACCCGCGACGGGTAATAGCGGCTCGAGAAGCCGCTTCCCGCGCCGACGTCGAGCACGGTCGCGACGTCGCGCAGAGCGCCGAGGCGCTCGAGGTACTGGATCCGCTGCCGCGCGAAGAGCGCGACGACGGGGTGGTCGCTCGGCCGGTAGACGCCGCCGGCTTCCCAGAACTCCGCCTCGTCCCGCATCGTTCGCTACCGTCCCGCAGCCACTCGCACCCGAACCGCAGCGCGTCGCGCCCCGGCGGCCGACGAGCGGACCCGGAGCGCGATCGCCTCAGACGGAAGATCCCGGATCGGCCGGCGACGTCACCCGATGGCCGGCGTCGGAGCGCCGCTCGAGCTCGGAGCGCAGGATCGACACCTCCTGCGAGAGGACCTTCACGCGGGCGCTCAGGCCGGAGAGGCGGACGGCGTAGTTCAGGCAAACGACCAGGAGAAACACCTCGCCGAAGAAGAAGAGCGTCGAGCTCGGCGTCCACGCGCCGACGGCGCGCGTGATCGCCCGGACCGCGTCGAACCAGACGGACAGCACGACGATCGCGAGCGCGACGACCGTCCAGATCGGCGTGTACTCCTCCTGCAGGCGGCCGCGCCGGACGAGGTTCAGGACGGCGGCGAGGAAGGCGAGCGCGACCAGCAGCGCGACGATGCGCGTGGACGCCGCCTCCGGCTGGTCGATCGCGAGGCGGCGCAGCGTGTCGACGTCAAGCACGTTGGGGTTCACGTCTCTCCTCCGCGCTCTCGCGGCGCGTGCCGGCGCTCGGCCCGAGCCGGCTCCGGAACGTGGAGAGCAGCATCTTGTACGTGTAGTAGACGGCGCGGAGCCCGCCGTGCATCGACGCGTGCTCCGCCGGGTTCGGCGCCATCTCGACCGGCACCTCGAGCAGCCGGAAGCCGCTGCGATGGAGACGGAGCAGGACGTCGATGTCGGGGAAGTCCGCGGGGAAGAAGTCCTCGCAGCAGAAGCGGAATGCGTCGCGCGTGAGCGCCTGGAATCCCGACGTCGGGTCGGCGATGCGCGGGCCGCCGAACGCGACCAGCACGCGCTGGAAGAAGACCCGCCCGGCGGAGCGCGCCGCGTCCATGCGATACGAGCTCGGCGCGACGAAGCGCGACCCGATCGCGACGTCAGCGTGGCCGGCCGCCAGCGGCTCGAGGAGGCGCGGCACGTCGGCGGGGTCGTGCTGGCCGTCGGCGTCCATCTGGACGACGAACGCGTAGCGGTCGCGGTCCGCGACCTTGTAGCCGGTCTGGAGCGCCGCGCCGTAGCCCAGGTTGAACACGTGCGAGACGACGCGCGCGCCGTGCCGGCGCGCGGCCTCCGCCGTCGCGTCGCGCGAGCCGTCGTCGATGACCAGCACGTCGACGTGGGGCGCCGCGGTGTGGAGCCGATCGAGCACCGCGCCGAGCCGGGCCGCTTCGTTGAGCGCGGGGATGACGACGAGGGTCGCGTCCGCGCCGGCGCGCGGGCTGCTCATCGCACCGTGGGAAGGACGGCGGACATGAGAGCGCGATTCTCGCAACGCGCGTCCCGGGACTCAAGGTGCGTCGTTCGCCGTCTCCTGCGCCGGCACGTGCGCGGTGAGGCGGCTCAGGACGCGTTCCGGAGCGTCGGCGCTCGCGAGCTCGACCTCGTAGCTGCCGGCCGTCGGGGGTGACGTGACTTCGATGGACCGCTCGGTGTGCGCACCTGCAGAGAGCGCGATCGGGAGGAGCGCGCGGACGCGCTCTTCGTGGGCGACGCGGCCGGCGGCGTCGCGCCAGCGAACGACGAGCGGCGACGGCTCGATCGGGTCGGGATGGCGGTACGTCGCGCTCGTCGGGTTGGCGAAGGCGAAGGACAGCGATCCGCGCCGGCCGGCGAGCGCAGCGACCGCCGCGGCGCCGGACGCGGGCGGCCCGCTCGCCGGCCCGGGCGCGAGGGATGCCGGATCGCTCGTGACCGGCGTCGCGCTCGCGAGCGCGACGACCACGGCCGCATCGGTCCGGCCGACGAGCGCCGCGCGGGTCGGGTCCGAGAGCAGGCGCTCGACGTCGACGCGCTCGGCGGGCTCGAGCAGGTCCTCGTGGACGACGACCGTCCGGAAGCCGAGCGCGTGCAGCTCGTCGGCCGCGGCGGGGTCCGGGAGGCGCCCGGCGAGCGCCTCGACGTCGCGCTGGAGGGGCGTCGAGAACGAGTTGTAGCAGGCGGCGACCGGCTGGCCGTGGTAGCCGGCGAGGAGGACGTACGCGGCCATCGACCGGAGGCGCCCGCGGAGGTCGAAGCGGAACGGGAGGTCGAGCACGGCTCCCGCCGGGATGCGCGCGTAGAGGTCGACGAGCGCGGGCGGCGCCGCCAGCGCGCGGGAGGTGAGCCCGACCGGCTCGCCGTAGCCGGCGGCCGCGAGCGGCCGCACGAAGATCTCGGTCGCCACGAGAGCCGCGAGCGCGAGCGCGAGTCCCGCGCGCGCGAGCTCGCGCGCTCGACCGGGGCCCGACGGGCGCTCGGCCGCTTCCGCGAGGGCGAGGGCGCCGTAGCCGGCGAGCACCGCCGCGACGAGATAGACGTTGAACCGGAGCGCGCGCAGCACGCGGACCGCGTCGAGGCCCGGCACGACCTCGGAGAGCAGGCGCGGCGGCGACTCGATGCGCCCGACGAGCGGCACGTGGATCGCGTACACGGAGCACCAGAAGACGAGGAAACCTCCGGCGAGGAGCGGCCAGCGCGGGTCGCGGCGCCCGCGCGGGCCGCGCAGGCGGTCGAGGATCCCGACGCCGGCGAGCGCGCACGGCACCCAGCCCATCCCGGCCGACCCGCCGGGCAGGTAGTCGGACGCGCTCCACATGAGGACCAGGTCGCGCCCCTGGAGCACGCCCCAGGCGCTCCGCATGCGGAGATACGGGCGCAGGACGAGCGCGGCGACGGCGAGCGCGACCGCGGCCACCACCGCGAGCTTCGGCAGGAGCCGCACGAGCGAGGCGCGCTCGCGCCACGCGAGCGCGACGCCGAAGACGCCGCCGAGGATCGTCAAGCCGAGGATCTGGTAGAAGCTCTCGAGGAGCGCGAGCGCGAGCGCGCCCGCGAGCCCGAACGCCGGCCCCCAGCGGCCGGTCGCGAAGAGCCGGTCCGCGAAGAGCAGCGCGAGAGGCGCCCAGAGGTTCCCGTGCACCATCGGGTGAGCCGGGTTGTCGAGGCGCCCGGGGTGGAACGCGAACACGAGCCCGGCGACGAAGCCCGCCCCCGAGGAGCGCGTGAAGCCGAAGACGAGCGCGTACATCGCAACGGCGGCGAGCCACGTGGTGAGCAGCGTCACCGCGTTCGTGACCGCGATCGGGTCGCGCACGACGAGCCACGGCGCGACGCCGAGGAGCGACTCGCCGAAGAGGTGCTCGCCCAGCGCGAAGCTCTGCCAGAGCGGATAGCAGCTCCCGAAGCCGAGGACGGACGCGGGCGACGCGAGAATCGAGCGGGCGTTGCGAGCGATCGTGCCCGACACGAAGCGCTGGTCGGACTCGACCAGCGTCGCGACGTTGCTGCGCGTCGCGGCGGTCGGAAAGAGCACCGCCGTCGCCGGAGCGCGCAGGACCGGGCGAGCGACCCACAGCGCGAGCGCGGCGTACGCGAGCGCGGCGGCGGCGTGGCGGCCGCGCTCGGGGTGCGGCGCTCGGCGCGCGCCCGGCGTCACGGCGGAAGCTTGTCGAGCCAGAGCGCGGCCGCTGCCGCGTAGCCGCCTGCCGTCAGGTGCACGCGGGACCGGTCGACCGGAAGATGGACGTCGTAGAAGTCCGGGCCGGTCACGAGGCCGGCTGCGCGCGCGGCGTCGGCGAAGGCCGCGAGGCCCTTCCGCTCGGGCTGGGGGCTCCAGAACGGCGTCGCGATCAGGACGGGCGACGGCGCCAGCTCGTCGGCGATCGCGCGCAAGTTCCGCACGTACTCGTCGGGCGCGACGCCGTTCATGACGTCGTTCGCGCCCAGCACGACCAGGACGAGGGCGGGCGTCTCGCCGACCACCGCGCGCGCAGCGCGCGCGAGCCCGATGCGATCGCCGCACGCGCGTTCGAGGACGCGGAGGCCGAGGTCCGCGCTCCGGCCGTCGCCCTTGGCGGCGAACGCGCAGACCTCCGGGCGAACGGCGACCCAGTCGCCGCTCGTCGTGCCGCCGACGCCGACGGACGTCGCGCGCAGGTCCCGCCACCGGGATTCCGCCGGAAGCCGGTCGCGCAGCATCTCGAGCGCTCCGGCGGGGCTCGGCGCGGGCGGCGGCGGGCAGCCGTCGCACACGCCCTGCGTGGTCGAATCGCCGACGAGGAGGACGAGCGGGCGGGCGCTCGCGGGCGCGGCGGAGGCGGCGAGCACGCGCGCGGCGAGGGCCGCCGCGAGCCCGACGAGGAGCGCCGCGGTGACCGAGACCCCCCTGCCCCGCCGCGGCGAAGGGCGTTTCCTCGTCAAGCGCGGTTCCTCATGCCGCGACCGAAAGCGTGCGTCGCGGCCGCGCTCCAGCGCCGCGCGCCCACGGCGTCGACGAGCGGCGGCAACGCGCGTCTCGCCGCATGGCCCAGCGCCACCCAGGCGAGCGCTCCCGCGAGCAGCACGCCGGCGTACCCGCCGGCGCCGATCGCGTCGCGCACCGCCGCGAAGCCGAAGTACATCGTGATCGCGTTGTGGGTGATCATCTGGCCGAGGTAGATGCCGTACGATTCGTTGCCGAGCCAGCCGAGCGGGCGCGCGAAGAGCGCGACGCGAGCGATCGGCCGGCACGCGAGCAGCAGCAGCACCGTGACGGGGAGGTCCATCAGGCGCTGCGCGCATGCGGTCGCGCTCGAGGCCGCGAGGTTCTCGCGCGGCACGAGCTGCCACGGCGCGCGCGCGCCGAGCGCGAGCGGCACCGCGAGGTAGACCGCGAAGACCGCCGCCGCCGCGAATCCGGCGCGGCGCCCGACGGTCCGGATGAAGGGCGCGAGCGCCATCCCGAACGTCACGTGCGCGAGGAGTCGGGGGGGGAACGCGAACCAGCCGAACATCCCGAGCCGATCGAGAAGCTCGTAACGGTAGGTGAAGCACGCGCAGGTGCTCGCGACGCCGAGCGCGACGAGCGGCCACGCGCCGACCCGCCGCGAAGCGACCACGAGCAGCGGGAACGCGAGCGCGACCGCGATCGCCAGCGTCACGAACCACCCCGTCCCGATGCCGACGATCCAGCCGGCGACGTGCTTCACGAGAAGCGTCGGGCCGAGCGGCACGTGGCTCACGCGGGGAGCGAACGCCGCGAGCGCCCACCACGCGGCAACCGCGCACCACATCGGCACGTACAGCCGTCGAAAGCGGTTCCGGTACCAGGTCGACGACGCGCCGAGGTCGCGATCGCGCCACCAGAGCGCCGCGTTCAGCCCCATCAGCACGACGAAGATCTGCGCGGCGCGGTTGAAGACGTAGACCATGAGCGGGTTGCCGGGGAGCGCGTCGGCGTGGATGAGGAGCACCCAGAGCGCGGCGAAGCCCTTCAGCACGTCGAGCGACGCCAGGCGGCCGCCGCGCGCCGCGCTCGGCCCGGGAGACGCGATCACCGGCCGGACGCCGTCGCGAGCGCCCGCGCGGGGCGGCGCGGCCGCGGTGGCAGGCCGCGAGCGCGCGATCGTGTTCGATCCGACACCGCGCCCCGAACGTTACCCAAGCCCCGGTTGGCTGTCGACGCCGGGCTCGGCCTCCTCGCGACTCCCTCGCTCAACCGGTAGCGTGGCCGGGAATGGATCCGCGCTCGAGGCGCCTCGGCCTCCTCGTCGCCGTGGCGGTCCTCGTCCTCGTCGACCTCGCGATCCGCCGCTTCGACGTGTTCTCGCCGCTGGTCGCGGACACGGTGCCGGCGACGCTCTTCGCGGCCGTGAACGCACAGGTGACGGACGTCGTGCGGGCGCTCCGGGCTCCTGCGCGCGACGGCTTCACGGTCGTGCTGCTCGGCAACTCGCAGATGGACCTCGGGAGCCGACCGCTCCCGATGCTGCGCGACGCGCTCGTCGCCGCCGGCGCGCCGCCCGACACGCGGATCGTGCCGCTCTTCGTCTACGCGAGCACGATCACCGACGCGGAGGTCATCGCACGCTCGCTGGCGCCGCTCCACCCCGCCGTCGTCGTCCTGGGCGTGAGCGCGCCCGACCTCGCGACCGCGCCGGAGAACGCGCGCCGTACCCCGGTGCTCCGCATCCTCGAGACCGGGTCGACCGACGGCGCCCTTCCGGCAGTGGACCTCGAGGAGCGCCTCGACCGCTGGGTGCGAAGCGTCTGGCAGCTCTACCGCTATCGCGCGCTCTTCTCCGACCTCCTGTTCCCCGTGTCCGGAAAGCGGAGCCCGCGCGGCTTCTCCGACGAGCCGCACAGCGAGGAGGAGGTCTTCGTCGAGTTCTCGGGCCCGGAGCGCGGGCGCGAGATCGCGGCCCTGCGTCCGGGCTTCGAGAGCGGCGACGACTACGGCGCGGCCGCGCGCTACGTCGACGCCCTCCAGGGGCCCGGATACCTGCGCGGTCTCCGCGAGCGCTGGCGTACGGCTTCGCCGGAAGCCGTGCAGCTCGCGGCGCTGCGCGGCTTCGCGCGCCGCGTGCGCGAGGCGGGAGCCCGTCCGGTCGTCGTGCTCATGCCCGAGAACCCGCTCCTCGAGCGCGATCCCGACGTCGGGCGGGTCGTGCGCGCGCGCTCGGACGCGGCGGCCGACGCGCTCGAGTCGGAGGCGGCCGCGGTCGGCATCGCGGTCGTCGACCTCCGGCGCGGCTTCCCGACGCGCGCGTTCCTCGACATGAACCACCTCTTCTTCCAGCACGGCGGCATGGCGCCGCGCCTCGCGAGCGAGCTCGCGGCGCGCGGGCTCCTCGCCGCGCGCTCGTAGCGGCCCGTGCGGCGGCTCTCGACGACCGGCTGCGCGCTGCTCGCGGCGGCCCTCGCCCTCGCAGCGCCCGCGAGATCCGCCGTCGCCGCGGCGGGAGAAGCAGCGGTCGCGTCGCCGGACACGCCACACGCCGGGTGGGACCTGCTCACGATCCTCGCGGCCGGGACCGCCACGCCCGGACGCCGGCGCGTGACGACGCTCACGAACTTCGGCGAGCAGCGCCGCGTCGTCGCGACCGCGGTCCCCGATCGGATCGCCGCGCCCGCGACCATCCCGCCCGACGCCGAGCTCGCATTCGGCTATGCGATCCAGGCGCGCATCTTCAGCGTCGATCTCCTGCCGAAGGCCGGGCCGACGCGCTTCAAGGTCGTCTTCACGGGGGAAGACGGGGTCGAGCACGTCCTCCACGAGCGGATCCTGAACCTGCGCGACGTCGCGGACGATCGCCGCTGGTTCGACGAGCGCATCGATCTCGCGGCGCTCGCCGGACGGACCGGCACGCTCGCCCTTTCGGCCGAGCGCGCGGACGACCCGGCCGCGCCCGCCGAGACCACCGCGCTCTTCGCGGCGCCCCGCATCGTGCGGCGCGCGATGCCCGACGACGTCAACCTCCTCTTCGTCACGATCGACTGCCTGCGCGCCGACCACGTCGGCGCCTATGGCTACGAGCGCCCGACGACGCCCGCGATCGACCGCATCGCGTCGGAAGGCGTGCGCTTCGCGAACGCGTTCTCGAACGCGCCCATGACCCTCCCCTCGCTGCCGCAGATCTTCACCTCGAGCGTGTTTCCCCAGCCGGGCGCGGAGACGTTCATCCATCCGTTCATCGCCGCCGGCATCCCGAACGCCGCGGTCGTGAACAACGTCTGGCTCGTGCTCTGGATGAGCCGGAGCTCGGTCCCGTTCGACACCATCGTCTCGGGAGACCTCATGGCGGAACAGCTCACCGACGCCGCGCTCGCCTGGCTCGGGCGCCACGACGGGAGCCGCTTCGCGCTCTACATGCACTACCTCGACGCGCACACGCCCTACGGCGGCCCGACGCGCTACGCGCGGCTCTTCAAGGACCCGTCGTACGACGGGCAGATCGGCGACACGTTCGGGGACGTCGCCGCCGCGAACTCCGGCCGCTACGACGAGCGCGATCAGGCCCGCATCGCGTCCCTCTACGACGGCCAGATCCGCTTCATCGACGACCAGCTCTCGCGCATCTTCGACTTCCTCCGCGAGCGCGGCCTCCTCGATCGCACGGTGATCGCGATCAGCGCGGACCACGGCGAGGAGCTCTGGGACCACGGCCACTTCTTTCACGGCCAGAGCCTCTACGACGAGCTCCTGCACGTGCCGGTGATCGTCCGGCTGCCGGGCGGCCGGCGCGCCGGGACGGTGGTCGAGCGGCCGGTGCGATCGATCGACATCGCGCCCTCCCTCGTCGAGTGGGCGGGGCTCGCTCCCCCCTCCGACTTCCAGGGACGTCCGCTCTCGCAGGCGATCGCCGAGCCCGGCGCCGCCGGCGACGACCTGATCGCGACGGCCACCATGGGCCAGTTCCCGACGCGCTACGGGATCCGAAGCGGCGGGCGGAAGCTGATCGATACCGTCGACGACGGTCGACGCCAGCTCTTCGACCTCGCGGCCGATCCGAAGGAGCGCCACGACGTGCTCGCGAGCGACCCGTCGGCCGGCGGCGAGCTCGCGGCGAAGCTCGCCGCGGCGCGGGTACCGCTCGCGCACGAGGGCGTGCAGCTGCGGATCGTCGGGCCGCGGGCGGGAAGGGCGCGCTTTCGTCTCGTGCTCTCCAGCGCGAGCAAGAGCGGCGTGTTCGAGACGATCGACCGGACCGCCGGCCCGGACGACGCGCGCATCGGCCTCTCGAGCGACGGCCGGCGGATCGTCGTCCACGGCGCCGCAGACGCCGACGGGCACGGCTTCCGCTTCGATCGCCGCCTGCTCCTCCTCGCCGCCCTCGGCGGCAAGCCGGATCCGATTCGCGCGCGCTTGACGGTCGACGGCGCGCCCGCGCCCCGCGGCGCCGTGACGCTCGGCACGGGGACGGCGCTGCCGCCGAACGGGCGCTTCGAGGTGCGGTCGGCGGACCTGGAGTCGGCGACGCCGCCGGCGTGCCCCGCGCCCGACACGGGCGTTCGCGTCTGCCTCTGGCGACCTCCGGCGGCCGGCGCCGAGCCGAAGCCGGTCGCGCCGCCGGTCGCGGACGAGTCCGCGCGCGAGCGCCTGAAGGCGCTCGGCTACGTGCAGTGAGGGTCTCGCGCGGGCGCGACGCCGCGCTGGCGATCGCCGTCGCCGGCTTGGCGGTCGCGCTTCACCTGGTCGACTGGGATCGCGGCTTCGTCCTCCTCGACGAGGGCTACGTCGCGACCATCGCCGACGTGCTGGCGCGCGGCGGCGCGGTCTATCGGGATGCGGTCACGTACGTCCTGCCGGGGGCGTACGCGCTCCTCGCGGCGATCTTCGCGATTGCGGGCGAGTCGCTGCGGGTCGCGCGCGTCTTCACGTTGGTCCTGATCGCGGCGCTCGCTCTCTTCTCGTACCGCGTGGCGCGCGCGGCGATGGCGCCCGCGGCGGCCGTCCTCGCGGTCGCACTGGTCGCGCTCGTCACCGTGTGGTCGACGCCGCAGTGGCAGGTCTACGGCTACCAGCAGCCGGGCGTCGTCGCGGTCGCAGCCGCTGCCGCCGCGCTCGCGGCTGCGGACGCGGGCGCGCGCACGGGGCGGCTGCTCGTCGCGGGCCTCCTCGTCGGGGCGGCGATCTGCACGAAGCAGACGCACGTCGTCGCGGCGGTCGCGCTCGGCGCGTTCGCGGTCGCCGACGCGGCGCTGGCGCGCGGGACGCGGCGCTGGCGCGGGGTCGCGCCGCTCGCGGCGTTCGCGGCCGGATGCGCCGTTCCGCCGCTCGTCGCGCTCGCGGTCTTCGCGGCGCAAGGGACGGTCGCCGACTTCTGGGTGCAGGCGGTCGTGTCGCCGCTCTACGGCTCCGGCTACGCGGGCTACGTCGGCCTGCCGGCGCTCCGGCCGCTCCTCGCGCAGGACGCCGAGCTGCGCTCGCGCCTCGTCCACTACCTGCCGCCGCTCCTCCTCGAGCAGCGCATGTCGGCGATCGCGGCGAGCCGGATCTGGCGCGAGACGCCGCTCGTCGACGTCGCGCTGAAGGCGCTCTTCTGGGCGCCCTACGTCGTCCCCGCGCTCGCCGTGCTTCGCCTGGCTTCGATCGCGCGCCGCGCGCGCCGGCTTCCGGGCGGGCGTGCGTGGCCCGAGATCCGCGGCGGCGCGCTGCTTCTCGCATTCGCGCTCGCGCTCGTCGCGTCGACGAACCGGCCGCTCGACTGGATGCACGTGTCGATCCCGTGGATCGGGACCGCGTTGCTGCTGGTCTGGATCGTCGCGCCCGGGCGACGGCCGGCGCGCTCGGCGCTGGTCGCGACCGCGGCGGCGCTCGTGCTCCTCGCCGGCGTGACGCTCGACCTCGTCCTCGAGCGCCGCGCGGCGGCATCCGCTCCGCTCGCGCTGGCGCGCGCCGGCGTCGCGGCGCGTCCGGCGGACGCCCGCGTGGTCCAGGCCCTCGTGCACGCGGTCCAGTCGGCGACCCCGGCCGGCGAGCCGATCCTCGTCGTGCCGTACCACCCGCTCGTCTACTTCCTCGCCGATCGCGCGCCGGCCACGCGCTTCCTCTTCACGTGGCCGGTCGAGTACCAGTCCGGCCGCGACCGCGAGGTGCTGGACGCGGTCGATCGCCTCGGCGTCCGGACCGTCGTCCACGGCACCGCGACCGCGCCGCAGCTCGGGACGCTCGGCGACGCCGCCCCGGCTCTGCTCGCGGGGCTCGTCGACCGGTTCCGGGTCGCGGAGGTCTTCGGCGAGGAGCCGTGGGGGATCTCGTTTCTCCGCCTCGAGCGCCGCCCGCCGTTTCCGCCGTCGACGCGCGTTCTCGATGCTCCGGTCGACGGCGCGCACGCGGCGGTGTGGCCGTTCGAGCGCGTGCTCGCAGTCGAGCTGCCCGCCGGCGGAGGCGCGCGCGACGTCCGGATTCCGATTGCCGCCGGCGACGCCGGCGAGCTCGTCCTCGGCTACGGGATGAACCCGGACCGCTGGGTCGCGGAGCGGCCCACCCCGCTGGTGTTCGAGGCGTCGCTGGAGCGCGAGGGCGAGGTCACTCCGCTCTTCTCGGACCGCCGCGACCCGCAGGCGAACGTGCGCGAGCGCGCGTGGCCCGAGCGGCGCTTCGCCCTCGACGGTCGGCCGGCGACGCTCGTCCTGCGCGTGACCGCGCCCGGCGGCACACCGGCGGACGGAAACCTCGCCGCGTGGACGATCCCGCGGATCGAGCCCGCACGCTCCGCCGGCTCCTGAGCTGCCGGTACGTCCGCTCCGACGACTGACGACGCTCAGCCGGTCGCCGGCTGCGCCTCCGGCGGCCGCTCGCCACGCCCCCACGACCGGACGACGCGCGCCGGCACGCCGACCGCGAGCGACCGCGGCGGGATGTCGCTCGACACGACCGCTCCCGCCCCGATGACCGCGCCCTCGCCGACCCTGATGCCGGGCAGCACGACGGCGCGCGCGCCGATCCACGCGCCGGCTCCGATCTCGATGTCGCCGACGGCGATCCGCTGCATGCGGATCGGGCGCGTCCCGTCCTCGAAGGTGTGCCCGGACGTGCTGATCACGGCGCCCGGGCCGATCAGGACGTCGTCGCCGATCCGCGTCGAGCCGTGGCTGAAGATGATCGCGCCGGTGTTGATGCCGACGTGGCTTCCGATCTCGATGCCGGCGTTCGGGACGCCCCGGTAGTCGCGGATCATGAGCACGACGTTCGGCAGGATCTCGCTGTAGTCGCCGATCGCGATGCCGCGCCCGCCCGCCAGCAGGTACACGTTCTCGCCCAGGAAGACGTTCCGGCCGAGCGTGATCGCGCCCGGGCGGTGGAGGGTCACGTTCTTCTCGACGATGAGCGGCCATTGCGACCGGACGACGAGCGGATAGAGAAGAGAGCGTAGGCCGACGCCGACCGCCGTCGGGACCCACGAGGCCACGAGGAACACGAGCTGCTCGAGCGGCAGACGCGCCGGGTGGGTCGTGATCGTCCGGGCGTAGAGCGCGAGCTTCTGCCGGAGCGTCATGCGCTCGATCGGCACCGCGAGCTCGTGGGAGGATGGCTCCATGCGGCGCGAGAGTATGGAACCGGCATCTCTGCATCGCAACCGAGCTCCCGCGAGTCGCGCGACCCCGCGCCGCCGTCGCGTCGCCGGCATCGCCCTCCGCGTCGCGATCGCGCTCACGATCACGCTCGTCCTCGGCGAGATCGCCGCGCGGCTCACGGGCTTCGTCGATCGCGTGAACCCGTTTCCGCGGAGGCTCTACGCCAAGACCGACGCCGCCGACCTTCCGTATCGCCTCCGGCCCGGCGTCTCGCTCGCGGTGCAGGGGTCGCACGTCGCCGTGAACGAGCTCGGCATGCGCGAGCGACCGGGCATCTCGCAGCGGCCGGCGGCGGGCGTCCATCGCGTGCTCGTCCTCGGCGACTCGGTCGCGTTCGGCTGGCTGCAGGAGGTCGACCACGCGTTTCCGCGCCGGCTCGAGGAGGAGCTCGGCCGCGACGGCGGCGTCGCGCGCGGCGGGCGCAGCGAGCGCGCGGAGGTCCTGAACGCCGGGGTCCCCGGCTACAACGCGTCGATCGAGGCGGCCTGGTTCCGGGACTACGGGGTCGCGCTCGCGCCCGACATCGTCCTGGTCGCCGTCAATCTCAACGACTTCGATCGCGCGCCGCACCTGAACGCGCTCGGCATCCTGTCGACCGAGGACGATCACGTATCGCCCTGGTCGCCCGCGAACTGGTCGGAGCTGTACCTCGCGCTGCGCTGGGGGATCTTGCTGGCGCGCGGCGACCCGCGCCTCGCGCGCACGGGTCCGCACGCGCAGCCCGCGGCCGCGCCCACGAGCGCGGCCGGCGCGCCGCGCCCCTCGCCGAGCGCGGCCTGGGACCCGTTCGACCGCTACGTCTCGAACCTCCGGAAGCGTTTCTACCGCGCGCCGACCGAGCCCGAATGGACCGACCTGAAGCGCGCATGGCAGGATCTCGCGCGGCGCGCGAGCGACCACGGCATGCGGCTCGTCTTCGTGCTCTTTCCCGACGGCGATCAGATCGGCGTTCCGGATCCCGACCTCTCGCCGCAGCGCCGCCTTCTCGCGCTCTGCGGCGAGCTCGGCCTCGAGTGCCTCGATCTCACGCCGGCGTTCGAGGCGACCGGAGAGCCGGGCAGCCGTCTCTACGCCGACATCATGCACCCGAACGACGCCGGACACGCGCTCGCCGCGCGCACCGTCGCCGAGTACCTTCGCCGCTGAGCGATGCGGCGCCCGACGGCTCTCCCGCCCGATCGACGCCTCCGCGCTCGCGTGCCGGCGGCGGCACGCGCTCTCTTTGTCGTCGCGTCCGCGCTGGCGTCGCTCGTCGCGGCGAGCCCCGCCGGCGCGCGCGCGCTCGTCGCGATGATCGGCGACTCGACGATGTGGGGCGGCACCGCTCCGCCCGCCGCCGACAAGGTCCAGCAGGCCGCGACCGACCCGGGGCGCTCGCTCGCGGCGCTCCTGGCGCTCCTCCCCGAGACGTCGAAGTGGCACGCCGGAGAGGTCGTCAATCTCGGCATGCCGGGCACCGGGACGCGCGACTGGATGGAGGCGTTTCCCGAGCGCCTCTGCGCGCCGGCGAAGCGCTCGCAGAGCCCGCGCCTCCTCGCCGCCGCGTGCGAGCGCAAGGTCCCGCTGGCCGACGCCGTCCAGCCCGCGCTCGACGGCCGCACGCCCGACGCGATCCTCGTTCTCCTCGGGACGAACGACGTGATCGCGAAGATCGACCCGCAGACGACCGCCGCCAACCTCGCGCGCCTGCGCGAGCACCTGCCGGCCGGGCCGATCTTCATCGCGCCGCCGATCCGGCCGCCGTCGCCGCCCGGCAGCACGTTCGCGGAAGGCGTCCGGCGGGAGCTCCTCGCGCGCGGGCTCCTGAACGGTCCCGACTGGCCGCCGCTCCCGACCGTCGACGGCATCCACCTGACGGAGGGCGGCTACGCCGCCGCCGCCGGCCTCTGGATCGACGTGCTCCGGAAGCAGACGCCGTGAGCGCGCCCGGCTCGCTCGCCGCCGGGTCCGGAGCCGCTGCTGCGCGCGCGCCGGATGCGACGACGCCGGGAACGGCCGGCGCGGCGGCCGCGCGCGCCGGCCTCGCGTTCGTCGCCATCGGCCTCGCGGGCGAGATCGCGTTGCACGTGATCGAGCCCGACCTCGGCATGACGTGGGGCTACGCGCACCTCGGTAGGTACGCGGCGTTCCCCGTCCTTGCGCTCGCGCTCGCGGCCGCGCTGCCCGCGGCCGGCGCGCGCATCGCGCGCGATCCCCGCTGGCGGCGACCGCCGCTGGCGCCATCCTGGCCGCAGGCGATCGCCGCCGGCACGCTCGTCTGGGTCGCGCTCGCGGTGATCGGCTGGGCGGTCCCGGCGCCGGCGCTCACGCTCGACTCGGCGTACTTCCGGAAGGCAGTCGCGAACGCCGCGACGCCGGCCGACCGCTGGCTCGACGCGGTGGCCGCGATGCGCCTCGCCGCCCACCTCCGCCCGGCGGCGATGTCGATCGAGGCGTTCGTCATCGTCGCGAACGCCGCGCTCTCGACGGCCGCACTCCTCGCTCTCGTCGGCTGCGCGCGCCTCCTCGCGCGCGACCGCGCGGAGCAACTCGTCGTCGCGGCGCTCGCGTGGACCGCGTTCGGGACGATGCAGCTCGCAGTCGGGTACGTCGACGTGTACCCGTTCGCGCTCGCGGGGACCGCGCTCTTCTTCTGGACGGCGCTCCGGGCGCTGGCCGACGAGGCGGCGCCGGCCTGGGCGGCGGCGATCGCGGCGCTCGGGCCCTTCGTGTACCTCGGCATCGTCCTGCTCGCGCCTTCCGCGCTGCTGCTCCTCGCGCTGCTCGCGGGTGCGCCCGGACGCAGGCGTTCCGTTCTCGCGGCGGGCGTCGTCGCCGTCGTCGTGGCCGGCGTCGCGACGGTTCCGCTGCGCGGCCTTCCGTTCGACTGGATCGCCTTCGCGCGCGCCGCGCACGAGGGCAGCGCCTACCAGGCGGGCTACTCGCCGACGTCGAGCCTGCTGCCGGTCTGGTACTTGACGAGCGGGCGTCACGCGGCGGAGGTCGCGAGCACGATCGTCCTGGTCGATCCGGTCGGCGCCCTGCTCGTCGCGGGCGCGGGCGGAGCGCTGCTCGTCTCGCGCCCGCGCGCGCTCCTCGAAGCGCCGGTCGCGCTCCTCGTCGCCTTCGTCGCCGGGTGGCTCGCGTACGTGGCGACGATGGACGCCGTGTTCGGCGCCTTCGCCGACTGGGACCTCTTCAGCTACGGCGCGGCCGGCACGAGCCTCCTCGGCGCGGCGCTGCTCCTCCGGCTCGGGCGCGATCGCCGGCGCGCACTCGGCGCGACGGCCGGGCTCGCGCTCGCCGCGGGGATCGTCCACCTGCTCGCCCGCCTTCACGCGCTTCCGGTCGGCGCGGAGCGCCACGTGCGCGAGTCGCCGCTCCACGTCGCGCCGGCTGCTGCGCCGTCTGCGGCCGAGCCGCCGCCGCCGGCGCGGACACCGTGATCAGTCCAGGCTCTCCAGGGCGCGCATCGCGCGCGCGATCGACTGGCGCCTTCGGAAGAAGTCGCGCCAGGGATCGCCGCTCGCGAGGCGCTCGCGGAAGCTGGTGATCGTGAAACGCGACGGGTCGAGGTCCTCGCGGACCTCGGACCAGTCGAGCGGCGTGGAGACCGGCGCCTTCGGGCGGCGGCGGACGGAGTACGGGGCGACGACCGTCTGCCCGAACGCGTTCCGGAAGGAGTCGAGGTAGACGCGGCCGCCGCGCGCCGCGATCCGCGACTCGACCGTGAGCTCCTTCGGATACGCCTGCGCCAGGCGCTGGCAGAGCCGGCCGGCGAAGTCGCGTACCTCGTCGCTGTCCGGGCCGGTCCGGATCGGGACGAAGACGTGCAGGCCGCGTGCGCCCGACGTCTTGGGGAACGAGACGAGGTCCAGAGCGTCCAGGGCTCCCTTGAGACGCAGGCCGGCGCGCGCGGCGTCGGCGAAGCGGCCCGACGTCGGATCGAGGTCGAAGCAGACCCAGTCGGGCTTTCGCGGCGCGGACGCGCGGCTGTTCCAGACGTGCACCGCGATGCAGCCGAGGTTCGCGAGCGCGAGCTGCGTCTCGAGCTTCCCGCCGACGACGTAGTTGACGTCGCCGGTCGCGTGCTCGACTCGCTCGGTCGGCGTGTCGGGCGGAAGCCCGCGCGGCGCCTCCTTCTGGTAGAAGCAGTCGCCGCGCATCCCTTCCGGGCAGCGCTCGAGCGACAGCAGGCGATCGCGGACGTACGGCTGGAGCGCGGGGAAGACCTCGGCGTAGAAGCGGACGAGGTCGAGCTTGGAGAGACCGTCGTCCGGCCAATAGAGCTTGTCGGGGTTGCTGACGCGCACCTGGCTTCGGCCCGCCGCGACGTTCGCCGAGCCGGTCGAGGCCGAAGCCGCGGTGCCGCCGGCGCGCGGCGCGGCGCGCCCGCGTGCGGCCTTCGCCGCTGCTTTACGCGGCGCCGGCGACGTCGACGACGGCCGCGTCTTCGCGGGTCGCTTGGCGGCGCTCACCGGAGACTCTCTGGCAGGAGGCACTCGGTCGGCTTCTTGTCGTCGCGGAGGCCGAGGTACACCGATTGGCGAAGCTTCGCGTCGGCGGTCCACTCGGTGAACGCGATCTGCGCGACGAGGCGCGGCTCGAGCCACGTGACGTCGCGCATGCGCGGCGGGTCGGCGAAGGCCGGCGTCGCGCGCGCGAGCGGCCGGAAGCGCTTCGCGAGGCTCGCCAGCGTGCGCTCGTCGAACCCCGTGCCGACCTTGCCGACGAAGCGCAGCTCCGCGCCGGCGTACGCGCCGAGGAGGAGCGCGCCGAAATGCGACCTGGTGCCGCCGGGGGCGGTGTAGCCGCCGATCACGAACTCCTCCTCCTGCTTGATCTTGACCTTGAGCCAGCGCCGCGAGCGGCCCGGCTCGTACGCCGATGCCTCCTCCTTCGCGACCAGGCCCTCGAAGCCCTTCTTCTTCGCCGCGCGATAGGCGGTGAGCCCGTTCGGCGGCAGGCGGCGCGCCGCGAAGATCTCGTCCGCACCCGCGATCGCGGCGTCGAGCGCGGCGCGCCGCTCGGAGAGCGGGGCGGCACGGAGATCGCGGCCGTCGACCCACAGGCAATCGAACGCGGCGAAAACGACCGGAACCTCTCCCTTCTGGAGGAGCTGGAAGCGCGAGACCAGCTCGCGGTCGAAGGCGACGGCTTCGCCGTCGAGAAGGATCGAGCGCACCGGCAGCGCGCGGACGGCGGCGGAAATGTCGGGGAAGCGCGCGCTGCACGGCTTTCCCGTCCGCGAGACGAGGCTCACGTCGCGGCCTTCCTTGTACGCGAGGACGCGGTAGCCGTCGTACTTCTCCTCGTAGACCCAGCCCGGGCGATGGAAGGGCTCGTCGACCAGGGTGGCGAGCATCGGGCTCGTGCGGAACGGGATGCGGTCGCTCGCGCGTTCGCCGGCCGCCGCGCTCACCCGCTCACCGGCTGGCGGGCGCGGCCGCTCGCCTTCGCGCGCGACCGCGGCCGCGCCGACGCGCCCTCCGCTCGCGTTCCGCGCGATCCGCCCTTCGCGGCGAGCTCGCGCATGAGGGCGCGCACCGCGCGCTCGGGGTCGCCGGTCGCGGCGGTGACGGGGTCGCCGCCCTCCTCGAACGCGATCTCGGCGAGCAGGCGGCCCGACGCGACCGAGCGCGGACGCGTCTCGGCGACGTCTTCGCCGGTCGCCGCCTCGTCGCGGTGCTTGATGAGGAGCCAGCTCCGCTCGTCGCGATCGCCGCCGCGGCCGCCGGTCCGGACGAGGACGAACGAGCCATGGAGCTTCTCGCCCTCGAGCCGGAATTTGAGCTCGCCGCGACGCAGCCCACGATCCACGTCCGGATCCTCGGGGACCCAATGGCCGCGATCCCAGATCATCATCGTGCCGCCGCCGTACTCTCCGGCCGGAATCACGCCCTCGAACTCGTCGTAGTCGATCGGGTGGTCCTCGGTGTGCATCGCGAGGCGCTTGATGCTCGGGTCGAGCGACGGTCCCTTGGGAACCGCCCACGACAGGAGGACGCCGTTCCACTCCATCCGGAGGTCGTAGTGGAGGCGGGTCGCGCGGTGCTTGTGCACGACGAACTTGAGCGCGTGCGACTTCGCGGCGTGGCGCGTCGGCACCGGGCCCGCGGGCTCCGGGGTGACGTCGAAGCGGCGCTTCGCGCGGTACACCGCGAGCGGCTCGTTCGATTCGGCGACGGTCTTCCGCCGTCGGGGTCGCGGCTCGGTTGCGGACCGCGGCGACTTCGTCGCACGCGCCTTTGGAGCCCCTCGCGCCTTTGCAACCCCACGCACCGGCTTCGAGCGCTGCCCGGCCATCGGATCCAGAATGCACCGAATCGGCCGCTACGCCGAACGCCCGGCGTGTCGCCGGCGCTCGGCTGCGGCGAGACGGTCGAGCGAGCTACCGGGCGCGCGTGCGGCGCGACGGCCGCGCCGCCGATTCGCGCACGTCGCGCTCGCTCGCGATGCGCGCGGGCGGCTTGCGCGCGGACGACGCGCGCTTGCCGCCCTCGGCCGCGCCCTCTTCGACGGCCGCCTCGGCGCGCGCCGGCTTGCGCGGCGCGGCCGGCTTCTTCCGCGCCTCGCCGAGGCTCGCGCGGAGCGCGTCCATGAGGTCGATGACCTGCGCCTTTCGCTGCGGCGCCTCCGCGACCACGATCTCCTGGCCCTCGACCTTCTTCTCGATCAGCGCCAGCGCGGACTCGCGATACTCGTCGGTGTACTTCGTCGGCTCGAAGGCCTCGCTCGTGAGCTCGTCGATCAGCTTGACGGCGAGGTCGAGCTCGACCGGCTTCGCGGGCGCGGGTTCGCCGTAGTCGATTTCGGACGGGTCGCGCACCTCGTCGGCGTAGTTCAGGCCGTGGAGGATGATCGTCTTCCCGGTCGACCGCAGCAGCACCAGCTGCTGGCGGCCGCGCGTCGAGTAGCGCGCGACGGCCGCGCGGTCGGTGCGCTGCATCGCCTCGCAGAGGAGCCGGTACGCGCGACCCGCGCCCTTGTCCGGGCCGAGGTAGTGCGCGCTCTCGAAGTAGATCGGGTCGACGCTCGCGAGCGGCACGAACTCCTCGATCTCGATCGACTGGTCGGAGCGGCGCTCGAGCGCCTTCAGCTCGTCGTCGGTCAGGACCGCGTACTGGCCCTTCGCGTACTCGTAGCCGCGCGTGGTGTCCTCGCGCGGGACGATCTCGTCGCACTGCGTGCAGACCCACTGCTGGCGGATGCGAGCGAGGTCCTTCGCGTGCAGCATGCGGAAGGAAAGGCTCTTCGATTGGATGGCGGTGTAGACCTTGACGGGGACCGTGACCAGCCCGAAGGTGATCGTCCCCGATGCGATTCCGCGCGGCATGGCGGCCTCCCCTCCAGGGCGGAGACCGTATCATCGCGGCGCGGCTCAGAAAAACGCGGCCAGCGGATCCCGGCTCTGGCCGTTTCGGGCCGCCCGCCGGACTCTGCTTGGCGCAGGCAACGGCCCTCTCGTAGACTCGCCCCGCATGAAGCGCGCTGCTCCCGATCCGAGCGCGGCTCTGGCCAGCGTCGCCTCCATGATGCACGACGGGCTCGCCTTGCGGCTGCTGCTCGGCCACCTGCCGCCGGGGGCGACGATCGCCGACGCCCGCCGGCTGCGAGAGCGGATCCTGCAGCGGGGACGCCGCCCTTCGCGGCTTCTGGACGAGGCTCTCGGGATCGATCGTGCTTGACGCTGCGCTCCTGCGGCACCTCGAGCGGAGCGGGGTCGAGTACTGCGTCATCGGGGGCGTCGCGCTCGCAGTGCACGGATACGGCCGCTACACCGCGGACGTCGACCTGCTGACGATGGATGCGCGCGGCCTGCGTCGGGACTTCTGGCCCGACGAGCTCGTCGCCGAGATCCGCACCGGGGCAGCGGACGACCCGCTCGGCGGGCTCGTCCGCTGCGCGACGTCGCCTCCCCACGACGTCCTCGTCGGGCGCGGCTACGCGATGCGGATGGCCGTCGCCACGGCGGAGCCGCACCGCGAGCTCGGGGCGCCGGTCGCGACGCCGCTCGCGCTGGTGCTGCTGACGCTCGAGGCAGGCGGACCGCAGGATCGAAACGACATCGTCGCGCTCGTCGATGCACAGCGGGTGCTCGGCACGGATCGCTGGGTCGGCGACGTCCCGCGACACCTGGCCCGCTTGAGCGACGCCGCGCGCGCGTGCTGGCAGCGAGTCTCCGCCGACCTCACGTAGAGCGCGGACGCCAGACGGTCGCGGACGCCGTTCGGGACGGCGCTCAGCCGGCGGCCGTGCGCGCGGTCGCGACCGGGACGTCGCCCTCCCACGTCGCGATCGACGCGTCGTCGCCCTGCTGGCGGAGCTCGACGCGCAGGCGATACGTGCCGCCGCCCTTCGGCGTCAGAACGTGGAGCGGCTCGTCGATCGCGGCGCCGGGCGCGACGTCGCGGGTGAGCCGACCCGGCGCGCCGCGGACGACGACCGCCCCGTCCTCGATCCAGGCGTAGTCGAGCATCACGAGGCCCGCGTCGCCGACGCCGAATGCCGGCCAGGTGCAGTCGCTGCGATTGACCACGTGCGCGGTCAGCGCCGCCTTCCGGTAGCCGTGGCGGATGCCCTCGGGCACCGTGACCGAAAGCTCGCCGCGGCGGCACTCGGGGCGGAGCGGCACGCGCGGCGTGCCGTCGAGAGTGGCGCTCCGATCGCCGCCGACGAGGGCGGGACGGGCGCCGTCGGAAGCGCGCAGCGAGACCTCGTAGAGCACGTCGTCGCCGAAGCGGGCGCGCTCGACGAGGCCCGCGCGCGCCAGCTCGTCGCTCGGCGCATCGAACGCCGCGCGCTGCGCCGGCAGAAGCCAGCGCCGGTGCACGAGGAGCCAGCGGACGTCGACGAGCGACACCAGGCGCGCGACGGCGTCGCGCTCGGGGAGGCGCTGGGCGAGCGCCGCGACGACGTAGCGCGACGGCGGCTCGTACGCGGTGTAGCCGTTCAGGATCGGCTGCCAGTGGACCGTGCTCGCGAGCATGTACTGCGAGTCGATCGTGAGGCCCCAGAGGTCGTCCTCGCCCGCCTTCGCCGGCAGCTCGAGGACCGGCTCGCCCGGCGGCCGGGCGGCGAGCCAGCGATAGGCGGGAGCGGCGTCCGCTCCGACGCCGCTCGGCACCGCCTGCACCGGCTCGCGCGCGGCACGAAACACCGCGACGGCGACGAGCGCCACCGCGAACGGCCAGCGCGCCCGCCCGAGCAACCAGCGGACGCTCGCGAGCGCGTAGCCCGCGAGCAGCGCGCTCGCGAGCGACAGGATGACGACGAAGCGTCCGGCGCCGCGCATCGCCGAGAACCCGGGGACGACTTTCCACAGGAGCGCGAACGGAAGCGGCAGCCGCCAGCCGCCGGGGAGCTCCTGGTACGGGCCCCAGCCGAGGACGAGCCCCGCCGCGAGAAGCGCCCACGCCGCCGACTCGCCGACGACGGCCGGCCGCGCCCGCCCGCGCCGCGGCGCCAGGCGGAGGACCTGCGCGATCCGCACGATCGCGAACGCGATCGTCAGCATCGCGGCGAGCGGCCCGACGAGCTCGATGCCGCGCGGGCTCACGTACCACCAGGGCGGCGTCGAGAGCTTCGCGACGAAGTCGAGGTCGTACTCCGGCACGACGCCGGAGCGCCGCAGGCGGAGGTACGGGATGCCGATCGGTAGGACGACGAGGGCGGCCGCGAAGAGGCCGGCGACGACGCCGACCGCTCGGCGCGAGTCGATCTCGCGCGGATGGCGCCACGCGTCGCCGCGCGTCGCCTCGTCGCCTCCCGGCCGCGCGAGCAGCAGGACCGCCGCGTACGCGGGAATCGTCGAGAACGCGGCGTACCCGAGGTAGAAGCTCGCGAGCGCCTGGAGCGCCATCGCGCCCGCGAACGCGAGCCACGCCGAGAACCGGCCGCGCTCGACGTAGAGCGCGAGCGCGACCAGCGCGAACGGCAGGAACTGGAATCCCAGGTACTGCGGCTCGGCCGCGACGCCGCCGTGCACGCCGCGCGGCTCGAAGCGCCACGGGCTGAGCGTCAGGAGGGCGCCCGCGGCGAGCGCGGCCGCGCCGTCGCCCGTGTGGTGGCGCACGACGACGAACGCGGCGAGCGCGGTCAGCACGATGCTTTCGAGCATCATCGCCTTGAGCACGTACGCGGCGTTGTGCGTGAGGACGTACGCCGGCACCGTGAACGGGACGTGCGCGAGCATGTGCTCGGAGCCCGCGAGCGTGTCGCGCGCCGGGTAGAGGATGTTCCCGTCGAAGAGCTTCGCCGGCTCGGTCGCGAGCGCGTGCGCGACCCAGGCGATGATCCACACGTTCAGGTTGCGGTCGGCGAGCGCCATCGCGGGGGTGCTGCCGCGCTCGTAGGTCGGGAGGGTGTTCCAGCGGAAGAAGAGCGGTCGGAACGCGACTGCCGCGACGACCGCGTAGAACGCGGTCGCGAGCGCGATCGTCACCCAGGCGCGTTTGCCCACCGGAACCCTACCCGTTAGCGTCCGCCGCCATGTCCCCGCGCCGGCGGCGCCTGTCGCACGCGGCGCCGCTGCTGGCCCTGCTCGCGATCGTCGCGGTCGCGGCGTGGCTCCGCTTCTGGGCGCTCGGCTTCGGCCTCCCGCACCCGCTGGCGCGTCCCGACGAGAAGGAGATCCTCGAGCCGACGCTCCGCTTCGCGCGCGGCGAACTGAACCCGCAGTACCATGTCTATCCCGGCCTCTACCTGTACTCGGTTTGGCTGTGGGGCGAGGCGGGCCTCCGGGTACGCGGCTTCTTCGCGCCCACGCCTCCATATCCGACGGCCGTGCAGAAGGACATCGCCGGGCTTCCGGGCGGGACCGGCGGCGACGTGCTCCGCATCGGACGAGCGCTCTCGGCCTTGGCGGGAACGCTCACGGTGCTCGCCGTCTACCTCGTCGCACGGCCGCGCGCGGGGCCTTCGACCGGGCTCGTCGCCGCGGCGCTCCTCGCGACGTGCTTCCTCCACGTCCGCGACAGCCACGCGCTCAAGGCGGAGGCGCTGCTGACGCTCGCGATGGTCCCCGCGCTCGCCGCGTGCGCACGCGTCGCGGAGCAGCCGACCGCCCGCAGGGCGGCGTCGGCCGGCGTCTGGATCGGCATCGCGACCGGCATGAAGCAGCCGGGGAGCCTGCTGCTCGTGCCGCTCTACGCGGCGGGCGTGCTGGGCTCGCGCGGAAGCGGATGGCGGCGGTTTTTTCCCGCGGTCGTCGTGCTCGGCGCGCTCGTCGCGGTCGCCGTCTTCGTCGCGACCGGGCCGTATCTCGTCCTCGACTGGGGCTTCGTCTGGAAGCAGATGGGCCCCTCGGTCGGAACCGTGCTCGCCCCCGAGGGCGGCGCGGCGCAGCCGCGCGCGTTCCCCTACCACGTGACGGTCTCGCTCCGTCACGGCGCCGGGCTCGCGTTCGCGCTGCTCGTGCTGCCGGCGGTCGCGTACGGCTTCGTCGGGGCCGAGCCGCTCTTCTTCCTGGGCGCGCTCTTCTCGCTCCTCTGGTTCTTCGTGATCGGCGTTTCGCCGGTGCACCACGTTCGCTACTTGACGCCGATCCTCCCGGTGCTCTGCCTGCTCGTCGCGCGGCTCCTCGTGCGAGCGGCGCGCCCGCTCGGCCGAGCGGCCGTGCCCGCGCTCGCGGTCGCGACGGTCGCGATCGCGGCGGAGCCCTTCGCCGCGAGCGTCGCGCACGATCGCATCCTGGCGGAGACCGACACGCGCGTGCTCGCGGCGCGCTGGCTCGCCGACCACGCGCGCGCCGGCGACGAGGTCGCCGTGCTCGGCACGATGACCTTCTGGGGAACCGGCTACGGCGTTCCCGTGATGCCGCCGGGCGTCCGCCGCCGGGATCTCCACGGCGATGATCGCGATGTCGGCGGCGCCCGCTTCGTCCTCACGCACGAGCACCAGCTGCCGTTCTCGCGCGTCGATCCCGCGGCGTTCGAGGCCATCCGTCCGCGCCTCGCGCTGGTGGCGGAGTTCTCGCCCTACAGCGGATCCGAGCCCGGTGGATGGTTCGAGGACGCCGACGGCTACTACGCGCCCTTCAAGGACTTCGCGGGCGTGGCGCGTCCCGGGCCGCTCATCCGGATCTACTCGGTCGCGCCCGCGTCGGCCGGCGCGGCGCCCGGTGCCGCGGAGGGCGGCACGGCCGTTCGCCCGGGCAGCACGTCGACGACGCCCTCCGCCGACGCGAGCGGCGGCCCGCCGCCTTCCTGAGCGAGGTCGAGCCGAAGGCGGTACCTCCCCGGCACGCCGGGCGTCAGCACGAGGGCGTCGACGTCCGCGCCCGAGCCCGGGGCGAGGTCCCGCGGCAGGCGGGCGCGGACGACGGGCGGCGCCGTGCCGGGCGGCGCGTCGACCCAGCCCGCCGTCAAGACGACGAGCCCTTCCGGTCGGATCGAGAGCGCGGGCCAGGTGCAGTCGCCGCGGTTCTCGACCCGCGTCGGAACGGCTCGCACCGTGAGCGCGGCGCGCATCTCGGCAGGGAAGCGCGCCCTCAGGTCCGCGCGCCGGCACGTCTGCGGAAGCGGTGCGGTCGACGTGCCCTCGAGGGTCACGCCGCGCGGCGGGTCGACGATCGCGCCGCGCCAGTCGGCGCTCGGCGCGAGGTCGACGGCGTAGACCGCGTCGCCGCCGAAGGTCGCGCGGAGCGCGAGGCCGGCCTCCGGCGCGCTCGCGTCCCAGGCGGAGCGCTCGGCGTTCCCCATGAAGTCGCGGTGCGCGATCACCCAGCGAACGGGCGCGAGGTCGACGAGCGTCTGCAGCGCGTCGCGATCCGGCAGTCGTCGCGCGAGCGACTTCGCGAGCTCGCCCCAGACCGGCGGATACGCCGTGTACCCGTTCACGAGCGGGTGCCAGTGCCGGGTGGAGTAGGCCATGTAGCGGGATTCGCGCGCGAGGCCGCCCAGGTCCTCCTCCGACGCGGCACCCGGCACCTCGAGCACGGGGCCGTCGACCGGCTGCGACGCGAGCCAGCGGTAGACCGGCGGCAGCTCGCCTCCGAGCGGCGACCGATCGATCGCAACCGGGGTCCAGGCGAGCCAGAGCGCGGCCGCCGCCACACCGGCGACGGCGATCGCCGCGCGCGCGCGCGGCGGCCAGAGCGCGCCGGCGCGCGCGAGCGCGAGCCCGCCCGCGAGCGACGCGCCGAGGGTCGCGAGCGACAGCGCGCGCATCGGACCGCGGAGGATGCCGAAGCCCGGCACGATCGCGGCGAGCCAACCGTGCGGCAGCGGCAACGTGCCGGCGCTTCCGAGGCGGAGCTCCGGGCCGAGCGCGAGGACGAGGGCGGAGAGCGCCAGGAGCCACGACGCTCGCGCGATCGCCGGTTCGTCCCCCGGCGTCGCGGCGCTCTCCGGAGCGACGCCGCGTCGGCGCCCGAGCGCGGCCGCGATCCCGACGAACGCGAGGCCGAGCGCCAGCGGACCGACCCACGCGGCGCCCGCCGCGAAGCCCGCGCCCAGGAGAGACCCGCGCCATGGCAGGCTCGGATCCGGAACCCGGACGGCGCCCGCGTCGCGCGCCGCGACGTACCGGAGCGCGACCGGGAGAACGAGCGCGCCGGCGGCCGCGACGCTCGCGGCGAGGCCGGCGAGCGCGCGCGCACCGTGCCCCGTCGCCAGCAGAAACGCGCCGAAGAGCGGAACCGTCACGAAGGCGTAGTAGCCGAGGTAGAAGCAGGCGAGCGCCTGCAGGGCGAGCGCGAGCGCGAGACCGATCGCTCCGGCGCGCGTCCGCCCGCGCGCCCAGGCGACGATCGCGAGAAGCGCGAGCGGCGCGTACTGGAAGCCGAGGTACTGCGGCTGCGCCGCGAGCCCGTTCCCGGTGCCGAGCGGGTTCACGCGGCCGGGCTCGAGCGCGACCGCCGCCGCGACCAGCGCCGCCGCGAACGGCGCCATGCCCGCGAAGCGCGCGAGCGCGTAGACCGCGAGCGCGGTGCCCGCGATCCCCCACGCCATCTCCGCCTTCAGCACCGCGGTCGCGTCGCCGGTCGCGCGCCAGACGGGTGCCAGGAGCGGCAGGTGCGCGAGCATCGTCTCCGATCCGGCGAGAGTGTTGGCGGCCGGGAAGTAGATGTTGCCGTCGAAGAGATGCCCGGGATCCCGGAGCGCGGCGCGCGCCGTCCACGCGAGGATCCAGAGGTTCAGGTTGCGATCGGCGTTCTCGAATGCCGCATGCGGCCCGACGTAGCGCGGCAGCGAACCAGGCGCCGAGAGGAGCGGTCGCAGGACGTACGCCGCGACGACCGCAGCCACGGCGCCCGCGGCCACGGCCTCGCGGATGAAGCTCTTCACTATCGCACGAGGGGATCGCTCCCCTCGCCCCGTTCGGCAAAGCCGAACGGGGCCCCACTCCCCGCGGGCTCGCTTCGCTCGCCGTATGCGGAGAATGGGGCGTCGGCCGAGGTCAGCTCGCGGCGTTCATGCCTTGGCGGACGGCCGAGATCGCCTGGTCGACGAGGCCGATCGCCTGCTCGCGGAAGCCGCCCTTGTTCGGCTCCGCCATCTCGAGCTCGCGCCGCGCCGACTGGAGCGCCGACAGCGCGTTCTCCATGTGCGGCTGATACGCGATCGTCGGCCCCGCGTAGCATCCGATCACGAACGCACAGAGAAGCGCGAAAACCAAGCCGGCCTTCCTGCCACGACCACTCATCCCCGTCTCCTTTCGTCCGCTGGTCCGCGAGCGCGCGGCCCGCGATCCGCCGGCGCGCGTCGCTCGCGACACCTGACGAGTCGCCGCGCGCGATGCAAGAGCGCGCACGGCTCGACGACGTTATCGGCGGCTCGCGCGGAGCCTCGAGGGAATGCGGTCAGAGCTCGCGGGCAGCGAACGTGTCGCAGGCGGCCGGGTCGCCGCTCTCGAGACCGCGCCGGAGCCAGCGCGAGCGCATCGCGGAGGAGCCGTGCGTCCACGACTCCGGCTGCACGGTGCCGGCGGCCTTGCGCTGCAGGCGGTCGTCGCCGATCGCCGCGGCCGCGCGCAGGCCTTCGTCGACGTCTCCCGGCTCCAGCAGGTTCGCGCGCTGGTTCGCATGCCGACCCCACACGCCCGCGAGGCAGTCGGCCTGGAGCTCGAGGCGAACCGAGAGCGCGTTCGCGGTCTCGCGGTCCGAGCGCTGTGCGCGCCGGACCTTGTCCGAGATGCCGAGGAGGTTCTGCACGTGGTGGCCGATCTCGTGCGCGATCACGTACGCCTGCGCGAAGTCGCCGGGCGCGCCGAAGCGGCGATCGAGCTCGTCGAAGAACGACAGGTCGAGGTACACGCGGCGATCGGGCGGACAGTAGAACGGGCCGACGGCCGACGACGCCATGCCACACGCCGAAGCGACGGCGTCGGAGAAGAGGACCAGGCGGGGCGGCTCGTACTCGACCCCTTGCTGCGGCAGCACCTCGCGCCACACGTCTTCCGTGCTCGCGAGCACGACCGAGGCGAACCGTCCGAGGTCGTCGGTGGGCGCGCCGATGCGCCCGGGCTCGGCGCTCTGGTCCACGGTCGCCGTATCGGACGGCTGCAGCATCTCGAGCAGGACACCGGGATCCTGGCCCGTCAGCAGGGAGAACACGACGAGCAGCAGCAGCCCGCCGCCGCCGATCGCGACCCCGCGCCCGCCGACGCTCATGCCGCGGCGGTCCTCGATGTTGTCGCTCGTCCTGTAGTCGCGCCAGCGCATGCTTCGCTCTTCGATGGATCGTTTGGCCCCGATCCAGAGTGCGCGCACGCCGGCGGCGTGTCGAGGCCCTCGGCGAATGTTGGTCGGCGGGCCCGGCGCAGCGCGGACGCGACCCCGGCGCCTCAGTCCGCGTAGCCGAGCGCGCGCAGCGAGCGCCGCACGTCGGCCGGGATGTCGGGCGCCGCCCGCCCGCCTCCGGCTGCGAGCTCCGCGTCGCGCCAGCGGGCGAGCGCCGCCTCCATCTCGGCGACGCGCGCCGGCTCGCGCCCGGCGACGTCCGAGCGCTCGCGCGGATCCGTCCGGAGGTCGAAGAGCGCGGGGGCGCCGGGCCGACGCGGCTCGACGAGCTTCCAGTCGCCCGCGCGAAGCCCGAAGGACGGGCGGCGCGAGCGCGCATCGCTCTCCGCGCCGGCGAACGGGAGCTGGAGTTGGATCGGCCGCGCCGCGTCGAGCGGCGGTCCGGAGGCGAGGGCCGCGATCAGGTCGACGCCGTCGAACCGAGCGCCTCCGCCGGCGATCGCGACGCCGGCGGCGCCGGCGATCGTCGGCAGGACATCGATCAGGTGCGCCGGCTGCGGGACGCGCGCGCCGGCAGCGACGCGCCCCGGCCAGCGCACGACGAGCGGGACCCGCACCTCCTCCTCGAAGAGCGTCCGCCCGTGGTGCGCCACGCCGTGGTCCCAGAGGCCCTCGCCGTGATCGGCCGCGAGCACGAGGAGCCCGCCGGGTGCCAGCGCGTCGAACGCCGCGATGAGGCGGCCGAGCTGCGCGTCGGCGTACAGGATCTCGCCGTCGTACGCGTCGATCGCGCGCTCGCGCGTCGCGGCGTCGGGGCGCGCGAACGCGCGATCCCAGGGCGCCGGCGCGTCGTACGGCTCGTGCGGATCGAAGAGATGTACCCAGAGGAAGCGCGGCCGATCGCGCGCGCTCGCGCCGAGCCACGCGAGAGCGCGGTCGACGGTCTCGGCGCCGCGGCGGTCGAACGCTCCGGTTGCGCCGCGCCGCCGCCAGCGCCGGCGCCAGGAGACGGTCCCCCCCGACGGCCCGAACGCGTCGTCGTAGTGCTCGAAGCCGCGCCCGAAGCCGAACCGGCTCGCGACCGGAAACGCGCTCACGAACGCCGCCGAGCGATAGCCGGCCGCCGTGAGCAGCCCCGCGAGCGTCGGCAGGTCGTCGGGGAGCGGGACGCCGTTCCGGCCGACCCCGTGCGCGATCGGCTGGCGCGACGTGAAGAGGGTCGCGTGCGCCGGTCCGGTCGCGCCCATCGGCGAGTACGCGACCTCGAAGAGCGCGCCCTGGCGCGCGAGGGCGTCGAGGTGCGGCGACGTCGCGCGCGCGTAGCCGTACGCGCCGACGTGATCGGCTCGCAGCGTGTCGACCGTGACGAGGAGGACGTCGGGGCGGTCGGCACGCGCCGCTGGCGCGACCGGCGCAGCGCGCGCGCCGTCGCCGGCACCCCCCGCGAACGATCGCCAACGCGCGAGGGCGAGGGCGCCGCCGGCGGCGAGCAGCGCGCCCGCCGTCGCGAGCGCGATCGCGCGGCCGCGCTTCAGGCGGCGCGCGCCTCCGCGCGCCGCCGGCCGACCGCGATCACCGACAGCCCGAAGGGGAGCCGCAGGCGGCGCTCGAGCCGGTAGACCGGCACGAGGAGATTCGCGATCCGCGCCTGGAAGCCGGGCACGCTCCGGCGCTTGAAGACGCGCCCGTTCAGGTACCAGCCCGGCGTCGAGGTCGCGTTCACGAAGGTCTCGCTCTCGACCTCGAGGCCGGCGGAGCGCAGCAGGTCGGCGACCTCGCCGCGGCCGTAGCGGCGGTGATGTCCGACCGCGTGGTCGATCGTGCCGTAGAGCTGGCGGTGCGCGGGGACGAGGACGATCAGGCGGCCGTCGGGCTCGAGCAGCCGGGCGAGACGATCGATCGCGGCCCGGTCGTCGCCGACGTGCTCCAGCACGTTCAGGCAGAGGATCGTGTCGAACGCGTGCGCGCGCACGGGCTCGGGCGCGTCGCGCTCGAGGTCGAAGCGCGCGACCGCCACGTTGGGCGACTTCTCGAAGCGGCGCTCGAGGAGATGCACGTATTGCGGGTCGAGATCGGTCGCGACGACGCGATCGCGGTCGCGGAGGAACGCGGTCATCGTGCCGGTGCCGGCGCCGACCTCGAGCACGCGCTGGCCGATCGCCGGCCGGATCGTTTCGAAGAGGAAGGCGTTGTAGCGGTCGAGCGCGGCCATGCGGCGGAGGGTCGCGTGCAGGGGGTCCGACTGCTCGCGGTCGTCGACGAGCGCGCAGCGGATCATCGTCCACACCGCGGAGACCGCGTCCTTCCAGCCGATCTTCTTGCCCTCGGCGTACGATCGCCCGCTGTAGGAGATCGGGACCTCGTAGATGCGGGCGCGGAGGCGCGCGAGCTTCGCGGTGATCTCCGGCTCGATGCCGAAGCGCTGCGAGCGCAGGACCATGCGCTCGACGATCTCGCGGCGGATCGCCTTGTAGCCCGTCTCCATGTCGGTCAGGTTCAGGTCGCAGAGCATGTTCGAGAGGAGCGTCAAGAACTTGTTCCCGAGCGAGTGCCAGAAGTAGAGGACGCGGCGCGGGTAGCCGGCGAAGCGGCTCCCGTAGACCGCGTCCGCGCGTCCGTCCTGGATGGGAGCGAGGAGCTTGTCGTAGTCGGCGGGGTCGTACTCGAGGTCGGCGTCCTGGGTCAGGAAGACGTCGCAGGTCGCGAACGCGAAGCCGGTCCGGAGAGCCGCGCCCTTTCCCTGGTTCACCTCGTGATGGAGGAGCGTCATGCGCGGCAGCGGCCGGCCGATGTCGGCGGCGATCGTCGGCCAGCCCGCTTCCGCCTCCGTGCGCAGGACGTCGCGCGTTCCGTCGCGCGAGCAGTCGTCGACGACGACGATCTCGTCGACCTCGGCGCGGCGCGCGACGCGCGCGAGGATCCGGAGGATCGTCGAGCGCTCGTTGTACACGGGCACGATCACGCTCAGCGTGAGGCGCCGCGGCTCCTCTCGGCTTTGGAGATCGGCCATCGTCGCGTCCTACGAGCCCGGCGCGCGAGCCGACCGCCCGGCGCGCACGGATTCCCTCGACACAAACACGCCCGCACGTGAGCGTCCAGCGGGGTCCGCGCGCGGTGGCAACGAGCGGACGCGTCTTGTCGCGGCAGGCGCGTGGCGGGTTGCGTTGGTGCGCGCGGGAGCGGCGTGTGAGCGAGCACGGCGACTCCTGTCGGAGGCGCCCTTTTTTCTGTCTCATGGTCAAGGAGGGGCGCCTCCTCCAACGTCGCTGCCGGTGCTCGCTCACACGCCGCCCCCGCCGCATGCACCGCCCGCCGTGCGAGCCGGCCCCGCGGTCGACCGAATGCGCCCGTGACCGCTCGCGCGGCTCGCCGCGCGTCGCTTCCGCAGTGCGCCGCACGTTCGCACCGTTTCTGCGACCGCGGACGGCCGCCGGCGGCGGCCGGGAGCGGGCGCGCGGGCGGACGCGCGCCGATTGGCATCTACTCTACAGCGGGCGGGTCGGCGCGTGTGCGAGCACGGCAGCGACGTTGGAGGAGGCGCCCTTCCTCATCCATGAGACAACAAAAGGGCGCCTCCGACAGGAGTCGCCGGGCTCGCACACGCGCCGACCCGCCCGCGCACGGACGAAACCGCAGGCCGGAATCCGAAGGCCGCAGTTACGCCAGGCCGTACAGCTTCGCGGCGTTGCCGGCGCAGATGCGGTGGCGCTCGTCGTCGGGGACGCCGGCGAACATCTCGTTGGCGATCTTGCGAGAGTACGGCCAGTCGGAGATGTGGTGCGGGTAGTCGGTCGACCACATCATGTTGTCGATGCCGACGTCGTGGCGGTTCCGGACGCCGTAGAAGTCCTGCACGAACGTGAGCCGCCAGTTCCGGCGGAAGTACTCGCTCGGCAGCATCTCGAGCTCGACCTTCGCCCAGTGGCGGTTCCGCCACCAGCGATCGTCCATCTGCTCGAGGAGCCACGGCACCCAACCCGCGCCCGCCTCGACCGAGATGAAGATCAGCTTCGGGAAGCGATCGAAGAGGCCCGACATGATCGTGTCGGCGATGATCGGCGGCATCGAGTCGAGGCCGGCGATCGAGTAGCTCGCGACCGTCTTCTGGCCCGCGGAGAGGAGCCCGGCGGGCTCGAACTTCCCGGTCGTCGTGGTTGCGCCCTTCGACGACGCCTTCGAAACCGTGCCGAGGTGGATGCTGCACGGCATGCCGAGCTTCTCGGCCTCGACCCAGAACGCGTCGTCGTCCTTCGCGATCGACGTGCCGCCCGCCGGCCACGACGACAGGATCACTCCTCGCATCCCGAGCTGCTTCGCGCGGCGCATCTCGGCGATCGCGGCCTCGACGCCGAGGTTCGGGATCTGGGCGAGCCCGATCAGGCGATCGGGGTTCGCCGACATGAACTCCTTCGCCATCCAGTTGTTGTAGGCCTGGATGCCGGCCTGGTGGAACGCGTCGTCGTCGTCGAGCATGTAGTGGCGCATCGTGCGCTGCGACGGATAGAGCACCTCGGCATCCACGCCGTCGACGTCCTGCTCCTTCAACCGCGTCTCGCCGTGCCACGCGCCGGCGTTCACGGTGTCGTAGCGCGCGCCCTCCCAGCGGAACGCCTCGTACGTGCGCCCGGGATAGGTCGTCACGAGTCCGAGCGGCACCGGCGGGGTGCCCGGGCGGTACTGCCAGGCGTCGCCGCCGGCCGAGTCCTTGACGAGCTTCGGGGCGCGATCGAGGAACTCCGGCTGGAGCCACTTCTTCCACAGGTCCGGCGATTCGACGACGTGCGAGTCCGCGGAGATCAGCTGAAACCGTCCCATACCCTCTCCTGACGCGATCGGCGCTTTTTGGCCGAATTTGGGCGAATGACCGTTCGGCGCTGCCTTTGTCGCTCGCGCCGCCGATCACGTCAACCGCCGTGTCGTCGCACGAGGGATCGCTCCCCTCGCCCCGTTTGGCGGAGCCAACCGGGGCCCGACCCCCTGCGGGCTCGCTGCGCTCGCATCTTTGACTCGCGCTTCTAACCCCGGCGCGCGATCGCGAGCAGATCGAGCCACTGCGGCGGCTCGCGGTCGGCGATCGCGAAGTCGGACGGCGCGAGCTCGACCAGCGTCGCGTCGCGCGCGGCGACCCGCGAGCGCACCAGGAGCGCGAGGCGCGCGAACACCCAGCGGACGAGGCGCTGCGGAAGGACGTTCCGGAGGCCGAGCGGGTCGAGACGGAGAATCCGGCGGACGTGCGCGCCGCGCGCCCGCTCGAAGGCGTACACGCGCTCGCTGCCGACGATGCCGCGCACCTCGACGGTCGCGAACGACCGCGCCAGCACCGCCGCCAGCTCCTCCGCCGTGTACTCGTGGACGTGGTACGGATTCTCGGACACCGTCGCGCGCCGGTTCGGCGTCGTCAAGATCAACGTCCCGCCGGGGCGGAGGCACGCGGCGGCCGCCGAGAGGAACGGGCCCGGGTCCGCGAGGTGCTCCAGCACCTGGAAGTTCGTCACCGCGTCGAACTCGCCGCGGCCGTCGCGCGCCAGCTCCAGCAGATCGACGGCCCGGAACTCGAGGTTCGGAGCGCGATGGCGCCGGCGGGCGAGCGCGAGCGCGTCCGCATCGTAGTCGACCCCGACGACCTCGCGCGCGCGACCGGCCAGGATCGCGGCGCCGTAGCCCTCGCCGCAGCCGGCCTCGAGCACGCGCTTGCCGGCGACCATCGGCGCGACGATCTCGTACGCGGCGAGGTGCCGCGCCATGTCGGGTGCGAAGCGCGCGTCCGCGGCGGCGAGCCGCTCGCCCGTGTAGGCCTCGGGGACCCGCCAGGCTCGTGTCGTCACGACTCGCCTCCGCTCGCGCCGCGGCGCTGGCCTTCGCGGCCGCGCGCCGCGCGCGCCCAGCGCGCGGCGTTCCGGACGCCCGGGTCCGGGTCGCGCGCCGCCGCGGCGAGCGCGCCCTCGTCGATCGCCGACGTCGCGAGGGCCGCCATCCACGCGGCCGTCTCGCGCTCCGCGGGGCTGCCGCTTCGCAGGAGATCGGAGACCAGCGCGGCCGTGCGGCGCTGGTCGAAGAGCGCGCGGTCGAGGAGCAGCGACGGGACGTACTGCTCGGCGAACGTCCCGTCCCGCATCGCGGCGACGAGCGCGCTCGTCGCGTCGCCGTGCCCGAGACGCGTGAGCGCGTACGCGGAGGTCACGCGCCACCACGACGTGTCGCTCGGGTCCTGCACGGGCGTGAGCGCCGGCGCCAGGTCGTCGCGTCCGGCCGCGGCCGCGGCGAGCGCCGTGAGCGCCCCGATCCGCTGGCGCAGGTCGAAATCGCCGAGCTCGGACGCGACGTCGGAGCCGAGGAGCGACGCCGGCACGTCCCACAGCGTCCCGGGCGCCGCGTCGGTCCACGCGTAGCGGCTCGCGAGCTCGCGCGCGAGGACGTAGTTGATCGCCGTCGTCGCCTCGCGCGCGACCCGCGGCTCCGACTTCACGGTCGCGGCGTACACGGCGCGCAGGTACGGAAGCGCGCCGGCGTCGCCGAACTCGCCGAGGGCGCGCAGGAGAAGCAGCTTGCTCTTCCGGTCGGGCGCGACGATCGGCTCGACCGACGCGAGACCGCGCGGCGCTCGCGCCGCGACCGCCGCGATCGCGAGGAGGCGCGCGCGGCGCACCTGGCGATCGACGTCCGCGAGCTCGTCGGCGCTGTCGGCGAGATCCTCGGGCCGGCCGCTCCGGGCGAGCGAGCGCGCTCGCCGCACCTCGTCCCGATACTCGCCCTGCGCGAACGCGGTCGAGAGGGGTCCGCCGCTCGAGCGCGGCGGCACGAGGTGCGGCCGCGCGTCCATCAGGTCGCGGCGCAGCAGCACGTCGAAGCGGCCGAAGCGCCGCACGAGCCGGTAGTTCCGCTGCACGAAGTCGCGCAGCAGGAAGTAGTAGGCGGGCGACGCCGAGAAGTAGCCGAGCCGGTCGTTCATCGTGACCGCGAGCGGCGGCGGCGCAGCCGCGATCGTGTCGATCATCGCCGCCTCGTCCGCGTGCGAGGGCCGCCCGGGGAAGAAGTAGTCGTGCGGAAACGGCGTGTGGCGGCCGGTCACGAACGGCACGATCGCCAGCGCCGGAAAGACGAGGAGCGCGTCGCCGGGCGCGGTCTCGCGCGCGACGAACGCCGCGACGCGACGGAGCTCCCGCAGGTCGTGATCGCGATCGCGCTCGAGCGCGACCGGCATCGCGGGAGACCCGAGCGGCGTCATGCGGCGGAGCGCCGCATCGGGGAGGAGGCGGACCCGCGCGTCGAGGAGCGGCGCCGCGCGCGCGACGAGCGCGAGCGCGATCGCCGCGAGTGCGGCCGCGCGGACGCCGGCGAGCGCACGGCGCACCGCGCGCGCGCTCGGCTCGCTCCGGCCATCGCCCCGGACGCGCGCGAGCGCCGTGGCCCACCGCCGCTCGACGGCGCACAGGCAGCCCGCGGCGACCACCAGCGCCGACGGCATGCTGATCACGACGTGCATGAAGTCGATCCGGGGATAGAGCTGGACGAAGAGCAGGAGCGCGTAGACGAGCGCGACCGTCCACGCCGGCGAGCGCGCCCCGGCGAGCCAGCGGGCGACCGCGGCCGCGAGGACGAGCGGCAGGACGAAGAAGGTCAAGTTCTCGATCTGCATCGCGGTCGACACGACGAGCCCCTCGGGCGCGACCGCCGACGCGGCCGCCGCGGCCGCGAGCGCGACCAGAGACGCGGCCGCGAGCGCGGCGAGCGCCCGCCGCCCAACCCACCCGCGCTCGATCGCCCACGGGAGGACGGCGACCGCGATCAGGAGCGCGACCGCCAGCAGCGACCACAGGCTCGGCTCGGGATAGTGGAGCCCGTAGATCCGCTCGACCCCGGCCCCGAGGAGGAGGACGTCGCGCGCGAAGCCGGCGGCTCCCATGCGCGGCACGAAGAAGAGGAGCCAGGCGACGTTCACGGCGAGGAAGCCGGCGGCGAGTGCGCATGCGTCCGCGATCGCAGCGGGGAGGCCGCGCTCGGCCGCGAGCGCAGCGGCGTCCGGCGCGTCGCCGCCCGCGCGCGCGCCGCCGGCCCGCCGGATGCGCACGGCGATCCCTCCGAGGAAGAGCGCGATCGCCGGGGCGGCGAGGAGCGCGAACTTGACGGAGAAGACCTCGAACGCGAGGACGGCGGCGACGGCCGCGCACGCGAGCGCCAGCACGGCGACCTCGAGCGCCGCGGCGAAACGGCCGCGTGCGCGCGGCGCCGCGAGGAGCTGCGCGAGCACCGCCGCGCCGAGGCACAGGATCCCGGTATTCGGCTTGAACGAGAACGCGACGCCCGCCAGCACGCCGGCTGCGAGAAGCGGACTCCGCCGACCGCTCTCGGCCGCGCGCACCGACGCCAGCTCGGCGCCGAGCCACGCCGCGACCGCGTACCAGGCAGGGTACGGGATGTTGAACGACGCGAACTGCCCCGCGAAGAACGGCATGCAGAGCGCGTACGCCAGGGCGGCGCATGCCGCCTCCGCCGGGCGCGCCACCCGGAGCGCGAGCCGGAACGTCAGCGCCGTCGCGAGCGCGTTCACGAGCGCGAGGCCGACCCGGACCGGGATGACGGAGACGCCGAAGAGCCGGAAGAGCGCGGCGTTCAGGTAGAACATCGCCGGCGTGTAGCCGGTGTGGAAGTCGAGGTAGGGGCGCTCGCCGCGGTACGTCCGGAGGATCTGGTAGAGGACGTTGCCCTCGTCGTCGAGGTTGAAGCCGTAGCCGACGAACGCGAGGAAGATGGCCAGCGCGGCGAGCGCGACCGCGGCCGTCGCGGCCCATGCGCGCGGCGCGACCCGCGCTCGCACGCCGGCGGCCGGTGCGCCGGCGGCGCGCTCGCTCGCCGAAGGAGCGCGGGCACCTCGCGTGCGGACGGCCCCGGCCGCTCCGTCGTGCGCCGGCGCGGTCTCCCCGGACGCGGACAGCCGCCGCGCGCCCGGGGTCACGCGCGCGCCTCGGTCGGCGGCATGGCGGTCCCGCCCGCGGGCGCGGCGCTCGCCGGCGCGAGGAAGTCGTGCGTCGCCGGAAGCGGCGTCCGCGCCGCAGCCGCGCGCAGCACCGCGGCGAGCTCGTCGGCGACCGCGTCCCACCGAAAGCGCGCGGCCCATGCGAGCGCGCCGTGCGACAGCCGATCGCGCAGCGACGCATCGCCGAGCACCCGCGCGATCGCCGCGCCGAGCCCCGCGGGGTCGCCGGCGGGAACGAGGAAGCCGGTCTCGCCGTCGCGCACCGAATCGCGGAGGCCGGGCACGTCGGCCGCGACGACCGGCGCGCCGCACGCGTTCGCCTCCAGCACCGTGAGGCCCCATCCCTCCTTCCGCGACGGCTGCACGACGACGGTCGCGCGCCGGAGCCACGCGACCTTCTCGTCCTCGCTCGCGAAGCCGTGGAACGTGACGCCGCCGATGCCGCCGTCCGCGACGCGCCGGCGCAACGTCGCGAGCGCGGCGCCCGCGCCGACCACCTCGAGGCGGGCCTGCGGGCGCGCGGCGCGCACCGAAGGCCACCCTCGCACGAGCACGTCCACTCCCTTGTAGTGCTCGACCCGTCCGACGAACACCACCCGGTCCGGATCGCAGGGGCCCGTGCCGGGCCGATAGCGACCGTGGTCGAGGCCGTTCGGGACGACGCGCACCTGGGCCGCGGGGATGCCGCGCCGGACGAGGTCGTCGCGCGTGCTCGGCGACACCGCGACGAAGGGCCAGCGCCGATAGGCGATCGGGAGGAAGGCTTCGGTCGCGAGCACGGCCGCCGCGATCGGCGGCGCGACCTGCCGGAACGCGCTCGCGCCGAAGAGATGGTGGACGAGCGCGAGGCCGGGCACGCCGCGGAGCCAGAGGGGCGACAGGTAGACCAGCTTGCAGAGGTTCTCGACGACGAGGTCGTAGCGGCCGCTCGCGATCTCGGCGCGGGCGCGCGGCGCGACGCGCGCGTAGTACTCCAAGCGGTTCCGGCCGAGGCGGACCAAGCGCATCCCGGCGCGCGCGACCTCGGCCTCGCCCCCCGCGAAGCCGGCACAGAGCACGGTGGTCGCGATCCCGTGCGCGGCCGCGAGCCGGCCGAATGCCTCCTCGACGTGGACCTCGACGCCGCCCGCGAGCGGGTGCGCGAGGTCGCGCTCGTTCAGCATGAGGACCCGCATCGCCACGACGAGGATACGAGGATACCGCGTGGTGCGCCGGGCCTACAGGCGGCCGAGCGCGCGGCGGAGCTTCAGCTCCCACACGATCCAGAGCGCCTCGAGACCGATCCGCTTCGACATCTTCGACGTGCCGACCTCGCGGTCCATGAAGATGATCGGGATCTCCAGGATGCGGAGACCCTTGCACCAGGCGCGGTAGGTCATCTCGATCTGGAACGAGTACCCGTTCGACCGGATCTGATCCAAGCCGATCGCGACCAGCGCGTCGCGCCGCCAGCACTTGAACCCGCCGGTCGTGTCGCGCACGGGGAGGCCGGTGATGCGGCGGACGTACTCGTTCCCGAAGTAGCTGAGGAGCAGCCGCCCCATCGGCCAGCGCACGACCGTGATCCCGTCCAGGTAGCGCGATCCCAGCACGACGTCGTAGCGCTCGGCGTGGCGGAAGAGGTCCGGCAGCGAGGCGACGGGGTGCGAGAAGTCGGCGTCCATCTGCACGAGGAGCCGCGCCCCGAGGTCGAGCGCGCGCCGGAAGCCGGCGAGGTAGGCCGGCCCGATCCCCTGCTTCGGGCCGTGGCGGACGACGTGGACGCGCCCGCGCGCGCGCCCGATCGCGTCGACCACATCCGCGGTCCCGTCCGGCGAGTCGTCGTCGACGACGACGACCTCGAGCGTCGGGTCGAAGTCGAGCAACGCCGGCAGCAGGCGCTCGATGTTGCCGCGCTCGTTGTAGGTCGGGACGACGATCGCCTTGTCGGGCACGTTCGGTTCGCTCGGCCGTTGGCGGCGGAGCCCTCCGTAGCGAGGACACCCGACTCCCGGCAACCCGGCCGATTGTACACGTCGAGCCCTTCAGTCGAGATCGAGCTCCGAGCGTGGGATGGGCCGGCCGAGGAGCGCGTCGCGTACGCCGCGGACCTTCTGGACGACGCCCTCCTGCTCGCCGCTCGCCAGCCGGCGGAGGTACTGGAACGGAAGGGTCGCGGCGAGGAAGACCGCGAACTTCGCGCGCTGCCACGGCGTCCCGTGGCGCGCCACGAAGCGGACCATGTTGCGCGCCGTCAAGTACTGACGGCGCCCGACGTAGGACGGGCCTCCGGACGCGCCCTGGCCGCGGTGCACGACGACCGCGCGCGGCGTCCACGCGATCCGGAAGCCCTGCGCGCGCGCCCGGGCGCACCAGTCGACCTCCTCGTGGTAGGCGAAGAAGTCCTCGTCGAACGCTCCGACGGCCTCGAGCGCGCGGCGCGCGAGCAGGATCGCCGCGCCCGAGACCCACGGCACGTCGCTCTGCTCGGCGAAGCGCTCACCGTCGAGCTCGCCGGCGCCGACGAGGCGGACCAGGCTCTGGCGGTAGCTCACCTCGCCCCAGGCGAGCCAGAGCCGGCGCGGGTCGTCGGCGCGTACGATCTTCGCGCCGACCGCGCCGATGGCGGGATCGCGCTCCGCGACCTCCACCAGGCGCGCGATCGCGTCCGGCGCGACGCGCGCGTCGTTGTTGAGGACGAGCACGTACTCGGCGCCGGCGTCGAGCGCGGCGCGGATGCCGGCGTTGTTGCCGCCGGCGTAGCCGAGGTTGCGCGGGTTCGCGATCGTCCGGAGGTCGGGGTGCGAGCGCGCCGCCTCCTCCAGGACCGGAGCCCGTGACGCGTTGTCGACGAGGACGACGGCGAGCGCCGGATGATCGCTCGCGTAGACGCTCTCGACGGCGTCCAGCGTCTCGCGGCCGCCGTTCCAGTCGAGGACGACGACGCCCACGAGCGGTGGGCCGGCCCGGCCGGCGAGCGGCTGCACGCCGCCGCGATACGACGCGCCCCGCGGCCGTTCAACCGCGCTCGCTTTTGACGCGACCCCGAGCGCGTGCGATCGGTCGAGCGATGACGACGCGAGCGCGGAGACCGGAGGCGCGGCGCGCCGCGCCGCGGTCGCCCGCGCGCGCGGTCGCGCGACCCGTGCGCGCTCGGGCTCGGCGGGCAGCGCCCGCGGCCCCGAGCCCGCCGGCGGCCGAGCAGGCGCGCGAGGTCCACCGTCGGCTCGCGAAGGCGATCCCGACGCCGCGCTGCGAGCTCGACCACCGCGATCCCTGGCAGCTCCTGATCGCGACCATCCTGAGCGCGCAGACGACCGACGCGCGCGTCAACGCAGTCACGCCCGAGCTCTTCCGGCGCTGGCCCGACGCCGGCGCGCTCGCGAGCGCGCCGCCCGAGGAGGTCGAGCCGGTCATCCGATCGACGAACTTCTACCGCACGAAGGCGCGCTCGATCACGCGCGCGGCGCAGAAGGTGGCCGGCGGGTTCGGCGGCGCCGTCCCGCGCACGATGGAGGAGATGCTGACCCTTCCCGGCGTCGCGCGGAAGACCGCGAACGTGGTCCTCGGCACGGGCTACGGCATCGCGACCGGGATCGTCGTCGACACGCACGTCGCGCGCGTGTCGCGCCGCCTCGGCCTCACCGCGAGCGAGGATCCGCCGGACGTGGAGAGCGACCTGTGCGCGCTCTTCCCGCGCGCGCGCTGGGTGGCCACGGGGCACCGCCTGCTCCTCCACGGCCGCTACGTCTGCGTCGCGCGCGCGCCGCGCTGCTCGTCGTGCCCGCTGAACGAGATCTGTCCGAGCCGCGGCGAGCCGCCCGCGGGCACGTGGCAGGCGCGCGCCGCCGGCGAGCGGCGCGTGGTCGAGTCGGGCGGCGATCGCTAGGGTTTCCCGGATGCGGATGCTCCTCCGTGCCGCGGCCGCGTGCTGGCTGCTCGCGGCGCCCGCCATCGCGCTCGCGCACGCGCGTCTCGTCGCCTCCTATCCCGGCGACCACGCCCTCCTGTCGGCATCGCCGAAGTCGATCGACCTCTGGTTCCAGGAGATCCTCGACGACGAGTTCAACGGCATCGCGGTCCTGCCCGAGCGAGCGCCGGGAGGCGAAGCCGCCGACTTCGCGGCCGGTCCCGCGACCGTCGACCCCTACGACCGCACGCACCTGTCCGTACCCGTCAAGCGCCTGGCGCGCGGCGTCTACGTCGTGCAGTGGAAGGTCCTGTCGCGCGACGGCCACAGCGCGCGCGGCCGCTTCAGCTTTCGCGTCATCCCCGATCGCGACGGGGCGTACTGAAGCGTGGAGCATTCCGCCCTCCACGCCGCGCAGCTGATCGGGACCCTGATCGCGCTCGCGGCGGCGCTGCTCGCGCTCGCGGTGCTGCGTCCGGCGCTCCGGCGTGTCGAGCGGATGGACGCCGCCACCCAGGGTGACGCGCGCGGGCTGGCGCAGGACCTCGCCGCCTCCCTCGCGACGTGGGCGTGGCGCGGCTCGCTCCTCGCGGCGGCCGCGTCGCTCGCGAACCTCGTCGTGCAGATCGGAGAGATCGAGAACACGACGATCCTCGCCGGCGCGGACCCGGCCCTCCTCCGCCGCTTCGCGATCGCGACGACCGTCGGTCGGATCACGCTCGCGCGCGCCGGGCTGCTATTTGTGTCGGCTGCGCTCGCGTGGCGCATGCGGACGCTCCGGCGCCTCGTGGACGCGCAGGCCGAATGGCTCGCTCTCCTCGCGACCACGACCGCCGCGGTCGTCGCGATGACCCTCGTGAGCCATGCGGCCGCCCTGCCCTCGGGACGCGCGCCCGCGATCGCCGTGCAGATGGCTCATCTCGTCGCCGCGGGTGCGTGGATCGGCTCGCTCGCGCACCTGCTCGCGGCGCGCGCGCTCGTGCGCTCGGCGCGGACCCGGTCCGAGATCGCGCTCGTCGCCGACGTCGTGCGGCGTTTCTCGCCGATCGCGCTCGCGGCGGCGGCGGTGCTCGTCGGCTCGGGAGCCTTCGCCGCGTGGTCCAATCTCGGAACGCCGGTCGCGATCGTGACGTCGGCGTACGGGCTCACGCTCCTGGTCAAGCTGACGCTGCTCGCGACCTTGCTCGTTCCCGCGTGGGTGAACTACCGCGTCGTCCGACCGGCGCTCGCGCGCGCCGCCGAGAGCGAGGCCGCGGCGGCCGCCGCACCTGCCGTCCTCGCGCGCTTCGGAAGCATGCTCGAGCTCGAGGTGACCGCGGGTCTGCTCGTGATCGCGGTCGCCGGCATCCTGGGATCCGTGTCGCCGCCGCTCGCCGACGGCACCGGCCGGCTCGCGCCCCCGGAGGCACGCGCGCTCGCGACGCCGCGCCTGCCGCAGACCGACGTCGTCGACCCCTCGACCTGGGTCGGCAGCGAGACCCGCACCGACGACGACCTCCGCTACTCCGAGTTCATGCACAACTGGTCCGGGCTGATCGTCGTGCTCCTCGGTGTCGCGTGGCTCGTGCAGGCGGCGGGCGGGCCGCGCGGTGCGCGCGTCGGCAGGCTCTGGCCGCTCGCCCTCCTGCCGTTCGCCGCCTTCGTCGCGATCGCGAGCGACCCCGAGGTCTGGCCGATGGGCACGGTCGACCCGATCCGCGCGCTCGCCGATCCGATCGTCCTCGAGCACCGGATCGGCGCGCTCATGATCGTCGCGCTCGCGTGGCTCGGCCTCCGCGAGGAGCGGCGCGGCGGCGACGACCGCCCGCTCGGCCGGGCGCTCCCGATCCTGATGATCGTCGGGAGCTTCCTCCTCCTCGGGCACGCGCACTCGAGCTTCGGAGCGACCGAGTCGCTCACGACGATGATCAACGTCCAGCACGCAATCATGGGCGGGCTCGGGCTCCTCGCCGGCGTCGTGCGTTGGCTCGAGCTGCGCGGGCTCTTCCCGCGGCCGGCCGCGCGCGTGCTGTGGCCGTCGCTCGTGATCGCGGTCGGCCTGTCGATGGCGTTCTTCTACCGGGAGCTCGTCGTGGCTTGACGCGCCGCCGGGTCGTCCGCGCGCCGGACGCGGATCGCGCACGGACCGGCGCTCGCGACCGGCACGGTGTTCTCGTCGATCCAGGCGACGATGCGATCGAAGTAGGCGTCGGCGCCGGCGAACGCCGGCACCGAGGGCGGCGCGAGCGCGACGACCGCGGGGCGCACCTCCTCGAGGCGCGCGACGATCTCGCCCTGCTGCGACCGGTCGGGTCGGCCGGGGACGAAGTAGAGGAAGTAGAACGGCATCCGGCGGCCGGCGAGGAATCCGAGGCCGGGGACGTCGGGAAACGCGAACAGCGCATCGCCGTCCGTGCTGTGCGCGCGGATCTCGCGCACCGCGGCCCCGAGCCACGCGAGCTCCTCGGCGCGGCCCTCCACGACGACGATCGGCGCGCGCTCCCCGATCCCGAGGTCGACGACCGGCTCGCGCAGGCGCGGGACGAGGGTGGGCAGCGCGCGGCCGGCGGCGAGCACGGAGACGACCGCGAGCGCCGCCGCGCCAGCGCGTCGCCGGACAAGAGCAGCAGCCCGGGCGCCGCCCGCGACCTCGCGCGCGAGCCCCGCCGCCCATGCCCGCTCGGCGCGCGACCACGCGACCGCGACCGCCGGCACGACGACCGGCGCACCCATCGCCACGTGGACGAGGTCCGGGCGCGGATAGAGCTGGAGCGCGTACACGGCGGCGAACGCGAGGAGCGCGCGCTCCGCGGTCGCCTCCGGCCGGGCGTCGCGCGCGACGGTCGCGAGCGCGGCGCCGAGCAGTACCGGTCCGAGCCAGAGGCATGCGTTCTCGGCGGTGAGGCGCGGTCCCTCGAGCGCCGCGAGCGCCGCCGCGATCGTCATGCCCCCGGCGAGCGCCGGCGCGGCCCAGCGCGCGCGTCCGGGCCGGAGCGCGAGCAGGCACGCCGCGACGACCCCGGCAGCGAGCGCGACCGTCGCCGGCCACGGCGGAGCGAGCGCGATCGCGTACGCGCGGACGACGCTGCCTTCGAGGTGGAGGACGTTCGCGAACGTCGCCGCGAGGCCGAGGTCGCTCGCGAGCCGGGCGAGCCAGGGCGCGACCACGATCGCGAAGCCGAGCGCGAGCGCCGCCAGGTCGGCGACCGCCGCGCCGCCGCCGCCGATCACCTGTCCGGCCGAAAGCGCTCGATCGGCGGGCGCACGCAGCGCCGCGAGCGCCAGCGGTGCGAGCAGCGCGATCGCCACCATCGGCTCGCGCCCGCCCGCGACGAGAGCCACCCCGCCCGCGACCGCGCCGAGCCGGATCGCGAGCGCGAGCGCGCGCGCGACCGCCGCCCGCGCGTCCCAGCCGGCGGAAGCGGCAAGCGCAGCTCCGCCGAGCGCCAGGACCCCGCAGTTCGGCTTGACCGAGAACGCGAGCCCGGCCGCCGCGCCGGCAGCGACCCCGAGGAGCGCCGCACCCGCCGCGCCGCGCGCCCGTCGCGCCGCGAGCGCGGCGACCGCCGCCTGCGACGCGAGCGCGAGCGCGGCCGCCAGCCATCCCGGGTACGGCGTGTTGAACGGCGCGCCGAAGCGGAGCGACACCGGCAGGAGGAACGCGACCTGAACCAGCGCGGCGGCCACCGCCGCCGCGCGCGCGCCGTGGACGCGCGCGACGGCGAACCCGGCCGCGACCGTCGCCGCCTGGAAGAGGACGCCGAACGTGCGCGTGGTCGTGAGCCCCGCCCCGAACGCGCGCCAGAGGGCGGCGTGGAACGCGAAGTAGCCGGGCGTATACGACGTCTCGAAGTCGACGTACGGCCGCTCCCCGGCGGCCGCGCGCTCGATCTGCACGAGCTGGACGCCCTCGTCCGTGACGTCGAAGCCGTAGAGGCGAAACGGCCACAGGTAGAGGAGGACGACGAGGCCCACGATCGCCGCCTCGAGCGCGATCCGGGCGCGGCCGACCGCCGGCGCGCCGCCGTCGGCGGTCACCGCGCGCCCCCGGCGCGCGCTCCGGCGTTCCGGGCGGCCGCGGCGCGCGCCGCCGCGCGCTGGACGGCGAGCGTGCTCTCGGCCGCGCGCTCCCACGTGAGCTCCGCGGCGCGCGCAAGTGCGGCGACGACCGTCCGAGCGCGCAGGTCGGGATCGCGCAGCAGGCGCTCGATCGCGTCGGCGACGAGCGCGGCCTCGGCGCGCTCCACGAGCAGCCCGCCGCCGCGGACGACCTCGGGGACCGAGGTCGCCGCGACTCCGACCACGGGGCAGCCGCACGCCATCGCCTCGGCGAACGTCAAGCCAAAGCCCTCGTAGGTCGACGGGCTCACCATGACGTCGGAGGCGCCGTAGAGCTCGACGAGGCGCTCGGCGGGAACCTCGCCGAGGAGCCGCACCCAGGGCGGCGGGGCCACGAGCCAGGCGGGCTCGTAGCCCGGGCGGCGACGTCCCGCGATCGCGAGGGTCGCGTCGAGTCCGCGCGCGCGGAGCGCCGCGATCGCCTCGATCGCGACCTCGACGTGCTTTCGCGGCTGCGCCGTGCCGACGAACGACGCCAGCGGGCCGCCGTCGGCGACGCCGAGCGCGGCGCGCGCCGCACGGCGCGCGGCCTCGTCGCGCGGCGGCCGGAACGCGCGCGATACGCCGAGCGGGACGACCGCGATGCGCGACGGCGCCACGCCGAGCCGCATCGCGACGTCGCCGGCGGCGTGCTCGGAATCGCAGACGATGCGGTCGGCGCGGCGCGCGGCGTGGTGGAGGTGCACGGCGAGCTGGAGCCGCTGGGGGAGCGCGAACGTCGCGGGCTCGGAGAGGACGGCGAGGTCGTGCACGGTCACGACCGCGGCCGTCGCGCGCGGAAGGCCGACGAGCGGGAGCGCGTGCTTGGTGCCGTGGTAGACGTCGGCGCCGAGGCGAGCGAGCGCGCGCGGGACGCCGACGTTGTCCCACCAGGGCTGCTGCCAGCTCGAGGAGAGAGGGACGCGCACGATGCGGAGCCCGCTCGCCCCGTCGAAGGCGTCCGGACGATCGGTCAAGACGGTCACCTCGACGGCGTCGGCCGCCTCGCCGCCGGCGCCCACCGGGTCCGGCGAAGTGCGATCGACGAGCTCGCCGAGCGCGCGCGCGAGCGCGACGCCGTACGTCGCGGGTCCGCCCGTCACGCCGGCGACGACGCCGAGCGCGACCCGGAGCGCGCTCACGCGGGCCCCGCGCTGTCCGCCGGCCGTCGCCGCCCCGTCACGGCGCGAACGCCCTCGCGCACCCCGGACCAGAGGGCCGCCACCACCTCGTGCCGGCCGCGGAGCTCGTAGAGGAGCGCGCTCGTCGCAACGAGCCCGGCGTAGATGGGGAGGAACGCGATCCAGGCGAGCGGCGCCCCGTGGTCGCGCAGGAGGAGCAGCTGGTTGCGCGCCTTCAGGCGGGCCGCGTACGGCGTCAGTCCCGATGCGAAGCCGCGCATGCCGTCGTGGCGGACGATCGCGCGCGGCGCGATCATCGGGCGGTACCCGAGGGCGCGCGCGCGCAGGCAGAAGTCGACCTCCTCGTAGTAGACGAGCAGGTCCTCGCGGTACGGGCCGACGCGGAGGAAACACTCGCGCGTCACGAGAAGCGCCGACCCCATGACGCCGCCGACGCGATAGGGCGCGCCGTCGCCGGCGCGCCGGACGCGCAGCAGCGTGCGCGGCACCGCGAGCGACCACGGCGAGTACCGCTCACCGAGCGACAGCGCGCGCTCGCGCCGGCGAGTGTCGAGGAGCGCCGGCCCGACGATGCCCGCGTCGTGGTGCGCGGTCGCGGTCGCGACGAGCTCGGCGAGGCAGCCCGGCTCGAGCTCGGTGTCGTTGTTCAGGATCATGAGGAACGCCGCGCCGCGCGCGATCCCGCGCTCGGCGCCCGCGTTGACGCCGCCCGCGAAGTGCCGGTTGTCCGGGAGGAGCACGAGCTCGACGTCGTCCGCCCCCGCATACTCGTCCGCCAGAGCGCGACGCTCCGCCTCGCGCGACGCGTTGTCGACGACGACCACGTGGACGCGAACGCCCATGGCGTTGCGCAGCGACGCGACGCACGTGCGCGTCTCCGCGAGGCCGTCGTGGTTGACGACGACCGCGGCGACGAGTGGCGGCTCGCCGCCGGAACGGACGAGCGGCGCCCCGAAGGCCGGCCCCTCGGCGCGGGCGGCGTCGCGATCCGACATCAGGCGCGCTCGCCGGAGCCGCGCCCGCTCGCGGCCGCTCGGCGCGCCGCGGCGAGGGAAGCCTGCGACGCGCCGCCGCGCGCCCTTCGCTCGACGAGCGCGGCGAGCGCGTCCCCGAGGCGTTTCGCGCGCACGTCCGGCGCCGCGACGCGCGCGACCGCAGCGCGCGCGGCCGAGCCGAGCGCGGCGCGGCGGGGCGGGTCCGCGGCGAGCGCGACCAGCGCGTCCGCCAACGCGCGCGGCTCCGGGTCCACCGCCGCGATCGATGCTCCCGGCTCGAAGACCTCGCGGATCGCCGGCGTGTCGGCCGTCACGATCGGCCGTCCGACCTGGGCACTCTGGTAGAGCTTGTTCGGCACGACCATGCGCGCCTTCTCCGATCGCCCGAAGATCCCGAGCACGACGTCGGCCGCGCGAATGCGCGCGGGCAGGTCCTCGAAGGGGACCCAATCGGTACGGCGCACGTGCGGCAGGCCGTCGACGAGGCGGTCGCACGACGCGCGCTCGGGGCCGGTGCCGACGAGGTCGAACTCGATGCCGGACCCGGGACCGACGAGCGCGGCCGCGCGCGCGATGACGTCGGCGCCGTGCAGCGGGACGTACTGGCCGTAGAAGAGGACGCGCAAACGCGCGCTCGGACCCTCCGGCCGCGCAGTCGCGCCTTCCGCGCCGGGGGCGAACGCGGGATCGGCGCCGAGGTAGTGGACGAGCGTCCGCGCCGGATCGACGCCGAGCCGGTGCGCGACCCAGTCGCGATGCGCGGCCGTGTCGAGCACGACGAGGTCCGCGGCGCGCATGCCGGCGCGGTCGAGCCACACCGCGAGGCGGCCCGCCGGCGATCCCGCCGCATAGCGGCGGCGGTCCTCGACGAGCGTCTCGGTGATCGTCACGAGCGGCGCGAACACGATCGGGCGCGCGCCCGCGAGACGGCGAAGGAGCAGGACGTCGAGCTGGCCGTTGAAGCCGGCGACGAGCACGTCGGCATCCGCGGCGAGCGCGCGAAACCGCCGCGTGAGCCGCGCCGCCGCGCCTGCCCAGCGCGCCCCGAGACGAGCGAGGCTCGCGGCGCCGAAATAGCCGGCGTCCTTGTCCCGCGTCTCCTCCCAGAGCGGCTCGTGACAGAGCCGGAGCTCGCAGCCGGCGGCGCGGAGGTCGTCGGCGAGGAGCGCGTTCGCGCTGTGGCGGGCGTTGAAGGTGCCGAAGAGGACCGCGATCACCGGGCTCCCGCGCCGCTCTGCCGGACCTCCGCCGGGTGCGGCGGCTCGGCGTCGGGATGGAGCCCGGGCTCCAGGTCGGGCACCATGTCGAGCTGGAGCTCGATCTTGCGCACCCGGAGCAACGTGTCCTCGACGAGCGATCGGTTCGCGCCGATCAGGTCGGCGATCAGGCCCATGAGGATCGTCTGCACGCCGATGATCGAGAGCGCGGCGGCGAGGATCAGCGATTGCACCATGCCGGCGCCGCCGCTCGTGAAGTACGCGTAGAGGAAGCGGAGCCCGAGCGCGACGCCGCCCGCCACCATGAGCCCGCCGAGCAGCCAGAAGACGCGGATCGGCTCGTACAGCGAGTAGATCCGCACCATCGTGACGAACGATCGGTACAGGTACGACGGGATGCTGCGGAACAGGCGCGACGGCCGCGTCTCGCGGCTGCCGACCGGGACGTGCGTCACCGCGAGCTGCTTCTTGCCCGCCTGGATCAGGGTCTCGAGCGTGTACGTGAAGTCGGAGATCACGTTCAGGCGGAGCGCCGCGCGGCGCGAGAGCGCGCGGAAGCCGCTCGCCGCATCGGGAACCGACGTCCCCGAGAGGCCCCGCACCACCCAGCTGCCGTAGGACTGGAGCCAGCGCTTGACGGGAGAGAAGTGCGCGAGGCCGTCCGTGCCGCGGTCGCCGACCACCATGTCGGCCTTGCCGTCGACGATCGGGGCGATGAGCGCGGGGATGTCGCGCGCCTCGTACTGGTTGTCGGCGTCGGTGTTGACGATGACGTCGGCTCCCAGCTTGAGTGCCGCGTCGATGCCGGCCGAGAACGCCCGCGCGAGGCCCTGGTTCTGCGGGAAGCGGATGATGTGGTGCGCGCCCGCGCGCCGCGCGACCTCGGACGTGCCGTCCACCGAGCCGTCGTCGACGACGAGGATCTCGATCTCGTCGATGCCGGGGAGGCGGCGCGGCAGCGAAGCGATCGTCGCCGGCAGCGCGTCCGCCTCGTTCAAGCACGGAATCTGAATGATGAGCTTCGGCATCCGCCGCTCTCGCGTCCTCCTCTTGCTGTGTCTCGCCCTGCTCGACGTCGCCCTGCCGCGCGCCGTCGCCGCCCGCCGGCCCGCCGCTTCGCCGGGCGCGGCGACCGGCGCGTCCGGCGGCTCGGCGGCCGCGCGACGCGCGCCCGCCCGGCTACGGGTTCTCTTCCTCCGAGTCGCGTTTCCCGACCGCCCGTCGAAGCGGCCCCCCGAGGACATCCAGAACGCGAGCCGCAGCGGGCTCGTGGACCGGCTCGTCGGCTACTACGACGAGGTGTCGTCGCGACGCTTCCACATCGACGCCTCGGTCTCCACACGCGTCTATACCCTTCCCCGCCCCCGGGCGGAATACGTGGACAAGACCGAGGAGATGGTGCGGGACGCCCTCGCGGCCGCCACCGCGCCGAGCGCGGAGCGGGCGCGCATCGCGCGCTTGAAGCCGCAGGCGGTGGTCGTGTTCTTCGCGGGGCCAGGAGAGGAATCGGACATGCAGGGGACGTCGCGCGCGGACCCCTGGTCGAACACGGTGATCGGGACGCGCTTCGACGCCGCCGGCACGGTCGTCGATCGGGCGACCGTCGTGGGCGAGGACCCGCCTCCGCCGCTCTCCCCGTTCGGCGTCCTGGCGCACGAGTTCGGCCATCTGCTCGACCTCCCCGAGCTCTACGCGCCCGGCCGCGGCCACGAGGGCATCGGCGTGTGGGGTCTCATGGGCCAGGGCAGCTGGGTCGGGTACGGCGACATGCCGCCGCACCCGTGCGCGTGGTCGAAGCTCCGGCTCGGCTGGGTCGACGCGATCGAGGTCGGCGCGGACCGGAAGATCGCGCTCGGCGCGGTGGAGCGCAGCGCGCAGGTCGTGAAGATCCTCGCCAAGGGCCCAGAGGCTCCCGGCGAGTACTTCCTCATCGAGAACCGCCGCCGGATCGGCGCCGACCGATCCCTTCCGGGCGAAGGCCTCCTCGTCTGGCACGTCGACGAGTCGCTCACGAGCTTTCGCCGGTCGCAGGACGAGGTCGACCATAAACGCCTCGATCTCCTCACCGCCGACTCGTGGCCCTCGCACCTCGACCGCGGGGTCAGCCACGGCGGAAACCGCGGCGACGCGGGCGACCCGTGGAGCGCGCGCCGCGAGGGCCCCGGCCCCGACACCGCTCCGAGCACGCGCGCGTACGACGGCACGCCCGGGAGCTTCGCGATCCGGAACATCTCGCGCGCCGACGACGTGATGACGTTCGAGATCGTGTTCACCGCCGCCGGCGAGGGCGCGAGCGGAGGCGCCGGCAGTGCGACCACGACCTCGCCGGCGCCCGCTACGACCCGGTAGGCGCCGGCGGCACGCCGATCGCCCGCAGCGCGCGCTCCGCCTGGCGCTTGACGCGCTCGTCGCGATCGCCCGCTGCGGCGGCGAGAGCCGGCGCCGCCGGACCCGCAGGCGCACCCACCTCCGCGAGCGCGGCGGCCGCGAACTCGCGGACGCGCGGCCGGTCGTCGCGCAGCAGGTCGGCGAGGCCGGGAACCGCGTCGCGCGCGCCCGGGTTGTAGCGGAGCGCCATCCCGAGCCCGACCGCGACCGCCGGATCGCGCTCCGCCGTGCGCGCGATCGCGGCCGGCACGCGACCGGGCGCGACCCCGGCGAGCGCGCCGGCCGCCCAGACGCGCTGCTCCGGGCTCGCCTCGTCGAGCGAGCGCTCGAGCGCGGGCGCGGCGGCGGACGCCGCAGGGCCCATGTTCTGGAGGGCGAGATCCGCCTCCGCCCGCGTCCCCGGACGCTCGCGCACCTCGAGCAGCGTCGGCACCGCGACCGGCGCGATGCGCCGGAGCGCGAGCGCGGCGTTCGGCATCCCGAACGGCAGCTTTCCGAGCTCCGCCGCGAGCCGCCGGACGACGCGCTCGCGCCCCGCGCCGTCGAGCGCGGCAACCTCGACCGCCGCGGCGCCGGCGACCTGGTCGTCGTCGGACGCGAGCGCGCGCACGAGCCGGTCTTCCGGGCCGACCGGACGGCGGCACGCGAGCGCCGCGAGCGCGATCGCGATCGCGCCGACGGCCGCCCACGGCGGGCGCGCCGGCGATCGCGTGCGGGACGGCCGCGCGCTCAGCCTGCCGGCTTCGCGTGCGCCTCGGCGCACTGGAGCGTCAGGCCGCCGTGTGCCCACGCCGCCCCGGCCGCCATCGCCATCGAGACGAAGATGGCCTCCGCCAGCTCCTGCTCGGTCGCGCCGGCGCGCAGTGCGCGGCCGGTGTGCGCGTCGATGCACCACGGGCACTGCGTGATGTGCGCGATCGCGACCGCCATGAGCTCCTTGGTCTTGACCGGCAGCGCGCCGGCGGCGAAGGCCTTGCCGTCGAACTCGAGGAACGCGCGATAGGCGTCGGGCGCGAGCTCGCGCATGTGCCTGAACTGCTTCTTCGCATCCACGCCGTGGAACTGCATGAGGCGTCCTCCTATTCGCCCACCCCGAGGTCCCGGGCCGTGAAGAGCGCATCGAAAGCATAGCCGGCGCGCTCGATGTTCTCGCGGGCACCCTCGAGGCGGTCGATCGTGGCGATGATCCGGATCACGCGCGCCCCCGACTCCTCGATCACCTTGGCCGCCTCCAGCACCTGACCGCCCGTGGTCGCCACGTCCTCGACGATGACGACCTGGTCGTCCGGCGCGAGCGCGCCCTCGAGCTGCTTCGCCGTTCCGTACTCCTTCTTGCTGTTCCGGATGAAGACGCTCGGCAGGCCGGACGCGAGCGACGACGCGGTCACGAGCGGGATGCCGCCGAGCTCGGCTCCGGCGAGCTTCGTCGTCTCCGCCGGGAGACGCGCCGCGAAGAGCTTCCCGAGCTCGCCCAGGATCTCGGGGCGCGTCGAGAAGAGGTACTTGTCCAGGTAGTAGCTGCTCTTCCGCCCGCTCCGCAGCGTGAACTCGCCGCGCAAGAGAGCCACGTCCGCGATCCGCCGCGCCAGGTCGTCGTTCGTCACGAGAGCATCCAAGCGCGGCGGCCGCCGGACGTCAAAGGTGCGCGTCGACGCTCGTTCGTCGGCACGTCGGCGCGCGGCGGCAGCGGCGCGTGAGCGAGCACGGCAGCGACGTTGGAGGAGGCGGCCTTCCTTGAAATCGAGACAACAAAAGGCCGACTCCGACAGGAGTCGCCGGGCTCGCTCACGCGACGCTGGCGCCGCGCTCCAACGTCGCCACGCAAAACGCCGAACGGAGCGCCGGGCGACAACCGGCTCCCGAAACGCGTCCGTCACTGCGCGCGGAGCGGGCGGTACTTGATCCGGTGCGGCCGGTCCGCCTCCGCGCCGAGGCGAGCGCGGCGGTCCTCTTCGTAGTCGTGGTAGTTGCCGGCGAACCACTCGACGTGGCTGTCCCCCTCGAACGCGAGGATGTGGGTCGCGATGCGATCGAGGAACCAGCGGTCGTGGCTGATCACGACCGCGCAGCCGGCAAAGTCGACGAGCGCGTCCTCGAGCGCGCGCAGGGTGTCGACGTCGAGGTCGTTCGTCGGCTCGTCGAGCAGGAGCAGGTTGCCGCCGCGCTTCAAGAGCTTCGCGAGGTGGACGCGGTTCCGCTCGCCGCCCGAGAGGTCGCCGACGAGCTTCTGCTGATCCGAGCCGCGGAAGTTGAACCACGAGCAGTAGGCGCGCGAGTTCACCTCGCGCTTCCCGAGCAGGATCTTCTCCGCGCCGCCGGAGATCTCCTCCCAGACCGTCTTCTTCGGGTCGAGCGCGTCCCGCGACTGATCGACGTAGGCGGGCTCCACCGTCTCGCCGAGCCGGAGGTTCCCGGCGTCGGCCTTCTCCTCGCCGACGACCATGCGGAAGAGCGTGGTCTTGCCGGCGCCGTTCGGGCCGATCACGCCGACGATGCCGCCGGGCGGGAGCGCGAACGAGAGGTCGTCGATCAGGAGCCGGTCGCCGTACGCCTTCGCGAGGTGCTGCGCCTCGACGACGACGTTCCCGAGGCGCGGACCGGGCGGGATGACGATCTCCGCCTTCCCGATGCGCTCGCCCGGGCCCTCCGCGAGCAGCTTCTCGTACGCCGCGAGCCGCGCCTTGCCCTTCGACTGGCGGGCGCGCGGCGACATGCGCACCCATTCGAGCTCGCGCGCGAGCGTCCGCTGGCGCGCCGACTCCTGCTTCTCCTCGAGCTCGAGCCGCTTCTGCTTCTGCTCGAGCCAGGACGAGTAGTTGCCCTCCCACGGGATGCCGCGGCCGCGGTCGAGCTCGAGGATCCACCCGGCGACGTTGTCGAGGAAGTAGCGGTCGTGCGTGACCGCGACGACCGTTCCCTTGTACTCGGCGAGGAAGCGCTCGAGCCATGCGACCGATTCCGCGTCGAGGTGGTTGGTCGGCTCGTCGAGGAGGAGGAGATCGGGCGATTGGAGGAGGAGGCGCGCGAGGGCGACCCGCCGGCGCTCGCCGCCCGAGAGGTGGGCGGTGCCCTCGTCCGGAGGCGGGCAGCGGAGCGCCTCCATCGCGATCTCGACCGTCCGGTCGAGCTCCCAGGCGTTCGCCGCGTCGATCCGGTCCTGCAGCTCGGCCTGGCGCGCGAGGAGCTTCTCCATCGCGTCGTCGGACATCGGCTCGGCGAACTTGTTCGAGATCTCCTCGAACTCGGTGAGGAGCGCGCGCGTTCCCGCGACGCCTTCCTCGACGATCTCGCGCACCGTCTTCGTCGCGTCGAGCTGCGGCTCCTGCGGGAGGTAGCCGACGGTGTAGCCTTCGCTGAGGCGCGCTTCGCCCGAGAACTCGGTGTCGAGCCCGGCCATGACCTTGAGGAGCGTGCTCTTGCCCGCGCCGTTCAGGCCCAGGACGCCGATCTTGGCGCCGTAGAAGAACGACAGCGAGATCCCTTCGAGGACGACGCGATCGGGCGGGTAGACCCTTCGGAGATCGCGCATCGTGTAGATGAACTGCGGCATCGACCGATGCGATAGCGAACGGAGCCTCGAATTGGGAGGTCGCGGTCGCCGCGCGACCTCGTGCGCCGCCCGAGGCGCTCGGACCGCGGTCGGCGGCGCATCACTGGCATCGCGGGCGCGATTCGCCTACGAGTGGAAGAAGAGCCGTCGCCCCCGGGCGAACCGGCTCGGTCCGGCCGCGGAGCCGACGAGGAGGCGAGATGGGGATCGCGACGTCGAGCGAAGCCGAGCGCAGCCGCCGCTCCGCCGGAGCGGTGCTGCAGAAGATCTTCGGGCGGCTCGAGCCTGGGATCCGCTACCGGCTGTGGGACGGGAGCGAGGGCGAGATCGGCACGCCCGACGGGACGTGGACGCTCGTCATCCGCGATCGCGACGCCTTCCGCGAGACCTTCGGCTCGAACGACACGCGCGTCTTGGGCGAGGCCTTCATCGACGACCACATCGACGTCGAGGGCGACCTCTTCAATGCGCTCCGGATCGCGAACCAGCTCGAAGAGCTGGACCTCGGTTGGATGGACAAGATCGGAATCTGGCTGGATCTGCGCGGGGTCTGAGGCGTGGCAGAAGGCGAGCGCTGGGACGCGATCGTTGTGGGCGGCGGCCCGGGCGGGTCGACCGCGGCGTGGCGCCTCGCGCGTGGCGGGGCGCGCGTGCTCGTGCTCGACGCGGCCCGCTTTCCGCGCGTCAAGCTGTGCGCCGGGTGGGTGACGCCGGCGGTGTGGCGTACGCTGGAGGTCGATCCCGCCGCCTATCCGCACACGATCCAGCCGTTCTCGCGCGCGACCATCGAGCTCGAAGGCGAGGTCCACGAGACCGCCTGGCCGACGACCGCCAGCTACGGCATCGTCCGGAAGGAGTTCGACGACTTCCTCCTGCGCCGCGCCGCGAGCGCGGGCGCGCAGGTCCGCGACGGCATGCGAGTCCAGGCGATCGAGCGCCTGGGCGAAGGCTTCGCCGTATCCGCGGGTGGCGAGCGATTCGTCGCGCCGATCGTGATCGGAGCCGGTGGCCACCATTGTCCGGTGGCGCGTGCGCTCGGCGACGTGTCGGAAGAGGAGACCGTCGTCGTCGCGCGCGAGTCCGAAACGCGCCTCGGCGCCGCGCTGCTCGGCGAGCTCACCGAGCGGAGCGGAACCCCCGAGCTCTTCGCCGAGCCCGACTTCCGTGGCTACGGCTGGTACTTCACGAAGGGCGACTTCCTGAACGTCGGCGTCGGCTGCGTCGGCGGCGGCGCCAACCTGCAGCGCCGCTGCGAGGCGATGGTGCAGCGGCTGCGCGACGACGGCCGCCTGCCCGAGAACGTCGAGATCGAGCCGTTCAAGGGCCACGCCTACGCGCTTCGCCTGAGGGCGCCGCGCCGGATCGCGGGCGAACGCTTCGTGCTGGTGGGCGACGCGGCCGGGCTCGCGCGCGGCGTGAGCGGCGAGGGCATCGGCCCGGCGGTCGAGAGCGGCGCGCTCGCCGCGGACCTGGCGCTGCGCGCTCGCGATGGATCGCGCTTCGAGGACGCCGTCGCGCGCCCGTATGCACAGGCGATCGAGGCCCGCTTCGGCAGCGGTCGCGAGGGAATCGTCGGACGGCTCCTCGACCTCGTGCCGCATGGATGGATCGAGGCGGCCGCGCGGCTCGTGTGCCGCACCCCGTACCTGCGGCGCCGCTTCGTGTTCGAAGGCGCTTTCGGGATGAATTGAGAGAGGGAGGGTTCAGCGATGTCCAGCGACCAGAACCGCCGACGGCTCGACCGCAACGCCATTCACCACCACTACGATCTCTCGAACGACTTCTACCGCCTCTTCCTCGACTCGAACATGGTCTACACGTGCGCCTACTTCCGTTCGCCCGACGGCGACCTGGAGACCGCGCAGAGGGACAAGCTCGACCTGGTCTGCCGGAAGCTGCGGCTCAAGCCCGGCGACCGCATGCTGGACATCGGCTGCGGGTGGGGCAGCCTCTCGGTCTGGGCGGCCAAGCACTACGGCGTCGAGGTCCTCGGCGTGACCCTCGCGGCGGAGCAGGTGAAGTGGGCGCAGGAGTGGATCGCGCGCGAAGGCCTCGCGGGGCGCTGCCGCGTCGAGCACCGCGACTACCGCGACGTCGCCGGCGAGGGCCCTTTCGACAAGATCGCCGCGATCGGCATCATCGAGCACGTCGGAATCGCGAACTACCCGGCCTACTTCCGCCAAGTCTACGACCTCCTTCGGCCGGGCGGGCTCTTCCTGAACCACGGCATCACGCACCGCCGGAGCTGGCGAAGGACCCCGCAGTGGGACTTCCTGATCGAGCACGTGTTCCCGAACGGCGAGCTCGACTACGTCTCCCACATCTGCGACGTGATGGAGGAGACCGACTTCGAGCTGCTCGACGTCGAGTCGCTGCGCCAGCACTACGCGCGCACCTGCCGCTTCTGGGCCGCGCGCCTGAAGGCGAACGAGCAGAAGGCGATCGCGCTCGTCGGGAAGCGGAAGTACCGCACCTGGCTGCTCTACTTGACGTCGTCGTCGGTCGGCTTCGAGGAGCGATCGATCGGGCTCTACCAGGTGCTCGCCGAGAAGGTGGATCCCACCGCGGCCGTCGTCCCGACGACGCGCGAGGAGATCTACCGCCCACAAGAGCCGGCGGTGGAGCCGCCGCTGGCGCGCGCCTCCGGCATGCGCTGAGCGGCATCCGCACCGCGCGCCGCGGGGTCGTCGACTGCCGGCGTCTAGGTCGTCAGGACTCCCGCGCCGCGGATCGCGTCGTTCTTGAGCGCGGACAGCGCCTCGTTCGCGGCCGCGAGCGGGAACGTCGCGACGTGCGTGCGGACCGGGATGCGCGCCGCCTCCGCGAGGAAGCGGCGTGCATCGTCGCGCGTGTTGTTGGCGACGCTCCGCACGACGCGCTCGCCGTAGAGGAGATCGTAGGAGAACGCCGGGATCGGGCTCATGTGGATCCCGCCGAGGACGAGCGTGCCGCCCTTGTCGAGCGTGGCCAGCGCCGGCGGGACGATCTCGCCCGCGGGCGCGAAGACGATCGCGGCGTCGAGCGCGACCGGCGGTCGATCGAACGTGTCGCCGACCCACGTGGCGCCGAGCTCGGACGCGAGCGCCTGGTGGCGACTGCGGTCGCGCGTCGCGACGTAGACCTCGGCGCCGCGCGCTCGCGCGAGCTGGATCACGACGTGCCCCGCGGCGCCGAAGCCGTAGAGGCCGAGCCGGCGGCCGCGCCACGCGGGATCGCCCTCCTCGACGCCCGTCAGGCGAAGCGACCGGTAGCCGATGATCCCAGCGCAGAGGAGCGGCGCGGCCTGCTCGTCCGAGAACGCCTCGGGAAGGGGATGGGCGAACGCCGCCGGCGCGACCGCGAAATCCGCATAGCCGCCGTGCGCCGTCCAGCCCGTGAACTCGGCCCGCTCGCACAGGTTCTCGCGACCGGAGCGGCAGAACCGACAGATGCCGCACGTCCGGCGGAGCCACGCGATCCCGACGCGATCGCCGATCGCGAAGCCGGAGACGCCGTCGCCGACCCCGGCCACGGTGCCGACGACCTGATGGCCCGGGATCACCTCGGGGACGCGCACCGGGAGCTCGCCCTCGACGACGTGCAGGTCCGTCCGGCAGAGGCCGCACGCCCGGACGTCGACCAGCAGCTCGTCGGCCGCCGGCACCGGCGGCGGCCGATCGACGAGGCGGAGCGGGCCGCTCTCGATCGGCCCGGGCGCCGTCAGCACCTGGGCCCTCACGTCATGCTTTCCGCCACTTGATGGAGCAGCCCATCGACGGCTCCTGGCGCGCCGCCGGTCGCTTGGCGGCGAGCAGCTCGTCGAGCGCTTCCGCGAGCTCGCGCCGGCGCACCTTCACGGGGTCCTTCCAGCTGTCGTCGATGCGGCCGTGGTACGCGAGCCGGCGCTCCGCGTCGTAAACGAAGACGTCGGGTGTGCAGACCGCTCCGAACTCGCGCGCGACGCCCTGGCTCTCGTCGACCAGGTACGGGAAGCCGTAGCCCTTCTCGCGCCAGCGCTCGAAGAGCCGCTCCGGGGCGTCGTCCGGGTAGTCGCTCGGATCGTTCGAGCAGATGCCGACGAGCTGCGCGCCGCGCGGCCCGTACTCGCGCGCGAGCTCGATGATCCGGTCCTCGACCGCCTGCACGTACGGGCAATGATTGCAGATGAAGAGAACGACGAGCACCGGCCGGTCGCGGAAGTCGTCTCGGCGGTAGCGCCGGCCGTCGACCGAGCGCAGGTCGAAGTCGGGGCACGGGCGCCCGAGGTCCATGTCGGTCGATTCGAGCAGCACCATAGAGAAAGCCTAGGTCACGCCTGCGGCGTTCACAACGCCCGCCCGAGGCGTTGACATGCCGGAGATCGGACTTACCAGAACCCTGCGCAAACGAAGATTTCGCGGCTCCTTCGGGGTCCGCGCGAGGAGGACAGACTCATGGCATGGCCGCAGGCTCTTCTCCGGGGATCGGCTTGGGATTGGGATCCTTTCCGGGAGCTCGATCGCATGCAGGGCGAGCTCGACAAGGTCTGGTCGCGCGCGAACGACTCGTACGCGCCGGGCTTTCCGCCGGTCGACGTGTGGGCGAACGAGGACGAAGCCCTCGTGACCGCCGAGCTGCCGGGCGTCGAGCCCGACGGGATCGACATTTCGGTCACGGGCGAGGAAACGCTCACGATTTCAGGCGCCCGGCGCGCCGCTCCGGCCGAACACGACGAGGGCGGTACGTGGCTCCGGCGCGAGCGCGGATACGGCGAGTTCCAGCGCACGGTTCGGCTGCCTTTCAAGGTCGATTCGGCCGCCGTCGAGGCGCGGTTCAAGGACGGCGTGCTCTCCGTGAAGCTTCCGAAGTCCGGGGCCGAGCGCCCGCGGCGCATCGCGGTGACCGCGCACTGAGCGTCATCGCCACGCCGCCGAAATCCAAACATTCGAGGTGAAACGATGGAGAAGGAGATGAACGAAACGAGAGAACTCGCCCGGAGCGCCGAGACCGCTCCCGAGGCTCGCCCGCGCACCCCGCGCGTCGTGGAGACGCCGCGCGTCGACGCCCGCGAGGGCGCCGAGAGCTTCCTGGTCGTCGCCGATCTTCCGGGCGTCGGGCCCGAGGATCTCGAGGTCGTCGTCGACCGGAACGTGCTCACGATCGTCGGGCGCTCGCGCCGCGAGGCCCCCGAGGGCTACCGCTTGCTCTACGGCAGCGCGCCGGCGACCGAGTACCGCCGGGTCTTCAAGCTCGGCGACGCGATCGACCGCGACGCGATCGAGGCGACGGTGAAGCACGGCACGCTCTTCCTGACGCTCCCGAAGGCGCGCGCCGCCCGTCCGCGCAAGATTGCCGTCGCGAGCTGACGACCGAGGCCGCCGCGCCCCGCGCGGCGGCCTCCCGTGAGCCGCGGCAGTCAGGCGCAGCTCGGAGGCGCAGCTCGCTCAGCTGCTCGCGGGCCGCTCCGCGGGCGCGGCGAGCATCCGTAGCCATTCGGCTTCGTCGATCACCGGCACGCCGAGCTTCTTCGCCTTCTCGAGCTTGCTGCCCGGCGACTCGCCCGCGAGCACGTAGCTCGTCCGGGCGCTGACCGATCCCGTCACCTTCCCGCCCGCTCGCTTGATGCGGCTCTCCGCCTGCTCGCGGCTGAGCGTCGGCAGGGTTCCGGTCACGACGAACGTCAGCCCCGCGAGGGGCTTGGGCTCGTCGTCGGCAGCGCCCGGCTCCTCGCCCATGCGCACACCGGCCGCGCGCAGCTTCTCGACGACCTGGCGGTTGTGAGGGCTCGCGAACCAGTCGCGCACGCTCTTCGCGAGCACCGGGCCGATGCCGGGAGTGGCCTCGAGGGCCTCCTCGTCGGCCTCGAGGAGGGCGTCGATCGATCCGAAGTGCTCGATCAGCGTCTCCGCGACGACCCCGCCGACCCCGTGAATCCCGAGCGCCGTCAGGAGGCGGGCCGCCGGACGCGACTTCGCCTCCTCGATCGCCCGCAGCAGGTTTCGGATCCGCTTCTCCTGGAATCCCTCGAGGCCCTGCAAGTCCTCCTCTCGGATCGCGAACACGTCGGCGACGTCGCGCACCATCCCGCGCTCGCAGAAGAGCTCCGCCTGGCGCGGGCCGAAGCCGTCGATGTCCATCGCGCCGCGCGACGCGAAGTACTCCACCGAACGCACGAGCTGCGCCGGGCACGCGGAGTTGACGCACGAGATCGCGACCTCGTCGGGCACGCGGTGCACCGGCTCGCCGCACGCGGGGCAGCGGTCGGGCATCTCGAAGACCCGCTCGTCGCCGCGCCGCAGCTCGACTACCGGTCGGAGGACCTGCGGGATCACGTCGCCGGCGCGCTTCACGACCACCTGGTCGCCGATCCGGATGTCGCGATCGCGCACGTAGTCGGCGTTGTGCAGGGTCGCGTTGCTGACGGTCACCCCGCCGACGACCGCGGGCTCGAGCTCCGCGAACGGAACCAGCACGCCGGTGCGACCGACGTTCACGCCGATGTGGTTCAGCCGGGTCACGACCTCGGTCGATGGAAATTTGTACGCGATCGCCCACCGCGGCGCGTTTCCGACGACGCCGAGGCGCGCCTGCTGCTCGAGGTCGTCGACCTTGAGCACGAGCCCGTCGGTCTCGTAGGGCAGCTCGGCGCGCCTCGTCTCCCAGGCGGCGCAGTACGCGATCAGCTCGTCGACGTCGGTGGACCGCCTGATCTCGGGCGACACGGGAAAGCCGAGGCGCCGTAGCTCGTCGAGCGCCGCCGACTGCGAGCGCGGAGAGAGGCCCTCGGCGGCGACGATTTGGTACGCCCACAGGCGCAGCGGGCGCCCGGCCGTGATCCCGGGATCGAGCTGGCGGAGCGAGCCCGCCGCGAAGTTCCGCGGGTTCGCGTACACGCGCTCGCCGCGCGCGAGCTGCTCCTCGTTGAAGCGCGCGAACTCGGCGACCGGCATGTAGACCTCGCCGCGCACGACGACGCGAGCGGGGGGCGGGCCGGCGCCCTCCCCGACCGGGATGCGGAGCGGGACGGTCTTCACGGTGCGGAGGTTCGGGGTCACGTCCTCGCCGACGACGCCGTCACCGCGCGTCGCGCCGCGCACCAGCTCGCCGTCCTCGTAGTGCAGCACGACCGTCAGGCCGTCGATCTTCGGCTCGGCGACGAATGCGACCGCCGCGCCGCTCGGGAGAAGGCGTAGGATGCGATCGTGCCACGCGCGCACGTCCTCCGCGGTGAACGCGTTCCCGAGGCTGAGCATCGGCGCCGGATGCCGGACCTTCGCAAAGCGCTCGCGCGGCGCGCCGCCCACGCGCTGGGTCGGGGAGTCCGGGGTGCGGACCTCCGGGTGCTCGCTCTCGAGCGCGTTCAGCTCGCGGACGAGCGCGTCGAACTCGGCGTCGCTGATCCGCGGATCATCGAGCACGTGGTAGCGGTGGTTGTGCTCGTGGATGGCGGCCCGCAGGCGCGCGGCGCGGGCTGCCGGATCGCGCGCGTCGGCGCGCGACGCGCTCCTTCCGCGCGCCGCCGACCGCGTGTCGCGCGCGCTCATCGCACCCCCGGCCGGCGGCCGGCGAGCCGCGCCCGGATGCGCATCAGGATGCGGGGGCGCCCGCGCCGCGGCTCCCGATGTCCTCCAAGAGGCGCGTCGCCTCGGCGCGCATCGCGCGATCGGGCTTGAGGCTCGCCGCCTCGAGCGCCGGCACCGCGGGCTTCCCGATCGCGCCGAGCGCCTTCAACGCCTTGTCGCGGACGCGCCAGTCCGGGTCGGCGAGCGCGCGCTCGAGCGGCGGAACGGCGGGCGCCCCGAAGTGCGAGAGCGCTTGCGCCGCATCCTCGCGCACCGCGTGGTGGTCGTACTCGAGCGCCGCCTCGAACGACGGGAGCGCGGCCGCGCCGTACTGCAGCAGCGCCGCTGTCGCTCGCTCGCGCACCGAGCGCTGCGAATCGTGGAGCGCGAGCGCGAGCGTCGGGATCGCGTCGCTTCCCATCGCGCTCAAGGCGACGACCGCACGATCGCGCACCTCGACGCGCGGCTCCTTCAGCGCCTCCGCGAGCCCGGGCACCGCGGGCGCGCCGATCCGCCCGAGCGCCGCAGCCGCGCGCTGCTGCGCGTATACGTCCTGCCCGCGCAGGACCGCGAGCCAGCCTGCGACGTCGCCTGCAGCCGGCTCCGCCGTCGCGCTCTCCGGAGCGGCCGGCGGATGCGATCCTCCGGAGCAGCCGAATGCCGCGAGAGCACCCGCCAGCACGACCGCCGCACAGCCGCGAACGACGCGACACTCCACAGGTTCCCGCTCTTACGGAACGTCCCGGAGAACCTCAACCGCGGCGCCGGTCGACACGCGCGCCCGCGCGCGGGGGTTGCCATGGCTCGCACTTCTGCTCAATTAGACGAGACCGCGTGAGGGGACGCGAGACGACCCGGCGCGCGTCGCCGCCGCTTTCGGCGGCGGTCCAACCAACGGACGGGATGAGCGCGACAGGACGAGCTGCTCGCAAGGAGCGCGCGGCGTGAGGCGCGACGCGAGCGCGCCTGCGTCGGCCAACGGCGGCGCCGGCGGCGCGAGCGCGATCCGCACGGCGATCGGCGGCGCCGCGAGCGCCCCGGCGGCCACGGCGCGCGCACCCGCGCGCGCCGCCCGCACGACGCCGGCCTCGGAGCCGTGGTTCGACGCCGAGGACGTCGCGCTGCAGCGCTACGCGTTCGCGCAGTCCGTGGCGCTCGGCCTGTCGGCGCGTCCGCGCCGGCTCAGCGCGCGCTTCCTCTACGACGAGCGCGGGTCCGAGCTCTTCGACCGCATCACGGAGACGCCGGAATATTATCTGACGCGCGCCGAGACGGCGATCCTGCGCGCGCACGCGGGCGACATCCGCGAGCGCGCCGGCTCGCCGACGCTCGTCGAGCTCGGCTCCGGCACGTCGGCGAAGACGCGGCACCTGCTCGACGCCTGGACCGCCGCCGGGCGGGCCACCTACGTGCCGGTCGACATCTGCGGCGAGGTGCTCGAGCGCACCTGCCGGCAGCTCGCCGCCGAGTATCCGAGCCTCGCCGTGCACGGCATCGCGGCGTCGTACGAGCGCGCGATCCCCCGGCTCTCGGATCTCTCGCCGATGACGCTCGCGTTTCTCGGAAGCACGATCGGCAACCTCGACGACGACGAGCTCGACGAGTTCCTCCACCAGCTTGCGGAGAGCCTGACGCCGGGCGACGCGTTCCTGGTCGGCCTCGACGTCGTCAAGGACGCCCACGTGCTGGAGGCCGCGTACGACGACGCGGCCGGCGTCACCGCCGCGTTCACGCGGAACCTCTTCGCGCGCATGAACCGCGAGCTCGACACCGGTCTCGACCTCGACGCGATCGAGCACGTCGCGCGCTACGACGAGGTGCTCGAGCGCATCGAGATCTACGCGCGCTTCCGCGACGGCGCGACGATCGCGCTTCCGGAGGTCGGGCGCTCCTTCCGCCTGTCGCGCGGCGAGCTCGTTCGGACCGAGATCAGCCGGAAGTTCCGTCCCGAGGAGGTCGCGCGGCGCGCCGGGCGCCACGGCTTCGAGGCGCTCGAGACGTACCGCGATCCCGAGCGGCAGTTCGCGCTCCTCCTGCTGCGGCTCGCGCGCTCGCCGCGCTCGGCGCCGGCCGTGCGCGCGCGCGCCGCGCGCGTGCTCGAGGCCGCGCGGGCGCGCACGCTGGAGCTCGTCGCCCCGCTCGACGAGCCCGCGCTCCGCCGCCAGCACAGCCCGCTCATGAGCCCGATCGTGTGGGACCTCGCCCACATCGCGAACTTCGAGGAGCAGTGGCTCGCGCGCGCCCTCCCCGGCTGGCTGCCGCCGGCCTCCGCGGCGCGCGTGCGGCGCGACCGGCTCTACGACGCGACGGCCCATCCGCGCGCCAGCCGTTCGCGGCTTCGCATCCCCGGCCCAAAGCGTTGTCGCGAGTACCTGGCCTCCGCGCACGCGCTCGCAGCCGCGGGCGCCGCGCGCCTCGCCCCCGACTCTGGCGACCCGCTCCACGCCGGCGGCTACCTCTACGCGATGCTCGACCAGCACGAGGCGCAGCACGGCGAGACGATCCTCCAGACGGTGCAGATCGCGGGCGTCGCCTACGAGCCGCCGTGGCGGGCCGAGACTCCGCCCGCGCGCCGCAGGCTCGAGGGCACTCGGGTCGTCGTCCCGGCGGGCTCGTTCGTGGTCGGCACCGACGACGTCCGGGCCGCCTACGACAACGAGCGGCCGGCGCACCTCGTCGACCTGCCGGCCTTCGCGATCGACCTCGCGCCGGTCACGAACGGCGCGTTCCTCGAGTTCATGCAGGACCGCGGCTACCGGCGGCGCGAGCTCTGGTGCGATGCCGGCTGGCGCTGGCTGCAGGAGGCCCGTGTCGAGCACCCGGCGCAGTGGCGGAAGGCGCGCGACGGCGCTTGGGTCGAGCGGCGGTTCGGCAGGGACGAGGCGCTCGACCCGCGCTGCCCGGTCATCCACGTCTCGTGGTACGAGGCCGACGCGTACGCGCGCTGGGCCGGGAAGCGCCTTCCGACCGAGTTCGAGTGGGAGAAGGCGGCGGCCTGCGACCTCGAACGCGGGATGGCGCGCGTCTACCCCTGGGGCAACCGGCCGCCGTCGCCGGAGCTCGCGAACCTCGACCAGCGCACTTTCGGGCCGGCGCAGGTGGGCGCGTATCCGGACGGCCGCAGCTTCTTCGGCTGCGAGCAGATGCTCGGCGACGTGTGGGAGTGGACCGCGAGCGAGTTCCTGCCGTACCCGGGCTTCCGCGCTTTCCCGTATCCCGAGTACTCCGAGATCCACTTCGCCGCCGGCCACAGGGTGCTGCGCGGCGGCTCGTGGGCGACGCGCCCGGTCGCGATCCGCAACACCTTCCGGAACTGGGACCTGCCGCAGCGCCGCCAGATCTTCGCCGGCTTCCGCTGCGCTGCGGATGCTTGACGGCGATCCGCCGCCGTGCGACGCGGCGCTCGCGCGCCGCCTGCGCGAGCGGCTGTCCGCGCTCCCGCTCGCGATCGACGCGGTCTTCGGGCGCGCGGACGACGTCGTCCTCCCGTCCTACGCGGGCGGACCACGCCCGACCTCCACGGTGGAGCTGTCGGGCGCGGGTCGGTCCGGGCGCGGCGAGAACGTCGCGTGGACGGCGGACGCGCACGCGCGCTTCCTCGCCGCGGCGGCGGAGCGCGTGCCGCGCGGCACGTCGAACGTCGGCGCGCTGAGCGACGCCGTCGCCGAGCGCTTCCCCGAGCCGTACGACCGCGCGGCGATCGAAGCCGCGGCGATCGACCTCGCGCTCCGCCAGAGCGGCACGACGCTCGCGCGCGTCGCCGAAGCGCCCGCGCGACCGGTCCGCTACGTCGTGTCGCTCGGCCGCGCGCCCGACCCGCTGCCCGACGTGCGGGCGGAGCTCGCGGCGCGGCGCGACGTCGAGCTCAAGGTCGACGTCGATCCGGCGTGGGACGAGCGCTCGCTCGCGGAGCTCGTTGGCTTGCGGTGCGTCGTCATCCTCGACTGGAAGGGCTCCGGCGCGCCCGCGGAGCACGAGCGCCTCCACCGCGCGTTCCCCCGCGCCCTGCTCGAGGACCCGAAGCTCGATCCGCCGGCCGGGCCGGCGCCGTGGTCGCGATCGCTGTGCGCGCGGCTCGCGTTCGACCAGCCGATCGCGCGCGCGGCCGACGTCGCGCGCCTCCCGGCGCCGCCGGTCGCGATCAACGTGAAGCCGGCGCGCATGGGCGGCGTACTGGAGGCGCTGGACGCGATCGCCGCGGCGGCTCGCGGCGGGATCGGTGTCTACCTGGGCGGGATGTTCGAGATCGGCGTCGGGCGATCGCAGCTGCTCTCGCTCGCCGCCGTGCTCTGTCCCGACGCGCCGAACGACATCGCGCCGATCGCGCGCGCGGGCGCGCCCGCACCCCGCCCGGCCCGCCTCGTCGCGGCCGACCCCGGCGCTCCGGGATTCTGATCCGCTTGCAGCGCCGCACGGTCGGCGCCATGGTCGGGTCACATGCCGTCGCTCTACGAGCGCTACCTCCTGCCGCGGATCCTCGACTTCGCGATGCGCCAGAAGCCGATCATGCGGCAGCGCGACAAGGTCGTGCCGCTCGCGCGCGGGCGGGTGCTCGAGATCGGGATGGGCTCGGGCCTGAACCTCGCGTACTACGACCGCGGGAAGCTCGAGAAGCTCTGGGGCCTCGAGCCGTCGCCGGAGCTGCGCGCGGTCGCCGAGCGGCGTGCGCGCGAGGCCGGCGTGTCGGTCGAGTTCGTCGGGCTGACCGGCGAGTCGATCCCGCTCGACGACGCGTCGGTCGACACGGTGGTGACGACCTACACGCTCTGCACGATCCCCGACGCCGAGCGCGCGCTCCTAGAGATGCGGCGCGTGCTCCGCCCCGCCGGGCAGCTCCTCTTCTCCGAGCACGGGCTCGCGCCGGACGCGCCGGTCGCGCGCTGGCAGGATCGCCTGAACCCGCTCTGGCGCCGCATCGCCGGCGGCTGCAACCTGAACCGCCCGATCGACGAGCTCGTCCGAGGCGCCGGCTTCGCGATCGACCCGATCGACACGATGTACCTGCCCGGACCGCGACCGTTCACGTTCAACTACTGGGGAACGGCCACCCGCGCCTGACCCGCCGCCGCAGCAGCGGCACGGCGGCGTGCCAGCGCGAGAACGGAGAGACCGGCCGGGAGATCGCGCCGCGCGAGCCAGCGCCGCTCGAGCGCCGCGAGGCGAGGCAGGATCCCGGCGAGGCCGCCGCCACCCGACGCGAGGTCGCTCGTCGCGCGGCCGCGCTCGAGGAACGCCTTCGCGAACGCGGGCAGGACGAGGAACGAGTACGCGCCCGTGACGCGCACGGGCTCGAGGTCCGCCGCGAGAACCAGCCGGCGGAGGTCGTCGCGCGAGAAGCGGCGCGCCGTCCGCGTGACGCGATCGTGGCCGCGTCGGAGCGCGGGGATCCCGGGCTCGAGCAGCGCCACGATGCCGCCCGGACGCACGACGCGCGCGAGCTCCCGCACCGCCGCCTCCGGCTCGCGCACCGCCTCGTGATAGAGGACGGTCACGCAGACGGCGGCGTCGAACGTCCCGGCCCGGAAAGGGAGGCGCGACACGTCGCCGCGGACCAGGCGAGCGAGCGGTCGAGACGCGCGATGGAGCGCGAGCGCCAGCGCTTCCGCGTCGATCCCGACCGCGCGGTGGCGCTCGCCGAGCCAGCCGCCCGCCGCGCCCGTGCCGCAGCCGGCGTCGAGCACCGCCGCGCCCGGGCGGACGTGCGGAGCGAGGGCCTCGCGCAGCAGCTCGCGGGTCGCGGCGTACCACCAGTGCGACGCCTCCGCGGCCGCCATCCGGCGGTACTCGTCCGCTTCCATGCTGGGGCCCGGCGCCGCTCGCGGCGGCGGCTCGGCTCCTACGCCACGCCGCGCCCGAGGACCACCATGCTCACCCAGAGGCGCGCGACGTCGACGAGGGATCGCGTCACGCGCGCGAACCGGAAGAACTGCGAGCGGCCGTGCGGGCGCGGGTAGTGATGGACGGGGACCTCGGCGATGCGGGCACCGGCATCGCGGAACTTCCGCAGCATCTCGACGCAGATCACCCCGCTCGAGTGCCGGAGATGCGCGCGCTCGAGAAGCGACCGCCGGATCAGGCGGAAGTCGCAGTCGGTGTCGCGCACGCCGAGCCCGAAGAGTCGCTTCACCGCGTGGTGGTACACGCGGCCGACGATGCGGCGGGCCATCGGGTCGTGTCGTTCGATCTTCCAGCCCTGCACGACGTCGACGTCCGGCCCGGCGCGCGCGAGGAGCGATCGCACCTCGGTCGGATCATACTGTCCGTCGCCGTCGGTGTAGAAGACCCACTCGCGCGTCGCGGCGGCGAAGCCGCTCCGGAGCGCGGCGCCGTAGCCGCGGTTGTGGTCGTGCCGCACGACGCGGAGCGCGGGAACCGAAGCCCGCAGGCGATCGAGCGTCGCGGCGGAGTCGTCGCTCGATCCGTCGTCGACCACGATGACCTCGTGGTCGATGCCGAGCTCGGCGAGCGTGCGATCGACGCTCTCGACGAGGGCGCCGATCGTGAGCGCGTCGTTGAAGCAGGGAAAGAACGCCGACACCGACCCGACGGCGCTGCTCACCGCAGCCCCTCGCACACCTCGCGCACCTCCTCCTCGGTCATCTCCGGAAAGCACGGCACGGTCACGCACTCGGCCGCCCAAGCCTCCGCCTCGGGACACGGCCGGCGCGCGAACGCGGCATATGCCGGCTGCCGCGTGAGCGCCAGCGGATAGTGGACCGCGGTGGCGAACGGGACGCGCGCGCGGAATGCGTCGCGGTCGGGGACGCGCAGCACGCTCAGGTGGTGGACGTGCCGCGGGTGGTCGGCGTGCCAGCGCGCGCCGGGCGCGGCCGCGCGCTGGCGCGCCACGATGTCGCGACGCCGGCGGTTGTCGGCCTCGAGACGCGGCAGGCCGACGCGGAGCGCGGCTGCGGAGAGCTCGGAGAGTCGCGCGTTCGTCGCGATCCTCTCGTGCACGTACGCTCCGGTCATGCCGTGGTTGCGCAGCAGCCTGACCTCGGCCGCGAGGCGGTGGTCGTCGGTGACGACCGCTCCGCCGTCGCCGATCCCGCCCAGGTTCTTCGTCGGGTAGAAGCTGTACGCGACCGCCGCGCTCGGGCGCGGGCCCGCGAGCGCGCCGTGCGCCTGCGCGGCGTCCTCGACGATCGGCAAGCCGAGCGCGGCGAGCTCCGCGAGCGCCTCCTCGGCGGGTCGGCCGTAGAGGTGCACGACGACGACCGCGCGCGAGCGCGGGCCGAGCGCGGAGCGGGCGGCGTGCGGGTCGATCGCGGCGGTCGCCGGGTCGACGTCGACCGGGACCGGCACCGCGCCGATCGCGCACACGGCCGCCGCGGTCGGCACGGCGGTGAACGCGGGGACGACGACCTCGTCGCCCGGCCCGATCCCGAGCGCGCGGAGCGCGAGCGAGAGCGCCGCCGTCCCCGAAGCGACCCCGATGGCATGGCGCTGGCCGACCCGGGCCGCGAGCTCCGCCTCGAACGCGTCGAGCTCGGGGCCGAGCAGGAAGCGGCCGGACGCGAGCACGCGCTCGATCGCCGCGTCGAGCTCCGGCCGGAGCGCGGCCGTCCGGCGCGCGAGGTCGATCAGAGGTACCAATGGCGATGCTCGCGGTAGAATGCGATCGTCGCGCGCAGGCCGTCGCCGAACGAGACGCGCGGCTCCCAGCCCAGGATGCGGCGCGCCTTCGCGAAGTCGCCGAGGAAGTCGCCGATGTCGATCGCGGCGCGCTCGCGCGGCCAGGGGACGAGCTCGACGCGGCCGGAGCCGGCCGCGTCGACGATCGCCTCGGCGGCCTCGCGCAGGGTCACGGCGACGGAATGGCTCACGTTGAACGCCTCGCCCACCGCCTCCGGCGCGAGCGCGGCCGCGAGCAGCGCCTCGACCGCGTCCGAGACGTAGAGGAAGTCGCGGATGTGCTCGCCGTCGCCGTAGACGGGGATCGTCTGGCCCTCGAGCGCGCGCTGCAGGAAGACCGCGAGGACGCCCTGGCGCGAGCCCCGCAGGCGGAGGCGCGGGCCGTAGACGTTCGTCAAGCGCAGGCTGCAGGCCCGGAGGCCGTGCACGCGCGCGTACAGCAGGTGGAACTGCTCCGCCGCATGCTGCGAGATCCCGTTCACGTCGACCGGCTGCACCGGGTGCGACTCGTCGACGGGCACGTAGAGCGGTCGGCCGTAGATCTGGCGCGTCGAGGTGTACACGACCACCGCGCGCGATCCGACGGCGCGCAGGAGCTCGAGGAACGCGAGGTGGCTGCGCGCGTTCCAGTCGAAGTCGGCGATCGGGTCCTCCATCGAGTCGACGTGGCTGATCTGGCCGGCGAGGTTGAAGACGAACTCCGCCTCCGCGACCGCGCTCCGGATGCGCGCGCAGTCGCCGACGTCGGCGACGACGACGTCGATCGGGCGGGCGGCGCCCTCGAGGTTGTGGAGGTTCGCGCCGTGGGTCGGGATCATCGCGTCGACGACGCGCACCTCCGCGCCGGCATCGGCGAGCGCGAGCGCGAGGTTCGAGCCGATGAACCCCATTCCCCCGGTGACGAGGCAGCGGCGACCCTCGAAGCGCGCGGCGCGTGCGCCGCGTCCGGGCGGCGCGCTCACGGCATCATCCGGCCGGTGGCGATGCGCGCCGCCAGCAGCACGAGGCCCGCGCACGACGTGACGAGAACGCCGCCCGCCAGGGCGGGCCGCACGCGCGCGAGCAGGATGCCGGCGGCAGCGAACACGGGGAAGCAGGAGGAAACATAGCGCGGCAGCCCGAGCATCCCGAGGAAGAGCGGCGGTCCGAGCCAGAGCGCGGCGAGAACGAGCCAGGACCGCGGGAGGATCCGCCAGGTCGCGACCAGGACCGCAAGCGCGAGCGCGAGCGCCGTGACGTCGACCTTCGGGACGGCGACGCCGCCCGCGAGCACGGCCGCGAGCGTCGACTCCTGCCACGCCGACTTCGCGTGGACGAACATCAGCGGATCGCCCGTCCACCACCAGAGGACGGCCATCCAGCCGGCGAGCGCGGCGAACGCGGGGCCGGCGACGCGCGCGACGTCGCCGGCGCGACGAGCGCGGGAAGCCGCCTCGAGCGCGAGCGCGACCGCCGCGACGATGCCGTTCGGCCGGACGAGCGCCGCGACCGCCGCGAGCGCGCCGGAGAGCGGCCTGCGGCCGCGGTCGAGCGCGACGAACGCCCACGTCGTCGCGGCGACGAAGATGGCGGACGGGTAGACCATCGAGAAGGGCGCGCCGCCCGGAAACAGCGCGTACGCCCACACGGCGAGCGGCGCGGCCGGCTCCCCGAAGCGGTCGCGCACGAGCACGTACGTGCCGGCGAGCGCGAAGAGAAAGGCGAGGTGGCCCACGACGACTCCGACCATCGCCCACGGGAGGCCGATCGCCGAGCCGCCGCGGAGGATCAACGGAAGCAGCGGAAAGAAGGGATACGGCGTCTTGCCGTCGTCGTTCACGAAGCCGTAGCCGCGGCGCGCGATGTCGGCGTACCAGCCGCCGTCCCACGCGCCGAAGGCCCAGAACGGAGAGCGCTGCGCGAGCACGCTCGACACCACGAACACGGTCGCGACCAGGAGGCGCGACGCGAGCCACGGCACGACGACGCGATCGAGCGGCAGGCGGTGCGACACGCGTTCCGGACCGCCGGGAGCCTAGGCGGCGGGGCCGACCATCCGCTCGCTCGACTCCCAGAGCCGGCGCGCGAGCTCCGGATCGGCGCCCGCGCGCGACGTCGCGACCGGCCGGCAGTCGACGAAGTACTCGCCGGTCACGCCGGCGACCGCGGGCGAGGTGGCGAGGTACACCTGGGTCGCGGCGCCCTTCTCGGGCGGCGACATGACGAAGCGGCCCGCCCGGAGGAGCCACTTCCAGAAGCCGGTCGCTTCGCGCCCGAACCCGGTGGCGATGACGCCCGGGTGGAGCGCATTCGCCGTGACCCGCGTCCCGCCGAGACGGCGCGCGAGCTCGCGGTTGAAGAGGACGTTGCAGAGCTTCGATCGGCAGTAGGCGCGCCAGCCGTCGAAGCCCCGCTCGGCGTTCAGGTCGTCCAGGTCCAGGCTCGCGCGCGTGTGGGCGCGCGACGCCACGTTCACGACCCGCCCGCCCTCCGCCGCCGCCAGCGGCTCGCGGAGGAGGCTCGTCAGGAGGAACGGCGCCAGGTGGTTCACGGCGAAGGTGTACTCGAAGCCGTCCGCGGTCGTGCGGCGCTCGGTCAGCATGAGGCCCGCATTGTTGACGAGGACGTCGAGCGGACGACCGCTCCGCCGGAAGTCGTCCGCCAGGCGACGGACGTCGGCGAGCGACGCGAAGTCGGCGAGAAGGAGCTCGAGGCGCGCGTCCGGGATCTCGCGCCGCACCGATTCGATCGCGGCGTCGGCCTTCGCGCGATCGCGGCAGACGAGGACGACGTCGGCGCCGGCGTGCGCGAGCTCGCGCACGGTCGCGAGGCCGAGGCCGGAATTGGCCCCGGTGACCATGCAGACCTTCCCCCTCATGTCGACGGTCGAGCCCGGCATGCCGCGATCCCCCGAGCGGTCGCGACGAGCTTCGCACTGCTGGCGCCGGCTGGCAAAGTGCGACGAGCGGGCGCTTGGCTTTCCGGCGCCCGAATGATACGGTGATCGTACGGTAGGGCGATGGCGGAGCCCCACAAGAGTCGGATCGAGGAGCTGGCGCGCTTCATCGAGATCCTCACCGCTCGCTTCAAGGCGAGCGAGGGATCGTTCGCGAGCCGCCTCGAGGTGAGCGATCGCGAGCTCGCCCTCCTCACCGCGCTCGCGACCGAGGGCCCGATGATCATCCGGGACCTCGGCGGCCGGTTCGGCGTACCGGTGAGCACCATGACCGGCCTCGTCGATCGCATGGAGCGGAAGGGTTTGCTCCGCCGCGTGCCGAACCGCCGCGACCGCCGCTCGATCGAGCTCGAGGCGACGCCTGCGGGCGCGCTCGCGCTCCGCGAGCACGCCCGCGGCATCGAGGCGATCGCGCACGGCATGCTGGAGCCGCTCTCCGACGAGGACCAGGGCGCGCTGCTCGCCCTGCTCGACAAGGTGAGGACGCGTCTGGGCGCCGCGGAGCGCGTCCGGCTCGCTCGCTGATCTCTTTTTTTGCCTGCAAGGTACGACGATCGAACTGTCCGAAAAACGGACGAATCGCGGCCGGGGCCGCGGGAGGAAGCGCGATGAGACCCACATTGGTCACGGGGGCGAACGGGCACGTCGGGAACAACGTCTGCCGCCAGCTCGCGGAGCGCGGCGAGCCGGTGCGCGCGATGATCCGAGCGAGCGCCGATCCGGCGCCGCTTGCCGGGCTCGACGTCGAGATCGTGCGGGGCGACATCATGGACCCCGCTTCCGTGGAAACGGCGATGGCAGGCTGCGGGCGCGTGGTCCATACGGCGGCCGGCTTCCTCATGTGGTCGCGCGACCCCGAGCGCGACATCATCCAGCCGAGCGTCGCCGGGACGCGAAACGTGCTGGAAGCCGCGACGCGCGCTGGCGTCGAGAAGGTCGTCTACACGAGCACGACCGGCACCATCGGCTTCAGCCGCGATCCCCGCGTCTCGCTCGACGAGTCGCACTCGAACGAGGCGCCGCACACGCACTACGTGCGCGGGAAGATCGCGGCCGAGCGCGAGGCGTTCGCGATCGCCGGCCGGACCGGCCTGCCGGTCGTCGCGATCCTTCCCGGTTTCATCCTCGGACCGCGCTTCTGGAAGGTGAGCGAGTCGGTGAAGCAGATCGCGGACTTCCTGAACCAGGGCGCACCGCTCTACTTCGACGGCGGCTTCGGGCTCGTCGACGTCGAGGACGTCGCGCGCGGCGCGCTGCTCGCGCTCGACCGCGGGCGCGCGGGAGAGCGCTACATCGTCTCGGGCGAGAACCTCACCGTCAAGGAGGTCTTCGACGCGCTCTCCGAGCTGACGGGCCTGCCGGCACCGCGCTTGAAGGCGCCGGTGCCGGTGGTGCGGCTCCTCGCCGGCGCGATGGAGCTCGCGTCGCGCTTCACCGGCAGCCGGCCGATGATCGACCGCAGCCAGGTCGACGAGTTCGCCGGCAAGTTCGCCTTCTTCGACAGCTCGAAGGCGGTCCGCGAGCTCGGCTACACCTGGCTGCCCGCGCGCGAGGTGCTGCGTCGCACGGTGAAGTGGCTCGTCGAGCGCGGGTTCGTCGCCGAGAAGCGCCGGTCCCTCCTGCACCTCCATCCGTCGCTGCAGTCGGCCGCCTGACGGTTGTCATCTCGCCGGCCGATTGCGATAGAGCGGCGTGGGCGCCGGGGGAGGCCGAAGAATCGCCTTCCTCGGCGCCATGGTCGCCCTGCAGACGGCCTGGCTCGCCGTGCGATCGAGCCTGATCGGCAGCGACGTCTTCGATCCGGCGTGGAGCGCGGCGATCGCGTCGCTCGCGCTCGCGCTTGCGACCGCGGCCGCTCCGGCACCGTGGTTCGAACGCGCGGACGCGGCTCTGCGGTCGCTCGCCGAGGACGATCGCCGGGCGGCGACGGCGGTCGGCCTGGCGGCGCTCGCGGTCGCCGTCGCGACCGCGCTCAGCCAGCAGCCGTTCACGTGGGACGAGCGCTTCATGTTCCCCTCCGCCGCGCTCGTCTCGGAGCGCGGCCTCGGCGTGTTCTTCGCGCGTTACGCGTCCCTGCCCTGGCTCGGAACGAACCATCCCCCGCTCGTCGTCGTCCTCTTCGGGCTCGTGCTGCGCTTGGCCGGGTTCCACCTGCTCGCGCTCCGGCTCGTGACCGCGCTCGTCGGCGCGGCGACCGTCGTCGTCGCGCACGCCGTCGCGCGCCGGCTGGTCGATCGCGAGACGGCGCTCCTGGCCGCGCTGCTCCTCCTCACGTCGCCGCTCTTCGACCGCATGACGTCGGCCGCGATGAACGACATCTTCGTGACCTTCTTCTTCGTGTGGGCGGTGCTGCTCACCGTCCGCCCGGTCGCGCAGGGCGCGAGCGGCGACGACGGGCGCGGCGACGTCCGGGCAGGCGCGCTCCTCGGCGTCGTGATCGGCGCGGGACTGCTCTGCAAGTACACGATGCTCCTGGTGTACCCGGTCGTCGCCGCGATCGCGCTCCTCCAGGGCGATGCGTCGGCGCGCCGCCGGAAGTGGCTCGTGGCGCTCGTCGTGTCGCTCGCGATCTTCTCCGTGTGGCTCGTCGCGGCGTGGCAGCTCGGGGTCTTCGCGGTGCAGAGGGAATGGATGACGATGGCGGCGACGCGGACGACGCGGGGCCGCCGCGGGCCCTGGTACGCGCTCGACGCGCTCTTCACGAAGCTGCCCTCGGGGATCGGGATCTACGACGTCCCGCTCGTCGCGCTCGGGGCGATCGCGCTCGGGCGGCGCGGCGGTCGCGCTGCGCGAGTCCTCGTCGCCTGGATCGCGCTCGTGTCCTTGCCCCTGCTCTTGACGCTTCCGGACAATCGCTACTTCCTGCCCGCCTACCCCGCGATCGCAATCGTGGCCGCGATCGGCCTCGCGCAGCTCGGCGCCGGCCGCGCACGCGTTCTCGCCCTCGCCTTCCTCCTCTGCGGCGCGACCCTCGCGTACTACGCGCGGGTCGACCTGGGACGGCACGCGTTCCTCTTCCGGACGCTCTTCGCGCCCCGGTGACCGTACGCCGGCGCACGCAAGATCCACGGGCTTCGCGCGCGGCCGAGCGAAGCGAGCCCGCGGGGAGTGGGGCCCCGGCGGGCTTTGCCCGACGGGGCGAGGGGAGAGATCCCCTCGTTTGATCACCCTATCGCCAGTCGTCGAGCACGTAGGCGTCGGGGCGGTCGTACGCGCGGTCCCGGCCACGGTGCATCGACACGCCGAGGATCTCCGTCCGGAAGCCGCGCTTGCCGAGCGCCGCGTACGCGCCGACGCGCTCGGTGCTCACGCCCGCGACGAGCCGCGACGTCGCGCGCTCGAGCGCGAGCGCCTCGCACGCGTCGAGCAGGTCGCCGAAGAAGCGCGCCGCCGAGGGGCCCGGGCGGACGGCGGCGAACTTGACGTAGGTCGTGTCGCTCCCCGCCTCCGATCCCGGTCCGACGTGGCAGACGGCGAGCGCCTGCAGCCGGCCGCCGTCGTCGCGCACGAGGACCGTGTCGCCGAGGCGATCGCGCGCGACGGCCTCGATCTCGCGCGAGACGTCGAGGCCCTCGTAGACCGCGTCGGTGACGTCGCGCGCGTCCCCGAGGGCGGCGTCGCGCGCGCTCGGCTCGATCCGCGACGCGCGCTCGACGGCGACGCCCGGGCGCGGCGTGCCGCGCGCCTGCGCCGACGTCGGCGTGGTCGAAGCCGACACGGGCTTCGCCGCGATCGCGGTCAGGAAGCCCGGCCAGAACCCGAGCTTCTGGTAGAGCGCGAGGTGCTTCGGGCTGTTCGAGAACGTGAAGAGCCCCGAGTGACGCACGCCCCAGCGCTCGAACAGCGCCACGGTGGGCGCGAGGAGCGCCTGCGCGATGCGCTCGCCCCAGAGGTCCGGTCGCACGGAAAGCGGGCCGAACGTCGCGAGGCTTCCCCAGCGCGCCGCGAAGTTCGAGCCGACGAGCTCGGAGCCGCGGCGCGCGCCGAAGGTCGCCTCCGGGTCCGCGCGCCACCGCGTCCGCACGTAGTCCGTGTCGCCCGCGAACGAGAGCGGGTCCGGCAACCCCACGAAGGTGCCGAACGCGAGCCGGAAGATGCGATCCGCGGCCGGAAGGTCGCGCTCGGTCAGTCGGGTGATCTCGACGCCCATGCGGAACCGCTATCTTGCGCGCTCGGCAGCGACAACGATGCCCGGAGCGTGATTCGGCGGCTCGGCTGGCGTACCCTGGAGACGTGGCGGCCACCGCGTCCGGCCCTTACGCCGAAGCCCTCCTGCCGCTCGCCGCGGACGGGCTGCCGGCCTTCCCGCCCGACCGGCTGAGCGGGCGCCCGCTGCAGTGGCTCGGCACCGCGATCGACGCCGCGCTCGTCCGCGCGATGCGGATCGTCGTCGAGCGGCTCGTGATGACCGACGCGACGCAGGCGGACCTCCTCCGACGGTCGGCGGAGCCGTTCCTCGCGGGCGAGCTGCGAGACGACCCGTCGCGCTTCCTCGCGTTCGACCGCCTGCCGGCTCTCCCGGACTCCTCGCCGTCCGTCGTCCGGCGCCGGCTCGCGGGCGGTACGGCCTTCGCGCGCCGGCTCGTCCTGAGCGATCTGCCCGAGGATCCGATCCTGCTCGATCACTGGGTGCACGACCGCGGCCGGCCGCCGGCGACCGTCCTCGCCATCCACGGCTTCACGATGGGATGGCCGCGCTTCGACTCGTTCGCGCTGCTCGCGGCCGAGTGGTTCCGGCTCGGTCTCGACGTCGCGCTCATCACGCTTCCGTTCCACGGCGCGCGCACGCCCGCCGACGCGCGCTTCTCGGGCGATCGCTTCGCCCGGCCCGACGTCGCGGGGCTGAACGCGGCGGCGGCGCGCGCCCTGCACGAGATCCTGGTCGCGGTCCGCTGGCTCCGGCGCGAGACCGGAGCGCCCGTCGGGCTCCTCGGCCTGAGCCTCGGCGGCTACCTGGCAGCGACCGCGGCGAGCCTCGATTCCGAGCTTGCATTCGTGGTTCCGATCGTCCCGCCCGCGTGCTTCGGCGACCTCGCGTGGCGCTTCTTCCCCGCGACCCGCTCTTCCCGCGAAGCGGCGCTCACGGCGCTCACGTACGAGGAGCTCCGGATCGCTTACCGCGTGCATTCGCCGCTCACGTACCAGCCGAGGATCGCGCGCGAGCGCCTGATGATCGTCGCGGGGCGCGGCGACCGCATCGTGCCGCCGGAGCATCCCTTCGCGCTCTGGCGGCATTGGGGAGAGCCGGCGATCCACTGGTTCCAGGGGAGCCACCTCGCGCCCTTCGGACGACCCGGGATCACGGCCGCCGTACGCACCCACCTCGCCCGGATCGGTGTCCTGAGCTAGCCGCTCAACCCACGCGCATGCGCTCCCGGAAGCGGGTCGTGCGGTGCACCGGATCGGGGTCGTAGCTCGGGATCACTTCCTTCCCGAAGAGCTCGATGCACTCGGCCGCCTCGTCGGGCCGGAGGTTGTTCGGGAAGCCGAAGACGAGCTGATCGACGCCGGTCCGCTCGTAGGCGCGGAGCTGCTCGGCGACCTCGTCGGGCGTGCCGCAGAGCAGCGCGCCCGCCCCGATCGCGCGCTCGACGCCGTCGGCGTCGAGGACCATCGGCTTCTCGGGCCAGACCGGCGCGTGCGCCGGCTTCGGGAACGTGTCGTGGTAGAGGCAGACGAGCGAGAACAGGTAGCCGCGATCCGGCCGCATCGCGACCTCGCGCGCTCGCTTCCGATCGCGCAGGCAGACGACCGCGTTCGTCAGCATGACGTTGTCGTTGACGTAGTCGCCGAGCGGCTGCGTGCACTTCGCGACCGCGTCCTTGTAGGCGTCGAGCTGCGGCTGCATGTCGCCGATCGGCGAGAAGTTGAAGCCGAGCGCGCCGATGCCGAGGCTACCGGCCTTCGCGTAGGTCGGCGGGTTGCCGCACGCGACCCAGATCGGCGGGTGGCTCGGCCCGTACGGCTTCGGCAGGACGTTGTGCGGCTTGTCGATCGCGAAGTGCTTGCCTTGGAAGGTGTAGTCGTTCTGCTTCCACATGCGCAGGATCTCGGGCGCGACCTCGTCCCACTCCGCCCTGGTGGACGACGTGTCGTGGATGTTGAACGTCCCGACCTCGTGCGATCCGGCGCCACGCCCCGTGCCGAACTCGAAGCGACCGCGCGTCAGGTGATCCAGCATCGCGGCGCGCTCCGCGTTCCGGACCGGGTGATTGACGCGCGGGCTCAGGTTGAAGATGCCCGAGCCGAGGTGCAGCCGCTCGGTCGCGCGCGCGAGGTAGCCCATGAACACGTCGCTCGCCGAGATGTGGCTGTACTCGGTGAGCGCATGGTGCTCGGTCACCCACACGTACTTCCAGTTGTGGCGGTCGGCGAGGACGCACAGGTCGACCTCGCGCATCATCTGCTCGTGCTCGGAGCGCGGGTCGTGCGCCTTCGCGCCCGGGCAGAACCCCTGAATGAAGAGACCGAACTCCATCGCGTGTCCTCCTCGCCTGCGGAAAGTCGCACCATGGCATACCGAACCGCGATTCGGAAACGGGAAATCGGGCTCGTTTTCTCGCATCCCTGTTCGAGGGACGTGCTCGCCGCGGCATGGCCGGAATCGTGGGGCCATTGTCATTGCAGCCGCCGCAGGTCCGGAACTACGCTTTCCCGAGGCACGGCCCCCGGCCCGGCGCGAAGGAGAAAAGATGAAGATCGCGATCCTCCTCTACGACGAGATGACCGCCCTCGATGCGATCGGGCCCTACGAGGTCCTCGCCCAGGCACCGGGCAACGAGGCCGTCTTCGTCGGCGAGCACCGCGGGATCGTCCGGACGGACACCGGAGCGCTCGGCCTCTCGGCCGACCGCTCGATCGACGACGTGAGCGCCGCCGACGTGCTGGTCGTCCCGGGCGGCCCGGGCGATCGCCGGGTGCGCGAGACGGCGCGCCTCCTCGAGTGGGTGCGCGCGATCGACGCGACGACGACGTGGACGACGTCCGTCTGCACCGGCAGCCTGATCCTGGGAGCCGCTGGGCTCCTGCGCGGCAAGCGCGCGACCACGCACTGGTGCTTCCACGACGAGCTCGCGACCTACGGCGCGACGCCGACGCTCGAGCGCGTCGTGAGCGACGGGAAGATCGTGACCGCTGCGGGCGTGTCGTCGGGGATCGACATGGGGCTTCGCCTCCTCCAGCGAACCGGCGGCGATGCTCTCGCGCAGGCGCTCCAGCTCGCGATCGAGTACGACCCCATGCCGCCGTTCGACGCGGGGTCGCCGGCGAAGGCGCCGGCGGAGGTCGTGGCCCTGGTCCGCTCGGTGTTCGCCGACGCGCTGGCGCGCGGCCCCGGTGGCGCTGCACGCACCGCCGCTCGCTGACGCGAACCGCGCTGCCCGTGTAGAAGCTGCACTTCCGCGACCCCGATCGTGCATCGGGGGGCCGGGCGTAGCTCGGGGGCGCGGGCAGGGTCTTACGAGCGGCGGTGACCGCCGCTGGTGGTGTCGACGCTCACGCGGAGCGAGCCGGCTGGCATGCTTCTCGCGAACCGTGCCGGCATGGCTGCGAAAGCAGAAGTGGGCGCGTCACCGGTGGGCGGCGCTCGCGGCCCCCGGCTCGGGGAGCGCGCCGCGGCCGTGCGTCGGGGCTACGGGTTTCAGGACTGGACGAAGTCCTTCTGGTTCCGGACGATCCTCGCCCTCTCCATCCTCGCCTTCGTCGTCGGCGGCTTCGCCGCTTTCCTGAACGCTCAGGTGGGCGGCGTCGTGGTGTCGCTCGCGGCGTGCGGGCTCGCGCTGGCGGCCGTCATCGCGGGGATGGCGGCGCTTCGGTCGCGTCGCTCGCCGGACGAGCAGCTCCGCGAATCGCCGTGACGCGCGATTGCACGGCTTCGGCTCGGATCTCCGGGCGTTTCACAGAGCCAAGATGTCGATCCGCCGGACCGGCGGAAACAGCGGGCGTCCGCGCGCTGCGGAAAGCCGCGATGCCCGCAGGAGGAGGAATCATGAAGAAGCTCGCCTTCGCGTTCAGCGCCGTCATCGCCTTCGGCGGGATCTGCCCGGTCTGGGCGGACTCGGAGACCAAGCGAGAGGTCGATCGCACGGTCGAGACGGACAATCCGCCACCCAGCACGTCGCACCACGAGGAGTCGCGCACGCACGTCGAGAGCAACGGCCTCGGCACGAGCGAGCACTCCGAGTCGCGCCACGAGAGCCGCACGGCGGTCGGCGGCGAGAGCTCGCGGCGCGAGCACGTCGAAGAGAAGACGGAGACGGACGACTGACTCGTTCGCGCAGACCCGCGCGGCGCTCGCGATGCGCGCGCCGCGCGGGTGCGCGCGCTCAGGATCCGCGGCGGAGCCGCGGTGCCGGTCCGATGCGAGGCCACTCGCGCGGGCCGTTCAGGTGTCCCATGAGGTCGCCGCGCACGGACCTCCGCTCCCAGATGCGGGCCAGGAAGAACAGCGCTCGTGCGCGCACGAGGCGTTGAACTTCTCCGGTGCGTCGAACGTCGTTGATGTCCGTCGCCATCGGACAAACCAATCTGGTCACGGCGCGGATGTCGAGACAGCACTTCTACGCACGAAGTGGACGCGAAGGTGCGCTGTGGAAAAGCGCCGACTCGTGACGTCGTTCGCCCGACTCGACGAGCGCGAGGCGGAGGCAGTCGCCGCGCGCGCCGCGCCCTTCGATCGCCGGATGGCGACCTGAGCCACCAAACGATCGCTGGCGTGACGCGTGCTGCGGCGAGCGACATGAGAAACGCACCGCACGCGGAGGAAACCATCATGCGACGAAGGCTGTTCGCGGCGCTCGCGCTCGCGAGCTGTGTGGCGCTCGGCGCCGGAGGTTCGCTTGCGGCCGGCGGAGCGGGCGGCGGCGCGGGAGGCGCGGGCGGAGCAGCCGGCGGCGGAGTCGGAGGCGTCGCCGGCGGAGCTCCCGGTGCAGCGGTCGGCGGCAGCGCCGGCGTCGGGGCGGCGGGCGGCGCGCCTGCGGGAGGCGTCGCGCCCGGCGCCGCGGTCGGCGGGAACGTCGGCGGTACCGCCGGAGCCGGGGCGGTCGGCGCCGTTCCGCGCGCCGGGGCGGTCGGTGGAGCGACCCGCGGCACCGCTGCGCTCGGTGCACCGCCCGCGGCGGCCGGACGTCCGCCGTTCGGAGCGACCGGGATGCCGCCCGAGAGCGCTGCCGGGATGCCGCCCGAGGGTGCCGCCGGAGCCGTGCCGGGCGCGCGGGCGGTCGCGCCCGGAGGGGCCGCCGCGCCACCGGGAGCTGCCGGCGCGACGATGGGCGCCGTGCCGACGAATCCACCCGGCCGCTGAAGAAGACGCAGCCGCAACCGCGATCCGCCCGGTCGACGACGCGCGACCGCGCCGCGGTGCTGGCCGCTCGCGGGCGATCGGTGTAGCAGCCGGAACGGACCCGCATCATCGGCATCCAAGCCGAGGATGCCGACGTCCCCGGCAGCGATGAGCCCGAGCATCCCGCGCGATCGCGATCGCGACCCCGCCGGCGGCGGCGACGGCGCGCCTGCGCGCGCCCGGTCGCTCGCGTCGCACGGCCGTCCCGTGCGCGAGGCGCGCCTCGGCGAGTTCGTCGCGGGACGGACGCGGCCGATGATGGCGATGGTCGAGGTGACGAACCGGTGCAACATGGATTGCCCGGTGTGCTTCTCGGACGCGAACCACCCCGCGCGCGATGTTCCGTTCGACGAGATCCGACGCCGCCTCGAGCGCCTCCTCGCCGTGACCGGCACGCCGATCCCGATCCAGCTGAGCGGCGGCGAGCCGACCCTTCGGGACGACCTCGAGGAGGTCGTCGGGCTCGCGCGATCGCTCGGGTACCGGAACGTCGAGCTCATCACGAACGGGATCCGCGCGAGCCGCGAGGCCGACCTGCTGCCGCGCCTCCGCGCGCGCGGCCTCACCGCCGTCTACCTGCAGTTCGACGGCCTCCGACCGGCGACGACGACCGCGATCCGCGGACGCGACATGAGCGAGGTGCGCGAGCGCGCGGTCGCGGCCGCGCGGCGCGCCGGGCTCTGCTGCACGCTCGCGGTCGCGGTCGCGCGCGGCGTGAACGACGACGAGCTCGGCGACGTCGTCCGCTTCGGCGTCGCGAACATCGACACGGTCCGCGCGATCAACTTCCAATCCGCGACGCGCTTCACGGGCCGCTTCGACCTCGCCGCGGCGGACCGCGGCTACGCGCTGCCCGAGCTGCTCGCCCTGCTCGAGCGCCAGACCGGCCTCCCGGCCGACACGTTCCGCTCCGAGCACCTCGGCCACCCGCTCTGCAACGCGATGTCGCTCGTCTTCGTCGTCGACGGCCGCCTGGAGCCGCTCTTCAAGTACGTGAGCCGGGAGGAGATGCTGCGCTTCCTCGGCGACGACCGCCGCGAGAAGGTGCTCGGCCTCTTCGCGGGGAAGCGCGAGTTCTTCACCCGCTTCCTCTGCAACCCGCGCGCCTGGAAGCTGATCGCGCAGGCGGCGCCGATCTTCGGCGCGAGCCCGCTCAACGTGCTCCGCGCGCAGCACATCCTCCTGTTCGCGAAGAGCTTCATGGAGCGCGACGCGCTCGACCCCGCGCGGGTCGCGTCGTGCTGCTACGGGATCACGGATCAGGAAGGCGTCTACTCCTTCTGCGCGTTCAACAACCTCTACCGCTTTCCCGACCGTACCCGCTCCGAGAGCCGAGCGCCGTGACATCGGTGCTTCGCGCGGGACGAGCGGTCCTCGCGAGCGCCGTACTCGCGACGATGTCGGTCGCGTGCGCCGCCTGCGCCGCGCCGCGCTCGCCGGCGACCGCGCGCGGGAGCGAGCCGCCCCTGCCGTCCGACGCGGCGATGGCAAGCTCCTTCTCGCACGAACCGCTCGATCGCGTGCTCGCGCGCTTCGTGGACGAGCGCGGCCGCGTCGACTATGCCGGCCTCGCGCGCGAGCCCGCCGAGCTCGATCGCTACGAGCGGATGACGGCGGCGGCCAGCCCGGACAGCGACCCGGCCCTCTTCCCGACGCGCGACGACGAGCTCGCGTACTGGATCAACGCCTACAACGCCGCTGCGATCGCGACGGTCGTGCGCCACTACCCGATCGCGAGCGTGACCGACGTCCGCTCGCCGTTCCCGCTCTCGCTCTTCTCCGACAAGATCGGGTTCTTCGTGCTCCAGCCCGTGAAGCTCGGCGGGAGGTCGACGAACCTCCACGAACTCGAGAACGCGATCCGCTCGCGCTATCGCGAGCCGCGCGTCCACTTCGCTCTCAACTGCGCCTCGCGCGGTTGCCCGCGGCTGCCGCGGCGCGCGTTCGAGGGTCGGCATCTGGAGAGCCGTCTCGACGAGGAAGCGCAGCGCTTTTTCGCGGAGGACCGAAACCTCGCGATCGACCACGCGGCCAGGGTCGTGCAATTGTCGGCGATCCTCGATTGGTACGAAGACGACTTCACGACCTGGATCGCGGCGCGTCGGCCCGGGCAGGGGGTCGGCCTGCTGGACTACGTCGCTCTCTACGCCGCGCCCGAGCGGCGTGGAGACGTCGAGCGCGCGCGCGGCTACCGCATCCGGTTCGTGGACTACGACTGGCGGCTGAACGACCAGGCCGCGATCGAATGACGGGAAACGGCCGACCGAAGGGAGATCCCATGCTCAAGACCGCCCTCATGATCGCGGGCCTCGCCGCCCTCCTCGGCGCGTCGACCGCCTGCTTCGGGCTCTTCTCGAAGGACGATCCCGACCGTCCCGCCGTGCGGTCGTCATGCGCCGGCTTGACGGGTCAGGCGAAGGCGGACTGCGAGAAGCGCGCCGCCTCGCAGGGCCGCTAGCCGAGCGCGGCCCTTTCCGCCGTCCGGCTCACCCGGCCATGCCCCATCCGTCCGCCTATGGAGCCTTCGCCGCGACCGGCTGCATCGTCGCGGTGCTCTGGCTGAAGGCGCACCGCGGTCGCCTCGGGCTCTCGGAGAACGCGTTCTGGGCCGCCGTCTGGACGATGCTCCTCGGTGCGGTGATCGGGGCGAAGGGGCTCTTCGTCGCGCTCGGCTGGGAGCATTACGCGCGCGGCGAGCTGCGCTTCTGGCGCGACTTCGGCGTCGGCTTCGTCTTCTTCGGCGGACTCGCCGGCGCGGCGATCGCGGGCGCGATCTTCGCGCGCGCTCGCCGATTGAGCTTCGTCGCGGGCGCGGATTACTTCGCGGTCGCGGTGCCGATGGGACACTCGATCGGCCGCGTCGGGTGCTTCTTCGCGGGGTGCTGCGGGGGTCGGCCGCCGCATCCCGTTCAGCTCTACGAGGCGGCGGCGCTCGCGGGGATCGCGTGGCTCTGCCGTCGGCCGCTCGCCCGCGTCGAGACCGGCGAGCTGGCGGCCGGGACCGCGTTCCGCTGGTATCTTGTGCTTTACGGGGCCGTCCGATTGCTGCTGGACCCGCTCCGCGCCGACGGAAGGCCGGAGCGCTTTCTCGGGCTCTCCCACCAGCAGGGGATCGCGCTCGCGATCGTCGCCCTCGCGCTGCTCGCCCGCCCGTGGGGGACGTCGCACCAGGCGCCGATCGCGGCAGGCGTCGCCCACGCGCGCGGGCGAGCGTGGACGAACGCGCGGCTGGCGCTCTTGCTGATGCCGCTCGCCGCGCTCGCACTGGCGACCGGCTGCGGCGACCGGCGCCCGGGCGAGCCCGCGCCGCCGCTCGACGCGGCCGGGTGCGCCGCGCTCGCGACCCCCGGGTTTCCGGCGACGGAGGTGACGTCGGCCGACTGGCTCGAAGGCGCACAGCTCGCGGGCACGCCGCTCCCGCCGCACTGCAGGCTGCGCGGCGTGATCGACCGCCGCGTCGGCCGGGACGGCGTCCCGTACGGCATCGGCTTCGAGCTCCGCCTGCCGCGCGACTGGAAGCGGCGGTTCTATTTCCAAGGGGGCTACGGCACCGACGGCGTCATCACGCCGGCGGTCGGATCCCTCGGCGGAGGAACCCCGCTCGCGCGCGGCTTCGCCGCCGTTTCGACCGACGCCGGCCACAGCGGCGACGGCGTCGAGTTCGGGCTCGATCCGCAGGCCCGCCTCGACTACGGCTACAACGCGATCGATCGCGTCACGCGCACCGCGCGCGCCATCATCGCGCGCGCGTACGGCCGCGAGCCCGAACGGTCGTACCTCGTCGGCTGCTCGGGCGGCGGGCGTCAGGGGTTCGTCGCAGCCGAGCGTTTCCCCGACTTCTTCGACGGCATCGTCGCCGGCGCGCCCGGGTTCGATCTCCCGAAGGCCGGCATCGCCGAGGCGTGGAACACGCAGGCGGTGGCTGCGATCGCGACCGCGGTCGGCGCCGACGGCCAGCCCAGGCTCGGCGACACGTTCTCCGACGACGATCTCGCGCTCCTCCAGCGAGCGCTGCTCGATCGGTGCGACGGGAACGACGGCTTGGTCGACGGGGTCGTCGACGACTTACCCGCGTGCCACTTCGACCCCGCGGTGCTGGCGTGTCCCGGCGCCAAGGATGCGACGTGCCTCTCGCTCGCGCAGGTCGCGGCGCTCGCGAGGATTTTCGGCGGTCCGCGCAACTCGCGCGGGGAAGCGCTCTACAGCGACTTCCCGTGGGACGGGGGCATCGGCGATCCCGGGCCGATCGCGTCGCTCCGCGCCTGGACGCTGGGGCGCGCCGGCTCGCCGACGAACGACGCGCTGAACGTGACGCTCGGAGCCGGCATCCTGGCGTTCATCTCCATGACGCCGCCGGTCGCGACGACCGACACGCTCGGCTTCGCTCTGGGTTTCGACTTCGATCGCGACGCGCCGAGGATCTTCGCGGCCGCCGGCGAGTACGCGCAGTCGTCGATGGAGTTCCTGAGCGCGGGCTCGACCGACCTCGCCCCGTTCCGCCGGCGCGGCGGCAAGATGATCGTCTACCACGGCGCGAGCGACGGCGTGTTCTCGGCGAACGACACGATCCGGTGGTACGAGGCGCTCGACGCCTCGAACGGCGGTCGCGCGGCCGACTTCGCGCGCCTCTTCGTCGTGCCGAACATGGGCCACTGCGTGGGCGGCCCGTCGACGGATCAGTTCGACGCTTTCGCCGCGGTCGTCGCCTGGGTCGAGGACGGCGTTCCGCCCGATCGCATCGACGCGAAGGCGTCGGCCTCGTCGCGCTTCGCGGGGCGGAGCCGGCCGCTGTGCCCGTACCCGAAGCAGTCGCGTTACCGCGGCGAGGGGAGTACGGAGAGCGCCGACAGCTTCGTCTGCCGCTAGCACGCAAAGGGGCGATCATGGCGCTCTTGAAGGCGTTCACCGCGGGATTCGTCTCGACCCTGATCTTCCACCAGGGCCTTCTCACGCTGTTCTGGCTGTCGGGCTCCTTCCCCCGCGCGCCGTACGACCTCCATTCCGTGCCGCCGCTCGGCGTTCCGGCGGTCCTCTCGCTCGCCTTCTTCGGCGGGCTCTGGGGCATGGCTCTCTGGCCGCTCCTCCGCGACGCGACGGAGGCCGCCTACTGGCTGCGCGCGCTCGTCGCGGGCGCGATCGGGCCGAGCGCTGTCGCGCTCTTCGTCGTGTTCCCCTTGAAGGGCATGCCGGTCGCGGGCGGCTGGGACCCGAAGATCATCGTGGGCGCGCTGCTGCTGAACGGCGCTTGGGGGATCGGCCTCGCGCTCTTTCTGTTGATGGCGGGCGCTCGCGAGCGGCCGGCAATGGCCTGCTGAAGCGCGCGCTCCGCCGGCGGTTCCGTGCTGGAGGCGATGGTGTTCTACTCGCCGAACAGCACCGACACGATCGTCGCGGGCTCGCGGGCACCGCTCCGGATCGACCTGGCCCACATGTCCGCACGTCGGACCGCGACGCGGATGGGCAGCGCGTTGGCGCGCATCGCCATGCCGGAACCCGAGCACGTGCTCGCGGCACTCGCCCTCGGCGGGGACGGTCGCGGCGGGAAGGCCACCGCCCCGCAGTGCTGGTCACGGCGATGCGCTCTGCGTGACGATCGGGAAGAACGCGGGGAGGTCATGAACGACGGCGTGCGGCGAAAGCTGCTCCTCGCTGGCGGCGCTGTCGGCGCGCTCCTCATGCTGCGCGACCACCGGGTCGCGCTCGCGAAGGACGACGAGGCCGAGGAAGAGGTATCGCCGGCCGAGGACCTGATGCGCGAGCACGGAGTGCTGAAGCGCGCCCTGCTCGTCTACGGCGAGGCGAGCGCACGCTTGCGGAAAGGAGCGGAGCTGCCGGCGGACGTCGTGCCCGGGACCGCCGCGCTTCTGCGCGAGTTCATCGAGCAGTACCACGAGCGGCTGGAGGAGGAGCACCTCTTCCCGCGCTTCCGGAGCGCCGGAATCCAGGTGGAGCTCGTCGAGGTGCTGCAGCGGCAGCACCAGGCGGGCCACGCGGTGACCGACCGCATCCTCGAGATGTCGCGCGGGCCAATGCCCGGCGAAGAGAAGGCTCGCCTCGCGCTCGCGGCCGAGCTCGACGCCTACGTCCGCATGTACGCGCCGCACGAGGCGCGCGAGGACACGGTGCTTTTCCCCGCGTTCCGGAAGATCGTGTCGGAGAAGGAGTACGCCGAGCTCGGCGAGAAGTTCGAGACGCGGGAGGACGAGCTGTTCGGCGAAGGCGGGTTCGAGAAGAAGGTGGCGGCCGTCGCCGCGCTCGAGCAGAAGCTCGGGATCTACGACCTCGCCCAGTTCACCCCGCGCTCGTAACGCGGCGGCGACGCCGGACGCGTCACCCTGGGCCGCGACCCGACGGCGGAACCAGCGGCACGCAGTCCGCGGCGCAGGACGCCGCCGGATCCGGCGCCGCCGCCGGCCGGTGGAGGACGGCCCTCGCGGCTGCGATCCGCAGCTGCGGCGCGCTCGCGCCCGTCGCCGCGGTCGCCGTGCCGTCGACGATCAGGCTGTAGTCGTCGGGCGTCCGCAGGGGATAGACGAGCGACACCGCGGGGCGAGCGAGCGCGTTCGCCGCGCTCCGCTTGCCGACCTCGGCGACCAGGACGTCGCCTTCCCAGCGCACGGAGACGTGCACCGCATGCGGCCGGCCGTCGTCACCCACCGTCAAGAGGTAGGCGCTCGGCGGTCGCTCCTCGAGCGCGGCGCGCAGCGAGTCGAGGGATACGGCAACGCTCATCGCTTGCACGATGGATCACGCGGTCGCGAAAGTCGAGAAGGGACGCTTCGGGTTGCGTCGGAGGCGAATCTTCTGGATCCAGGAGGTCGAATGGCTCGAGAGCGAGGCACTCTTCACTTCTTGACGCCGCTGTGGAGCCGGCCGCAGCGGGCGTTCGTCGGCCGCTTCCGGCGCTACTTCGAGCGCGCGCCCGACTGGGTCCTCCTCACGACGCGCGGCCGCCGGACCGGTCTGCCCCGCGAAGTTCTGCTGCCGTGCCGGCGCATCGGCGACCGGGTGGTCGTGCTGTCCGGCTATGGCCGCCGCGCCGACTGGATCCGGAACCTGATCGCGGATCCGCGCGTCGAGGTGACCTGTCACGGGAACAGGCGAAGCGCGCGCGCCGAGGTGGTGGATGATCGCGAGCGGAAGCGCGAGCTCCTGCGCCGCGATCCGTTCCTCTTGTCGATGCCGATCGCGATCGTGCAGGCGATCCTCTGGACGGTCCTTCGGCCGGTCTACGCGGCGATCACCTGGCTGCTCGTCGCCCCGCGGCCGCTCGTGGTCATGCGGCTCGACGACGCCGCGCTACGGCCGCCCGTCGGAGATCCGTGAGACGTCGCGCCGGTGCACCGCGAGGAAGCGGCGCCCGCGCGGCGTGACCGCGACGACGAAGCCACCGCGATCGTTCCGCTCGCGCGCCACGAAGCCGCGGTCGCTCGCCTCCTCCCAGACGGGCAGGCGCGGGCACGACGTGCGCCAAGCCTCCATCACCTCGTCGTAGGGCCGCGGATGCGGACCGATCCACTCGAGCAGATCGAGGACCAGGCTCTCGACGACGTCGAACACCGTGCGCCGAGGCTATGCCGGGCGCTCGGACGACGCGAGTCCACGGATCGATCGAATCGCGACGTGCGATGTGTCATATGGGCGCGATCGTCGGGGCGGACATGTCGTCGGTGTCGGGCGAGCGCGAAGCGGCCGAAGGGGCCGCCGGCGGCGGATGGCGGGCAGCGTTTCCACCCGCGCAGTGGCTGGGCGAGTATCGGCCCGCGTGGCTCGCCTCCGACGCCGTAGCCGGCGTCACCCTCGCGGCCTACGCCATCCCGGTATCGCTCGCCTACGCGACGCTCGCGGGGCTGCCGCCCGAGCACGGCATCTACTGCTATCTCGTCGGCGGCCTCGCCTACGCGCTCCTGGGCTCGTCGCGCCAGCTCGCGATCGGCCCCACCTCGGCCATCTCCATGCTCGTCGGCGCGAGCATCGCCGGCATGGCCGGGGGCGACGCGCACCGCGCGGTCGACGTCGCTTCGCTCGCCGCGCTCGTCTTCGCCGGGATGAGCTTCGCCGCGTGGCTTCTGCGCGCGAGCTCGCTCGTCGCGTTCATCAGCGAGACGAATCTTCTCGGGTTCAAGGCCGGCGCGGCGCTCACGATCGCCATGACGCAGCTTCCGAAGCTGTTCGGTGTTCCGGGGGGCGGCGACGGCTTCTTCGAGCGCGCCGCCGTCCTGGCGCACCAGCTGCCCGCGACCAACGGATACGTGCTCGCGTTCGGCGTCGCGGCGATCGCGCTCCTGATCGCCGGCGACAGGCTGTTTCCGGGCCGACCGGTCGCGCTCGCCGTCGTCGCGACGTCGATCGTCCTCCTGTCGACGACGTCGCTCGGCGTCCTCGGGTTCAAGATCGTCGGCGATCTGCCGTCGGGCCTTCCGGCGTGGCATCTCCCGGATCTCCGGCCGAGGGAGGTGGACGGCGTCATCCCGCTCGCGTTCGCCTGCCTCCTGCTCGCGTACGTCGAAAGCGTCTCCGCGGCGCGGACGCTCGCGCAGAGGTACGGCGACGAGATCGATCCCAGGCAGGAGCTGCTCGCGCTCGGGGCGGCGAACTTCGCGGCCGCGTTCGGTCAGGCATACCCCGTCGCAGGCGGGCTCTCGCAGTCGTCGGTGAACGATCAAGCGGGCGCGAAGACGCCGCTCGCGCTCGTCTTCGCGTCCGCGGCGATCGCCGTGTGCCTCCTGTTCTTGACGGACCTCTTGCGCAACCTTCCGACGGTCGTGCTCGCTGCGATCGTCCTCGTCGCCGTGAAAGGCCTCATCGACGTCCCCGCGCTCCGGCGCCTCTGGACCGTGAGCCGCGCCGAGTTCGGGATCGCGATGGTGGCGCTCGTCGGGGTCCTCTTCCTCGGCATCCTGAAGGGCGTGCTGCTCGCGGCCATCGTGTCGCTGGCGATGCTCCTGCGCGCCGGCATGCGGCCGCACGTCGCGCTGCTCGGCCGCATCCCGGGCACGAAGCGCTATTCCGACATCGAGAGGCATCCCGACAACGAGCCGCTTCGGGACGTCGTGCTCGTCCGCGTCGAGGCGTCGATCCTCTACTTCAACGCCGAGCACGTCCGCGACGAGCTCCGACGAAGGCTGAGAGAGGCGCCCGCGCGGCCGCGAGCCCTCGTGCTCGACCTCTCGTCGTCGCCGGTCCTGGACGTGACCGGCGCGCTCATGCTCACGGGGCTCGTGAAGGAGGTCGCCGCCGGCGGCGTCGAGCTCCGGATCGTCGAGGCGCACGCCACCGTGCGAGAGGTCCTACGCGCGGGAGGGCTCGCTGCGCTCGTCGGCGGGGTCGACCGGACCCGATCCATCCACGACGTCCTCGGGTCGCTGCACGCCGTCGCGGGCGGCACGTAGGCGTGGCCCGGCGCTCACTTCCCGAGCATGCCTTTCTTCAGATCCGGGTCGCCCGGCTTCGGTCCGAACCAGAGCCCGAAGAGCGCTCGAGCGAAGTCGTCGCCGGCGACGGAGCCGCGAACCTGGCCCCGGGTCGCGACCTCGACCCCGACGCCGGGGCGCCACGTGAACGACATCGTATCGCCCTTGTTCACGTCTTCGATGAGCGACGTGAACTGCGCGATCGACGGCTCCATCGCCTTTCCGCCGCTCTTCCGGAGCGCGTCCGCCCAGCCCGACGAGAGCCTCCCGCGGTCGATGTCGCGCAGGAACGCGAGCACGACCTGCTTCGGCGCGCGCGAGTCGAGGACGACCCGAGGATCGCTCGTGCGCTTCTCCAGGTAGAGCGCGCCGACGTACGCCTTCACGAGAAACGCCTGCCGGAGGCCCATGCCGTTCAGGACGAGCGTCGTGCCGTCGACGACGACGGTGTCCGGCATCTCGACGCCGGCGAGCGTCGCCGATCGCGCAGACGCGACCGGGAGGAGCCCGATCACCACCGCAGCGAGGACGGCCCCGATCACCGCACGCGTCGTCATCGCGACACCTTTCCGCGGAGCGCCGTCAGCTTGGCGCGGATCTCGGGCAGCTTCGCCTCGGCCGCACGCCGCCCCTGCTCGATCATCTCGGCCGCACGCCAGAACTCGAGCACCCAGTAGTCGCGCAGGTCGGGATGGATCAGCAGATCGGCCTCGGCGGCGCGGACGTTTCCCAGCTCGTGCTGCATGATCTGCAGCGTGCGCACGACGACGTCGAAGCTGTTCGGGAGGCGCGCGCCATTGCGCGCGGCGACCGGGTTCATCCGACCGAGCGCGCGCAGCGCGGCCTCGAGCGGGTTCTGCGCGGACGGGTACACCGGCGGCACGGCGTTCACGCCGATCACCAGGTCCGCGCCCATCGCGCGCACCGTCTGGGCGGGGACCGGATCGCTCATGCCGCCGTCGATCAGGACGCGCTCGCCGATCCGGAACGGCGAGAACACCCACGGGGCCGAGAAGCTCGCGCGCATCGCGTCGCTCAGGTCCCCATCGCCGAGCTCGACGCGGGCGCCGGTCTCGATGTCGGTCGCGGTCGCGCGGAACGGGATCGCGAGGTCGGCGAACGTGTGACCGCGGATCGGGGCCAGCGACTCGAGGACGCGCTGGAAGTGCTCGCCGGCGAAGAGCCCCGGCCGCGACACGTTGAAGTCGACCGCGAGGTAGAGGAGGCGCGGCAGGATCCGCATGACCCCCGGGATGTCGCGCACGCGGGTCGCGATGTCCTCGAGCTCGGCGGGCGAGAAGCCGAGCGCGTAATGCGCTCCGACGATCGCGCCCATGCTCGCGCCCGCGAGAACGTCGATCGGAACGCCCTCGCGCTCGAAGACGTCGAGCACGCCGATGTGCGCGAGGCCCCAGGCGGCTCCGCTCCCGAGCGCGACGCCGACGCTGCGGTGCGTGAGGTGGCGCGCGAGGCGTCCCAGCGCGCGGTCGCGTCCGACGTCGTCGACCGGCAGCGACACGATCCCGATCGCCGAAAGCGCCGGGCCCGCTCCGTCGCGGCGGTCGTGTACCAGCGCGACGCGGCGCCGCGCGCTCGCCCCGTCGACGGTCGGCGACCGAGCTCCGCCGCTGCGGGCGACGACGGCATCGGCGAGCCGCGAGACCTCGGGCGCCAGCTCCGCCAGCGACTCGTCGACCGCGGCGAGCACGACGGGCACCCGGCCGGCCAGCCCGGCGAGCTCGGAGGCGATTCGCTCCCGAAGGGCGCCGCCCTCCGCGACCTCTCCGACGACGACGCCGTCCGGGCGATCCGGCCGCGTGGGCGCGTCGGATCGGTGGCTCCGGGACGTGATCGTGACGATCGCGACCTCGCGGCCGAGCTCGCGCTCGAGCGCGCCCGCGAGAGCGAGCGCGAAATCCGCTCTCGCGGCGTCCGAGCTCCAGCCCTCGATCGCGACCACCTCGCTCGTCGGGGCATTCGGAGCGCGCAGCATGACGCGGACCGCGTCCTTCAGACGCCGCATCAGCGCGGCCGCGACGTGCTCGTGGAGCGACGGGTGGATCTCCAGCAGCCGAGCGAGCCCTTCGCGCGACAAGACGAGGAGACGCGCGTCGAGCGCGACGCGCGTCGTCACAGCGCGCGGCTCGCCGGCGAAGACCGACTCGCCGAACACCTCGCCGGGGCCGTAGCGGGCGATCGCGTCCGCGCCGTCGAGAACGTCGACCGCGCCGGCGGCGACCACGTAGAGGGCGTCCGCGACGTCGCCCGCGCGGTAGACGACGTCGTCCTTCTGGAGCGCGATCTCCTCGACGAGCTCGGCCACCTGACGCCGCTCGACCTCGCCCAGGCCGCGCAGCGCCGGAAGCGTGAACAGGGCCTGCTGGCCGACCGGGCTCAACACGTCGCGGCCGTCCCTGGCGTCAGAGACCGAGCCCCTGGAGGAGCTGCTCGGCCGCGCGGATCGAGCGGTCGACGCGATCGGAGTAGCGGGCGCGTCCCGCCACGACCCGGTCGAGGAAGTGCTGGCACTCGCCCCACACGCGCTCGTGGAGCGCCGCGAGCGCGTCCGGGTCGCGACGCGCGCGCTCGCGGTCCCCGAGGTCGAGCGGCTCCGCGATGACGTGCGTCAAGCGAACCGGGAGCGGCAGGACACCGGGGACGAGGTGGAGGCCGAGAAGGCCGAACGAGAGCCGCATTCCGCGGTAACGCTCGCCGTCGCCGGCGTTGATGAGGCCGATCAGCGCCTCGGGCGTCGGCACGATCGACTGGTAGTAGGCCTCGTCGGCTCCGAGCGCGGCGACGAAGACGATCTCCGCGTCGGCGTCGAGCGCGAGGCGGATCGCGCCCGTGCGCCCCTCCCACTTCAGGCGGTAGGGCTCGTCGCGGTAGCTCCGCATTCCGGCTTCGCGGATCGCGCCGGGATACAGCATCAGGAACCCGTCGCGACGGAGCGCCGCCACCGCCTCCTCCGGCCGGCGCGACGGGATCACCTGGAATCGCTCCGAGATGTCGCGCAGCACGGGAACACGGAACCAGCCGTTCTCGTGGCCGATGAAGCGGGGCACGCGGTGGAGCTTCCGGAACACGGTCGCGAGGAGGAGGAGCGGATCGACGATGTCGAGCGCGTGATTGCCGACGAGGATGACGCGCCGGCCGGAGCGGAGCAGCCGACCGAGACGGTCGAGGTGGACGACGCGGTGCCGGTGGTATCGACCGAGCACGTCGGCGAGCGCGAGGAACGCGCGCGTCGGCCACGCCTCCGGATCGATCGCCGCGCCCGAGACCTTCCGCCGAGCTGCACGCGGGCGCACCCGGACCTTCGGTCGATGCTCGTCACGGTCGAGGGTCGGGAGCTCCGGGGAACGCTGTTCCGGCGCAGTGTCACTCATCGCTTCGCCGCGGGGCGTGGATTCAAGCGGCCGCCCGGGGCGGTGTCAAACGACGCCGGATCGACGCGCTTCGCTCACTCGGCGCGGCTCCGGCGCACCCACCACACGGCCGTGGAATCGCGAATCCGGCCGGCCGATGCGGGAGTCTTGCGCCGGACCGCTCGTCCGGGCTATGTCGACCGCGTCATGCTCTCCGCAGACGGCGCAACCCGCTCCCTGCTCGGCACCCGACTTCCGGTCGTGGTCGTCGTCGTCGTGTGCGTCGCCTGGGCCGTCGCGCCGTAGCGGGGAGACCGAAGACCGATCTCAAAACCCCTGCCGGCCGATGGCCGGCGGGGGTTTCGCGTCTCTGGCCCCCGTCGCCGCGTGCCGCAGCGAACCGAGGACGAGAGGGCCGACATGAAGACCAACGGTGCGGGGCTGATCCTGCGACTGCTCGAGCGCCAGGGCATCGACACCGTCGCCGGGATTCCCGGCGGCGCGAACCTGCCGCTGTACGACGCGCTCCACGGGAGCGCGATCCGGCACGTGCTCGCGCGCCACGAGCAGGGCGCCGGCTTCATCGCCCAGGGCATGGCGCGCGCGACCGGCCGGCCGGCGGTCTGCTTCGGCACGTCCGGTCCGGGAGCGACGAACCTGCTCACCGCGATCGCGGACGCGAAGCTCGACTCGATCCCGCTGGTCGCGATCACCGGGCAGGTGCCGCGGGCGCTGATCGGCAGCGACGCGTTCCAGGAGATCGACACCTACGGCCTCACCATCCCGATCACGAAGCACAACTGGCTGGTGCGCTCCGCGGCCGAGCTGCTCGAGGTGATCCCGGAAGCGTTCCGCATCGCCGCCTCGGGACGACCGGGCCCGGTGGTGGTCGACGTGCCGAAGGACGTGCAGACGGAGGCGATCGACGTCACGCGCTTTCCCGAGCCCGGCGCCACCGATCCGCCGCCCGCGCTCGATCACGCCGCCGTGCGGCGCGCGGCGGCTCTGCTGCGCGCGGCGGAGCGCCCGATCGTGCTCGCTGGCGCGGGCGTGATCGCGGCCGGCGCGACCGCCCTCCTTCGCGAGCTGGCGGAGCAGGTCTCGCTGCCGGTCGCGTCCACCCTGCTCGGCCTCGGGGCTCTTCCCGCGGCGCACCGCCTTTCGCTCGGCATGATCGGCATGCACGGCGCGCCGTACGTGAACCACCTGCTCGAGGAGTGCGACCTCGTGCTCGCGCTCGGGATGCGGTTCGACGACCGGGCGACCGGGAAGGCGTCGGAGTTCTGCCCGCGCGCGAAGATCGTGCACGTCGACGTCGACGCGAGCGAGATCGGCAAGATCAAGACGCCGCTCCTCGGCGTGCGGGCGGACGCCGGGGAATTCCTCTCCGCGCTCCTTCCGCTCGTGGAGCCGAACGCGCGACCGGCGTGGCTCGCGCGCCTCGCGGCGCTGCGCGCGGCGGCGCCGCTCGCGATGCCGGGCGCGGACGATCCGCTCGAGCCCTACGGCATCGTGCGCGCCGCGGGCGAGCTCGCGGGCGACGACGCGATCGTGACCACCGACGTGGGCCAGCACCAGATGTGGGTGGCGCAGGCGTTTCCGTTCCGCCTTCCGCGCCAGCTCCTGACGTCGGGCGGGCTCGGGACGATGGGGTTCGGCCTGCCGGCCGCGATCGGCGCCGCGCTCGCCGACCCCTGCCGCAAGGTGCTGTGCTTCACCGGCGACGGGTCGCTGCTCATGAACCTGCAGGAGCTCGCGACCGCGGCGGAAGAGCGCGCCGACGTCAAGGTGATCCTGCTGAACAACGCGCACCTCGGCCTCGTCCGGCAGCAGCAGGAGCTCTTCTACGGCCGGCGCTACCAGGCTTCGCGCTTCCACGCCGAGCCCGACTTCGCCGCCCTCGCGCGCGCGTTCGGGATGCGCGGCGTCGCGCTCGGCGACGCCTCCGACCCGCGCGCCGCGCTGGCGGCGGCGCTCGCCGAGCCCGGCCCGTGCCTGATCGACGTGCCGATCGCGCGCGAGCGCAACGTGTACCCGATGGTGCCGCCCGGCGCCGCGAATCGCGACATGCTGATCGCAGGAGACGCCCATGCCGACCGAGCCGCGTGAAGACCTTTCCGCCGGAGCGCCCCTCGACGCATCGGTCGTGCTGCGGCTCACCGTGCGGAACCATCCCGGCGTCCTGTCGCACGTGAGCGGGCTCTTCGCGCGACGCGCGTTCAACGTCGACGGCGTGCTGTGCCTGCCGGTCGGCGACGGCGCGCGGAGCGCGATCCTGCTGCTCGTGCGCGCCGACGACCGCCTCGAGCAGCTCGAGCGCCAGCTCGCGAAGCTGGAGGACGTGCTCGAGATCCGGCACGAGCCCGACGGCCGGCGGACGTTCGCCGCTGTCGCGGCGTGGCTCGAGTAGCCTGGACGGTTTTGCGAGGCTACGGGGCCGGGGCGGATCCGATCGACGGATTTTCGGTCAGGCGATGCAGTGACGTTCGACCCGGCCCAGGATCCCGTCGCGATCCGCGCTCCTCCGGAACCTGGGCAGCCCGGTGAGCGCCGCGACCCGGTCTGGTGCGAAATTTTCGCAAAACGAAGTCGGCGGCCGGCTCGCTCTTCCGCGTTCGATTGCGATCCATCGAAGCTCTTTGCAGACTTGGACCGCGCACCGTCGAGGCAACGTCGGGCGCGCGGCGCGCACGCGACGACATGCCGAACCTCATTCATCTTCCGACGTTCGATCGCGACGGAGCGCTCCGCGTCGTGATCGAAACGCCGGCCGGCTCGCGCATCAAGTTCAAATACGACCCGGGCGAGGAAGTGTTCCTGTTCGGCCGTCCCCTCGTGCTCGGCGTCTCCTATCCCTTCGACTGGGGATTCATCCCGAGCACGCGAGCGGAGGACGGCGACCCGCTCGACGCCATGGTGTACCACGACGGCGCGGCCTATCCGGGGGTCGTGATCGCGTGCCAGCCGATCGGCGTGGTCCGGGTGTCGCAGAAGAGGAAGGGCGGCGGTCGCGAGCGGAACGACCGGGTCATCGCGGTGCCCGCGAAAGACGACCGCTGCAACGACGCTCGCGACTTGAACGAGCGCACGCGGATCGAGCTGGAGCAGTTCTTTCTCGCGGCAGTCTTCCTCGAGGGCAAAGGTGTCCAGATCAAAGGATGGTCCGGACCCTCCGCCGCGAAGTCGCTGATCAGCGCCGCGCAGGCGACGTACAACAAGGGCAACTGACGCATCGCGTACGCGCTCGGGCGCGTAGCAGACCGGTCGGCCGGGTTGCGGGGCGCTCGGGCGAGATCCGGGGCGATCGCCTAGCCAAGCGAAATGTTGGCTGACCGACATCGGCTGCCGGTTGCGCGTCCGCGACTCCACTTGCGCGGTGGATGAACGATCGCGTGAACACTGTTCGCACCGATTGAACGCCCCCAAGGTCGGGATGGGCCACATCGGCCATGCGACCCATATGCGGCGGACGGTGCGGGCGGCCATGGCGTCCGCCGACCGGGGCGGGATTCGGCGGATCCCGTGAGGCCCGTCCTGGTTCATCTCCCGCTCGGGGTGCCGCTGTACTCCTACGGTCTGTTCTTGACGCTGTCGGTCGTCGGCGGACGGATGCTCGCCGTCAGACTGGCCGAGCGGGCCGGGATCGACAGGCGGCTCGCGGATCGCTGCGCCGCGTGGACCTTCGTCGGCGCCGTCGTCGGCGCACGACTGCTCTACGTCGCGACCAATCGCGATCAGTTCCATTCGGTGATGGACATCGTCGCCGGCTGGGACGGTGGGCTCGTCGCGTACGGAGGTTTTCTCGGCGGCTTGGTGGCCGCGGCGACCTTCTGTCACGCCCACGACGTGGCTCTCTTGACGTGGGCAGACTGCGTCGCGCCGTCCTTGTGCGTCGGCCTCGCCGTCACGCGGGTCGGCTGCTTTCTCGGCGGGTGCGATTTCGGCCGCGAGTGGAACGGGCCGTGGGCGGTCCGATTTCCTGCGGGCTCGCCCGCATTCGACCAGCAGAGGCTGCTCGGGCTGCTGCCGGCGCACGCGACGACGTCGCTGCCGGTCCATCCCGCACAGCTCTATGAATCACTGGCGGGCGCCCTGCTCCTGTTGCTCGTCCTGGCGGTGCGCCGCCGCCAGCGCGTGTCGGGGCAGGCGCTGGTCGCGTTCGCGCTGGGCTACGGCGCGCTCCGCTACGTCATCGAGATCGTCCGCGCCGATTCCGATCGCGGCACCATCGGACCGTGGTCGACCTCTCAGTTCGTGGCGATCGCGACGTTCGTGGCGGGTTCCGCCCTGCTCTGCGCGCTGCGCTGCGGCCGGATCGGGGCGTCGAGCCCCGCTCCAAGCGTTCGAGGAGGATGTCATCGATGGTCAACTTCGTGAAGTCGATTGGCCGGCGGCTGCGCGCCGTCTGGTTCTTGCCGCTGATCCTGCTCGCGGTTCCCAACTGCGCCCTGCAGACCCACGGAATCGCCGGGCCGAGCGAGCTCGAGGCCGGCCCTCTGCCGCACGCGAGCGCGATCATGTGCGACATCCCGAAGGTCCCGGACCCGGGCAGCACCGGGTGCGCGAACTCCACGGAGACCGGGATCGGGATGTCGTTCGCGCACGCGGCGGTCGCGCTCGCACAGGGCGAGCAGAGCTCGATCGGGCTCGATCTCTCCTCGGCTGCGGAAGCCGCCTGCGGCGGGTTGCCGAAGAAGATCGACTTCCAGGGGCCGTTTCCCGACGGCTTCGCGGTCTGCCTGAACTGCGCGACGCAGGTCCCGGCGGTCTACGCCGACGCCAACGCCGTCTGCGTCGACGAGTGCATCGATCTCGTCAACGGCGGCGGAGCGGAGCCGGCCGAGGGTGTCGAGGAGTTCTGCACCGCGAATGCGCACGTGAGCACGAACTTCGACGCGAACACCTGCTTCGACGACGCGTGCAGCGACGGCGGAACGTTGCTTCCCGGATTCGTCGACCCGCGGCGAGCGCAGGAGCCCGTGATCTGGACGGATCTCATCGGCACCTCGCCGGCGGGGAACGACCTGTCGCGGGACTCGATGCCGGATGGCTCCTTCGACGCGGGGGCCGCGTCGAAACAGGCGATCACCCAGGGCGACGGCTGGGTCGAGTTCGAGGCGACCGAGAACGACAAGGGACACGTCGTCGGACTCGCGCCGGATGTCGGTCCCGACACCGATCCCAGCCAGGCCGACGTCGCTTTCGGAATCCGGCTGGGCGCGGGCGGCAACGTCGTCATCGTCGAGGACGGCAGCCCGTCGGGCCCATCCGTCGGGCCGTACGACCCGGGCGACCGGTTCCGCGTCCAGATCAAGGACAACCTCGATGGCACGGCGTCGGTCTCGTACTTCAAGCTGAGCGGACCCTGCACCCCGGGCACGATCTGCAACGGCGCAGTCATCGGCACCTCCGCCGCGAGCGCCAAGTACCCGCTTCGAGTCGATGCATCGCTGGCGGACGTGGGCGCGACGCTGAAGAACGTCACGCTGGTACGCATCAAATAACGCTCAGGAGCCGATGATGAAGACGACACTGACGCTCTTTGTGGCCGGGATGTTGAGCGCGAGCGTGCTGTCGCCGTCGCTCGCGACGGCCGCGCCCGCCCCGATCATGACCGACGTGGGCGGTACGGTTCACATCCGGCAGCGCGTGCCGTGCGGCGATCCGGTGGACTTCGCCGCGGGCATCACGGCAGGGCGAATGGAGATCACGCCGCAGGTGACGCGCGACGGCGTGTTCTTCGACCTGACGCGTCTCGACATGTTCCTGACCCCGTTCGCCGTGGAGCGGAACTGCCGCGGCATCGGTGCGGTCGCGGACTTCTCGGAGATCGGCGTCCGCCTCGCAGGAGCGGTGCGGTTTCGGGGTCAGGCAATTCGCTCGAAAGGGCCGCGCGTGTATCGCTTCGTGATTCCCAAGAAGAGCTTCCTGATCTTCGAATCGGGTGGTCGACAACCTGCAGGGCGCCCGGCAGCCCGAAACGGCATTCCAGCGACCCAGGAAGAACGTCACCGGGGTGATCGAGCTGGCGGACACCGACCTCGGGATCGTCATCAAGCGCGTGGAGCTCCAGGCCACCGTCCAGACGCAGCTGCACTTCCGGGCGGGGTGCGTCGGTCGTCGCTGCATCATCGACGAGGTCGACGCCGGGACCCAAACGGCGAGCGTCGTTGCAGCCGCTCGCGGCGCGAACGGGGAGGTCTCCCTGGCGCCCTGAATCGCGAACAGGGAAAGATTCGAGACGCCGCCCCGGGCACGATTCGCGTGCTCCGGGGCGGCTGCAAGGTCAGCGGGAGAACACGACCGGTACGTCGGGGAAGTCGACGTAGGTGACCACGAGCTCGGCGGAGGTGATGTTCGAGACGCACGCCTGGTCGTCCTCGGTGAATGCCTCGTCGAAGCCCTTCACGACGAACCCCAGGTTGCTGTCCGGATCGGCGGCCCAGTCGACGACGGGATGCGTCACGGTCGCCCGCACGACGTCGTCGTACGCCATCTCGCCGTCGACGATCGTCAAGTCGTCGTTCGCGACGAGGCCGGATTTCGCGCTCCAGTCCTCCTTCACCGTCGCGATCTCGCCGATGCAGCCGGGGACGAAGAGCGGAAGATCGGCGCCGTGGGCCCTCCCGAGCATGTCCTGCGTCAAGCGCAGCTCGGCCGACGAGATGAGCTTGCGCCTGCTCGGGATCTCGTCGAGGTCGAACAGCAACGCCGCCTGGTAGACCGCCTGCTTGTTGCAGAAGAAGAACGGCTCGTCGCCGGCGGTCCAGCGGACGAAGCCGACTCGGAGATCGCCGGCGGGAGCCAGGTCGGCCGCCGGGCAGGTTCCAGTGCCGCGCGCGCGCGCCTTACATGACGCCATTCCACAAGGCCGGCGTCAGCGTGGTGGTCCGGACCTCGGCGGGGCGATGCGACAGCTTGACCCTGAAGTTTCGCACCAGATCGTCGAAGGGCTTCATCGCGAACGGGTTCTGCCAACTGAGCCCGGGGCGCGTCCGATAGCGGTATTCCCACGCGGGCTCGCAGGTCGCGGAGAGGCTCACGCGGGTCGAGTCGTCGAGGCCGGCGAGGCGGGTCTCGTAGCGCCAGCGATTGCGGGCGGCGTCGTCGGGCTCGGCGTAGAAGTCTGCGGTCCGCTCCTCGTCGACGAACGTCACCATCTGGCAGGCGAAGCCGGTGCACACCGGCCGAACCTGCGTCTTCTGGATGAGTGCCGTCACGCGCAACGCCGCATTCGGCGACGCGTTCCTCGTGGTTTGGGTGACCGCGCCAGCCGAGCCGGCGCTTCCTGTCCCGATGGAGGTGCACGCGGCGATGATGGATGCCACGGGCTCCGTTCTGGCGACTACCCTCGTTGCCACCGGCGTCACCGGCGTGTGGCGACCCGCCGCGGTGGAGACTCACGGCACCGCGGTGGTCGCCTGGATCGCGAGCGCCGACGGCCAGAGCGGGCCGGTCCACGCGGTCACCGTGGGCGCGGACGGGAACCCACGCTCGCAAGTCATCCGGCTCGCCGACGACGCGCGCACGGTGTCGCTCGTACCGACGTCCGACGGCGTGCTCGCCGTGTTCGATCGCGTGGAAGAGGGCAGTGTCGCGCTCTTCGCGGTGCCGGTCGCGCTGCGCCGCGGTGGCCAGTAGCGCGAGAACCTCAAACAGCGGAATCCCGTCGGCGGGAGGCGATCCCGTGAAAGTCGCGTCGCAGACCCTGCTCGTGGCCCTGGCAGCTTTCGTCGCGGTCGAAGCGAGCCGCGCGGAGCGGAGCTTTGCCGATTGCACCGACTCCGCCGTCGCCGCGACCCGGCGAAGAATGGAGGCGGCCTGCGGCTGTCCTCGAGCCGAATCTCCTCTCGCGAGTCTGAGTTCGTCGTGCCCACGCTTAGTCTTGGACGAAGCGCATCGCCGTACGGCGAGGCGCTCGAGCGGATGGAAGGATCCGCCGCCACCGTCAAGACAAACGGGAGCGCGGCGGAGCCGTCACGGTAGGGCAGCCACGCTGGGCATCGCCGCCGTGCGCCGACGCGCCACGTCGTCGTGTCGCGGCCGCCGACCTCTTCCACGCGTCGTCGACGCGCGACGTCGCGCACGCTGACGACGTGCGACGCGCGCGGCGTCGCATGCGACGCACCGTGGCACATCATGTCGTTTCTCGTGGTTCCCCGGTGCGAGTCGTTGTGCCAGGTTGGCCGCGGCTCCCCAGTGGAGCCGACAGCGTTAGCCGCACGGAGGCGAGATGACGAGCGCAGGCATCGTAGGCACTCGTACGAGGGTTGGGACTGGAGCCGGACCGCCTTGGCCGAAGAGCCGCGCGTTTTCCGCCAACGCCCCGCTCGTCGTCGGGGTCCTCGCGGCGCGGCCTCGCTCGCCGCCACCTTCGTCGTCGATCGCACCGACGACGTGCCGTCGGCGACGGCATGCAGCGGCGCGACCCCGAACGATTGGAGCCTGCGCGGGGCGATCGCGGCCGCGAACGCCGCAGCCGGCAGCACCGTCGTCGTTCCGGCCCGGCTCTAGCGCCTACCCTCTCGCCGCGAGGTGCTCCGTCCGCAGCGAAGCAACAAGGTTCGGTGAAAAGTTACACCTTCTTCTTCAAAGACGCTGTGCGAGGAGCGATTCGTGCCTCGCGACAGCCCTCTAGACGCCGCAAGGTCCCGGCCGGGCTCGCGCCGTATGCCCACGTCACGACCCGTTCCGACACCGCCCAGTTCGAGGCGACCCCGGCCTTCATTTGTGCCGGCTACCGACTGCCCGACCACGTTGGCTGAGAGTCTGATCAACTCCGCAGACGAGGAGAAAATGTCCCATGGCGCGTAGGTTGTTGAGTATCGGTGCAGTTGTGTCCGCAATGGCGGTCGTGGTTCTCTTCCAGACCGGGTGTGGATCGTTCGGAGTGGAGGAGGGCGAGGTTCCCGACCCTCAAAAGAACGCCGTTCTCTGTTCGTGCGAGTGCGATCCTCCATCGGGCCCGGTCGCCATTCCGTTCAAGAACCTCATCGCCACGGGTGCGGACGACGCGGCGCAAGCAGCCAGTCCGCCGGCGAACCTCGGCGGGAACCAGCTAGGCCTGGGTCAAAACACGATCGGTCTTCGATTCCAGAAGCTGGGTGTTCCGCCTCTGGCGACGATCACGTCGGCGCGGATCCAGTTCACGGCAGCCGGGGCCTCCAACCAGAGCACGGCCCTCCAGATCCACCTGGTGAACTCGCCGGACGCCGCGGCGTTCGGGCCACCGGCCGTCGACCTCAGCGCGCTCCCGCTCGTCGCTGGGCACGTCGACTGGGCACCGGGCGCGTGGGACCAGGCCGGGGATGCGCTGGCCAGCGAGGAGACGGAGGAGCTGGCGAGCCTCCTGCAGGTCATCGTCAACGACCCGGCGTACACGCCCGACAGCGCTGTCGCGTTCGTCATCACGGGGGACGGCCTGCGCAGGGCCAGAGCGTTCGAGTCGGGCAGTCCGAATCCGCCTTACCTCACCGTCGAGTACTCGCCCAAGAAAGCCACGCAGGAGTTCCTGACCTGCGCCGACCCGGCGGACGCGGCCGACCCGACGCGGGCGGCAGGGGTCTGCCAGGGCGCCGTCCAGAGCAACGTCAGTGACCTGGCGAAGGCGTGTCACCTGGCCAGCGCCTGCACGTGCACGTTGAAGACGGCGGATGCGATCTCCTTCTCGAAGGTCTGCAAGGATCCGTGCCCGTCTGTCGTCGCACCGCAGAACTGCGATCCCGCAGGGATCGCCCAGACCACGCAGGCCACGACCGGCCACACGCCGGTCTGTGTGGCCAACTCGCCGCTGGGCTCGATGCTGACCGGGCGCCTGAGCGCCTGCGACCTGGACCAGACGAGCAGCAACGTGCTCGTGCAAGTCCGCGACGAGGACGGCGACAATCAGCACTCGGCCAGCAATACGGCGCGTGGCCGGGTGAATTTCGTCGGTACGCCGTGTCCCGACGATCCGCTCGGGTGCTTCGTGGGCATGAACCACCGGATCAACGTGAACGACCTCCAGTTCTCTGACGCTTTGGACGATCACAGGCTGACCGAGGTCACCGGCGTCGGCGAGAACACGGTCGGTGCCTTCGTCGACAGCACCGGCGCCGGCAGCTTCGCCCCGAAGTTGACGAACAACTCCGTGCGCGGCGTCGACATTGCCGAGGACGACGGCGGGACGAAAGGCTTCTACCGCGGCAACGACGCTCCGCTGGCGATCTCCCTCGGTGATTGGCAGCCGGGCGGGGCGTGCTCGCTGACCGGCAAGTTGATCGATGAGAAGCAGGTGACCTTGCAGGTCGACCTCCACGGCAAGCTCGTCAACCAGCCGCCGATCGCGGTCGCTGGTGACGATCAGCAGGTCGAGTGCAATTTCACGGGCGGCGGGGAGTTCACCCTCGATGGCTCGGAGAGCATCGACCCGGACAACAACGTCGTGTCGTTCGGGTGGTTCAAGGGCAGCCGCACCGGCTCGCTCGTTGCGACGTTGCCTCGGGGCCGGGCCGAGCAGCTGGTCAGCACGCCGACGTCGAACAACAAGACCTCGTACGTGTTGAAGGTAATCGACTCGTTCGGTCAGTACGACGAGGACGCGACGACGGTCGACGTCCTCGACAGGACGCCGCCGACGGTCACGGCGCCGGCCGCGGTGACGGCCGAGTGCACGGGGCCGACCGGGACGTCCGTCATCCTCGGCACCGCGAGCGCGAGCGATGTCTGCGATGACGCGCCGGTCCTCACGAACAACGCGCCGTCTTCCTTCAACCTCGGGACCACAACGGTCACGTGGACCGCCATTGACGAGTCCAAGAACAAGCGCACTGCGACGCAGACGGTGAAGATCGTCGACACCACGCCGCCGAAGCTCACCCTCACGCTGTCTCCCACCGCACTGTGGCCGCCGGACCACAAGCTCGCGCAGATCACGGCGTCGATCACGGTGAGCGATGTCTGCGATCCGAACCCGACCGTCCGGGTGGTCTCGATCACGAGCAACGAGCCCGACAACGGCCTGGGCGACGGCGACACCACGGACGACATCCAGCAGGCGAACCTCGGCACCGACGATCGTACGTTCCTGCTCCGGTCGGAGCGGAGCGGGAACGGCAACGGCCGGGTGTACACGGTGACCTACGAGGCGAGCGACGCCAGTGGCAACAAGACGGTCAGCCAGGCCACCGTCACCGTGCGCCATTGACGCCGAGCCGTTCTTCGACATCGACGCGGTGGGGGAGGCGGAACCGGTAGCGGTCGCTCGCCCGAGGAGGAGGCCCGGGGGTCAAGATGAAGACCCCCGGGCCCTTCAGCCTCAGCATCGTCCTCGGCAACCAACCGACGGCCGTTCCGATCGGTTGCCGCTGCAGCCTCGCCCCCGCCGACCCGACGTCTGTCGCTGCGGCTAGCCCACGAGCTTCGCACAGACGGCGTAAAGGTCTCGAGCTCAGCGCCGTCGGAAACGAACCGCGACCCGCTGATTGGGTATCCACACCCCTTCCGTAACCCGCCGACGTCAGAGGTCTTTTTTTGATAGAGTGCCAATGTGCCGCCAAATGTCGCGCCTCGCGGAAAACGTGGTCTCGGCGGCCCTCCAGGCAACGCAAATGCGCGAAAGCATCGGCTTTATTCGCTGAAGCGGGCCTGACATACGCGGAGTAGCGTATTTGGAAAACGGCCCGACCCGGCATGTGGGCTCTGACAGGATTAGGTGGCCTCGTCTATCGCGAGAGCGAAGACGCCGGGATGCCGAGCGAAACCCGCGAAACCCCGAGCCTCGCCGGTGATAGCGTCCGGGCGGCTCCTTTGAAAGAACCGCACCGGATGGCCAATCCGGGTCTCAGGCGAAACCCCTTGCATCGCAAGGCCTATCGCGATGATGTCCCTACCCCGCCCCGAAGCGAGGAAGGGACGGGAAGCCGGGCGGATCTCCAGGGAAAAGCTCTCCGCGCGGCAGACCCCTGCGTCGCCGCGCAAGAGCGGGGAGCCTGATCTCGCGAGCTACCAGGCCACGAAGCACACCGCGGCTGCGAACGCCGAGGCGGCGGTCGACGCCATCGACGAGTCAAACGGTAGCAGCGCGGTGGCAGAATCGCTCGCCGCTACCGGCAGCGACTTGCATGTCAGCAAAGTTCCTGAGCGCGCCCGGGGTGGATCGAACACCCGACCTACAGATTCGAAGTCTGTCGCTCTATCCAACTGAGCTACGGGCGCGTACGCAATTTTACTACGTTTTCTGTCGTAGAGCCGGTCCGGACCGCCTTGTCGTGTGCGAATAGTGTGCGAATCGCGGGCCGACTGCTATGGCGTCGCCCGGTTTCGCGTTCCATCGCCATCACCCGACTGAAACGCGGCGCGACCCGCAAATCAACTGCCGCGCCCCGGCCCGTAACGCCGCTGGTCCACCCGTTTGGACAAGCAGAACAAGCAGAACCCTTGTGGGAAGGGTCAGCTACGGGATATGGGAGCCCGAAGATGCGGACGGGCCGCTCCATCTGAGAAATCTCGACTCGAACGCCCCGGGGCCGCCGAACGTCGCTCAGGTCCGACGGTTGCGCGCAAGTCACGTCTACCGAGGCGTTCACACTTCGGACACCGTAACCATGAATTGCAGTGACCGGGAAGGCTAACCCGCGATGACACGAGCGGACATGAGATCACCTGTGTACGACGCCGCTGCCAAAACGCCCGTAGCTCTTGAAATCCCTGGTGGCTGTCCGACACTCGCCAACAGCCTGGTCGCGCTTCGCCAGGCGCCAGCGCCGTTCGGCCGCGCCCCGCAACAGCGCTGTATCTCACATACTCCGCAAGGATACTTTTTCTCGTGGAGCCGACACCACTCTGCCCACCTTCCTCCGTTATTCCGTCGGCGTCGCGCCCGGATGACACGATTGGCTCACAGTCTCGGCGTGCTCGCCGTCAATTTCTTCCTTTTAATCACTTCAGCGGATGCCGTGCCACTTGTGGCAATCCAGTCCAGCAGTTGCCCCCTTGTCTACGCCGGCGGTAATTACTTGAAAAACTCGTATGTCTGTCCTGCCGCTCCCAACGGACAGTTCGCCTTAATCGATATCTCCTCGGGACAATCGCTCGTCTTTCAGGGCTACGGTGCCGGGGGGGAGCCCGTCGTCGTTCCGCGCCTGGATCGTGTCTATCGCAGAGGACAGCAGGGCGACGAAGAGTTCAGCCTGTCGGAACGAAAGTTGATACGACTTTGCAACAAGGCAAACCGACATAACGAATGCGACGACTTCGACATTGATGACTTGCCCGACAAAGGGTACGGGTTACTTACGGCGCCAACCGGAGACACATTTCTCGCCTTGGCGAATGCACCGGGGATACGCGCTCTCTCGGTTGGTCGAGTAAATCCCACCTTCAGCAGCGCATATTATGTTCAGAGCGCCCTGCCGCCAAGGGGAGTTCTCTACGACAAATATATTTTAAACTTTGTAAACGGCACGCTTACTATCGCAGACGAAAACGGCACCATTGCCGAGGGTGCAGTTGGCTCGCCGACCGACGACGTTATCGGTGAAATTTCCCACGCTGATTCCGTCGATGTCTTTATTCGACATTGGAGCGGAGCCGACTTCGTCGTCCGCAAATACAGCGCTAGTCTAAAGACGCGGCTTATAGCGTTCCAGTCGGAAATAGTAATGCCGTCGGTCAATCAAGTTCGAGTTCCATTTGCGGTGGTGACCCAATACAGCGACGGGTTCAGCAGTACTACCGTTCGCGCCATTCCGATCGCCGTCCACGGCGATCGACTAGTCGCCTATGCTCCCATTACCGATTTCGCCTATGACTTATCAACATCGACTTGTTCTTATAAGCGCGGCAGCCTATTTGTCCTCGATCAGGCCGGTGCCATCGTTCGCCGGATCCCAGATCCCGTAGGCCAAGACGGCACCGGGTGCGTCATCCAGGGAACACACTTCCTTCCTTGGCACTATATTCACAACAATGTTTCCCGTTCCGGACTCGGGAATACCTACGGAAGTACGTTTAGTCTTCACAAGAACCTAGTACTTACGCAACAATCTCCGACCAACCGAAATGAGTATCTGGTAATGGTGCACGACCTCGGAGAACCACCTGCGCCGCCGCCTTCAGCGTCATTGCGGGCGATGGAGATCACGCAGGTTGTCCAAAATTGGGGCGGGCCTGGCCATTTCGAAGATGTTGCTTCTCTTCCCCTGATCGAGAACAAGCCGACCGTGGCACGCCTCCATTTTGAAGTGACCGGTAGCGATCCCGTGCTCGTCGAAGGACGCATGCGCGCATTTCGCAACGACGAAGGCAGCGAACGGGAGCTGCCCGATTCGCCGAACGCAACCATACGGGTGCTCGTTCGTAACTCCGATGCAGCAGCGCGTCGCGGCGACTACACAAGCAGTTTAAATTTCGCCTTGCCCGACTCGTGGACCACGGGCGATGTCCGGATCCAATTCGAAGTGATCAAGCCAGCCCGAATCGGCTGTGGACTCTTTAATGGCGACTGTTCCGTACTCGCCCAATTTGGGACATCCCCGAGACTTCACATCACGTTCGTGGGCTTTGATTGGATCTCGCCTGCGGGTAGTCGCAGGTCCGTCACCAGCGCCGATTACCAGGATTTGCGCCGACGCATGCTCTCATTGCTGCCGATATCCCCAAGGTACTTTCGAACAGATTTTATGCCGGCGGAGAAGAAGGGAAATCGGAGCCGGACCTTCCTCAAGCTCCCCACCTACGCGCAGATGGCTGAAAAGATGGAGTCACTTATCACTTTGTCTGGGTCCGACCCACAGACGTCCAATCCCGAGCAGTACTTCCTCGGCGTAGTGAAGTCCGACACAGCGTTCTGCGATGACCAGAAGTGCCAATGGAAGGAGTTTGGTCGCGCCAGTGACCTCGGGGGTACCTACGCTATAGCTGCGCTTACTTCTGAATTCTCCTACGCGGGCAGGACGCATGTTCATGAATTTGGTCATCTTGTCGAGCAACTTCACACTACGACTTTACCCCCGGACCAGCACGTAGTTTGCGACGCGTCTAACGTGCAAGAGGGAAACGTCGCGCCCGCAGACCGGGGATACGTGCTGACAATTGATCAAATGGAACGAGCGACTATAGGTCCGGAACGCCGGCCGCTTTTTGAAGATGCACGTGTGTTCGGCTTGGATCCGATGAGAGGACAAGTCGTTCAACCACGCGAAACGTTCGATTTAATGAGTTATTGTGGTGGGACCTCCAAGACGTGGGGTGCGTCGCGATGGATTTCGGCCCTGACGTACTACGATGTCTACTTCAAGCTACTTGCACGCTCTGCCGCCGTTTCGGAATCCATGGCTGTCACGGGCCCGACGGCAGGTGGAATGGCCGTTCCGGATCAGCAGCCGGAGTATCTTGTCGTGCGCGGTCAGTACGACCGGGAGACACTAGCGCTTACGCACCTTGATGATTTCGTGCGCAGGCCGGGGCCGCCGCCGCCGGTCGGACGACCGTCGTCGCTTAGCGTGGTGGCGTTCGACGCGGATGGCGCTACGATTCATGCTGTCAACGCAGTCGAACGTTGGAGCAACGAGCGTGTCGACGGCGTGAAGACGTCGCTCGCATACTTCTCGGCCACGATACCCTGGGACAATCGCATTCATGGCATCTCGGTGGTCGCCGGGTCGTCTGAGATAGCGAGGCGGGAACGGACGCCGCACTCGCCGTCCATCAGAATTGTCGCGCCTCTCGGCGGTGTCGTGGAGGGCGCGAATCTTACTATCCGGTGGCAAGCCAGTGATGAAGATGGCGACAAGTTGATTTCGTACGTGCTGTTTTCCCCTGACGCGGGGGCGACCTGGATTCCTGTCGAGGCGGGCCTGGAGTCGAGGAGTCTGAAGATCCCCACCGCCTACCTCCGTGCGACAAACACGGGAGTCATTCGGGTTATTGTCAGCGATGGGATGAATAACACCTTCGACGACACTGATCAGTTCCTTATTGTGGAAAACCATCCGCCGCAGTCGGTGATTAGTCGGCCCAGTAGCGGCTCGGTCTTTGTGGATTCGGACATTACCCTGGCAGGAGCAGGCTATGACGTCGAAGACGGTGAGATAGTCGATGCGCAGCTACGGTGGGTTTCCGACAGAGACGGAACCATTGGGACGGGTCGAGTCCTTGTCGTTCATTCGTCGAGTCTCAGCGAAGGTGTTCATGAAATTTCTTTAGTCGCGGTGGATTCGAACGGGTTGGAGGGCGTGGCCACGACGCCGATCCGAGTCGACCGAATTGATGGACCGCCGCAGTGTGGAAATGGCTTTGTCGAGCCGGGCGAAACATGCGATGGCGGTGATGCGGCAGACTGGGGCTGTTGTTCATCTTCTTGTATGCTTCTCTCAGCGGGAGTCGTTTGCCGGCCCGGTGTCGGTTCCTGCGACGAGGCTGAAACGTGCGACGGGGTTGCTTCAAGCTGTCCGAGCGACGATCGGGATGCGCTCGCCGGTACGGTATGCCGAGCGGCTGTTGGGCCATGTGACGTCGAGGAGGTATGCGATGGGATCCTCGGAACGTGCCCCTCCGACGCAGTGGCACCCGCTGGCACCGTTTGCCGGGAGGCCGCCGGGTCATGTGACGTTAGCGAGGTGTGCGACGGAGGTACGGCCTGCCCCGTCGACCGATACTTGCCGGCTCGACGCGTATGTCGAAAGGCGACCGATTCCTGTGACGTCTCCGAGCGCTGTAGCGGCACGGACGCACTGTGTCCGGTTGATGCTCGACGATCGGATCGAGATTTTGACGGTGTGTGTGATCAACGGGACGTCTGCATCGATGTTTGGGATCCCCCGCAACCAGATTCGGACGGCGACGGACACGGCGACGCATGCGATCCTTGTTGGAGTGGTCGAACATTGGGTGGTTCGGTCGTAAAAATGACAGGATTTGATACACCGGAAGCGGATGATAAGTTCAGCATTCGGGGTAAATTCTCCTACACAGGTGGGATCATCCATATCTCTCCAGACATCAAGGGCGTTCGCGTGGTGGTCTACGACGGTGGGCGAAGGACGCTGTTTGACGCTTTTCTGCCCCCAGGCTTGCGCACGGAAGCCGGAACGGGATGGTCCGTCTCGTTGCTCACCCCTACGCGGACTCTTTACTCCTTTAAGGGTGATCACTTGCACGGCGGTATCATAGATAGATTCGACGTGGACGTGATAGTCAGTGGAGGCGGGCAATCTCTTGTCACTTGGGACGTCAAGATGACCGGGAGCGGTCGGAAGGGTACTTTTGCGACGCTTCCGATTGCTCTTCCGCTGGCGGCGGACATATCTCTCGAACCGAACTGGCTCGGAACTCCGCTATGCGCGAGTCGGCAGTTCGCGGCGCTTCCGGCGCCCGGATGCGCATTCGACGTAGAAGGTGCGAGTCTGGTGTGCCGATAGTTCCCCCCGCTACCCTATCCTACGGTCGGCGGCGCCCCAGGCGCCTTCTAAGTGGCATAGGGTGGGAAATGTAGCCTAGGGCGACCGAGAGTCCGCAGACGCTATTTGCGATTTGCGCCGGAATTGGGCAGGGCCGACGCTTTTTTGGGCACGGCGCCTGAGCGTCATGCATTAAATTGGTTACTGCAATAATATGCGGCGGACTTTCATTGACAGCCGTTGCGGGATCGAGGTCTAGAATTTGAGTCGCGTGGACTGCTGAAGTGTCGACTCACTGCCCGCCGCGCTCTACCGCCTCCTCCGAGAAAAGGACGCCTTCCATTCGCTTTGCCGCTCGTTGCCGATTGGTCTCTAGTGTCCCGTCTCACAAGTTCGCCCCACGGGCGTGAGGCTTCTTCGGAGATCGCGAGGCGTCTTGGTCCAGCGGAACGGTTTGGCCTCGGCGTTCCATGCATCAAGGTACTTCGTGATCGCTCGGACAAGGCTTCGGA